>JAWBTQ010000003.1:0-155173 GCA_038841535.1 Sulfolobales archaeon | reverse complement strand
TTACCCGAGACAGGTGATCGAATAGTCTCTCCACTAACCTGACTTAGGACATCGCCCTTCATTACGAACGCTCCCGGCTCTACGGTAAACTCCGGGAAACCCTCCACAGGAGTTTTCACATGAACTAGCTTACCATAGTAGGTCTTTTCTCTCTTTGAGTAAGTAGAGACGTTACTATCGCTAACTATCCCAAGGTTTACTAGCATTCCTAGGGTAACTCTATAAAGTTCTTCTCCCCACTTCTTGTCGTAGTAACCGTCACCTCCTCCAGTCTCAATAATCACTGCCGGTATTCCTTTGTGTGTTGCTTCAACAAACAGCTGCCCGCGTGTTCCCGTAGACTCTACGGCTGTATCCCACGGGATGGTATCAGCGAACTCCCTCACCTTTGGGAACTCCTTGTGCAGGGCGAGAATATACTGGTAAGAGTTTAGACCAGCGCAGTGGAGGTCGAGTACGTAGTCAGATGAAGATGCTAGCTCCCATACGAACTTAACTATCTTTTTCGTGATCACTGAACCGGTGCCTTCAGGAAAAACTCTGTTCATATCCACGTAATCTACGGGATTAAACCTCGTCCTAGCATTGAACCCCAGCACGTTGACTACTGGCATAATGATCGCGGTCCCACTAACACTACCCTTTTGCTTAAGGTATTCAACTAGCTTGTAAGCAGCAAACACTCCAGTGACTTCATCACCATGAATAGCTGCTGTAATTAGAATTCGAGGAGAGCCTCCAGATCCGAAAACATAGTACTTCAGCCTGAGTTCAGGTAAGTCCAGGAACTTTAAATCCATACGCAACCCTAATTACCTTATGTGAAACATTTACCTTTAAAAGAAGCAGGCTATAAACGTCCTACTCAACCAGTTCATAGTTCCTAGTCGTGCACGTAGATAGCTCTTACTTGCCTCCTTTTTTCAGAGACTTTCTCTAGCTTGACGAAGCCTATGCGCACTAGCTGAAGAAGCCTACCAGGTGGGAATTCCGTGATGACTTTCTCAGCTATACCGCGAACTACTCTAAGCTTAAGTTTCTCAGGCTTAAGTAGCTCCAACTTAGCGTGGCTAGCTACCGGAACCCACTGCACTATCTTCAGGCCTGATTTCCTAGCCTGCTCTACACCTGACCCCACAAATCTCGCCTCTACATGCTCTCTATATGCACTCTCAACCGCAATGTTGCAGAACTCGAGTAACCTCAGAGAACCGTCTCTACTTAATGTACCGTAGTCCTCTCTGCTAATGAAAACTTCGACCTGATCATCCGAACCAAGGTCAATGGTTCTAGAACCAAGAGACGTATTAGATGGATGATAGCTTAGCTTTAGAACCCTCAAATTGAGTTCTTTAGGTACGCCTCTTATCACAACCCTTACTGGATCAAGCACAGCCATGACTCTAGGGGACACCGGGTCTATCTTTTTCCGATTCAGTGATGCGATGTTCTCCCAGCTAATAGTTGCATCAGTTCCCTTAACTCCTACTTCCATGATTATCTCTCTAACAACCTCGGGGAGAATCCCTCGCCTCCTTAACGACCTCAGCGTCCCAAACCTCGGATCATCGACTTCTACTCTACTACTTTTCTTGAGAAATTCCTTTATCTTACTCTTACTTAGGATCATTCCCTCAAGTCTTAATCTTCCTAAGTTTATTACTTCTGGATACTCCCATCCCAGTGCTCTGTAGACATAAAGCTGCTTCAAAGTGTTTATAGCGTGTTCCTTACCCCTAAGTATGTGGGTAACGCCCATAAGCCTGTCGTCAACGCCTGCGGCAAAGTTATACGTTGGCCAAACAACGTATCTATCTCCGGTTAGTGGGTGTGGATACCTTGAGGTATCTACTACCCTAAATGCTACCCAATCTATTAGCGATGGATCGTGGCTGGTTAGGTCCGTTTTAACTCTCATTACAGCCTCTCCCTCGGTAAAGTAGCCGGACAACATCTTATCGAAGAGCTCCAAAGATTCCTCTGAACTCTGGGCTCTGTGGGGACACGGCCTCCTTTCGAGCTTAAGCTTTCTAAACTCCTCACGCCTGCACAAATCTACGTAAGCTCCACCTCGGGCAATAAGCTCTTTAGCAACATTGTAGTATAGCTCCATCCTCAACGACTGAACGTACTCCTCGTTCCAAGAAATTCCTAGCCATTTTAAGTCTTCCCTGATAGCTTTATATGCCTCCGGTAAAGGTTTCTTGATCCTAGGGTCAGTATCCTCAAATCTGAGAATGAAAACTCCATTATATTCCTTAGCATATTCGTAACTGAGTAAGGCAGGTCTAGCGTTCCCTAAGTGTATGTAGAAATCTGGATTAGGTGCGAATCGAGTCTTAACGCTTTTGTGTTTATCTACCCCAGGTAACGGCGGAAGGACTTTTTCTTCTCTGCGCTCGACTTGTTTAGTTTCCTCAAAGAACTCGGGAAATTTCTCTTTAACAAGTTTAACTTGCTCCTCTATGGAGAGAGAGTTCACAAAGCTAACTACCTCCCTAACTACTTCTGCTATTTGCTTAGCATACTTCCTTAATTCAGGTAACTCCCCAAGGACTTTGCTAACTACAGCACTTTCTAAAGCTTTACCCCCATGGTCGATCGAGTTCCTTAAAGCATGCTTTAGTGCTATCTCTCTAACTTTCTTGACTTCCACTTACTACACCCCCTTCTGTAGTTAGTATAATGTAGCACTTTAACGGTCTTGACGCCGGATCCTCGTACAACAACGCAACATAACCCTCTAGAGCAGACCTCTTACTCCTGACTTCACCTTTGCCGGTTATTATGTAAGCTAGCAGTTCATTAACTCTCACATAATCACCTATATCGACCTGCGGGTAAACTTCCGAACCAGATATCTCTACTATAGCTACCTTCGAGCCTCTAGCTAGACTTAAGCATATGTCTCTCCTTCTATTACATACCGTAAGATCTGCTTCAACACTCCTTTTCCTAATCAACTCGAGAGCTAGTTCGTGACACTCTATCTTGGTGTTCTCTATATAGCATTCTGCCGGTCTATAGTACCTCAATACTTCATCTAAGTCCTTTAAAACCTTAGCTGAAGCCTCACCAGGCTTTAGAGACAAAAAACCACCGCTAGTAGGATCGCCTAGTTACGTAATAAGCAAGATCCCTAAGCATCTCTCTAGCTTCGTTATCTCTGGGGTTTGTTAGATATAGGGCTTCTATACCTTTTCTTATAAACTCCTCTGCGAGCTTATTACTGAACTCCAGTGCCCCAATTTCTACTATTGTTCTAGCTGCCTTCTCAAGCTCATCTCGCCTTACGTTACTTCTCCCTAGTGAGTTGAGTATGGTCTTCCTTTGTTCCTCGTTTGCTCTCTCTAGGGCGTAGAGAACGAGTATGGTCTTCTTTCCCTCCCTGAGGTCGCTATACTTAGGCTTACCTAACGTCTTTTCGTCGGCTACTAAACCTAGTTCATCGTCTCTTATCTGAAACGCTATACCGATATCTGTGGCAAACTCAGCTAGGTTAGCTAACTCGTCATCGGAAGCTCCGGCAATTATGGCACCTATGAGTACAGAAGACCTAAATAGCCCGGCTGTTTTCTTTTCGACCATCTCTATATACTCACTTACTGTAACGTTGTCTCTAGAAGTAAAGAGTAAGTCTAGTGCCTGACCTTCAGCAACTGTTCTAGCCGCCCAAGTCAACTCCCTAATCGCTGAAACGACTCTCTCGTAGCTTAAGCCGTAGTCTAGCAACCTATGGAGAGCTTCATACGACTTCGCAAAGAGGAGGTCTCCGGCTACTATAGCGAGAGCTTCACCCCAGATTTTGTGAACTGTCGGAACCCCTCTTCTATACTCGTCTCTATCCATTATGTCGTCATGCACCAGCGTGAAATTATGAAATATCTCAACAGCTGCTGCTGCCCACGACGAGATCTCTAGTGAGAGCCCGTACATCTTAGAGGTAAGAGCAACAAGTAGGGGTCTAAGCCTCTTACCACCAGCTCTAATCAAGTGCATAGACGCATCATAAAGCTCCTTTGGTTGACCAGACACTAGCTCCTCTATCCTTCTGTACGTCATGGAGCTAACAGTACTCGCTAAGCTCACGAGACGCTCAGGGAGCTCCAACCTCACACCTCAACTACGGTATACTACCACAACAAATTTAGCTTAGCAATAATGCTACGAATGACGCATCACCTAACTACTAACAGCGTCATATGCCGTAAACACTGTTGCTACGCAAAAATACCACGGGTTTTGCTCACACGTAGTTGCTTGACCCAGGCGTTTTATGCTATACGTCGAGAGATCTACATGGTTCGGGTCTTTTCGACACTAGTATTTACTTTTGAGTAATTGAACGGAGTACTCCAGCAGGTACTATGCTACGAGCGGCTTATGAACTAATTCACTAGAGACACGGCGGATTCATAGTTACCTAGAGAGACTTGCGAAGAGCGTAAAAACACTAAACGGGCTTTACTATTAGTGATTGACGAAATAACGCAACGCTCTGTATTGAAAGTGCTGCTTGGTTAACGCTCTCGAGGTGTTCAGCAGTAAGATATATTTAAATATCTCTTGAAACACAGTCTTGGGAGATTAGGATGAGCTACTCAGGTGCTGAAGTGAGTTTAGCTGAGTCTAATATTGTTGAGCAACTCATGGGTATCTACAGACTGATGTCTGACGAGATAAGAGAACTGAACACCATGATTAGAGAAACAGACCTTACTCAGAGTCTGCTTATCGAAAAGAGATACGATAAAGTTAGAAAGCTAAAGAACGATATCGAGAGTGCGTCTATGAGCTTAATGGAGTACTTTATTAAGGTATCTGAGTACATATCCTCACGTGAACTATACGTAATGGTTATCGACGAGACCATGAGAATAGCCGAGGATCTTGAAGCAGCTGCTTATAGGATATTCTTAGTAAATAAGCTTGGAGGTAAAATACCGGACAAGATCTACGTGATAATTAGTGAAGTATCTAAGAAGATAATGTCGCTTATAGACATGTTGAGTGACATGATCAGGAACGTAGACAACAATAAGGTCATTAAGGAGATGTTCTCAGAAGCAGTAAAGGTTGAAGACTCTATTGACGAGCTCTATAGGGAGGGGGGGTTGGAGTGCTTGAAAATATCGGGAGACTTTGTTGGGGCGTCTATACTTAAGGAAGCTTTAGACAAGCTTGAGGACTCAGCTGATATAGCCAAGAGGGTGGCTACCTATATCTGGTTCCTCTCATCGTTTAAGTGAGCTCAAGTCGTGTGGACCTGTTAGTGGATACTTAATAGGTTCAAAGATAGTTGTTTTTGATGTAGAGAAGGCTAGGTGTTTATTCACGCACGGGTTCTACGGCAAACCTGTAGGCGTGAGAAAACCTAAGGATACGAACATAGAGGTACCCCTAGAACTTTCTCTACTAGAAGCTATATTTTTGTTAAGAGAGGGAATTTTAAAGGTGTATTCCGGAGATGCGGAGGTCGATAAGGAAGAACTCCAGAAAATAGTTAGTCAAGCATTTAGTAACTTCGAAGAGCTTTATGCAGTATACGAAGACATCAGGTCTCAGGGGTTTACTGTTCGATCCGCACTTAAGTACGGTGCGGACTTTGCTGTCTATAGAACAAGACCCGGTCTAGAGCACGCACCATTCTTAGTAAAGGTAGTTTCCGAGAATCAGCTACTAGATCCTGGAGACGTAGTTGGCTGGGGGAGAATATCGCACAGCGTCAGAAAGACCCTGTTGCTAGCAGTGCCTAACCAAAAGAACGGGGAAATAAACTACGTAGTTCTAAGATGGTTCAAGCCGTAATAGTCTCTACCCTAAATCGCTACTAGGTTGACTTAGAGCTAGTTGCGCCTCAGCCCTTGGTAGCTACTTATTAGTGAATTAAGTTATGTAATCTATATCTTACTCGATGCCCCGAGTAGTAGTGCTCAGGCTAGGACACAGACCCGGGAGAGATAAGAGAGTTACAACTCATGTGGGACTTGTAGCTAGAGCTTTTGGAGCCTCTGGGATGGTTATAGCTGGCGTCAAGGATGAAGACATCATTAAAAGGTTGAGGAGAGTGTGTGAAGTCTGGGGCCGTAGGGATTTCATGGTTATGGATAGTATTAACCCGCTAGACTACATAAAGATCTGGAAGGATTCTAATGGGCTGGTCGTGCACTTGACTATGTACGGTCTCCACATTGATGATGTGATAGATACTATTAAGTCACTGAATAAAGACATCCTAGTTATAGTAGGTGCCGCAAAAGTTCCTCGAGTGTATTATGAGCTATCAGACTATAACGTAGCTGTAGGGCATCAGCCACACTCTGAGATAGCTGCTTTAGCGATATTTTTAGACAGGCTCTATTCCGGGAAAGAGCTAAAACTTATCTACTCTGATGCTAAATTATACATAGAGCCAAGTCCACGAGAGAAGAAGGTGATAGTTCGTGACTAACTACGTTGAGGGTTTGTTGAAGTTCATCGAGAGCTACCTAGGTAGTGAGGGCATGAAGGTATTTCAGGTTCTGCTTGATAGTGATAAAGAACTGAGTTACAGCGACATTATAGCTAAGACAGATCTAGATGAGCAAACAGTGAGGAGAGTACTTTACGAGCTTAATGACTTGGGCTTAGTGGTATATAGGAGAGTTCAATCACCTGAAGACGGTAGGTTCATCTACTACTGGTTTGTGAACTCTTATGGGCTTAACCAAGTGCTTTTAAACCGGAAGAGAATGACTTTAGAGAAGCTGAAAGCGAGACTGGACCACGAGATGAGGACCATATTCTTTCTCTGCCTAAACGACGGTATTAGGGTGTCCTTCGATGAGGCTATGGAGTCGGACTTCAGGTGCCCCAAATGTTCTTCGCTGCTTGTTCAAGAAGATAAGAACCCTTACGTAGACTCTCTCAAGCGACTAGTTGAAAAGCTGAGCAGAGAGATAGAGGATGAGCGCAGGTCTGTTTCTGCTTGATCTATTCTCAGGAGCTGGCGGGTTCTCACGAGGCTTCAAAGATGAAGGTTATAGGGTACTTCTAGCAGTAGATAACGATAAAACTGTCTCTAGAACTTATAGTGCTAACTTCCCTAGAACGATAGTTCTTAGCGAAGATATTAGAGAAGTATCTTGCGATGACATCATGTACATCATCAATAGGGCTCGTGTCGATGTCGTAATAGGTTCCCCACCGTGCGAACCGTTTACAGCAGCCAATCCACGGCGATCACGTAGTCCTATAGATAGACTGTACTCAGATCCCACAGGCTCTCTTGTCCTAGAGTACGTCAGGGTAGTTGAGTGCGTTAAGCCGAGGATTTTCATTATGGAGAACGTGCCTGGTATCATTGAAGGAGAGCTTAAGCAGGCCATAAAAACAGAGTTCGCTAAAGCTGGGTATGGGACAGTATTCTATAATATTCTAAGAGCAGAAGACTTCGGGGTACCGTCAAGGAGAACTCGTGTTTTCATATCTAATATCAGAATAGACCCACCAAGAGTTAGTAAGAGGATGACCGTGTGGGACGCCATAGGAGACCTGCCTAGCCCATCCCAAGATCCCGACATACCGAATCACGAACCACCTCCCTCATTGAGTGCTAGAAAGCTTAAGAGAGCTGTGAAGCTCAGGTCTGGGGCGGCATTAGTGAAGTACCGAGGTTGTGGTGGGCGTCTTTTTCCGAACCTAGTAAAACTAGACCCACACAGAATAGCTCCAACAGTTATGGGTTCCTCCAGGTTTATACATCCATACGAACCGCGGCTACTTACCGTAAGGGAGCAGGCCAGGCTTATGAGCTACCCCGATGACCACGTCTTCGTGGGAGGTAAAGAAGAACAGTACAATCAAGTTGGTGAGTCCGTTCCTCCAGTTCTATCGGGTGTTATGGCTAGGTACTTACTGAAGTACCTAGTTTAGATATCTTGAAATAGACCTTATCCATAAAGCTAAACCCTGAGAGAAACTCTTGCTTATTGGCTTCTACAATAGCTATATAGCCCCAAAGAGATATGATCATCTTGAAGAGAGTTTCACCTTGTTTTAAACTTATAACGTACCCCCACGCTACGAAATCGACGCCTCTTTCGTAATTAGGCGTGTGCTTACTGATAGTTACTACTACTTCATCGCCGGACTTAAGCCTCACGAGCTTGCTCTGTACGTCAAACCTTACTTTTATGTCACCGCAGTCAATAGAGTACACAGTTACGTTAGGTATGTGAGATTTAGTAACCTCGGTTACTCTACCTTTAACTTCTAGATACCCTGAAGCCTGAGAATAGCGGGTCTCCTCACTACCTACCGGATCCCCCACATTTTGATCTGAAGCGCTCATATCTCCTCAACAGTAAACGAGCCCACTAAGATATATAAGCAACTCATTATCCCTCTAGAGTCACTTTTTATTAGCTATGAAAAGCGTGTTCAGCGACCTTAGGTAGTATTTAGGTTCTTCATAGCTCCAATAAATGCTTACGGCATTAGTGGACTAGTGGACACTAGCGACCACTATACGAATTTACCTAGATACCTCAAACCGAGTGGGAATTTAGTTAGGTGTTAGAAGATGGGTGTAAGGTAGACATTCACGAGCTCGTTCGGGGACAGGTCTCCTATACTAACTTAGCTTGCTGAGAAACTTCCTCTTACTTAAGGTTGCTGCTAGAATTACTACGAGTGCGACAGATATTAGTGCTAGAGAGTATAGCTCCACTCCGTATTTAGGTACTTGAACGTACTCCGTCACTGTAGTTGTTACCCCAGGTAAGTAGTAGGCTTTGACGTAGGTCTCCGTTATAGCTCTAGTAGTAGTAATAGTTACAACCTCAATTACGGGCTTAGAGGGTAAAACAGTGCCTTTAACATAAGGATAGGCAGCGACGGTAGCTATATCACCGTGTGTAGTAGAATACGTGTTTAGTGTGAGTAGCTGGTCTTCGATGGATTCAGCTAGGATATCTAAGACCCTCGGTATATACCTCAGGTTTAGCTCATCAACCGTTTTATTATATATTACTGGAGCATCCGATCCGATGGCCCCAATTCTTACGAGCTTATCCCTCGAGGAAGGATCGTACGCTGACACAGCTATGAAGTACCTCCAGGCCGTTACGTTTATGTTATCAACTGCTTCAGCTATTATAGTAGTAGGAATCTCGACGACAATGGAGTTGTTCAAGACGTAAACCCTGTCCACTGCTTGAGTTCTCCCGTCAACGTACACAACACTAGATACATAGTCACCGAGATTCGGGGCAACAACTACACAAGCACACCACGCATCAATAGCCCTAAGCCTGACGTTGAGACCTAGCGTATCGGTTCGACCGTTATCACATGCCCCCACAATATAAACGTGTACTATCTGAGGTGAAAACCCCAGAGGTGACCGAAGTGGGTTACTCAAGTTAGTAAAGCTCAAGGTCAGCTTAATTATGCCACCATCAAGTTTAGCTGAGAACCTCCTTAAGTCGAAGTACTCAGCTCTATAAGCATCGTAGAAAGCTGAGCTGTAGACATAGTCACCTGGACCATAAGAGTCGTTATCTGGATCCTCGTAACTTACTTCTGAAGATCCGGAAACAGCAAAAGCTAACTTGAAACAATCGCATATACTAAGCAACATCATCGCAAAGAGTAGGACAGCGAAGACCGATTTCACGTACACATTGTCCGCTACTCTCACATAGCTCACCTAAACTACATCCAGTATGCCATATAAAAGAGTTTCCTTACCTATGGTGTGCTTATATACCTGCGAGCACTCAATAACCTCAAGAGAGTTAACTCCCACACAATACCACTGGCTATCTGCTGAGTTTAAGAGTTCTAGAGAAACCGTAGAACGTGAGCCAACTTTTTTGATAGCAGTGTATGTCTTCTAGGGATGCTACCTCGGCGGCTAAGGTGTTCCGTAAACTGATTACCGTAGATGAAGCTTTGAGGGAGTTAGACGGCTACCTAAAGTCGAGGCAACTAATTATCGAAGAAGTAGACTTACGCCATGCCTTGGCCCGCGTGCTAGCTGAAGACATCCTCGCCGTCACTGATTACCCACCCTTCGACAGATCTGAAGTAGATGGATTTGCTGTACGCTCGTCGGACCTCGAGGGAGTAGACGAAGATAACCCAGTGAGATTAAAGGTCTTGGGTTCGGTAGGTGTAGGTGAACAACCTAGGTACTCTGTAGAACCGAGCACATGCGTTGAAGTCTCTACTGGAGCTATGGTACCCCGGGGAGCCGATGCCGTAGTTCCAGTCGAATATACGAAAAAAGTTGGGGAATATATCTATGTATACCGTAGCGTCGCTCCCGGAGAAAACTTAGCTTATGGTGGAAGCGACGTGCTCTCCGGTGATATAGCAGCTCTTGAAGGTACTTTACTAGGTTCGGCTGAGATAGCAACTCTCGCTGGAGTCGGGGTATCAAAGGTAAAGGTCTACAAAAGGACTAGGATCGGTTTAGTGTCTATAGGTAGCGAGCTTGTAGAGCCCGGTAAGTACTTGAAGCCTGGAGAGGTTTATGACGTTAATTCGTACTATCTGGAAGCAGCTCTCAGAGAATTAGGTACTGAAGTAGTTTTTTATGGTGTTGTAGAGGATAGCGAAGATCGGTTGAGAGATGTCTTACGTAAGGCTATTAGTGAGTGCGATGTGGTAATTACTAGTGGAGGTACTTCGGCAGGTATAAGCGATGTTACGTACAGAGTGGTAGATGAGCTTGGTAAGCCGGGTATAATCGCCCATGGTTTAAAGATTAGACCGGGTAAACCCACCTTTATTGCCTTAATTGGAGATAAGCTCTTGTTCGGACTCCCCGGCTTTCCTCTATCTATGATGATGATATTTAATATCCTCGTGAAACCCGCGATAGCGAGGATTTTAGGACTTCGCGGAAGCTACATCACGTACACCGAAGAAGCTATGTTAGCAGAGAGAGTGATTGGTTATTTAGGTGTCGATAGGTTAGTCCCGGTAATACTTAGACGAGGACCTAAAGGAATGCTAGCCTTTCCGGTAAGCTACCGCTCGGGTTCGATAAACACTCTACAGTTAGCAGATGGTTTTATAAGAGTTCAGGCAGGAATACCCTACATCGAAAGTGGAGCTAGTGTCGTGGTTTATAGGTTAAATAACCGCAAGATAGTGGACGTACTAGCGATAGGTAGTCACGATTACCTCTTTGCTGATGTACTTAAGGCATTAAGCCGCGAGTTCACAGTCAAATACGTGGCAACAGGTTCTCTCGTAGGTCTTGACGCAGTGGCTAAAGGAGTGGCTGATGTAGCTGGCGTGCACATTCTTGACCGCGATACGGGGACATATAATGAAGAAGCTATTAGGAGACTCGGCTATGGAGGTAGAGTCGCTCTTGTCTTAGGATATGCGAGAGAAGTAGGTCTTGTAACACTTAAGGGCAATCCGAAGAACGTTAAAAGTCTTCGAGATTTACTTCGAGATGACGTTATCTTTATAAATAGAAGCAGGTACAGCGGTACTAGAGTACTGATTGATGCGGTCCTGCAGGATCTAGCTGTAGAGCTGGGGATATCGTTTGATGAGCTAGTAAATAAAATAAAGGGGTACCACTCAGAGGCTAAAACACATAGTGGTGTAGCAATAAGCATACTAACTGGTAGAGCGGATGTAGGCTTGACACTAAGATATGTTGCTCAGAGATACGGCTTGGACTTCATGCCTATAGCGTATGAAAGATTCGATGTTGCGGTAAGTGTAAACTCCCTCGAGATGCCGGGAGTGAAGTACTTAATTAACTACTTGAGGTCTAGTGAATTTAGGCAACTAACAGCGAAGTACCCAGGCTATAAAGTACTTAATAGCACTGGGGAACTGGTCTTCCTCAAATAAGCTTCTGTACCTGAACATAAAAAGGCGCAGAAAGAGAGAAGTTGATAAACGTTTTAACTACGAATGTAGATGGGTACGAGGACGTTAATAAGTCGGGGTAGTCAGAGGTGGTTAATAAGCTGAGGTCTGCAGAATATAGTGTGCCGCCACGCTTGAATAATACGAAAACCGTGAGTGAGTTGGCGGAAATGGTTTCGAGGTGTTCGTGTTGATAACTTTGCTTAAGAAGAGCGAGCCGGGAGTAGCGACCTACCGTAAGTCTACTAGTAGCTTTAGGAACAAGCTTTTGGCGTACCTAGAACTGGTCCGCCTTCATAACGTAGTAGCAGCAGTTCTATGCGTTGTCTTAGGCATGCTCACTACCTCAAGAGCTTTAGGGAGACCTTTGTACGCTTTTGAGGTAGTGGTAGCTAGCGCTGTTGTAGCGTTTGTCTCAGCAGGAGGGTATGTTATTAATGACTACTTTGACTATAGGGTAGACCTAGTTAACAAACCCTACAGACCTATACCCTCCGGGAGAGTTAGTCTTAGAGAGGTTTTCTACTTCTCTTTAGTTCTAGGCTTCATAGGTATCGCTCTCTCAATAGAGTTCGGCATCGTGTCGTTTGTTTTCGTGTTGCTGAACTCTCTCTTAGTGTACGGCTACTCAGCAAAAATAAAAGAGTGGGGGATCGTGGGAAATATTGTTGTTAGTTTCGAGGGCAGTGCATCTATTTTTTACGGATCCCTAGTGGTGTGCGCCCGGGTGAGAGAGTACGGGGCCCTGACTTCTGCTATAGCCCCTATGGCGATAGCTTTCACCTTACTCTTAGGAAGAGAAATAGTCAAGACCGTCGAGGACTACTACGCGGACTCTGTACGTAAAGTAAGGTCTCT
Organism: Sulfolobales archaeon; assembly: GCA_038841535.1. Taxonomy (GTDB): domain Archaea; phylum Thermoproteota; class Thermoprotei_A; order Sulfolobales; family NBVN01; genus DRZP01. Next base: position 142,432 of record JAWBTQ010000003.1, on the reverse strand, counting down.
CCCTCGAACAATCGGTTTAAAGAGGTCTGCTCTAGTAGCCTCGGCAATCCTGCTTACAGTCCCCATGCTCTCCGTACTCCCTCTTTTCTCGGAGCATTACAACGCCTCAGTATACATCCCCCTAGCTACATTTACGGTAGTAATAGTGGTGACGTCGGCCTTAAAGATGATCAGGAGCACCAACATTATTTCAACAGCAATTAAAGTGAGGTCTGCTCTGAAGATCGCAATAATAACTGGAATACTCGCATTGCTATTATCTCTACTCTTATGAATATAGAGCTCTCACGTCTGCTGCTATTCTAGTCTACTCTAGGTAGGACCTATCTGCTACAGTATACTCAAACCGCTTTGGGTTGAGAGCCCGGACTATGTGCTTAAAGGCCTCTTCAGGCTTCGAATGCTTCCCGCAGGAATAGACATCTACAGTGGCAAAACCGTATTCGGGCCATGTGTGTACAGCTATGTGCGACTCCAGAATTACAGCTACTACGCTAACTCCTGGACTTATGTGCCAAACCTTAATGTCAAGCAACGTCATATTACCTATTTTAGCTGCCTCAATAACTATGTTCTTAAGAAACTCTGGATCAGCCAGTAGCTCGTATCTACACTCGTACAAGCTGCCATAGACGTGCTTCCCATAGACTATGTACCTGACTTCCTGCATCTCCCAAATCTGGTTCTCCTGACAGTAAATATAAGCATATCCCCCCATACCCACACCCCTTATAACTCATTTACTTTATTTCAATAGAAATATGTTTTTTATGTAAAATAATTTAATGAAATGATTATATTTTATTTCAAAATAAGGTTGCAGTAGCTCATGCCATTACCTTAACTCTCATCTTTACTCTAGCTTATTTCAGCCTCGCACAAGACCACGCTGGCTTTAGTAGTACGCTGCGGCTATAGATTGAGTCACTAGCTCAAGCTTCTCTAAAGTATGTATCTAAATCCGGGAATAGAGTCTCAAGGATAGAACTAGCGATTAGCAACTTGAAGTGGCTATGAATACCTAGAAGAACTCGAGCGCCGCGGCCGGGATTTGAACCCGGGTCACGGGCTCGACAGGCCCGCATACTAGGCCGGGCTATACTACCGCGGCACCGTCTACTATAAAACTAGTGAGGCTTTTAAAGCTTTGTAAAGGTACATAGTTGAGGTGATTTAGTTGAGTGTCGAGTATGCTGAGCTCGGCGACCTTAAGGAGGGTAGCTACATAGTCATAGACGGAGAGCCTTGTAGAATAGTCGAGATGACAAGAGCGAAGACAGGCAAGCATGGTAGTGCTAAAGCTCACGTAGTTGCTATAGGCATATTTAGCGGTACTAGAAAAACTTTAGTTGCTCCCGTCGATCAGAGAGTGGAGGTTCCCATAGTTGCTAAGAAAACCGCTCAGGTTATAGCTATTCTAGGAGATAGAGTCCAACTAATGGACTTAGAAACCTACGAGACTTTCGAGGTAGAGCTTCCAAGAGAAGGAGACGTTGCGAGTAGGATTCGAAGTGGTAGTGAGGTTGAGTACTGGGAGGTCATGGGGATCAGGAAAATAATGCGCTTACTTAAAGCCTGAGGAAATTCAGGAAAGGAGGCATGTCTAGCATCTTCGGTAAAGTCAGAGACCTTGTATCATCTTTTCTGAGATCCTCTGAAAGCTATGAAGAGGCCGTCGCAGCGTTCATCAAAGAGTTACAGAAGGAAATGATTAAAGCAGACGTTAACATTAGAGTAGTCTCAGAGTTCAGCTCTAGGATTAGAGAAAGAGCACTTAAGGAAGAACCTCCACCAGGTATTTTAAGAAAGGAGTGGTTTATCAAGATAGTCTACGACGAGCTCGTAAAACTTTTAGGTGGTGATACGGTACCAGAACCTTTTCCCAGAAGCTTTCCGTGGGTAGTGTTGCTAGTGGGAGTTCAAGGTAGTGGTAAGACAACTACGGCTGGCAAGCTAGCTCTTCACTATAAGAAGCGTGGATATAGAGTTGGACTAGCAACAACAGATACGTACAGACCGGCAGCTTACGACCAGCTTAAGCAATTAGCAGATTACATAGGTGTTCCTTTCTACGGCGAGAGGCAGGGAGACCCGGTAGAAATAGCGAAAAAAGCCATTAAAAAGCTACTACATGACTACCTATGCGACATAGTCATAGTTGATACTGCCGGCAGACATGGTTACGGTAAGGAAGAAGACTTACTCGTAGAAATGAAGGAAATAGCTGATGCGATAAAGCCTTCAGAAGTCGTACTCATAATTGATGCGTCAATGGGGCAAAAAGCGCTTGATTTGGCGAAAAAGTTTCACGAGAGGACTCCCATCGGCTCCATAATAGTCACAAAACTAGACGGTACTGCGCGTGGAGGAGGAGCTCTTTCAGCAGTAGTAGCTACTGGTGCTAGAATCAAGTTTATAGGGGATGGGGAGAAGCTTGAGGACTTCGAACTCTTCAATCCTAAGAGGTTCGTTGCGAGGATACTGGGACTAGGAGATATAGAAAGTCTTCTAGAAAAGTTTAAAGCTATCGAAGAGAGTGATGAAATCAAGAAGCGCCTTGAAAAAGCTGTGACGCTAGGTAGAATGACCATGAGGGACATATACTACCAGCTAAAGTCCGTTAAAAAGCTAGGTCCCTTAAGAAAGGTTCTCGAGCTGGTACCCGGACTATCTATGTTGAAAATAGGTGATGAGATGCTTAAAGGAAGCGAGAAAAAGATAGATGTGTGGGTCAGTATAATAGAGTCTATGACGTATAGAGAGCTCGATAATCCAAGTATAATAGACAGGAGTAGAGTGAAGAGGATAGCGATGGGGTCCGGTAGAACAGTCAATGAGGTAAAGGAGCTTCTCGATTACTATGAGTTAGTGAACAAGATGCTAAAGGACCTTAAGAGAGGTAAGCTTCGGGTCAAGGGACTTGACCTGGGCCGCATAGGTGGAGGATCTGACTGATAGATGGGAGAACATAAGTAGGGTTATGGAAGCAGCGTTAAGAGTTCTTTTAAAATACCCTTTATGTGACCGTTGCTTAGGGAGACTATTCGCTAGGCTCGGTAGAGGAATAGATAATGCTGATCGCGGAAGAGCTATTAAGACTTTCCTCGCAATGTTTCTTGCCGAGATTAGACTCAGAGAAGATGAGTTAGAGAATTTGAAGGTGAACATCGGGCTACCGTTACCTGTAGAACCAAAGCCCCAGTTAGGTCATGTGGGGACTTGCTATATATGCGGTTCAGAGCTAGATAGAATCATCTTGGAACTAGGAGAAGGAGCTCTTAAGCTGCTTAAGGATAAGCAGGGTGAGTTATCTAGCTTTCTTGTCGGTGTTGAAGCTGGCTCAAAGTACGAAAAGCGGGAGCTGGAGGTAATTGGAGTGCTAGGTCTCGATACTTGGGAAAGCGTGCGCAGAGAGGTTAAGCGGCTAGTCGGTAAGTACGTATCTAGGGAGCTATCAATTACGCCAAGCTTCAGCAATCCAGATGTTCTTGTAGTATTGGACCTGGAGAATAGGAAAGTCGATGTTAAGGTCTTTCCACTCCTACTTAGAGGTAAGTACGTAAAAACAGGTAGATACATATCTCAGATGCCTTGGGTTAGAAGAAATGGAACAAGAAAGTACAAGCTTTCTATATATGAAACCTGCCAAAGCGTTTTAGAAATCTTTGGAGGTAAGAAGCTTGTACTACATGCGGCAGGCCGCGAAGACGCGGATGCCAGAGTGCTAGGAGATGGTAGACCTGTGGTTATAGAGATTAAAGACCCAGTCCGGCGCTCTCTCCCCAATACTTACACTCAGGAAATAAACCTGAGATCGACACCTTGGACTCAGGTGATCATATACGGTAAAACGACAAGAGAGTACGTTAGAGCGATAAAGACTAGACCTACTAAGAAAACGTATAGAATAGTGGCGATCGCTCCAGAAGGACTCCGTGAAGAAGACGTTTTAAAAGTTCTTAGCTTAAGCAATAAAGTGATATACCAGAGGACTCCTACTAGAGTACTCGATAGAAGGAAAGACGTGGTCCGCCGTAAGAGAGTGTATGAAGTAAGTGTTAACCTAATATCTAAATACCTTCTAGAAACATTAATAAGAGTAGATGGAGGTCTCTACGTCAAGGAGTTTGTGGACGGCGATAACGGAAGGACTACTCCCAGTTTTTCTGAAGTTACTGGAAAACGCATTAAAGTAGTGATGTTAGATGTTCTGACTTCCTTCCAGCCCTGAGGGGTTCCCGTTAGAGACCGACTTATTTGCTATTTACTATCCCTTATCTTCATTGCTTTATTGCTAGTAGACGCACAACATATCCTACTGTTACCCGCCCCTTAGAGGGGAGAGCCTGCTAACGCTTGTCTAGAGAGTTCCTCATTTCTCTTGCTGTCTGCAATGAGCACCTGGTTCTCTTCTCAATCGTTGCCTACATATTGCTATTTTCTTAATACTCCCTTCCTTACGGGCGGCGGTTCTTCAATGACCAAAACCCTTAATGCGTATTGCCCGCAAGCCATGAGTCGTTGAGCTTATGAGTTCGAATCACAACGCACAGCAGACAGCATCTACCGTGAGCTAGGAATTTGAGGCGCCTCCTACCTAAGCCAACCTACAGTGACTTAGACTTGGAACTTTGTACTCAACCATGAAACTATTTAAGTTTTCTCTGAACCACACTTATGGAGTGCCGCCGTAGCTCAGCCTGGTTAGAGCGCCGGACTCATACGGTCGCCTGGGTGATCCGGAGATCCGGGGTTCGAATCCCCGCGGCGGCACTCGGGATGATTAGTGACTCCAATAATGACTAGATGATGTAACTCCATCCCTGGATGACCGCTTTAAATAGGTTAAAAATGTAGCTACTTCTACCTATGTGGTGTAGGCTGTGAACGGAGGTAGTGAGATAGCGTCGTACCTAATAGTGCTACTCTTTTTAGTGTCATTACTAATGAACTTTACTGATATACCGCAGAGGATCCAACTGCATAGGTTCTCCTCGTTTGTGAGAAGGAAACTATATACTCTCGAGGAAATGGAGGTTGATGCTAGAAGAAAGGCAGTAGCGTATATGAGTAGTACTGGAATTAAAGAACCTTCAAAGGTTCTCGAGGGGTTTATGGATAACTTCTTCCTTATAAGACCTGTAGACATGGAGCCCACAGACATAATAAGAAGGTTTAAGCATCTCATTAGAGTTCGAGAAAGTTCCGTTAGAGACTACGTGAGAAGGGTTTTAAATAGTGCGGAGAGGAGCGTTCAGTACTCTGTTGAGACGGTCTTAGAGATAGTGAGCGTGTTGAGACTACTAAACAAACTAATTAGGCACTATCTAGAGCTAGGACTTAAGTATAACAACTGGATCTTAGTGATGCAGCTAGCTATTCAAATGCCAGAGCTTGTAGAGATAGCTAAGGCCTATAGAAACTCCTTAGACGCCTTTACTTCCGGCATACCAATAGGTGATAGTGTAGGTCCTCTAGTTGCTAAGATGCTAGTGAACTGGAAAGAACCGGTTCGCGAGATATCGGAGGGAACAGACCTATATGAAACTGAAGTTGAAGGTAGGAAGGTGTACGTCATTAAGGCGTCGGGACCGGGCTCTAATGTCGGTTGGCCAGGTGAAGCCCTAGAAAAACTTATTGAAGAGTTGGGGGGCACTATCGATAGAATAATCACTGTAGATGCTGCCCTAAAGCTGGAGAGCGAAGAGTCAGGTGAGGTAGCTTTTGGTACCGGTGCTGCTATTGGCGACATAGGACCAGAGAAGATAGCCATGGAGAGGGTAGCCAGCAAGTACTCTATACCCCTAGACGCTGTAGTAGTTAAAATGAGTGAAGTCGAGGCACTAAGCCCTCTCTCTAAGAAAATACACGAGGGTGTTGTTAAGTCTTACGAAGTAGTTCGGAAACTCATCACCGAGAAAGTTAGAGACGGAGGAATAGCTGTCGTTGTGGGGGTAGGAAACACTGTGGGTGTTAAGTGATGCTATTACAGCAGTTCGACGCATTAATGACAGCACTACTGATAGCTCTGTTCCTGCTTTTACTAACGACTCTGCTTCCCTGGCTGATCTCGGCAACAACTTCCAAGTCTAAAGTAGTTAAAGAAGAACTAGTTGAGCTCGTAGGCTGTCCTAAGTGCGGTTACGAATCTTCAAGAAAGTATGAGAAAGGGGACTACGTAGGTAAGGTGGTTGGTACGTGTCCAAAAGACAGTAACTCCTTAGTAGTTAAGGCGATATATGTTGAAAAACATACCTACACACAGTAAGCTATGGTAGCCGGGCGGGGATTCGAACCCCGGTCACGGGGGATCTCCCGCTCGGCCGCCTACCCCCCAATAGACCGTGTTAACTTACTTATAAGGTTTTGATTAGAGATGTTCCCCGCATCTTATATGTTGGTTGACTTCGTCTCTCACCTATCCTGTAGTGCTGGTTTAGTTCTAGCATCACTCCTGGTTCCGCAGGCTGCTGCTTACCGATCATAGCCGGCTCCTACATCTTTACGACTTTAGTTAGCCTTCTGGGTTTATCTACGTTTATCCCCCTCCACCTAGCTAGGTAATAGGCTAAGAGTTGTAGAGCTACCGCTATAGCTATCGGCATGAAGTGTCTTTTCATGCTGGGCACTCTTATCCCGGTACGCATAAATCTCTCACTCTTAGTGGTGTGAGATATGAGTACTATCGGACTTCCATACTCTAGTACTTCTTCAACTACCTTTAGCATGTCTTCAGCAGCTACTGGTTCCAGAGGTTCTATGAACACAACGAACATGTTTTCGCCTAGGATTGCTATAGGTCCGTGCCTTAACTCACCTCCTTCAATGCCTTCCGCGTGTATGTACGCAGCTTCTTTGATCTTTAGAGCTCCCTCTAGAGCTAGTGGGTAAGCTATACCTCTTGATACGACGTACCCACTGGAGCACTTTATGAGGTGTTTTGAGGCTTCTTCAGCTTCTAACGATACCTTGTTTAGGTTTTCAAGCAGAATGCTGTGTATGTTTTCGAATTCACTCCAAGTCTCGGCTAAGGTACTAGAGGTAGGCTTACTAGCTATAGTTGCGATAGATCTAGCTAAAGTATACAGCAACGCTAGTGTTGACGTAAAGGTTTTAGTTGCTGGAACAGCTAGTTCTGGACCGGCAGCTATGGGTAGATATATGTTTGAAAACCTTGTTAGCCTCGAGTTTATGTTGTTAGTGACCCCTATTACAGTGGCACCTCTGAGTCTAGCCTCATAAGCAGACCTAACAACTTCCGAGGTCTCACCAGACTGACTTATAGCTATTACTGAGTCACCTACACTTACGCCGTCGAGGTAGTATAGCAAGAACTCGGATGCGCTGACTACAGCTGGTACTATACCAGCTAGCTCTGAGAGGTAGTAAGAGAACACCATGCCAGCATGAAAACTCGTTCCGTTAGCTATTACGAAAACTCTGTTACTCCTATGTATCATCTTAGAGGCCAGCTCTAAGTACTTGGCTTGGAGTGCTGAAGCTGTTCTTAAAACACTGTAGGGTATCTCGTATATTTCACGAAGCATGTGGTGGGGGAACCCGCTTGTTTCTACTAGAGATTCGTCGAGGTCGTATTCTAGGAATTGCCGCGAGAGAGTTCTCCCGTTCAAGTCAGCAAAAACTACACTACCTTCACTCGTTATGACAACCATCTCACCTCCACTAACTTCAGAATACTTTACTACTATGTTGTGAAGACTGGAGAGAGTGGAAGCTATTGCCAAGAGGTCTCTGCCGATCCCCACATAGATCGGTTGGTGGGACGTGTAAGCAATAGCTGAACCATCTTTAAAGAGGGCAATAGCAGTCACAAAACCCTGAAGCTTAGCTACAGCTTCTGTAAACGCCCTCGTATGACTTAACCCTTTTCTCACGAAGTCCTCTATGAGGTGCGGTAAGAGCTCGAAGTCGGATTTCGAGCTAAGCTTGTGTCCTTTCTCCACTAATTCCGTAGAAAGCTCCTCGTAGTTTCTTATAGCTCCATCACCTACGACAGCAACAATCTTTTCGCAGTCTGTATGTGGGTGAGCGTTCCTTGCGTCAGCTTTTCCGTGCGTTGAGTACCTCGTGTGTCCAAGTACGCTAATCGCCGACCTGTCTTCAATAGAGTACTTACTATAGAGCTCACCAATTGGGCACGAGTCCTTGACTACTCTCACCTCACCTCCCTCAAGCCATGCCAGTCCACTACAGTCTCTACCTCGAAACTCCATTCTCGTTAGAGCAAGCCTAGCTAGGGGAATTACGTTGAGGCCTCGCAGAGACCTAATGAAGACTAATCCACCCACTTCAGGAACCGGATCACACTTGAGCACAAAAAAAATATGTGTGATATAGTAACAACTTAAGTTCTAATTAAGCTCTATTAACTTGGATGAGTGGAGATGCCACCGCAGACTGTGATTGTGGGAATTGTCGGTAAAACTAATGTAGGTAAAACAACTTTCTTCTCAGCTGCTACACTACTCGACGCAAAAATCGAGAACAGACCTTTCGTTACTATAGACCCGAACATAGGTATAGCGTACGTCAGGAAAAAATGTGCTCATGTAGAATTAGGACTCCGGTACTGCAATCCTAAGAATTCCATCTGCCTAGGGGGCTATAGGTTCGTGCCCGTAAAGGTCTACGATGTTGCGGGTCTCATAAAAGGTGCGCATAAAGGGAGGGGATTAGGGAATAAGTTCATGGATGATCTAAGACAGGCAGACGTTCTTCTCCACATAGTAGACATGGCTGGTGAGACGGATGAAGAGGGTAACCCCGTGAGACCGGGCTACTATGATCCCCTCGACGAGATAGAGTCCATAGAATACGAGATAAATGAGTGGTTTTATGGAGTAATAGCTCGTGATTGGGATAGGTTCTCAAGAGGGTTAGACACATTACCTTGGGATGAAGCTGTTTCCAGAATAGCGAAGAGAGTTTCAGGTCTATCCATAAGAAGGGAGCATGTAGTTGATGCATTGCGCGAAGCTAAGCTCGAAAACACTAAGCCTGGGTCATGGAGAGAGGGGGAGCTGAGATTATTCTCCCGGAAGCTGAGGGAGCTGGCCAAGCCTATTATAGTAGTGGCAAATAAAATGGACATTCTGGAAGCTGAAGATAACTATAGAAGGGCCATCAATAGCTTAAAGGATAGAAAAGTGATTATACCAGTAAGCTCACTATTTGAACTAGCTCTAAGAAAAGCTGCTAGGTCTGGGTTAGTAAGATACTTACCTGGCGACCCGAGCTTTGAGGTATTAGATGAATCAAAGTTGACCGCAAAACAGAGGGTAGCACTAGATAAAATAAGGGAATTCATGAAGAAATACGGAGGAACCGGCGTCCAAAGGGCTATAGATACAGCAGTTTTCGACGTGCTCAAGATGATCATAGTGTATCCCGTCGAAAACGTCTCCAAGCTAAGTGATAAAGACGGAAACGTTCTCCCAGACGCTTATCTCGTTAGGCAAGGAACAACAGCACTAGAATTAGCTGAGATAGTACATACGGAGCTAGCTAAGGGATTCATAGCTGCCCACATAGTAAACAAAAACAAGAGAACTGGTGCGGAGTATAAAGTATCTGACGGAGACGTAATCAAGATAGTATCAGCCACAGCTCGCGGATAGGTCTACCGCTTGTTCATTATTCTCCCGCTCTACTCACGTAGACTTCGTGTCCCCCGAGTTCGTTAGTGACGGCCAACCTAGTTGATGAAGAGCTCATGTAGGATTGGGGGCTCGTAATCAGAGTAGCCCTGACCATTACTCTCATTATCGCTTAAAGTCACCGCAATGCTTAAGCCCGTTGCTCTAGAGACAACTAGGTAGCTCAAAGCCTTAAATCTCTGTATAAAGTAGCTCGCTTCATAACTCACTTTAAATTGAAAATTAGTTTGCTCACTACGAGCAAGTTCACAGACTCGCAGGCCTCCTAACTAAACTTATTCCCCTGCTAGATGTTAGTCGACGTTGTTTCAGTTATATAGAAAAAGTTGTGAAAACTCTTTCCAGATCTCCAGCTCTGTGTGTTTTGTATGTTTATTAATTATCTAGTCCAGAGCTTCTTGGAGCTAGAAGTGAAGTTAAGATTTTACCTACTCGATGTGAGTTACGAGATCCACGGTGGTGTCCCCACTATTCTTTTGTGGGGAGTATCTGATGATGGTAGGAGAATTCTTATTGTAGACAAGAGCTTCAGACCGTACTTCTATGTAATCCTTAGAGAGGAAGTCGATGAGTATGGAGTCTTGAGCAAGATCAAGATCTTGTCTAGAGGAGATTCACCCATTACTTCCACAGAAGTGGGTTATAAGAAGTACTATGGAAAGCCTGTTAAGGTAGTTAAGATAACTACAGTTAAGCCCGAAGCGGTTAGGGACTATAGAGAGCTAGTTAAGAAGCTAAAAGATGTAGTCGACGTAGTTGAGGCCGACATAAGGTTCAGCATGAGGTACGTACTAGACAGTGACGTACCACCATGTCAGTGGTATGAAGCTGAGGTCGAACCTTTAGAGGGAGTTAGTGGATACAGGGTCAACTCTATGTACGGACTTGCGGGTAGGCTAAGACCTCTAGATAGGACTGTTCCCCCGAGGCTCAGGATCTTAGCACTAGATATAGAAGTCTATAATCCTCGTGGTGCTGTAGACCCATCGCGCGATCCAGTGATCGTGATTTCGCTGGCTACTTCCGATGGAGATCTCAAGTTACTCACGGCTTCCGAGGGGTCACCACCTCAAGATAGGGACTTAGTCAAGGAGTTCATTAACTATGTTCTTGCTTACGACCCAGACATTGTCGTCGGATATAACTCTAACAAGTTCGACCTACCGTATCTTGTTGAAAGAGCCAGCAAGCTGGGTCTAAGCCTAGATATAGGGAGAGTCCGCGGTGGTATTCCAAGGCCTTCAGTTCACGGACATTACTCGATTCCCGGGAGGCTTCATGTCGATATATACAACTTCGCAGAAGAGATTCCTGAAATCAAAATAAAGTCTCTAGATACTGTAGCTGATTACCTAGGGGTTATGAAAAAGAGTGAGAGAACTCTTATTCCTGGACACGAGATACATGCCTATTGGGACGATAGAAGCAAGAGAGGCCTACTACTCAACTACGCTAAAGACGACGTCGTATCGACGTTGAGGCTTTCTGAGAAGTTTATCCCATTCGCGATGCAGCTATCCTCACTGACAGGTTTACCTCTCGACCAGGTTGGTGCCGCATCTGTAGGTTACAGACTTGAGTGGTACTTAATGAGGTCAGCAGTAAAGATGGGTGAACTAATACCTAATAGGTTAGAGAGAGAGTATGAACCCTACAAGGGAGCTGTTGTTTTAGAGCCCAAGAAGGGAGTTCACAGTAACGTAGCAGTTCTAGACTTTACTTCAATGTATCCGAACATAATGGTCAAATACAATATAGGACCAGACACATATGTCGAGGGGGAATGCGAAAATCACTACAAGATTCCGGGCACGAACTACTGCTTTAGAAAGGACCCTCCGGGCTTCTACAAGAGCGTTCTCGAAACCCTCCTCAGGTTAAGGAGAGTAGTCAGAGAGGAGATGAAAAAGTATCCTCTTGGTTCTCCGGAGCACCTGATCTTGGATGAGAGACAAAGAGCTTTAAAGATACTGGCTAACGCATCATACGGTTACATGGGGTGGGTAGGTGCTCGATGGTATTTTAAGCCAGGCGCCGAAGCCGTAACAGCAATCGGTCGGGATACGATAAAAAAAGCGATAAGCCTAGCGGAGAACTTAGGCCTTGAGGTTATATACGGAGATACAGATTCCTTGTTCATCTCAAATAGACCAGAGGTTAGCAAGTTTATAGAAGAAGTCATGAAGGTACTAGAGCTAGAGATAAAGGTAGATAAAGTATACAAAAGAGTCTTCTTCACTGAGGCCAAGAAGAGATATGTTGGAATACTAGATGACGGAAGAATCGATATAGTCGGATTTGAGGCAGTGAGAGGTGATTGGTCAGAAATAGCGAAGGAAGTCCAGGAGAACGTAGCTAAGATCGTCCTAGAAACCGGTGATACTAAAAAAGCTACCGACTACGTGAGAAGCGTGGTACTAGAGCTAAAGCAGCAGAAAATACCCCTTGAAAAGCTAGTGATTTGGAAAACACTGACTAAATCCCTAGACGAATACGAGGTCAACGCCCCACACGTAACTGCGGCTAAGAAAATGATAGGCCTCGGTTTTAAGGTGGAGAAAGGAGATAAGATAGGTTACGTAATAACGAGAGGTCAGACACCGATATCTTCGAGAGCTGCACCGTACTTCATGGCTAAGCTTAGTGATATAGACGTCGATTATTATGTGAAACACCAGATAGTACCTGCCGCCATGCGGATTCTAGAGTACTTCGGCGTTAGCGAGAAGCAGTTGGAGGCCATATCTAAAGCTGGAAAAACCTTGTTCGACTTCAAATAGGTAGAAATGATCAGTGTTACTTTACTCTAACTTCACTACTACTGAGCTGAAACTATTGTGCTAAGAACATTCGGCGGAACTTCTCGATATGGTAGTCGAAGTATCCAGCCCTCTTCAGCCACCTACCGTAGTCTACTAGCGCCTTAATTACTCTAGCAGCTCTTTCTGGAGACACGTACATAGGTATGCCCATAGACTCCGCCTCCTTCGCGTAAATCGCTGTATAAGACCCCCCAGTAGCTACTCCAACTATGGGGACTACGCGGTTAGTTTCTCTAAACACCTTCTTGACTCTCCCCAGGAACTTTTTGTTGAGCTCTGGGGTTATACCTGGGACCATGTAGTACGGAAGCCACATTACTGCGTCAACCTGGTCTTCAGAAGTCAGCAGTATGTCTATTGCTTCAACTAAGTGCTCGTCTACAGCGGACCCTGTTACATCGACTGGGTTATACGGTGATGCGAACGGAAGTAGAACTCTTCTTAGCTTACTGACAGTGCTATCAGAGAGCTTGGGAACTCTTAGACCTAGCTCTGATAGGGCATCTGTTGCCATAACACCAGACCCTCCACCGACGGTTAGAACAACAACTCTATCACCTGGTGCTGGTGGCTGCATAGCTAATCCCATTGCTAGATCAAAGAGTTCCTCCATACTGTAAGCTCTAATTGCTCCAGACTGCTTGAAGACAGCGTCATATATAGAGTCCGAGCCTGCTAAAGACCCCGTATGAGACGAAGCCGCTCTCGCTCCTGCCTCTGTCCTTCCGGATTTAAGTACAACAACAGGCTTATACTTAGCAACCTCTCTGAGAACCTTAAAGAATTCAGCCCCGTCTTCTATACCCTCAATATAGAGTGTAATTACACGTGTATCCTCGTCGTTCTTGAAGTAGAGGAGGACGTCGACTTCATCCACGTCGGCCTTATTACCGTAGCTTACGAACTTGCTTATTCCTATCCCCCTCATTGCTGCCCAGTCTAGTACAGCAGAACCGAAAGCACCGGACTGTGAAGCGAAAGCTATAAACCCATGTGTAGGGTATCCCTGTCTCTCTTTGGAGAGGAACAGGGTGTTCATGCCTGTCTTGGGAACGTAAACACCAACACAGTTGGGACCAATGAGCCGCGTTCCATACTTTTTAACTATCTCAATAAGCTTCTTCTCCCTTTCAAAACCCTCGGTACCCGCTTCCTTGAACCCTCCAGATATTACTATTAGACCTTTAGCACCCTTCTCACCTGCCTCCTCAGCTACCTCTAAGACCTTTTCAGCTGGTACTGCTACTACAACTACGTCTATATCTTCTGGAATACTGGCTAGACTAGGATAGCACGGCACTCCTAGAATCTCTTTAGCCTCAGGATTCACGGCGTAGAGATCTCCACGGAACATCTCTCGCAGGTTCCTAAGTAACTCGTACCCTACCTTACCCGGCTTTCGCGAGGCCCCGACTACTACCACCGTTCTGGGAGAGAAGAAGAACTCTATCTGACCCCTCATTACTACCCCTAATACGTGGGAGACCTCCGTCTAAAAAGTTTTCGCTCTACCTAACCATACTTAAGAGACTACCTCATACACAGAAGAGTACGAAGCTGTTATGTAAACTGTCAATAGGGCTTACCATAGTTTTGTTGCTGTTTTCGCTGCGCAAGGTTTACTGAAGTTCCCGCGATATCTTCGAGTCGGTAATGAGTCTTGCTGCCTCTCCGACTCCAGATAGTGATGCGGGGCCGCCCGGAGCCACCCAGGAGGGTGATTACCCATTAGATGCGGGCCTAAGGTCGTTGGGCTCTAAGAGGATCTAGACCCCCACGCGGAGCGGCTGATTGCTGCTATGAACCGCTGGGCCGAGGAGTAACCTACCCCAGGGAGACCTAGAGCAGAAAACATTTCCTAGAACCCTTCAAACTTGGGAAGTTGTAGCTTACTCATGTTTATTACTTGAAGAGCTAGGTTAGTTAGCTCTCTCTGTTCTCTAAATATCCCTCTCAGAGCCATCGTACTCATAGTCATAGACTCCTCAACACCTCTAATTAGAGCGCATGTGTGGAGGGCTTCTTGAAGCACTATTAGGCCCTTTGGATTCAAAACCTCGTTAAGGAAGTCTGCTATTTGCTCTGTCAGTCTTTCCTGTATCTGGAGCTTGCTAGAGAGGACCTTAATCACTCTAGCAAACTTACTAAATCCAAGAACTTTACCCGAAGGTATGTAGACTACGTGAGTATACCCGAAGAAGGGGAGGAGGTGGTGCTCGCATATAGACCTAGTTGGTATGTTCGTTACAGCAACAAAGCCTTCATGCCCTTCATACTCCTCTACCTCAAAGGTTTTAACGTATGCTAGTGGATCCACAAAGTAACCCATCGCTAGCTCTTCAACCCACATGCGTGAAACTCTACTAGGTGTTTCTCTAAGTCCTTCACGGCTGGGGTCTTCTCCTAAAACCTCCAGTAACTCCTTCACTATCTTCTTGATTATCTCTTCTCTCGAATGGAGATCCGGGTGGATGTTAAGTTCCTGTACACACTCTTTCATCTACTTCTCCTGACTTAAGCTTATCCTTCAAGGTAATTATAGTCTTGAGGCTCTCTACAAGCTCGTCTACTTCCTCCTTTACATTGTAAACATAATAACTCGCTCTAACAGTCCCCGTGAGACCGAGTCTGTAATGCAATGGGTGAGCACAGTGCCTGCCTGACCTAACAGCTATTCCGAACATATCTAAGGCCATGCCAACCGAGTGATGATTCAGCCCTCTTACGTTAAAAGATATAACACCACCCCTGACCTCAGGGTCCTTAGGACCGTATACTTCGACGGCATCTCCAAGTTCTTCATTAAACCTCTTAAAAGTGTATCCCACTAACTCTTTCTCATGCTGCCTGACCGAATCCATTCCAAGCCTCGCTAGATATTCGACGGCTGCTTTCAGTCCAACAGCACCACCGACGTTTGGAGTTCCAGCCTCAAATCTCCAAGGAAGGTCGTGCCAGACTACTTCATCAAGTGTTACATCCTTAATAGTGTCTCCTCCTGATTTAAACGGCTCTAGCTCCTCAAGTATTTCCCTCCTACCCCACAAAACTCCTATGCCCATAGGACCCAGCATCTTGTGACTGCTGAAGCCCAGGAAGTCTATTTCTAGGTCGCGAACGTCTGTTGGTGCGTGTGGTACGTACTGTGCTCCATCTGCTACAACAACAGCACCATGTTCGTGAGCCAGCTTAACCACATTCTTCACCACATCTGCGGTAATTGTTCCAAGAACGTTGCTCATTAGTGTTGCTGCTACAATTTTGGTCCTCTTGTTCATTACTCTCTCAAACTCCTCGTATGTGAGCTCACCACCATTAGTTATGTCGACGTACACCACCTTAGCACCCCTAATTTTAGCTAACTTCCTCCAGGGAAGCATGTTCGAGTGGTGCTCCATGACTGTAACGACAATCTCGTCTCCAGGGTTGACGTTAGCTAAACCCCAAGTAAAAGCGACTAGGTTAATGGCTTCTGTTACGTTGTACGTAAACACCACCTCTTCCCAGCTTCTAGCATTAATGAACTTAGCTACGTACTCGTGGGCCTCTTCATACATCTGGCTTGCCTCTTGAGAGAGGGTGTGTAGACCTCTATGTACATTTGCGTTATGCCAGAGGTAATATTTAGCTATGGCTGCCACTACCTGCTTAGGCTTCTGAGACGTTGCTGCGTTGTCTAAGTAGATTAGTCTCCTGCCTCTAATCATTCTATTGAGTATGGGAAAATCTTTTCTAATTTCGTATGGATTAAACATCTTCTCGAGCACCAGAGAGAAGTTGCTTAAGTAACTTAATAATGTCCTGCCCCTCTTCTATAGGTTTGCTGACTTTCAATCCCTTCTCGTACGCCTCAACTCGGGACTTAAAGCCACCGATTACTTTCTCAAGCTCGTCTATTTTGAGGTAGCCATCATATGCTTCTCTATATACCTCCTTACCGTTCTTAATATATAGAAGGACTGTAGTAGGTGATGCGTGAACAGCGTAGTAGGTAAAGGTATTACTAGCAACTGGAGACTTGCACTCTCTAGCAAACCAGTCGCACAATACTATAATAAAGTAGTGGTCTAGGAGCCTCTGAGAGTTCTGCCTAATGTACGGAAACCAGTGGAGGTCGTACTTCCTGCAGGCTGAACAGCGCGAGTTGTCGAAGTACATGACGTAGTAACCGTCCACCTTGGGTAAAAACACGTCACTATCCTTAGACGAAAATAGAACCCACACGTCACTATCCTTATCGTATATGTAAAGACCGTGAGGAGACCCCGGCCCAACCTCTTTAAACTCAGCTAAGCTCTCTCGGAGACCCCACAGTCTCTCGATCACGCTCACTATACTGCCTCGCTCCATACCCCCTCACCAGTAACTAACCAACCCTACAAGCTAATATGTTCTTCGTGCTAGAGACTGTGGCGATTGCCTACCTAGAAAGTAATTTATAAAAATACCCACTACAACACTTGTGGAGCCGCCGTAGCTCAGCGTGGTAGAGCGCCGGCCTCGTAAGCCGGTGGTCGCGGGTTCAAATCCCGCCGGCGGCTCCACACCCATGGGAGCTATTGACTTATAAACCAATAGACCCACGGCTCACTCCATATCCGCGAAATGCTCTATTTAAAGCAGTAGCTTTCCGCGGGTCTGGTGATAGCTAGTGTGTTTAAGTAGCCTAGGCCCGAGAAAGTTTTAAGCAGGGACATCAGCAGGATACTGGAGACAGCATGGAAAACCCAACCGTAAGGTCCGCACTAGTAGCTCTATTCCCAGCCTTGGCAGGTTCGACCTCACGCTACGCAGTCTCCAGGAGGTAAATTACTTGAGTCTGTTAAGACTCTGGATCGCGCAGCGTCCAGCGCAGCCCTAGTCAACCCAGGGCGACGGTAATCCATGAGAGCTGGCTCGAGACAGATTCTGGAAACGTGAGCGGCAGTCTAACTAAAGTACTCTAGTACTACCGTAGTCTACTAGCCGCTAAAGCGGGAGAACTCTGTTAAGGCAAACTATCCATAAAAAGAGGGACTAAAGACCGAGGTGTTAAGTTGGGTACGACATATTAAGAGGGCTAGAGCCACCGGGCCCGCAGCACCGTACAATACTACTTCAAAAGGCTCCATCACTCTCCACCCCCTCCGCTTGACTGCGGCCGCAAGGTACTGGCCCCAGAGGTAAGCCGTGGGTAAGTAGTAAATACTGAAGATTAGATGGAGTGCGGGCCTCGGGCTATCGCCTACGGCCCGTGTAAACCATTTCGGTTACTGAGAACACAGTGAGTGGTATGATGATCAGCAACATCAGCTAGACCGATACCGAGTTCGTCCTGACCTCAGCCAGCTACCTCCAGACCCTCTTTAATCGCACAATCTTTCCACTCTCTCCTTCCGCCCGGAGGGCCATGATCACACCATTAAAATGTATACAACATGTCGACCAGTCCGGTAAGTTTAAGAGTTGCGAACTGCTGTGCGCAAGTAGTAAACGCAAATGAACGGATACGTACGCGGAAGCGAGATACAAATAACACCAGTAGAGTTTTATAGTGATGCAAGCCTCAGAGCACGGTAGCTTCGTTATGGTTTCCGTTATATATTAACAGTATACAGTATAAAGTTTCACTACGCTTTTTATCATGGAATTTGTGTACGCATGGGTTGATGCGGATGGATAGTTTGAGAGTCTTGGTGACGGGGGGTGCTGGATTCATAGGGAGTCACCTCGTGAGAGAGCTTGTGTTTAGAGGTTATGAAGTGAGGGTTTTGGATAATCTTTCTCGAGGTAGTCTCCAAAATATCCATGGTGTCTTAAGTAGTGTTGAGCTGATCGTCCGAGACGTTAGAGACTATGAGGCTGTTGAAAAGGCTGTTCGGGGTGTGGATGCCGTTGTCCACTTAGCTGCCCTAACTGACGTGGGGGAATCACTTAGAGAACCAAACCTCTATACTGAGGTCAACGTAGTTGGGACTCTCAACCTAGCTAGAGCCTCTAGGAGGGTTGATTCCTTCATATACGCTTCCAGTTCTGCTGTTTACGGTGATCCCGTGAAGATCCCTATACCTGAAGACCACCCCCTGCACCCTAAGTCCCCCTATGGAGCTTCTAAGGCTTCTGGAGAGCTCTACTTAATGTCCTACTCCAAGGTATACGGCTTTAGACCAGTGATTTTGAGGATCTTCAACGTCTACGGTCCTAAACAGAGTACGGGTTATTCAGGAGTGATAGTAGAGTTTATTAGGAGAGCACTGAAGGGTGAGCCGCTAGTAGTATACGGTACCGGTGAGCAAACGAGGGATTTCATATACGTTTCAGATGTCGTACAAGCTGTTGTTTGTGCTTTAAAGTCTAGGACCTCAGGGGTGTTTAATATCGGTAGTGGTGAAGCTACGAGAATACTGGACTTAGCTAACGAAGTACTAAGGATCCTTGGACTGGGTAATGTTGGGCTGGTTCACGAGGATGCTCGTCCCGAAGATATAGTGCACTCAGTAGCGGACATAACCAGGGCGAGAAGAAAGCTCGGCTTCAAACCTTCAATAACTTTACACGCAGGGTTGAGGATCACCATAGAGAAGCTGAGAGCAACCCTCAACACATGATGCTCTAAACCTTTACTCAGGGTTCGGCTCTGATGTTGGCTTATACCGAGTGATGTCATCGCCCTGCGCCTTCCCCCGCATTTCGCCCGGGATTTCATTAGGCTTAGGGGCACTCGGGGCGGCTCTGGGCTCTCAACATCTTGCGTGTTTGACGTCTGGATTGCCTCTGAGAGGTCTTACCTTCAGCTCTCCCACGAGCTTCCGCACCCCATCGAGAGGCTTTATTCTTTGGTGAGACGTTTATAGGTGTCTCTAACGCATTACCGAGAGTAGCACCAATCACTATAAACTAATGCGAAACCAGAAAGAGTTCTGCGGGACTTTAAGGAGGTGACAGTTAGCTTATGGTTTATGTAGGTCATAGCATCTGTCACGGTATGTTGGATAGCTTAGTTACTTAAGCACGGCAATAGAAGTCGAGAATGATCAAGCTTGAGTAGAGAAGCCGTGTACCAAGCACTTACCGACCTTGGTAAATCGAAGGAGCTCGTGACTTAGAGCCTCTTTAAAATGGAGGCTCTATAGTTTGAGCTAGACTGAGGTAGGAGTGTGGGGTTGTCTAGTCGCTCTTGCTAGAGTATAGACTAATGCTATAGTGGGGAGGAAGCCTATTCCGGACGCAAGGTAGTGACCTCTAATTAGTGCCACAATCCCGAGGAGGAGGGAAGTTGTGGTAGCTATGTACTCCTCTAAGTATTCTCTATATCTTTCACGGTCTTCGGATCCCTTAGGAGTTACGGGAGCTCTCGGTCGTGTGCCGAGAATACCCAGAATTAATCCTTTTATAACGATCGGTGCTACAGTTACACCGATTGCTGACGCCGTACCCAGTAGCCTGAGTATTTTAGTAACTTTCGCTCCGGGTTTACTGAAAGTCTTAAGTACGGCTCCAACGTAGAAGGACGATATAGCACTAACGGCAAGCAACGGGAGATAGCTTAAGTCCGAGTTCGATGCAATAGCTACGCTGGGTACTACCATCGAGGTTGCCAATACTGAAAGTCCAGGAACGTATTGGAGAGTATATAGTCTAGCTTCAATCGACTTAAGGACACCTATGCTCCTCTTAAGGTACTTAAAGCTATACCTTAAGCTCTCCACTGAGCCGTAAGCCCACTTAAGTTGCTGTATTCTAAAGGCTCTATAGGATGATGGAACTAAAACACGTAAAGTAGCTTTATCTGAGTATCCGACTCTGAAACCGGAACCATAGAGTCTCATGCCTATAATCACGTCGTCTTGAACTGTCCCATCTTCCCATCCTCCGACAGCCTTAAGAGACTTCACTCTGAAAAGGGTCCCGGAACCCAGAGGAAAAACAAGCAACCCAAGTTTTTGCCTACCTCTGTAGAGAGCTGTAGCGACAAGCTCTGTTATGAAAGCTAGTGCCCTAGCTATTCTGGTATCTCTTACCCAGTACCCTACCCAGCGTCCTACGCACGCATCGTATACCTGAGCACAGTCTAGTAGCTCTTCAAAAAAATCCTCACTTGGTTTAGCGTCTATGTCTAAGACTAGGAGATTATCATTCTTCACAACTTCGTTGAGGGCGAAGTTCAGAGCGCCAACTCTTCCTCCCCGACCATCCCGTCTTACGACTCTCACCGAAATAGGCGAGCTTAAAGAGTCTAGCTTATTCCTTAAGGTTTTAACGTACTCTTCTTCATCATCTGACACTATGTATATCTCTATACGGTTACCGAGTTTTTCTATTAGCTTAATTAAGTAACTCACACTATCGTAAACTAGGTCGATGGGTTCGCTCTTTATAGGTATAACAACACTGACTCTTTCCCTCGCACTAAGGCCGGGAGCCGTTTTTCTCTCTATTCTACTAGACGATAGCAAGTATATAGAATGTAACGATAGAATCAGCACTAGAGGGGTTACAACAACTAAAAACGCTATGTCCACAGCAACCAATACGGATTCCCTACCGAACTGCTAGAACTACTAAGTCATTCACGTTCGTACCGGTGGGACCAGTGATTATGGCCCTTCCCAACTTGCTCAGTAATGTGTACGTGTCGTTATCGTTTAAATACTTGTGAGGGTCTAAACCTGCGTTTAGTGCTTCATCTACCAACAGCCCGTCACACATTCCTCCAGCAGCTGGACTGTTACCATCTATTCCATCAGAACCTATGGACGCAAGTACGACATTTTCTAATCCTCGAGCAGATAATGAGAACCCCACACAAAGCTCTTGGTTTCTACCACCACGGCCGCGACCTCTAACCGTTACCGTAGTTTCACCACCTAGGAGTAACATAAGCTTTTCACCGGGTTGTTTGTACTTGGTGATATGGCGTGCTATACTTCCGAGGAATCTACCGACTTCTCTAGCTTCACCAACCATCATGGAAGTCACTATTGTTGCTTTATAGCCTAGTTCTCTAGCTTTCTTTTCCATATCCTTAAGAGATATCATGTTGCTGGCGACTACTAAGTTTCTAACCTTATCGAGTAGTGGATCTCCAGGTTTCACCGTTTCGGGGATCTTGCCAGATAAGCCACTTAGCACTAGTTCTCTCACGCTGTTCGGTAGAGCATCCCACACCCCTCTTCTCTGCAGAACTTCGTAGGTATCTCGATAGGTAGTAGTGTCTGCTTCTGTAGGACCCGAAGCGATGAACTCGATCGGGTCTCCAACCACATCGGAGATTATGAGAGAGAAGACCCGGCTTGCCCTCCTAGTAAAGTTCAAGAGCCTTCCACCTTTAACCATGCTCAAGTGTTTGCGGACTGTGTTGAGCTCGACTATATCAGCACCAGCCCTCATTAGGGTATTCGTGGTGATAGCTATATCACCTAGAGTTAGTGGTGGATACGGAATTTCGAACAAAGCCGACCCACCGCCAGAAATTAGGACTATCACCACGTCTCCTGTACTCAAGTTATCCTCAACGTACTTAATCAATCTGTGGCTTGCTCGCAGAGTTTTCTCACCTGGTATTGGGTGCTCTCCTTCGACTACTTCGATCTTCTTAGGTAGCCTAGGAGAATCCCCTATAGAGGGAACTATGACTACCCCACCAGCTACTAGCTCCCCTAACACACTCTCGCACCCCAGAGACATACCCAAACCGGCCTTACCGAAGCCGATTACATGAATTCTGCCCGTAGCACTAAAGCATTCATCTAAAACACACACTACATCTCCCCCTCTCGAGAGAGCACTACGAACAGAAGACTCCGGATCGGCTGCTCTGAGCCCTACTTCCAGCACCTTTAGAACATCAGCGTGGAGCTCTGTTCTAGCTAGAGACTCACGGTTCAATATAGACTTAGATAGAGCCATGTTGGGCATAGCCGCACCCACCATTAAGAGAAACTTAAGACTAAAAATTGCAACAGAAGACTCAGGGTCTAAAGCAATAGAGTGACCCCCTATCCTGAAGAGCAGGGCTCTCGTCTGCGAGTGAAAATACGGGTATACTGAAACATCACTGCTGACTAACAAAATTGTGCTAGTTACTAATGTAACCGATTTTTTTGAGTACCTCTATGGCCTTCTCGACGCCTTCATCAACGCTATCAGCTCTAACATTCACTATTATGTTAGTGCCTTTTACTTTAAATCTATATCTTTTTTCGCCCCAGTAGACATACTCTTCAATCAAGTCTAGTTCAACAGTTTTCTTGTTGCTCAGACAGTTCACCAGAGCGATATGGGGATTTCTGCTATATAGTCTTTTAATCGTAGTTTAATCTACCCCTATTCTTAACCTCATGGATTGAGTAAGGCAGTGCTTTAATGGACGTTGCTCTTAGATTGCGGTAAGTGTAATACCCCTAGGTAAGCATAAAAACTATCCACACCCTAAATGCGAGTGGAAGCACCGAAATGCATTTAAAGCTTGCGGGAGTATGCAAGGATATTAGTAAGACAGGCTTATCCATACTATCCGTCTTAGACGAGAATCTGGGAGTCTTCGAGTACGTACCTGAAGAACTACTGTTCAGAAAGACTCGAATACCTGAGAAGAACTTTGCTAGAGAAATCTCTGCCTTAAGAATGAAAAAGCTGGTAGAGGGTCATTTAACGAGAGCAGCTTACCGCCTGATGTTTCTCGGTCTAGACTGTCTCGCTCTGCTAGAACTGGTTGAAAAAGGTGTAGTAACTCACGTAGGTCCTTCGATAGGTACAGGTAAGGAGAGCGTACTATACCTAGCTAAAACCCCCACTAGTGAGATAGCTGTCGTAAAGTTCTACAAGATAGGTAGAGTAAGCTTTAAGAAGGTAGTGAGGTATAGGGGATATCTCACAGACCAGCCTTCTTGGTTAAAGGCCTCCAAGCTAGCTGCTGAAAGAGAGTACAGAGCCCTTTCGCTCTTATCAAAACACACTAGTTTAACTCCGAGAGTGTGGGGATGGAGTAAGCACGCTGTAGTAATGGAGTTCGTTGACGGGGAAGACCTCTATAGGTATAGAAATGCTAAAGACCCTGAGAACATGCTAGACCTTATACTCACAACTATGAGAACTGCCTACTTGAACACCGGCATAGTTCACGCAGACCTAAGTGAATACAATATTGTAGTATCAGTAAGAGACTCTAATGAAATACCCTACATAATAGACTGGCCACAATACGTTAATAGGGAAGACCCTCTGGCCGAGGAGTACTTGAGGAAAGACATAGGTAATCTACTTAAATTTTTTAAGCGCAGATATGGAGTTTCCTTGGATCTAGAGAAAGCGATCAGATATGTTAAGGGGCTAGTTAATGGAATATAACGCACCCACATACCTTGGTGTAGACGTAGCTAAATCCGGGAGTAAGCTAGGCGAGTTTGTCTATTCGATAGCAGTACTGCGTAACGGAACTCTAGTGAAAGTAGATGAGGTTACGGTAAGCAGATTACTAAGAATGCTCTGGGATCTCAAACCCGAGGTTCTCGCTGTAGACAACGTCTTAGAACTCGGTGGTTCTGTTAGAAACGTCTCTAACTTCGTGAAGCTACTGCCTCCTGGAGTCAAGCTAGTACAGGTCAATGTAGATGAAAAAAGCTTTAAGGAGTTACGCATGTTAGCTAGAGAGGCCGGTCTCGAGTTACCTTACGGGAAGCTAGATTCAAAGCTCTCAGCCGTAGTCATAGCTTTCCTAGCTAGTAGAGGGTTCGGCAAGGAGGTCAAGGTCTTCAGTAAGAAAGTTAAAATACATGTCTACAGGGGAAGGTCGGGTAGAGCCGGTGGCTCTAGTGCGAACAGGTTTAAGCGCAACCTGAGGGCATCAGTAGCGCAGGCAGTTAAGAAAATAGAAGAAATACTTAAGTCTAATTCTATAGAATACGACATTACTTTGAGGAGAAGCCAGGGTGGGATAGAGTCAGCTGTAATAACGGCATACTGCGATAGGGAAAGGCTTTACGGGCTTGTTAGAAACACCGTGGGACGAGATGTAGTAGTACGAGTAAAACCGGTAATCAACATTACGTCTATAAAGCATCTAGTCCTGTCTCAAGAGCAAGAGCAGAAACACCTAATAGTTGGTCTAGACCCGGGCATTGAGGTAGGTCTCGCAGTGCTCGACCTCAACGGGCGTGTGGTAGCATTAAGCTCGGCCCGGGGGTTAGATAGAGAAGACGTAATCTCAGTGCTGCGGAACCTTGGGAAAGTTGTGATGGTTGCTACAGATAAGCAGCCACCGCCAGAGTTCGTGAGGCGAGTAGCAGCATCTCTAGGGGCTAGAGTGTATAGTCCCGAACGCAGTCTAGCTGCTTATGAAAAAGAGTCTATCTCTAGAGAATACGCAGAGCTCTATGATATCGAGGTTAAAGATACCCATATGAGGGACTCCCTTGCTGCTGCCGTGGAGGCTTACAGGTCTATTGAGGGAAAGATGAGAGAGCTCGAAGGTAAGCTAGTGGAGATGGGACTAGATAAAGCATCAATTAACTTAGATAAGTACCTAGTGAGAATCGTTGAGGGAGTTCCTATAGCGGCTATAATAGAGGAGATAATAGCAGAGGCTCTAAGCAGTGAGGAACCTACTGATAGAGTTCTAGAAGTGATCCACGAAGCTAGAGCTCTAGCCGAGTCAAACGAGTTCATGAAAAAGAAGATTAGAGAGCTAGAGAGGACGATCGAATCTCTCGAAACAGAGAAGCAGCAACTTTTAAACAAATTGAAGAACCTCGAGGTAGAGCTCTCTAAACTAAAAACGATAATAGAATCTGAGTTAGGTAGCATATCTAGAAGCATTATGAAGGACCGCAAAGTCTACGAGCTGACTCAGAGGTTAGTCAACGTAGTAAGAGACTTAGATAATCTGAGAGCCGAGTACGAGGGCGTGAAGGAACATTACCTCAAGCTGGCGAGAGTTCTACCAGGAGTTGCCGAAGGCAGGTTGATCGTAGTGAGGAAGGTATCAACAGCAGAGCAGTTAGAGAGCTTAGAGAATTTGAAGCAGGGTGAGATGGTGTTTATTGAAAGACCTACCTTAAGTAGTCTAGAGAAGGTTGCTCCGTTAGTAGAGAAGTTGGAGATCGGGTTGATACTGCCTAGTAGCTTCCCAGACGATGCTCTGTCTAGATTAGTTAACGAGATGACTATACCAGTCACTAAGGAGGTAGACTACAGTACTCTAGATAAAGTAGCCATAGTAGGCTCCGAAGTCACTAGCAGAATGGCTGAGGTGAGAAAGAAAATCAACGAGATTAAGAGGACTAGAGAATTGAACAGGAGAGGGCTGTCCCTGCGTGACCTCGAGGAAATAATCAGGGAATACAGAGAGCTGAGGAAGAAACCCGAGGAGAAAGCTGGCGAGCAAACTCAACCCCAAGTACTAGCGGAGAACTAACTACTCTCTAGTTAGTGTCTTAATTAGATACGCCCTCAACCGCGGATAGCCTTTATCAAGACTATCAAGGCTTGCTCATCTCTGGGCCTAAATGTGGAACCTCCTTTGTACCTATAGGTTTCATGGATGCGAGGGAGGACCATGAAACGATGAGTTTATAAGCAATCAGCTCCCACGGGAGCTGAAGCCGCCGGCGGGATTTGAACCCGCGACCACCGGCTTACAAGGCCGGCGCTCCACCGGGCTGAGCTACGGCGGCTCCAAGTATTTTAAATTAGGCAAAAAGCTTATAAGCTACGATTCGAATGTTACGATAGCGGTTTAAGGTGGGCAAAAATAAACTTTTCGGTGGGTTTCATGGTTTCTGAGAATCCAGAGCAAGAGGTAATTGAAGAGAAGTGTCCACCAGATAAGATAGTGTTTGATGAGTCTCGTGGGCAGTATGTGTGTTCTGAAACTGGCGAGGTAATAGAGGAGAGAGTTGTCGACCAAGGACCGGAGTGGAGAGCCTTTACTTCTGACGAGGAGAGTAAGAGGTCTAGAGCTGGGTCTCCTTTGTCGCCTATGATACACGATGGAGGTCTGACATCTGTAATTGACTGGAGGGATAAGGATGCTACAGGAAAGAAGCTTGAGATGAAGAAGAGGCTTGAGGCAATGAGGTGGAGGAAGTGGCAGCTGAGGACAAGAATACAGAGCTCTATAGACAGAAATATCACGCAAGCTGCTGTAGAACTCGAGAGAATAGCTGATCAGCTGGGACTACCAAAGTCTATTAAAGAAGAGGCGGTATCGATATATAGAAAAGCCATCGAGAGAGGCATTATCAGGGGTAGGTCTGTAGAAGCCGTGGCAGCAGCATCTCTTTACATAGCCTGCAGAATCCATAAGATACCCAGGCTACTCGACGAGATCTCGGGCGTAACTAAGGCTGATAAACGCGAGATCTCTAGGTGTTACAGAATGCTAGTTAAGGAACTAGAGATAAGGGTCCCACCAACAGACTCGGCGGATTATGTGCCGAGAATAGTTTCAGCTCTCGGACTAAGTGGCAGAGTCGCTAAGAAAGCCGTAGAACTTCTAGAAGAAGCAAGGAAGCTGGGTATTACAGCAGGCAAAGACCCAACCGGAGTAGCTGCTGCCGCCGTCTACGCTGCGGCCCAGATGTTAGGAATAAAGAGGACTCAGAAAGATATAGCAGCTGTTGTGGGAGTGACAGAAGTAACAGTTAGAAATAGATATAGAGAGCTTGTTAAAAGCCTGAAGCTACAGCTACCAGAAGAGTAAGAAAGTTGTTAAAATAGTATTATTTAACTTTAGTTATTTAGCTACTCAGATTCTATAGTTATTATGTTTTCTGGAGGTATACCTAGTTCCTCAATCAGAAGCTGCTTAACCCTAGTTTTCTGATTTCCCTGCAACTCTATGTGGTTGTCTTTTACTGTCCCTCCTACTGCTAGCTTCGACTTCAATCTTGAAGCAACCTCCTTTAAATTGTACACGTTACCGTCTAATCCCTCTATTACAGTAACCTCCTTACCGAACTTCCTTTTCTCTACTCTTATCTTAACGATCTGTTGTTCAGAACTTATCTGTACGCATAGTTCTTCAGGTAATCCACCACATATTGACTCTAAGCTTAACTTTCCCTTACCCTCCATTCCGCACCCTACTTCACGTAAAAATGGTGGTTGTGCTTATAAAGCTTTAGTGTGCTTTAGCTTAAGCTTACTCCCAGTTTTTCAAGTTCTGGTGCTACACTACCTAGTTCGAGCTTCTCTAGAGTAGACTTTCTCGGAATCCCTCTCTCGTCCCACCCTCTAACACTATAGTAGTGCTTAAGCATCTTCATGTAGCCATCAGCATCCAGCTTCATGCCCTTTAGCAAGCCCTTAGTGAGAGGCTGAGTAAACCATTTTGCCGGAGGTAGGTCCATCTCGTAACTCCACTTTAGGCCTGATGCTACGTACTCCCTCACCCAGAACGACCTTATTAGAGTGTAAATCCTGTTCGCAATTTCAAACACTTTGTCCCAAGTATAGGCATACCCAGTAGTAGCAGTTAGAAGCTTGGGATAGTAGTCTAGGTCTAAGCTTACTTCAACCCATGGAAGTCTGCACGTTACTAGAGACTCGAACATACCGCCTCTTACGTTCTGCATCCAAACCAGTCTCTCAACTTTCTCAGTAGTGTAGTCAAACCTACCTATCCTGATCTCGGTAGCAATAAACCAGGCATCCTTGTGGTGAGCACCTATTGGTGATGTAGCATAAGCCAGAGCCATACCGGGCGCGGCGTGACAGTCATATGCCGATACTTCCAGGCCCTTGACGTGCACAGCATATTTCCAGGCATCACCTCCTATCCTGTTGGCCATAGTAGCAACACCCTCCGCAAGAAGGTCTCCCAAATCTTCTCGGTACGCTATCTTTCGTGTGAGCTCCTTGATCTTAGCGTAGTCACCCCACTCTATTCTCTCCCTTAGTAGCCCTTTCTCGCTCAGCTCCATAGAGTAGCCAATCACGCTCCCCAAGCT
Source organism: Sulfolobales archaeon (assembly GCA_038841535.1). Lineage (GTDB taxonomy): Archaea > Thermoproteota > Thermoprotei_A > Sulfolobales > NBVN01 > DRZP01. Next base: position 114,004 of record JAWBTQ010000003.1, on the reverse strand, counting down.
TATCGTGTCTATACCGTAGAGATCCGCCAATAGGTTTATGTGAGCAACTTTATTCAGTGGTGATAGACCTATGTTAGAACCCAACATTGCGACATTCTCATAATCGAGTTCTGCTTCACCAGACTCAGTTGAAGTTACATACTTAACTACGTTGCCACACGGCATATTGCAGTTCGGGCATGCTTTGACCCTAGTCTTCATAGACTCCATAATGAAGCCGTCAATCCCCTCCCAGTAATCAAACACACCCTCACTGAAATTGTACGTAGGAAGAACAGAGTTCTTCTGAGACCACTCTATAGTAGCCATAGTACCTTGTCTTACCCAAAATTCGTAAGATGGAGACTCCTTGATCTTTCTATATGCTTCTGCTCCCAGCTTCAAGAGCTCGTCTCGGTTAGCAGGCTCAGGTTGATAACAGCCTCTTACAACCACAGCCTTGAGATTCTTAGACCCCATTACAGTACCCATACCAGGTCTTCCAGCAGACCTACCGAACTCGCTCACTACTGTAGCATACTTCACTAACCTCTCACCAGCGGGACCTATGCTTAAAACCGATACTTCTTTACCTAATTCCTTCTCTAGTTTCTCCTCAGTTTCCTTGGTCGTGAGCCCCCAATAGTCCCTCCCATCTTTAAACTCAACACCGTCGCAACTCAAGTATAGAATAGTGGGCTTCTCTGCTCTCCCCTTAATAGCTACGGCATCGACCCCCAGCCTTCTGAGCTCGACAGCTGCCCTAGTCCCGATATTTCCATCACCGTAACCGCCTGTAAGAGGGGACTTAGACGCTACCACCATCTTACCTGAAGATGGCAGTGGGTAACCAGTAAGGGGACCTACCGCAAGGATTAAGTGATTCTCTGGTGATAGAGGATCTACACCCGCTGGGTTAAGGTCCCATAGTAGCTTAATAGCCAGACCCCTACCGCCGATAAAACTTATCAGTACATCATCAGAAAAGTTTACATAATGAAACTTTTTATTAGATAGGTCTACGTAGAGATATCTTCCTGACCAACCCTTCAAAATACCACCAATTGCTCTTTATGCCATAGCTATAAATACTTTAATACTTTACCTTTAAGAAACTGTAACTAAGTCTGTGCTGTATAACAACCTCCTACCTACGAGCTCCAGACTCTCCATTACAGAGCACTCTCGCCCGAAGAGAGACTCCTCGACCGTAGAGCTTTCTCCCATTAGTTAAGACGTTAATTATTCAGTATTACTGCTTTCTATGAGCTCTATCTATCTCCTTGAGCTTCTCGATGTTGGGTAACTCAGAAATGTCTGGGCTCTCAATAGAGATCCAGGCTTCTAATATCTCACGTGCCATAATTTCAGTTACAAGTCTACCACTCATCGCTAGTACGTTAGCGTCATTCCACAGCCTAGCGCCACGAGCAGTCTGCGGGTCATTACATAGTGCAGCTCTAACACCATAGACCTTGTTAGCGACGATTGAAACACCCGTGCCGGTATAACAGACTAGAATCCCCCAGTGAGCCTCACCCTTAGCTACAGCAGTTGCTACAGAATAGGCTACGTCTGGCCATGGCTCGGGCTTGCCAGTTCTCAGTGAGCCAGATAATTCGACTTGGTAACCTCTTTCCTTGAGATACTCGACTGCTGATTTAGCACATGAATACAAGTCATCGGAACCCACAATAACCTTTTTCATCTTGACTACCCACTAAACAAGCTTAGAGAAAAGCTCATAAATAGCGCCGTGAAGAGAGCTGTGAGCAGTCCTGATTCCGCTAAGCTATCTACGATGGCTTACGAAATATGTAACACTTACTACTTTTTCGATATGTCTTCGTCGCTAGGCGAATAAGTACTTCTATAGCGTAATGATATGTGGGTAGCGGAGATCAGGCCGTGGTGAGCTTTTATGAGAGAGGCTTGCGGGATCTTAGCTCTACTCACAGACTTCGGTACTTCAGATCCCTACGTACCATCAATGAAGGGTATAGCTCTGAGGATTTGCCGAAACATAACTTTAGTAGATATAACACACGAAATTCCCTCATTCGACGTCGACTACGGCTCTTACATACTATTTTCTACTTATAAATACTTCCCACCTGGAACAGTCTTTGCAGCAGTTGTTGACCCAGGTGTAGGCACGTCTAGAAAGCCCATAGCTATCGCTAGTAAAAACTACTACTTTGTCGGACCCGATAACGGACTCATGATAATAGCAGCCGAGGAAGACGGACTAGAGAGCGCTGTAGTTCTTACTCGCGAGGAACTCTTTTGGAAACCAGTATCAAGGTCGTTCCATGGAAGAGACATATTTATACCAGTTGCCGCGAGAGTGGCGTGCGGTATTGACTTCAGGTCTCTAGGTGAGCCTGTGAGCCCTAGTGACTTAGTTAGGCCTAAACTCCGTATTGGACTGGAGAAAGTGGGTGATTGTGTAAAAAGCTGGGTAATCCACATAGATAGGTTTGGAAACGTAGTACTGTCCGAGAGGTTCAAAAGAATCATAGAGCTCCTCGAATTAAGCGTTGGAGATAGAGTAAGAGTAATCGTTGGTGCCCACGAATTCCTGGCTTTAGTAGAGAAGGTATTTTCAGCTGTGCCGCCTGGGACACTAGTGCTTTACGAGAACAGCTTACAGTTAGCAGAACTAGCTGTAAACCTAGGATCAGCAGAAAAAATCCTTAAAGTAAATAGAAGAGATAGCTTAGCCCTATGTAAGTAATTGTAAGCAGTAACAAGCTAATGAAAGCTGAACCTTCTCTTTCCTTTTCTCTAATCGATAATATGAGGTCAGCTCTAGCAGTATCTAGCATGAACTAATGAAATTAACCTTGCGCACGCGAACTTAGCGTTCTCGCTATTCTTGAGTTGCGGTTAAGCCCGACGATGGAGTCCTTGCGTAGTTTAAAGTTGCGGGAGGCTCGGAGCATTACCTTCACGGTCAACTCCGGTAGCTACAAACAGCAAGGTTTTGGATCTATTCCAAAGCACAAAACATTAAGATGGAAAAAATAGCCTAATATTTCATGGTTGGTGGCGGTCGAGGCCAATACAAAAGAATACGCGAGGTAATGACGCAGGTTGCTATAAATCAACATAGAAGCTAACTCCATACAAAAACACCGCTTGAAAGCAGTTAAATGTTTGGGCTATAGATTGCGGACATCTATCAAACTTGTTCCTCTCTGAAGAATGATCGCCCCAGAGATTTAGGGTCTGCTAGCAATCTACTTTTTCTATGCATAGTGGACACTACTACCATGAGAGCTATCGACGTGATATAGGGAGCTGCGGTAGATACCTCTACGGGCAGTCCTAAGCTTTGTAAATGGGGGAGCAATACATATGCTGCTGAAAAGAATATAGAGACTAGAGCTACTAGAGGCGGGTACCTCCAGCCGGCAATGGATACAGCGTAAGCGAGCCAGCCGTGGTTAAGTCCCTGACCTTGAGACCAACCACCTACTCTCCATAAAGTAAATAGAGCGCCTCCCAGACCTACAAGTACTCCCCCCAGTAAACCTGATAGAAGCCTAACGTAAGTAACGTTAACACCAATTTGACTAACCAACCTAGGATCCTCTCCAACAGCTCTTATCAGCACTCCCAGTTTGTACTTGTAGAGTAGCAGGTAGGCTACTACAACAGCTAGAATTGTAGCAAGATATATGAGGACCGCACTAACGTGTGTCATACCGATGTACTCTATTCTAACTCTCCGCAAGCTGAATATGAGCCTCCCTATGTTTCCTACTACAGCAGCTAGACCGTATCCTACAAACATAAAGGATAGACCAATAGCACCCTGACTTATCGGTAAAACAGTATTCAACACCATAAATAGAGAATATAGAAGAGCTGTAGTTGCTGCTGCTAGCAGTAACGAAATACTTGTAGCCAGGGAGCCTATTTGAATCAGTGATGACATTTGTATAGCGTACGTATAAGCTAGTGAGGCACTTAACACAAAGAGTCCATCAATAGCTAGATTGAGAACACCAGACCTTTCTATGACAGTATTCCCGATGCCGGCAAGAGTATAGACTACGTAGGCCGATGCCAGTGTTCGGGTAAACCAATCTAGGAACTCGCTCACCTTCGAATCACCAGCTTCACTGAAAACTCTTTCGTTATCCTAGTTAGGGTATATACTATAAGAGTAGTCCCGATGAATATCTGGGAAAAGGCGTAAGCCGAAATACCGGGCGGCAACAAGCCTTTAAGACTCATCTGGGTTCTGTAGCCGAAGCTGCTTAGAGCTGAAACTATGACCGCGGAAGGTACGATAAACCTGATGTCCCTAAAGGAAAGCCATGCTACTAAAATAGCTGTATATCCATAGAAACCAGTCTTACCGTCTCCTATGTTATAAGGTAAGCGGTAGTCGTATCCCAGGAGCCTCATAGCGCCAGCTAGACCGGCAATAAAGCCACTAATGGTAGCTACTAACACGATAACTCTCCTCTCATCGTATCCCGAAGACTTTAGAGCGGTGGGGTTTGTCCCCAAGATCTTGATCTTTAGTCCCAGCAATGTATGCTCTAGGATTAAGTAAATTAGAGCAAGTACTGCAATGGCTGCTACCACTACCTCGTACCTTAAGATCTCTAGTCCCGGAATAACAGTTAACCTCACCGACTCAGATATCATGTCAGTCCTGATGTAGCCATACGTGTACCTACCCTTCCACGGTCCCGCCGTTAGGTAATCGGAGAGACTGTAAGCAATGTAGTTCATCAACAGCATTACCGGTATCTCACTTATTTTAGCAAATACTTTGATAAGACCAGGCACCAGCGACCATAAGGCACCGAGTACGCCACCTAAGACTATGGCAACAAGTTTAAGACCTACCGCACCTACCTGACCATTACTCAATAGAGGACCACTAAGTGGAGAGAACATCACGACGTACATAGCACCAAGCATGCCCAGAACATACTGACCCTCAGCACCGACGTTCCAGTAAGACCCGTAGAAGGCTATGGAGATCGCTGTACCTAGGATTGTTAGAAACAGCAGTGACTCTAGTAGCCCAGTATATGACACCAGAGTCTGGTAGAACGTACCAAAGAAACTGGCTGGATCGAGACCTACTGTAGCCCAAATAATTAAGTAGGACACTACTAAACCGACCAGCAGAGACCCTAACAGTATTACAGGTGTTGACGCAATTACAGTTCTCTTGTAGCGCTTAGTTATTACTATCGATACTCTTACCACCTACATCACCATAAGCTTCTCTAGAACTTCCCTCTCAACAGTTTTCCTCTCGAAAACTCCCACTATCCTGCCGCTGTTTATAACGGCTACGGTATCGCTTACTTGAAGAACCTCGTCTAAGCTCTCACTAATGTATATCACGGAAAGCCCGCCTATTCGCACATGCTTTTTTAAGGTACTAATAAAGCTTAGTACAGACTTCTCGTCTAAAGACCTTGTCGGATTCAATGCTATCAGCGCTTTCTTAGCGAACTCAAGCTCTTTAGCTATTGCGAACTTCATGACGTTACCGCCGGAGAGAACCTTTACTTGAGTTTTAGGTGATACTGCAACGATTCCGTATTTTTCTATGATCTCTCTGGTTTTTGCTGAAAGAGACTTCAGTGAAAGAAGCAAGCCTCTATTGCGGGCACCTAGTGCCATGTTTTCAGTTAAGCTAAGATCTCCAGATAGGTTGTAGTAAAGAGGAACCTCCGAGATAAACCCGACTCCAGCAGCTCTTACTACTTTGGAGCCTCTATTGGTAACATCAACTCCACCTAGGTAGTACCGACCTCTCTCAACAGGCCTGAGACCTATTAAAACTTCAGACAACTCCTTTTGACCACTACCCGAAATCCCAACTATTCCTAGAACCTCCCTAGGTCTAACACCGAACCGTACACCCCTAAGAGCGTAGTTACCGCTTTCGTCGACAGCCCACACGTCATCTAACTGAATTACTGCTTTCTCATCTCTTGCGATAAGCTCTCCCGAAAGTCCTTCGGCCATATAGGTACTTAGACCGTTGTTTTCAAACATCAGTTTCCTGATTAGGTCTATATCAAATTCTCTCTTCTCTAACGTTTTAACCACCCTACCAGACCGCATGACCGTGATTCTATCTGCTACCTCGATTGCTTCGGGGATCTTGTGCGTTATGAGAAGAACTGCTTTACCCTCGCTCTTCAGTCTTTTCAAGTAGTCATAGAACTTTTCTCTAACAGATCTCGGTAGGTATGTTGTTACTTCATCAACGAGTAGTATCCTAGCACCCAGTAGGGACGCCTTCACTAGCTCTACTACCTGTTTCTGGGTGTAGCTTAACTTACCTACTTCGGCTTCTGGGTCTATAGTTGAGCCTATATTTCGGGCCTCCTTGACTACTAGCTCTTCGACTTCTTTAACTTTCGACATAATACCGTATGACCTCAACGTTAAGAGCACGTTCTCAGTTACAGTAAGCTTATCTATTAAGTTAGGGCTCTGGGGCACGTAAAAAATGCCGTGACTAATTGTGTCTGCTGGGCTTACCGGACGGAGGCGTTTCCCTAGAATCTCGATGCTGCCTTCGTCTGGCACATATATGCCTGCGATAACCTTAGCTAGAGTTGATTTACCTGAACCGTTTTCTCCAAGAAGTGAGTGTATTTCGCCAGAATAAAGGTCTAGGGATACGTCATCCAGAGCCAGAACTCCGGGGAACCTCTTAGTCACACCCGCAACGCGAAGAGCGGGTTGCGTAGATGAAAAAACCATCTCTATTCTCCTTACCTTCCCCCCAGGAACTTTACCCAGCTCACAAACCAGTCCATGTTCCAAAGATCTGCGTGTCCTAGTCTTACACCAGCAGGTATTGATACCTTATCTGACTTCTTACAGTATTCAGTAAAAGCGTAAGTTCCCGTGTACTTACACCAACCGTCTAGAGGACCTATGAAGGGATCAAACTCTGTAGAAACTAGGTACAGCTTCTCTTTACCTCCTATATTTACGTAGGTTAAGTTCTCTAACTCATGAGTTAGAGCTGAGAACTGGAGTGCTTGAAGAATGGGTGCTCTCCTCATCTGTTCATACCTTCTCATTACGAGGTCAAAAGCAGATATCCTATCACCTGTTAGTCTGTCTTTGACTACTACTTCTCTCAGCTTAGGTATAAACTTTGGGTTTACCATCATAACGGTCCCGTTGTCGAATACGTGAGCTCCCAGCTCTACAGCCCCTGTATTAAGGAGGTACCAGTAGTCTACATTTCTCAAGTTTACTGGATTAAGTACTCCACTCTTTATCTTAGTTAGTATATCAGCGTATATTACCTCCCACCTAACGAGCTGACCTGAGACTACGACGTCGGGACCAAACTCGTACATAGGTCCGTAGTGGCTAAAGACGTAGACCTCTTTTCCTCTCTTATACTGCTCCTGCGCATATTCAACTATAGCTGAGCTATCCTCAGTAAACGCAATTACATCCACGCCCACAACATCAACTAAGTACCTAGCTGCGTCAACAGCTTTATCTGGAGCGAACCATGCTCCTATCTCGACTACGTATACCTCAATGTTTTTACCTAACTGCTCCCCTACTTCTTTAGCACCTATAGCGAAAGCGTTAATGTGTCTTATCACTTCAGGTATGGTGAACGCTGCTACGTAACCTATCTTACCAGTCTTAGTTAAAGCCCCCGCCATTAGTCCGTTTAAGTAGTAAACCTGGTAGAGGTCAGCAAAGTATGTTCCCATATTGTCCCACCTCATATAGCCGCTACAGTGGAAGAACATTACGTTAGGATACTTCTTAGCCGCCTCATAGGTTTTCTCCATGAAGTCAAAGGATGTTGTAAAGATAACTGTATACCCAGCTCGAACGAGCTCGTCTACCCGCGATAGTAACTCAGCTTCAGATACGGCTTCATAGTAAGTAGTATCTAGCCATTGCCTAAAGAGGCCCTCGACGACTCTCCTACCAAGATCATGCATATACGACCAACCTAAGTCACCGATAGGTCCAACGTATATCCACGCTGCTCGAATCTTTTCTGGAGAGACAGCCATCGCGGGAGTGTACGTTATGGTAGTAAACGCTGTGACCGTCACGGGACCCGTGACTGCTTGTGGAGCTGTTGCGGAACCCGCAAAATATCCTACTAACCCAGCTATTAGTACCGCTATGATCACTAAGACGTACATAGTCCTGGGTTCTACCACAGGGTACACCAAGGTAAAGTTTTATACAGAGCTTATAAAAATTTCTTAAGGTCCGGTAGCGTTCTTGACATGCGTTTTTCTCTTTTTTACGTATTTATGTTAAACTACTTTACTGAAATAAGCGTTTTTCTCTTTAGAATAAGGAAGTCATCGTTTAGAGCACGAACACTTATAGCCTTAACTGGACATACGACTTCACAACCCTTACAGTAAATACACTCACCTTGGTTTACACTTAGGTGAGTGCCGACGACCCGAAAAACACCTGTTGGACAATACTCCGCGCAAAGACCGCACACGTTGCAGGAATTAGAGACCTCGATTAAGACCTTCAAACTACTTAAGCCTCTCGTACTCCTCAAGCTTAGATTTAATCAGACTCATGAGCTTCTCGAGATCTACCGGGTGAACACCTGAACTAGTTACAGCATATGGTATCCAGAAGGGATTTGTTGGGACTCCCCTCAGTTTTTTCACCAATAACTCCTTAAGCGGTATCCCTATCTTTCTCAGGTCTTCGTTTATTCTAGTATATATGACTCCATCAAACAGGTGCTCTATGTTCTTTTCAAGCTCCATCATCTCCTCAGTGTCCGTATGAAGAACTAAGAAGCCAAGCACCTTTCTCGACTTAGATACATGAGCTCTAATGGACTTTATTAGCATCACTATCTTAGACATGTCATGGAAATATAGTAAGTCGTTTAGTGAGTCCACTATGAGAACGCCAGAACCATCTAGCTTAAGCTCCTCCACTGAGTTAAGTATGGAGTAGGCTAGTTCATCTATCTTCTGTACATTAACACTTCTCTTAGAATAAGCTGAAGCTAAGTACCTACCTGTAGTATACGTATAACCATCAATTATGTACAACAACTCTCTAGCGTAAAAATCCCGGCCCGGCCACTTAAAGCTCTCTAACTGCTCGACGAAGGAGTCAGGAGAATCATCTAGAGCTACATACACGCACTTCTCACCTTTAAACATGAAGTTCGCTGCTATGTGAGCGATAAGTGCAGACTTGCCCGTACCGGATTCACCAGCTATTAGCACTGTTGATGTACGCAAGATTCCCTCGGGCGCACCTACGTCGAGAGGTTCTATTCCAATTGTCACTCGAGTACTCAAATTCACACCGTGATTAGCTATCTTACTTCTTTTATATTCGTTCTATACCTTGTGTAGTTACTTTAAATAGAGTCTCTAGCGTGTCAGCTTTCCCTCTGCTAACTCTCCCACTAAAGAGGGCAGCTTGTTTAAACCTCTACGAAGCGTGAAGAACTGTTCGGAAACACGTACTTTGTAGTATCTCTCAACTTAATAAATGCCTCACCCCTCTTTATAAGTAGATATGGCATTTTCTATCTCAGCTATGAGACTATCGAGACCTACAGCTTCTCGTGCTGAAATTGGTATGGGTGGTTTAATAAACTGTCTAAACACCTCACAGAGTTGTAGTGAAATCGATGTGTCAAGAAAACTCTCGCTGGTGATTAAATATGGGCACTCGCTATACTCCGATAAGAGCCTGTATATGGGTATAGCTTCGTAAAGTTTTTCATACAGCTTTGAGCCACTATGAGCAGTGAGATCTACTACAAGGTCTACCTTATTTATAGCTAAAACCATAGGCAGGTTAAGTCGATACATAGTAGATAGAGCGAGTAGTAAAAGAGAGTAAGCAGAGTACATTCTTGACACGAGTCTTGCGTCCACTAAGAACACCACTACCGCCTTACTTCCCTCAGATAGCTCATGTAGTAATCTCGGGCCGAGCAATCTAAACGCTATTACTTCAAGTTGCCCAGGCAGGTCGACTAACACGTAGTCTGCTCGACAGTCCTCTATCTCGGTCTTAACGTCTACAACGTAGTTAAGTAACTCATCCATGCTGGCTAGTAAAGCACCATTAGGCCCTAATCCTCGCTTGAGCATTAACTCCCTAGCGTTTACATATCTTCTAACATCAACGTCTGGAACATAGGGTAGAAGCTCAGCCGCAGGATCTAGGTTTACTTTACACACGCTATACTCAAACCTCTCAAACCACAATGCTAATGACGAAGTAAGCATAGACTTTCCTGAACCCGCAGGTCCAGCTATGAACACCGTATTCACTCCTAAGTTACCCACCAATAGCTCTCATAATACTTAAAATAGACTAGTAGTAACTTGAGAAGCAACACTCAGAATATCTGTAGAGTTCGAACGAAAGCATATATGGGAACATATGCGTTATCAGCAAGACAATTGCATTAGTAGTTCAGCAAGTAAATAGGGAGTGTAGCTAAGTCTGGAACCAGAGCTTGGCTTCCGTATCTGTTATCATCAGTCTTCGCTTCCAATACCTAGCCCCGTCCTACATAGAGCTTTGTGATGTTCAGGGAGTCTCTGGGCGCTTAGGAACACGGGTTTTGCTGACTCTAAGGTATTCATCGAGCATAGGATACCCCCACAAGCCCACTTCAACAAAACACCTTGCGAGCTCATAGTAACGATCGTCAACCCACGTAGGCCAACGCAAGGCAAACAGCACGCAAATACTTTGGCTTATCTAAAGTATGGCTCTCTAGCTTCTATGGCTCTAGCCAAGGAATTCATAACCTCAAACTCTTTTCTTGCCTTAATCGATTGCTTTAGGTCTAGATACACTTCTCTATAGATACATAACTTTAGTTTTCCATCTGGTCCAACGCGTATTCTCGAACAACCTGCGCACATCAAAGGGTTTCCATAGCCTTTTATGACGTATACTTTGATTCCTGATGGAAGAGTGTAGACAGTCCTGTTTTGAAACTGCTCCGTGTGTTTCTTAATGCTTGCAGTTTCGAGATAGCTTACTATACCATCAAGATCTACGTGAAGTAATTTGTATAGCTCCTTACTCACTCCAAGAGGAATCAACTCAATTACGTTAACATCTAAACCATTACTTGAAGCAAAATCTAGTAAGCTCCATATCTCATTTAAGTTAGGTTTTAGAACTAAGTAGTTTATCTTGAGCTTAATTCCGTAGTTTAAAGCCTCCTGTATTCCGGATAGCACTTTATCTAAGGCATCGTAACCGGTTAGAGCTGCAAACACGTCTCTTTTTAAAGAATGAAGTGAGACATTAATGTGATCTATACCCGCTCTTGATAAGGGTTCTGCGAACTCCTTCAGTAAGTATCCATTCGTAGTTATAGATGGAGTACCACCATATTTTCTTACTGACGATATAACATCTACGATTCCACTGTAAAGTAGTGGCTCACCACCAGTTACCTTATAGTGTTTTAGCCCAAGCCCTGTAGCCACTCTTATGAAGAAATCCCAGTCTTCTGGAGAAAGTTCTTCGTTCGAGTAAGTAAAACCCTCTCCGTGGCAGTAAACGCAGGAGTAGTTACAGCGATTAGTTACGGAGAGACGGATGTGCGTCGCAGGTCTACCGAATCTATCCTTAAGCATCAGGAGCGTGCCCGAGTAATATAGTCTAAAAGTATATAAGTAAGCCGTGGCAGATGCAATGCGTTACTGCTACATGTTGCCGCACTCCCTATCGAACTTGGTCGCAACCTACGGTCTTCGTTTACCTTACTTTCAACCACCTCTCCCAGAGATAGTACTACTTTTACCTGAAGACACAGTAGGTATTACACTCAAACCACTCGTGGAGATAGGTCTTGGAGTGTCCGTACTGCAGAGCTGTAAACTCCCTAGTTTGGGATGAGATTCGGGGTATGGTAGTGTGCTCTGAGTGCGGCATCGTCGTGGACCTCATATACGTTAGTGGAGGAAGCTTTGAAAACGAATTAGAGCCCCTAGGTGATAGAGTTTCAGCTACTGTGAGGAAATTCGGAAAACTCAGTGATGCTTCAATAAAGTATTTGACGATACTTAAGGAAATTAAGTATAGACCGCAGCTCTATGTCGATTCCGATTCCTTTAGTAAATACCTAGTTTTAGGAAAGAGAGTTAAAGTCATAAAGAGGAGAGCTAGCATACCCAAGAATGAAACTATAGAAAAGATAGTCACTATTATGGCTAAGTACCCTAGGTTGTGCTCTAGAACAGATCGGGCAAAATACGCTTTAGCCGCTATAGCGTATGCTCTTGTTACAGAAGGAAGCGTAGATCCCTCAAAACTCTCCAAGCAGCTGGGCCTAAGTAAAACCCACATCAGGAGATTATTGAGAGTAGTCCGTAACTCGCAAAGGTTTCTAGGTGAAGTAAGAAAGATAACACAAGTAACTCTCACTACAGTATCCCCCTAAGAGAGGTAAGTTAAAGACTCAATTTTCCCTCTAGAGCCTCGAAGACTTTTTCTACCCTAAAGTTGTTTCGTGTTTTCCTAGGGTGGGTTGCACCCAGACTCCACAGCTCGCTGTACCCACCATAGCTACTAATTCCTTTGATGTCGCGAGTGCCGTTTGAGCTTTAAGCAACTGTTTTGGGTTCGTAATGGTTTGTGCTGCTCTATAGACGCTGCGGAAACGCTTACGAGTGTCTCTGTTTGATTGATGTATAGAGGCTGCACGATGAGGGGGTAAGAGTCCCGTAGATGAGGTGCGGACTCTCCCCGAGGGCAACCACCAAGATGTGGAGTGCCCGGGGCCGCCTTGAACGCCCCAAAGCTCGATGAGAACCCCGAGCAGGGTGTGGGGGAAAGACGAGGCGATGAAGTCAACCCATATAAAACACGAGAGCTGAACCCCTAACGAAGCAGAGCTCACACCCACACTAACAAAACAGAGCAGAAACCTCGATAAGCATTATCCAAAATAGCTGCTGACTCCACTCGAGTACCGCTAATTCGGCAAACAAGTTTGTCTTGAAGAGTTAAGCACTTACTCTCGCTATGCGAAGAAACTCCGAAGCTTCTTCTTTACTATGGCGCTGACTAGAGCACCATCAGCTCTACCTCTAATTATAGACATAACCTTACCCATAACTAAGCTGACGGATTTGTCGAGACCTCTAGCTCTTATGTGCTCGATGTTAGACGTTATTACGTCTTCGACGATTTTCTCTATTTCTTCAGCACTCATCATCTTAAATGACTTCAACAAGTCTTCAAGACTGGTTCCTGAAGCGACCGCTTTGATGGCCTCAGGAATAGCTTCTTTAGCTAGCTCTCCTCTACCTACCGCACTCAGGATTCTAGCTAATTCTGGGTAACCTACTTTATCTACTTCAATACCCTCTCTTTTCAGGGACTTCATGTGAACGACTATAGTTGTAGCAATTATCTGCGGACTGGTTACTCCTCTTAACTCCTCGACTAGGTCTAAATAGAGGTGTAGAACAGGATCTCTGATAAGCTGAGACGCTAGATCCCGAGATAGCCCGTGTTCCTCAACTAGAGTCTTAAATACGTCTTCAGGTTTAGGTATGACCAGTCTCTCTACTTCCTTTAACAGCTTACGACTTACTCTAATCGGGAGTATGTCTGTTTCTGGATACATCCTAGCCGCACCTGGTTGTGGGCGCAAGTACCTAGTAGTGCCGTCTGGATTCGCTCCGCGAGTCTCCTTAGGAACACCTACGAATGCGTACCTAAGTCTCTCCACGATGGCTCTAAAGGCCCTCTCCGCTTTCTCGCAGTCGCTTATTACCAAGATGAACGCGTCTCTATCTCGACTTAAACTTAGGTATCTGTATACAGCATCTAGATCCCGTTCAGAGATTCCGTAAGCCGGGAGTTCATCGCTGTGAATTATCCCACCAACACCCCCCCAAGCTTTTGCGTAATCGGATAGCTCCGTACCGAATCTTCTACCTGGACAGACCTCCGTACCTAAAATCCCTTTAAAGCCTGGTAGCGGTAAGGCGTAGACCCTCAAGCCTTTCTCTATGCTAGTTCTTACCATCTTGCTCCCACAACTCTTCATAGACTCAGTTACATCGATGAAAGACTCAGGTATGTCGCCAGGTTTTAAGCCCCTCTTGAAAAGCTCGTCTCTTATATTCAGTAAAGAAAGCTGTCTAACTACTTCATAGGTTACTACTTTGGGGATCAGCTCTAGCTTTTCAACTCCTTTTACCTCTATCCTCTCTCCTTTCTCTATAGATATATTTAGGTCTTGCCTTATCGTACCTATACCTCTTTTAACTCTGCCACTCAACCTCATTATAAGCCCTATCTTGTATGCCACTCTAAGAGCTTGTTCTGGAGTCCTAATGTCGGGTGCCGTACTTATCTCGACGAGGGGTATCCCGAGCCTATCGAGGTTGTAGACGACGTAATCGGGTCCTTCACCTACTTTTCTAGCAGCATCTTCTTCTAGAGCTATCGTTTGGATTCCAACTACTCCCTCCTCATCCTCGACATAACCTCCAAGAGCTATTATTGCTGTTCTCTGAAATCCTGCTGTGTTTGACCCATCTACAACGATCTTCCTCATAACATAGATCTCGTCAACAGGTTTAGCGTTTAAGGCTTTAGCTATAGATAGAGATATAAGTAAAGCTTCCCTATTTATGTCGTGCGGCGGCTCTTCATCGAGTTCGACTAAACACGCATACCCTTCCGGAACTCTGTAGATTATTTTTCTACCTTTAGCGATCTCGTAGACTGCGGCAGGATCAAGTTCTCCCAACTCAGACTTACTTAACCATAAACTGCGGACTACTTCGTGGTGCTTAGATTCTTCGGGTGCTAATTTCGCCGGACAAGCGCAGAACAGCTTGAACTTGCTATCCAGCTGCTGATGTATCTCCAGACCTACTTTAAGCCCTAGGCTCCTGTAATCAATTTCCATGGTGCCACCTCGGAAAAACTGATAGACTTTGAACCCCACCTATTTCGTTAACAAAGTTCGTGATGAGTCTAGAGCCTATTTCAGCAGGATCTTCCCCGGGGTAGTTTCCTAAAAGCCATGAGAGCTTCACGAAAGCTACTTCAGGTAGCATATCGTTAGTAGGCACCACCCCGGCCTTAAGGAGCTTTCTACCAGTCGTATAGACATCGAGGTCTACGCGTCCAAATATTGTTTGAGTAGACATAGCTACGATAACGCCTTCCTCTGTAGCTCTCTTAATTCTATCTACACATTCTTCCCTAATGTGACCCAATCCTGTGCCTTCGATTACTATCCCTCTGTAACCCTTGTCTACGAAGTAGTCTATGATCTCGCAGTTTATCCCTGGATAATGCTTAAGAAGGGCTACTTTACTACTGAACTTGTTCATTAAGAGTACTTCGGAACTCCTAGTCCTAGGTAAATAGCTTTTATTTATTACTTCAAGCCTTTTCTCTCTAACGTAAACTTTAGCAAGAGGCAGGTCGTTTATTGACTGAAAAGCGTCTCTTCTACTCGAGTGCATCTTCCTAACTCGAACACCTCTGTGGGCAAGTACATAGACATCGTCGCTACTTCCATGCATAGCTACAACTACTTCAGCAAACGGGGCTTCTTTAACGATTACTGGGCACGCCTTGAGATTGTAAGAAGCATCAGTACTTGGTCTATCACTACTCCGTTGGGCACCAACTAAAACCACAGGGTTCCCAAGGTTTCTGAGGGAAAAAGCTAGTGCCGCAGCTGTGTACGCCATGGTATCAGTTCCGTGAGCAACAATTACTCCATCTGCCCCAGACCTCAGATACTTACTAACCTCTTCTGATATGCGAGACCAGTCCTCAGGTGTCATGTTTTCACTTAGTTTTCTCATAAAGTCTGAGACTACTATCTCTTCAGCTAGCTCTCGCAACTCTGGCACAAACTCCACTAAGTCACCAGCGTTTAGTGCGGGCTTAACCGCACCTGTTTCATACTCAACCTTACTCACAATAGTTCCACCAGTGCTAACGAAGGCTATTCTAAGCCGTCCCCCACCCTTGATCACGGTGACTCCCTGCGGTCCCTCGAGAGATCCTGGCTTTAAGTAATCTTCTGCTATAACTTCGACAACGGCGTTCTCTAAAGATACACCGATATTATAGCCATTTAAAAGCTTCAGCACTACGTGTCTCTCAGATGTAAACTCCGTTGACGGCAGTACTACCCCCTCTACTACTAACCCCCCGCTAGTGATTACTCTGATCAAATCTCCAGGTTTTATGTTAACCACTACACACTACACCGCTGAATAGGGGAAGCAAGAACTATTAACCGCGAAATAGGTGCAAAACAGCTCACACGCTAGTCGACTCATCTACTCCACGGTTTTACAGAGCATCACCAGCGAATACCGCCTCCACACACTCTTAGACAATCAAAGTATATGAAGAAAAGTGTTCGCGTACTACTTAGCCAACGTTTATGGTTCTTCCTACCCCACTAACGGGTTTAGCTTAAAAACTTGTTGCTATAAGCTATTTGGGTAGTCGGAAGTATGGGTAAGGTGTACACATCGCTGATCAAGAGGACTGCGAGGAAGCTAGTGGAGCTATATCCAGGTGAGGTCTCAGAAGACTTCGAGAAAAACAAGGAGGTAGTATCTAGGTATCTAGACGTTAAATCTAAGAAGCTTAGGAATCAGATAGCTGGCTACTTAACGCGTCTTGTTAAGTTATCTAAGAAAGTAGAGGTTCTTCCTCAAGAAGCGGAGGTTTCGGATGAAAGTTAGAATAGAGCTCTACGGGTTTTTGAGGAACCTAGTCGGATCAAAAGACGTGATTATGGAAGTTCCTGAAGGTTCTACCTTAAGGGAAGTGCTCTCCATAACCTCCTCGAAGGTCCCAGGGCTTCGAGAAGCCATAAACCTCGACGGACAACTCAAGCCCTACTTTATGCTGTTTATTAACGAGGTGGACTACGAGCTTCTTGGCGGATACGATTACATAATGAGAGACGGAGACTTGATACAGCTGCTTCCCATAAGTCATGGCGGGTCGGCTAAGCCTTTAGAGGAGTATCTGAGCCAAATAAGCTCGATAAAGGTTATTGCGTGCCTAGTTGATGAAAACCTTGCAGAGAAGTTGCTTGGTTATGTGGACATGGTTAACTCTGAGTGTGTAGCTCAAGTAGTACCAAGGAGGTATTATTACGGAGCTAGCTATTCAGCTTTAGTAGCTTACTTAGCACTGCGCTCTATGGAGCTCGGACTTAACGTGAGTAAGAAGAAGTCCTTGGAGTTTCTGCTTTACTACTTTGGGGACAGGCAGATAGGCAGTGTGCTCAATCTTATCAAGAGTGGGCGGACAGAAGAATACGTTGCTATACACGCCTGTTTACCGGGAGCTACCGAAACTGAAGACATCTTTTTACGCGCTATCGCTAGTTGCTGTAACTCCCCAGCTGAACCCGAGAAAGCGCCTGATGAAGCGATAAGCAGACTCGCTTCCGGAATTCTCAGGATCCTCTCATAGCTGCTTCACCCTAAAAACTTATAAGATTTAACTAGAGGGGTTAGTTGAGTGACCACCTATGTTCGAGGAAGAAGAGTGGTGGGAAGAAGAGGAAGAGTGGTGGGAGGAGGAAGAAGAGGAAGAGTGGGAAGAAGAGGAAGAGTAACTCCGTTCTCCCTATGTAAGCTGTTTTTAAGTTTAGATCTCTACCTCTACTACACAGGCTGTATCGGTTTTTCTAGCTACTGCGGGGTGGTTTATTGGTTCGAGTAGCGTCTATTGAGAGAGACTTGTGTAACCCAAGAAAATGCCAGCTGGAGTGCGTCAGGTTCTGTCCAATCAACAGGATCGGAAAAAAAGCTATAGAGGTTCCGCAGGACCCGGGTAAAGCGGTAATATACGAAGACGCGTGCGTAGGGTGCGGGATCTGCGTTAAGAAGTGCCCATTTCAGGCTATTACTGTAGTAAACCTACCGGACGAGCTAGAAAAACACGTTGTTCACAGGTATGGACTAAACGCTTTCAAGCTATACGGGCTACCAATACCACACGAGGGTAAAGTAGTCGGAGTTATTGGCAGAAACGGCATAGGCAAGACGACGGCACTTAGGATACTCGCTGGTGAACTCGTTCCGAACTTAGGCATGGTCGACTCCAAGCCTAGCTGGGAAGAGGCTCTCAGGTTTTTTAGGGGTTCAGAACTCCATAATTACCTTTCAAAACTAGTAAATAGGAGAATTAGGGTTGTACACAAGATACAGCATGTCGATATGATAAGAGCTTACATCAAAGGGTACGCTAAAGAGGTGCTTGAGAGAATAGATGAGAGAGGTATTTTGGGGGAGCTTATGAAGGTTCTTGATGCCGAGCCCCTGATGGAAAAGAAGATATCCACACTAAGTGGTGGAGAGCTGCAGAAAGTAGCAGTAATAGCTGCACTTCTTCGGGATGCTGATGTCTATGTATTCGACGAGCCCGCTAGTTACCTAGATGTTAGAGAGAGGCTAAGGGTAAGTAGAGCTATAAGAAGGTACGTACCGAGTAAGGCATACACTATTGTTGTCGAGCACGACCTGGCCATGGTAGACTACATCGCAGACCTCGTCTCTGTCGTATACGGTGAGCCCGGAGTTTACGGAATATACTCTAGAGTATATTCCGTAGGTTCAGGAGTTAATCACTTCCTTAATGGATATTTGCCTGCAGAGAACATGAGGATACGTCCGGAGCCTGTAGTCTTCAATACGAAACCTGAACAGCGTGTAGTGGAGTTAGGTTACAAGCAGATATACTTAACGTGGTCAGATATGATTAAAGTACTAGACAGCTTTACTTTACGCGCTGGTCAGGGAGAGATGAGAGTAGGAGAGGTTGTAGGAGTCGTAGGTCCTAACGGAATAGGTAAAACCACCTTTGCCCGCCTAATAGTCGGTGAAATCGAGCCAGACTACGGTTACGTCCCGTTCAGAGGGTTAAGAATATCCTATAAGCCTCAGTACATTAAGGGAGAGACATTTCCATGGGAGTACGTAGGTGATGCTCTAGAGAGCGTGGCAAAAGACGGAATAGCTTCAAGCGAGTGGTTTACGGAGGAGGTGATTAGAAAGTTCAAGCTACATAAGCTTAAAGAAAAGAGGATAAAGGAGCTAAGTGGTGGTGAGTTACAGAAGTTCTCGATAGCTATAGCTCTAGCTAGAGACTCGGAGCTCTACGTTCTCGACGAGCCTTCAGCCTTTCTTGATGTAGATGAGAGGCTGGCTGTAGCAAAAGCTATTAGGAAGATAATCGAGGGAAGGAAAACTGCGTGCTTAGTCATAGACCACGACCTCATGTTAATAGACTACATATCCGACAGACTTATAGTCTTCTCGGGCGAGCCGGGAATTAGTGGGCAGAGCATCGGACCTGTAGACGTGAGAAAAGGAATGAATATGCTTCTTAAAGAGCTCGAAGTAACCTTTAGGCGAGACGTAAAAACCGGGAGACCAAGGGTCAACAAGCCTGATTCCTACCTAGACAGGTACCTCAAGAGCGTTGGGGAGTACTACTACACTAAGCCCGCTGAGGATGAGAGGGAGTCGTAGGGAATGTCGTGGCTTCTGCTCATTACTAGTGAAGTAGTGCGGTACGAGCTATGCCCGCATTAAAAAGGTAGTCGAGTGGTGACCCCGATCTTTCTTAGTAAGTCACATATTACACACATGCTTCTACCATAAGCTGTAGGAGATCCACATATCGAGCATTGCGGCAACTCACTTAGTTGCGATACCCACCTCAGTAGCTCCGTCTCAATATACCTATCTACTGCCTCAAGTATTTTAATGAGAGAACCCGGTTTCAGTTGCTCGACTTCGTAAAGGTAGTCACGTATTATAGCTCTCAAGGTCGGTCTGAATCTTATATATGGACACTCCGTTACCTGAAACTTGTATCCTCTCATAAAGGCGTAAGTTGCTGTCTCCCATTCATATATCTTTCTAAGGGGCTTAACTCTTTTAACGAAGTATCTACTTAGAGTAGAACTCATAGGATGGTTCTGGACCAGTCTTCCTCTATCGCCTCTGAGTAGATTCATTATGTAAGTCTGAACTTCGTCATCTAGGTTATGTGCTGTTAGCACCTTATCGTAGCCTAAGGTTCTAGCGTAATAATTGATTATCCTTCTTCTTAGTACACCACAGTAAGTGCAGGGACTAGCCCTCACTTCTCTAGACCTATCTAGCGAGACTAGCTCATCGAGACTGAGCCCTACGAACTCTTTAAAAGACGTTAGATGTAGGTCTATACCGTAGCTTCTGGTGATGTCCACTATCCAAGCCACGTCATCTACTCTATTATACCCCTCTACTCCCTCTACTATCGTTACCACACCTATTTTACTCACGTCATGTACTTCTCTGATGAGGTCTAAGAGTACGTAACTATCCTTTCCCCCCGAGAGAGCTAGAAGTACACTCTCGCCGGGAGTAAACATGTTATACCTAAGTACCTCGTCTTTGAGTCTTTTGAGTAAGTCCTCTCTAAAGCACTTGTCGCAAAAAGCCCTTCTGGTATGTTTCTGTACAATTCTGGCTCCAGTCTCACCACATATATCGCACTGCCTGATCGAAGTTCCCTCAAAATACCTTTTTCGAATGATTTAAGCAGTCAACTAAAGCTTTTATCTAGACTGTAAGGCATATGTAGGGACGCAACGTGAAGGTAGAACCCTACGTTAAACCTCCTATCCTACTAAAAAATAGAGGAATAAGCAAGAATCTCCGCTACGGTCGTGGTTTTAGTGTGAGTGAGATTAAGAAAGCTGGTCTCAATATCGAGAAAGCCAAGTCTATGGGAATTCCGATAGATGTGAGGAGGAGGTCCTGTCATGAGTGGAATATCAGAATACTTCAAGAACTTCTAGTCAAGTCCTAGTAGCGAGCAACCGTTTGTCCTCGGGTATTCGCTATTTTGGTGTTCTTTAGTGTTTAGAGACTTCCACACTACTCACTCAGACCTCTATATCCACGTGAGTTCGTGAGTGGCTTTCGAGCCCGATGGAACGAGGCCCCATCTAGGTCGATCGACTCATACTCCGGGTAGCTTAGATCACCACTCAGAATCACGCAGCAAACTGAGTACGCTAACACAAGCAAGTGAGTAGAAAGCCTACGAACATTCCACAGAGAGGTCGGGAAGAAAACAATCCACTTTGTCCTATAGACAGTGTCTGCTAACATAGAGGAGTAAGCTCATGTTGCGTTCAATAGCACTGAAGTAGTGAGGACAATGACAGTGAGCCGTAGACCAGTGAACCGGTTGAAGGAAGCCCTCGTCTCTTAGGGCTGGGAGGAGGTCACTAAAATAGGGGAGCACTGGATTTAGAACCTCGTGGTTTATTTCACAGCGTGCGTGAAATCGATATAAGTGTGTCTTAGACGTGGTGTATGAGTATGTGCTGCTTTGTGAACTCTCCTGTATTGTGAATTAGTTAAGCGTGGAATCAGCTACTACTTTCTGTTACTAAGCTCGCGGAGCTGTTTTCTCCTTGAGGAGCTCCTGCACTAAGCTCTACACTCAGTAGGGGGCTTTCGCTTAACTCAAGAGCTTTATACAGCTTCTCACCGAGTTTAGTTAGCCGATACACCTTATAGTTTCCTTTAGATATCACGAGCTCTATAATTCCGAGTTCTTCTAGGACGTGTAAAGCAGCAAGAACTTCGTACCTAGGTAATCCTGTAGCTGCCACTATATCTCCAGGAGTGAAAAGCTTTGCGTACATGCTATCTAACAGTTTTTTAACCCTATTCATGTCAGACCCTTAGTTACCTTTAAATACGGCATACTTTTAAGTAGTAAGATCAATCAGGTATCGCATCTACCGTCGAGACAATCTAATCTATGGAGAATAATAGAATAGGGGGAATCAGTATTTATGTCAATATCTACCTCTTGATTGTCTATGTGAATCAACCTGGTTACAGGCCCTGTTAGTACCGCCCTATTATTAGGATATTATAGACGAAGGCTAATACTGATCGGTGCTGAGACACTTTTTAAGGAGGTTTCCTATTGGGAGCCGACATGTTGGTACGTAAAAAGTTGAGGAGGGGAATAAGTGAGTTGGTGATTATACTAGCCTTGGTTGCTATAGTGATCCCTATAGTAATGGTGGTCCAAGGCTGGTTGTCCAGTAGAGCGGGAAGTCTTGAAAACATGAACATAGTTCAGCCTCTTAGTGGGTATCTAGTCAGCAGAACCTACACTAACGGTGAAGAAGTTATCACGGTCGGTCTACGAAACCAAGGTCAGACATCATACAAAGTGACTGAGTTTAAGGCTATATTAACAAATGGAACCGTAGTCGAGGCACGCAATGCGTTAAGTAATGAGCAGGTGACCCTAGAGCCAGGTAGTGAAAAGATCTTCGTTATAGCTGTTTCTAGTGGGACTACTAGAGTCAGGGGTCTTATAGTAGTAGCGAGTGAGGTAGCCACTAATAAACAGATAGAAATACCGATAAACTTAGGGTAAACAAGTTCTCTAACTCGAAATACTCAAGGTGTTTTTCATTGGAGGTTTTACTTAGCTATAACGTAGGACTTTCTTCTATTAGTATAGTCAAAGACCTTTCCGGAAACTACTACTACCTAGTTAACGATATCGACCCAGAAAAATATGAAACTATAGCCAGACTAGTAGGTAAAGCTCTAGAGTTCGTAGGCCCTCAGAAAAGTGTAAGTATTTATGATGTCGCTAAAGCAGTACTCACATACCTCAAGGACTACGACCCAGAACTCGTTACATACGTAGTAAGTCGGGAGCTCAAGTATAAGAAGCTTCAGGTGCTCTTAGACGACCCCTACGTAGAGGACGTATCGATCGTTGGCACGGGTCCTGTATGGGTTAGACACAAGTACGTACTTGAGAAGGATCCATCAGCAGATTACATTGAAACCAACATAGTTGTAGCTACTTACGAAGAACTAGTGAGCTATATGGAGCTTGCTGCTGAGCGTTCTGGGAGGGTAGTCAACAGGAGAATACCAATAATGGACTTTACTTTACCTGAGGAAGACGGTGGTCATAGAGTACACTTGGTTCTACCTGATGTTGCTCATTCAACCGGAGAACTAGTCATTAGGAAAAAGCTTTATCACGGCTTTGTAGACCTCGATGCCCTAGTTAAGGCCAAAGTAATGCCGAGCTCTGTAGCTGAGCTAATAAAGCTCGTCGTTAGAAAGGGAGGATCTATAGTTATTCTTGGACCACCGGGTTCTGGTAAGACTACCTTACTTAAGGCCATACTTTACTCAGCTATTCCTAGGTATTGGAAAATAGCGATAATCGAGGACACCCCAGAGGTAGACGTACCTAAGGGCTCCAGCTGGGTTAGGTATGCTGTTCCAACTGACGTCTGGGGTTCTACTAGAGGGATAGACCAGATGGCTTTAGCTAAAGCTGCGTTAAGAGCGTCTGTCAGCAGATTCTTAGTTATAGGTGAAACCAGAGGAGCTGAAGCTAGAGTCCTAGTTCAAGCAATGAACATGGGTCTAGGAGGTCTCTGCCTTCCAGGAGATCAACTAGTGCTGGCTAAAATCGACGGAAAGATCGGCCTTTACGAGATCAGGGAGGTAGTGAACGGGGTACTAAAGGGTAGCCATAAGAGAGTCGAGGTAGTGTCTCTCGGAGCCGATCTAGAACCTACCTGGCAGCCAGTATCGGCAGTAGTCGCAAAGAGAGGTAGCAACAAGTTCGTCAGAATAGAAGTCGAGAATGGAGTAACACATGAAGTTCATGAAGATCATTTAGTAGTAGCAGCAGATACCGACTTAGGTCTAACTCTCAAGAAAGCTAAGGACCTTAACCCCGGAGATCTACTCGTATCTCTTCCTCACCCCCCTAAGCCAACTCAAGAAAGGGACTTCATAGAGGTGCCAGAAATTGTAGATGAAGATCTAAACGTGACTGAAGGCCTTCACCATCCGGGGTTGTTCACAGAAGGAAGATCTGAGCTGACTGATAGACGCGTGAATCGGTTGCCCGGATCATTGGAGCTATCTAAACGGTTTAAACTAGATAGAAATCTGGGTTACGTTCTTGGGCTATACTTAGCGACCGGTTACGTGGAGAAAGATCTCACAAGAAACACCTGGCTAGTGCACCTCGATGTTGAATCAACTAAGCTGACTAAGCTACTTGAGGCTCTAGCAAGTCTAGGTATTCCTTCCGAGGTCGTAAATACCGTTAGATCTTTGCCTAAGGGCGTTACTCACGTCACCGTAGAATACCGGCCACTAGCTGTCCTGCTTGTCGGCGTTTCAGGTAGTTCAAAGGCTGAGATGAAGCACGTGCCTTTAGGTATAGCCCTTGAGTCCGGAAATGAGTTCAGAGTAGGCCTAATTGAAGGGTACTGCGACGGTTTAAGCGATAAAGTAAGTTTAGACTACGAGAGTTACGCAACCTTTAAGATGTACGCACCGAGCAGAAAGTTTGCTGAGTCTCTAGTCCTAGTACTTAAGACTCTCGGTGTGCGATCGTATATTGAGCCACCCAAGCCAGGTACTGAAGAAAAATACGAAATCTGCATTGTAGAGGAGAAAGATAGAGAAAATCTTCTCAGAGTACTAGGATTAAAGCACTACAGCTACGAGAACCTCTTCCCGGCTACAGTAAGTCGCAAGGAAAGCGAGCTGAGTATGCTCAAAGTTAAAAGAGTGGACTTCATCGAAAAACAGAGCCTATTATACGATGTTGAAGTACCTGGAACCCACCTTTACGCTATCTCCGGGTCTTTGATACTGACCCATAATACGACGTTCCATGCCGGCTCACCCGAGGAAGCCATCGTAAGACTTACTTCACCCCCCATAGAGTTAGCACCTCAACAGCTTGCCATGATCTGGTTGTTTATCACTCTAAGTTTTCTAGAGGACGGCGGCTTGAGGAGGGTGGTTGTTAGAGTCGACGAACCTGTACTGAGGTCAAATTCTCTAGTCCTTAATACCGTCTATAGATATGGGGAAGACCTAGACTTAGAGACTCTTCTTACGAGGTTTAATAGAGCGAGAGACCTATGGGTTTAAGTAGCTCGCCCATCCTTCATATTAGTCGAGCTCTAGGTGAATACTTAGAGCTACTAAACAAAGTGAGAATAGCTAGAGGAAAACCCAAAGCTGAGGCTGATAAGGCAGTTCTATATATACTCAAAGTATCTGCGGTACCCACACTTGGATTGGCGCTGGCCTCGTATATTGCCTCAAAACATTCAAACAACCCCTACTTTTTCTTCTTTACTATCCCCGTTGCGGCGTCTATGCTCTTTCTACTACCTCTAGCCGTAGAGCTTCTGTACTACGCTACTTACGTGAAAAGCCTGCGGGAAGACATAGCTTACTTCATGGTACTGGAGGGTGCGAGCCCCGGTGATGACTTAGTGAGGGATCTAGAAGAAGAATCGGAGCATGCCTGCGGGTTCCTGCCATCGATGTGTAACGAGTACATGAGACTCAAGCTATTCTTCAAGTTCTTTCCCGGGATAAAGGGTATCAAGGAGTACGTGCTTAGAGCCCCGAAACCGATGAGGAAGCTGCTGCTAGAGTACATAGTGACTCGCGAAAGTGCCGACTTTGGTACATGGATATACAGTAAGTTTCAGGAGTCTCTCCGCGAGCTTAAAACTTCAGCAAAAAACTCTCTAGAGCTTAAGACTATCCTGAGTTTGACTGCTGCTGTATTTAACGGCTTGACTCCCCCACTGATAGCTCTAGTCATTGCTTTAACTGGCTCCGAAGTACAGTACACCTATATTACTATGGCCGCACCCGCAATTGCGTTAGCCATATCTGAGAGTGCAACACCCAGGCTATTGAAGATATCTGTAGAAACTAAAAAACTTAGGTACTTACTTACTACCGCATTTTTACCCTTTTTACTATCCCCGATGATTGGAGTGAAGACTTCACTAGTATTTTCAGGAGCAACGTTCCTCGCTCTAGGGGCTGTAGCAACTCAAAGGTTTGTTGCTACCTATCTATCAGTCGTATCTATACCATCTCAGCTTATCAGCTTAGCAGATAGAGTGCCTTATGCTCACCGCCCTATAGAGCTAGTAGAAAAGAGTCTGGGCGATCTACGTAGCCGCAGCGTCTTTACCTCACTCTGCTACTACATGCTTTTAAGGTCCATCAGGCACGGAAGTGTAGATACAACTAGAATAATAGCATTTAAGGACATAGTCGAGGAACTATTCTCTCTCGTTAAGCAGAGTATTGCTGTTAGACTCCTAGTGATAGCTACAGCACTCTTTCTACCACTTATTTTGAGCTTCTCAACCTCTCTAGTGGCAGCAACAGGTCTAGCAAGTGGTGAAATAAGGACCTACTGCTTTATATCATCACTTTTCTATAGTGTTATCGCTACTCTTACTACATTTGGCACCCTGGAAAATACCGCTCTAGTGGGGTTAGTACTACTAGAGCTCTACGCGCTAGGTGTTACGCCGTGATAGTTCCTTCAGTAACCGGTGTAATAAGACTAAACAAAGTCTTCGATGAACTAAGTGACGTAAATGAAGTAGAGTTAACTAGGAGCACTCTAGGTAAACCAGTACTAAAGATTCTTAGTGGCAATAACTACTATCTCTATGTTCTAAGTCGAGAACCTATTCGAGCGGCATCTCTAGACGTCTCTGCTTCGGAACTTAAGCTGAGAGATATAGTGATCAAGCGTGAAAACTCGGAGCTGGTACTGAGTGCTGGAGGTAGAGTATTTCGGGGCAGTGGTTTCATTAGAACGCTAGGAACGATGATATACTTAGTAGCGTGTAAAAGGAGTAAGTGCTTAACTGGAATACTAGATGTAGTAGACGGTGTAACTAGAATATACGGAATAGACTCAGTGAGGCTAGATCCTCGCGAGATACGAAGTCTAGGTATAAACGCGGGCTTCGGGGGGTTCTCCGTTAGTAATAAGTCGCTGACACTTTCAGTATCGATCAACGGTATTGAGCTAATACCTGGGTTTTTCAGGTTCATCGTGAGCTGTCCAACTGGTGATTACCTAATTGACCGCGACGGGTTTTTAGTTAGAGTGAGAAACGGCGTTCTCGACGTTCTCGGGAAGGTGAGTGAGGTCGTCTCAGCAGCATGTGTTAGTGACGGAATTGTCCTTGCTGACCGAGAGGGACTTAAGGTCGTGAAGTACGGTGCGTACACTACGGTCTTAAAGGAGGCAGTTAAGGAGGTGTCTTCCTTTAAGGACGTAGTCTCGATAGTAAACCGTGCTGGTCTCGTTAAGATCTTGAATGATAGAGTCTCCTTCGCACTTGACTCACCCCTGCTTAGGTCGTGCGTATCTACCACTAGTGGTGTTGCTTGCCTCACTGAAGACTTAGTTACTTTTCTAGATCCTCTAGCTCCTGCTGAGGTGGAGGTCAAAGTTCGCAATGAAGGTAGTGGAGAGGGATTGGCTGAACTCGTTGTCAAGCCCTGGTTCGATGGGTGTCGCTTCTCTGTTTCACCAAGATTCACCGCGGTTTGGGAACAGAGCGTTGTCGCCGGAGTTCTTCGCGCATTGATATATCCGAAGACCCTGGGGTGGGAAGGATACTTAAAAGTCACAGTAGAGTGCCCAACGTACTACAGGGCTGTCGAAGAATACGTCAAGTTCGGTAAGCTCGAGTTAGATAACGTAGTCAGTAAATCTCTTGCTATAGCTAAGTCCGGGAAACTTCTGAGTAACGTAAACCATAATTGCCTTGGCCGAATTAATCTAAAAATTACTAGTCGTGTTCCGATACCGGTACCGATTAAGGCGGAAGTATCTGGAGTTAGTGAAAGCAGTGTTGTTCTCAGCAGCAACACCATTAAACCCGGCTTAAACGATGTCTCCATAAAGTTCTCTGGGAAGTGTTCGGAGAAGAACGAAGTACTCGTTAAGCTGGTAGTTAACTCGGAGTTATTTGATCCCGAAGAAATAGCTACTGTATACCTAGACCCTCGGGAGTTTAAGGATGTTGAAAGAGACTACAGTGAGAGAATAGAAGTGTTTGAAACCAAGTCTAAAAGTGTAATTAAGGCACCAGGACATTCCTTAAAGTTGCTCTGCTTGAACAGAAACGTGTTTGAAGGATACGACTATCTTCTCGTAGAAAACTGTGAGGAACCAGCTCTGCTAGAGCTCACTAAGGTAATAAGAGTAGATGATGAAAGCTTCGAGTTAAATTCATCTAAAGTATTTAGAGACTCTATTCGAAAGTGTTTCTATGGTGCTTACTCAGATAGGGCAGCTAGTGGAGGATTCTACGCTGATTGTATAAAGTACGAAGTAGCTACAAGCAAGAGGTTGTATGTGAAAATTGAGCACGAAGGTGATTACGTGCTCGCGATTTATTTGGATGGCAGAAAAGTATTTGAACAAAAGCTTGAGCCAATATACTTAGTGACTGGGTTCTCGGTCAGCTTGGGTACTAGTAGAGTTGCCCTAGACTGGAGAGACGTGGTCTGGTTAGCACTAAAGGCGGCTTTGTCAGTGGGATATCATGTGGGGGAAACAGCTTATGGAGCACGAGACTTACGAGCTTAGAGACGGACTTTTGGTCTATAGTGAGAGTTCAGGAGTGTGTGTTAAGAGAGTTACTAAAGTAACAAACGTAAGTACAGCTATACAGGATCTCGACGACTTCACCTCAGTAAAGTACATAAAGGCTTACGTTAATGCGTTCAACCTAGGTTTTCCCTTAGAGTTTCACACCTTCATTAAACCCGTTGATAGACTCGCTTTCGCAAAGAACCTCGAAAGAATTATAGCTGAGAACACCGTTGCTTACGAAGTCAATCCACTTAAAGCTGATAGCAGGATAAAGGCTGAGAGAGCTAAGTATATAAGAAGCAGGATTCTCAAGGACTCTCTACAGCCATTTGAGACCGAAGTCTATGTTGCGGTCTCGGCTTGCGGTGAAGACTTCCAAAGCTCCCTCGAGGTATTAAAAACTAGGATGAGGGTCTTAAGGAGTACGCTGAACACGTTGGGCGTAGACATAGAAGAAGTTGATGCTGAGAAAGCTTTTTCTAGAATGCTACTTGCCGGACTATCCAGGCAAAAGCGCGGCCTGCTCTATAGGGTTGCAGACAGACTTAGGAGGAAGACCATAGTAGCAGACTTGATCTCTATCCCGGTGTTTACGTTTATTCCTTTGTTGGGGAGGGCAAAACCTTCCCTAAGGTCTTCCGGAATAAAGCTAGGAGTAGATCTTGATAGTGGAGAAGAAGTCTACTGGAACCTTAATGAAGCAGCATCTCCACACGTACTTGTAGTAGGGCCAACTGGTATCGGAAAGACCACTTTCCTTGCTGGACTAGCTCTATCTCTAAATAGGGTCGGTCTTGGAATACTCGTACTCGATCCGAAAAACGAGTATAAAAAGATCTTTGAGTCTCACGGTAAAAAGGTCGCATACTATACTCTAGGAAGAAATGTTTCAATAGGGCTGGTAGAATTACTTAAAGCAGTTCGCAAAAACCTCAATAGAGACTTAGCAGAAGTGCTACTAGACGTAATGTCATCTCACCGAGAACTCAACAGAAGGGATGTTTTTTCGTGTCTTCACGTAGCCTTAAGCAACCTCACTGCAATTCCTGAAGGAGGAGACATAGAGCTCGTAAACTCCCTAAGAAGATTCTCTAGGTACTGCTCAGAGGAATACCCAGAATTCGTCATTAGTAAGGTTCTATCCGTACTTGCCGCCGTTTCTGGTAGTGGGCGTGGATTGATTAGCTTACTTAAAGAGCCTGCTGGGGTAAACGTATTAGACGTTTCATCTATCTTATCTATTGATCCATCACTCATGCCCTTACTACTTAAGGTCATATCAGTTGCGATGAAAACCGCGTCAATAAGTCATCCTGAGAGAACCGATTACAGTAGGGTAATCGTAGTCGACGAAGCGTGGACTATACTTAGAGAGAGTTCACTAGAATTAGTAGAGGAATTAATAAGAGTGGGAAGGAGTTTCGGGACTGTAGTAGCTTTAGCTACTCAAACAGCAAGAGACTTTACCAGAACTTTGGGACCTCTAATAGACAACCTAGGCCTACTCGTAGTTCTGCCATCAACAAGCACTGAGTACTGGGAAGAGATTAGTAAGCTACTCAAAGCCAGTAGCGAACGCATTGAAAAAGCAAGAGCTCTTGGTAGAGGCTATGCCATAGTGAGAATAGCCCCAGATCCTAGGGCCTTACTAATTAAGCTAGAGCACTAAACTCAAGTATCGCAAGATGTGTGAGATAAAAGTTATAAGTGCTCAGCAACTCTAATTTCTGGTGCCGGGGTAGCTCAGCCAGGTAGAGCGCCGGGCTGTTAACCCGGTGGTCGGAGGTTCGAGTCCTCCCCCCGGCGCCACCTAGGTCAAGAAGTAGAAGTTCCTTCAAATAACTTTCCGAAGCTGTTTCATTCCGCATAATAGTTCACACTAGCCTCTATCATTCTTACATTCTTTGCTGCAACACTACACTGCCATTTCTCTAGCAAGTAAGAGTCCGTGAGGTTCTCCTACCGGGTTAAAGGTTTAGAATCTTTCTACGAAGTACTTAAGACTTGTTAAGTAACTCCGGACATCCCGAACTCGATGAAGCCCGAGTAAGCGCTAGAACTAGGCTTAAGCATTACGAGAAAGAGTGTTGAAAACGAACAAATTAGAAGTAAAAGAGATTGGGGTTTAAGATTTAGCTATTTGTTGTTACGTGTTGTTACGCCGGATAGTCCTCCGGAACTTTTGCTCTAAAGTACTTCCCTGTCGGGCTCTTGAAGAGTCCTATTTTAACTCCTTTTCTCCCTTTGGGAGCTAGTGTCCATATCTTTTCAGGAACTAACTCCAGCTCTTGTCCTGTGTGTGGATCCTTAACCTTAACTGGGGGCTTTTTGGTCATGTATTTTCACCGTTGTCGAATGACCTACGACATTATTAAACTTTACATAATTACTTCAGATCAAGATTAGGGAGTTATTTGAATTTTATATCAAAGATTAAATGAAATATTGTATCAAAGAAGTTAAGGGACATATATTAAGTTAGCCTCTACCGTCCGAAGCTAGTTGCTTCATTTATTGAAAAAACTGAAGGAAGTAAGGAATATAGATCCTTTATGTCGATCACCCAGTGTAATAGCATTTGAGAAGCCTCCCACCCCAGATTACTATTTCGAGAAAATCCTCTAAAAGTTTTCCATCATTAGGCACTAGCAGTTACCTCCCTACTAAAGGCATTCGTCGGCGCTTTATAGTGATGCAATCCGTAAACACTAGAGAGATATCTACCACAGGTATTCGCTTAACCTCCTAAGTATAGACCGCCTCTCACTAAAGAGTTCCACCCTTAGTTCTACAAGCCTTCTATCTATCTTGAGTTCCCGCCTTCTTATAGCCTCCCCGATCTTTCTTAATGCTTCTAGATCCTCGTTCCTTCCAGCAACAGCTTTAAGGACTACATAGTCCTCTGGCTTTATAGCTCTTACCTTAATTCCAAGAACCTGGTACTCTACAGCATTCTCCACTATTTCGTCAGGTATGTAGAAGTCATGCAGATTTTCGTAAAGGTCTGCCGTGACTTCCTCACCATCAATAAAGCAAGTAATACTTGGAGTGCCGAGCCATGTAGACCCCAGCGTACAGCCATGACTTCTAGCCAATTCCTCCAGTACCCCATAA
The DNA here is from genome assembly GCA_038841535.1 of Sulfolobales archaeon. Classification (GTDB taxonomy): domain Archaea; phylum Thermoproteota; class Thermoprotei_A; order Sulfolobales; family NBVN01; genus DRZP01. The sequence goes on along the minus strand of JAWBTQ010000003.1, from coordinate 82,366 downwards.
TTTACTAGCACGGACGCTGAAGTCACGAGCAGATCTATATCTCCCTCAAAACTATCTCTCCTGAGAGCTAGCTCTATCGAGGTACTACCAATTATAACACCATCAACTCCTTTAGTCCGCAGCACGCTAATCATCTTACTTAACGCCCTATTTGAAAACACGTTCTCACCTAGGTGTACTTTAAACGTAGAGCTTATAAGAGGAGCTCAACTCATGCATATACCCACACAAAGCTAGTTTAACTACTCACTCCACCCCGCACAGAAACACAACACAGCTATACCTATCACTCGCAGGGAGAGCTTCCTAGTTTTAACTAAGTTATGCTTCGGAGTAAGTAGAGGACATATACCATCGCCTTTGCGATAACTTTAGTGAGTAACTAAAAGCAGTACTGAGATTGACTTATTACTTCTTTACTCCGATCTTCTTCTTCTTGGGTCTAAGGTTTCGACTCCTGCATTTCCTACACTTAGTTGCCCCAACTGGGTTTTTGGCTCCACACTTTCTACACACTAATTTGTTCAGTACCCTGCTTTCAACTATCTTGAGCAGTGCTGGATCTGTGATCGGCATTGACTACCCCAGCTATTGGAGAGATTACACTTAAAAGTTTAAGTCAGAATATGTAACGGATAAAATCGCAGAGATGGTAGAAATTGAAAATACCTTTAGACCAGCTCTGCGTAAGGTCTGGAGTGCTGTGTCCTAGATGTGAGGCGCTAGTTAGAAGTGGTGCTGTTACGGAGCTGGATCTGGAGGTAATGAAGTCTCTTCTTAAAGCAGAGGCTTCTCCGGACTATAGATTTCTGCGGGATTCTGAATACGTTAAATCCGTAAACCTTGGGAATATTCTAGTAGTACAGCTCAGCATACCGCCTGCTAATATAGACTACAGATCCCTCCTAAAGTTAGCAAAGCATTTAGAGAGCCAGTTCAAAACTCGAGTGAGGATAATAGACACTAAAAGCACTAATACTAAAGACTTAGTGAGAAGTATCATACAGCCAGCTAGGGTATTGGGTGTTAACACACTCTGGCTTCCAGATGGCTCAATGGAGTACGTAGTAAGGATACCTAGGTCTGATTTAAAGCACCTACCTGCGTCCCAAGAAGACGTAGAGCACCTTTTATCGCAAATAGTTGGGGCAAACGTGAGAATTAGGGTGATGGAGAGCTGAGTAGGTATAGGACACATCTTTCCTCCGAACTCAGCCCCCAGTTAAACGAAGCCGGCGTCGTTATTGCCGGATGGGTTCACGCAAAGAGGGATCTGGGGGGTAAGAAGTTTCTACTAGTAAGAGATAAGGATGGCGTTATACAGGTAGTCATAAGTAAAGAGCAGAGAGAACTAGCAGAAATGTTCTACAAGCTCACGCTGGAGTCAACTATATCGGTTGCGGGTAGAGTGAGAGCAGATCCCAGAGCACCTGGTGGATACGAGATAGTACCGAGTAGTATAGTAGTACACAGCGTAGCTAAGGCCCCCCTACCACTGGACGTTAGCGGTAAAGTTCCAGCAGACATCGACACCAGGTTTAGAGAGAGAATTCTCGATTTAAGGAGAGATGAGGGTAGGGCCATATTCAAGGTACTGTCTGTAGCATTAAGAGCCATTAGAGAGGAGCTCTACAGTATGGGTTTCATAGAGGTTTTTACCCCTAAGATAGTGGCAGCTGCTACAGAGGGAGGTGCGTCACTCTTTCCAGTTGCCTACTTTGGTCGTGAAGCATACTTAGCACAAAGTCCGCAGTTGTATAAAGAGCTACTAGCAGGAGCTTTTGAGAGGGTTTTCGAAATCGCCCCAGCGTGGAGAGCTGAGGAGTCAGATACTCCCTACCATCTTTCAGAGTTCGTGTCGGTAGATATGGAGATGGCCTTTACGAACTACGAGGGCGCTATGAACGTTCTTGAAAGAGTTGTAGCAAGAGTGGTTAAGGAGGTTAGGGAGGTTGCTACTAGGGAACTCCAGGTGCTTGGCTACGAACCCCCGGAGCTTAAATTGCCGGTTAAGAGAATCTCTTATATAGACGCACTAAGGATCCTGGCTGAAAGTGGAGAAAAAGTGAGTCTAGGTGAAGACCTATCTACGCCTCAACTGAGAAAATTATCTGAGTTAATAGAGGAAGACGTATACTTCATAGTGGATTGGCCGGACAAGACTAGGCCATTCTACACTATGCCCAAAAACGACGGTGTGTTTAGCGAGTCCTTCGACTTCGTCTGGAATTACCTTGAAATAGCGTCTGGGAGCACTAGAGTGCATGAAAGAGACCTATTAGTTAAGAGGTTAGAAGAGCGTGGACTAAACCCTGAGAACTTCGATTTCTTCTTAAGGTGGTTTGACTTCGGGATGCCTCCTCACGCAGGGTGGGGTATGGGGCTGGCAAGGCTCGGCCTCATGCTGACTGGTGCTAAAAACGTTAGAGAGCTTACTGCTTTCCCAAGGGACAAGAGGAGGCTCATTCCATAAACATAGAGCTACTTCACCAAACTCTATATCTACCGAGCAGTATAACGTTTATAGTTACTGTACGCGCTCTATACTTAGTTATGGGAAGGTGACACGAGTACGGAACCTATAAATATGCTCGATGAGAGAGTGAGGAACGTAGTGCTTAGCGAAGGCTACACCATTTTAACTCCAATACAAGAACTCGCTATCCCTAAAATCCTGTCGGGAAGGCATGTACTTATAGTGGCCCCCACAGGCTCGGGAAAAACCGAGGCAGCGCTCTTTCCAATTCTATCAGAGATACTTAGAAGAGAGTACCTTAAGCGAACAGCCGTACTCTACATTACCCCACTCAGAGCCCTTAATAGAGATATCATGAAGAGAGTAAGAAACATTTCTCTTAAGCTAGGCATAGAAGTATCAGTAAGACACGGCGATACATCGTCCTCAGTGAGGAGGCTTATAGCCCTAAGACCACCGCACATATTGGTTACAACACCTGAAACTTTTTCCTATATACTGGTGAACCGCAAGCTTCGGGATGCATTAAAGAGCGTTAGATGGGTTGTAGTAGACGAGCTACATGAGCTACTTGAAAGTAAGAGAGGTTCCCAGGTATCGGCAAATCTCGAGAGACTCGCAGAAATAGCCGGTAACTTCCAGAGAATAGGTATCTCTGCTAGCATAGGAGACATCGAGACCGCCAAGAAGTTTCTTGCTTATGGAAAGCAGGTGGATGAAGCTATAGTCGAGGGCGTGCGTGAGATGGAGATATACTTGCTTTCTGGGTACTACTCCGTAGACAAGTCAGAAAAAGTTAGAACTATCGCAGATATAGTCAAGGGGCACAGAACATCTATCGTCTTTACTAATACTAGAGATGATGCTGAGTTAATCGGTAGAAAGCTGAGTGAACTAAACCTAGGGGTCAAAGTACATCACGGTAGTCTGTCTAGAGAGGAGCGTGAGGAAACAGAGAAGCTTTTAAAAGAGGGAATGCTGTCTTGCGTTGTTGCCACGTCGAGCCTCGAGCTTGGAGTAGATATAGGTTCGGTTGAAGCTGTTATTCAGGTTTCATCACCTAGGCAGGTCCTCAAACTCGTTCAGAGAGTTGGGAGGGCTTGCCACGGCCCTGGAAGGAGGGCTCTAGGCTATATAGTGTGTGACGATACCATAGATGACATACTAGAATCGGCAGTCATAATTAGGAGAGCGCTATCTGGGGATTTCGAGAGAGCTAGGCCTTACGAAAAACCCTACGATGTCCTAATACACACCCTCGTAGGCATGGGACTAGAGGGAGGCTACAGTATTGATAGGGCCTATAGAGTTCTATCTAGGTCTTACCCCTATTCAGAGCTCACACTAGATGAGCTCAAGAAGGTCGTAGATAAGGCGGTAGAATTCGGCTACCTCAGAGTCCAGGAGAGCGGTGTTCTCAGTGCGACAACGAAAGGCAAGATATTCTACATGACTACGACAACTATAGTTGATACTTCTTCTTACGACGTAGTAGACTCACTATCTAGGAAAAACTTGGGAAGCCTAGATGAAGAGTTCGTAGTAGATTTAGTAGAGAGAACTAAGCTGGTACTTGGAGGAAGACTGTGGGAAGTTATTGCTATAGATCCCGACGCACACAAGGTTTATGTCGAGGAGGTGGTAGGAGAAGAAGCGCTGATACCATCCTGGACTGGAGAAACCATACCAGTAGACTACAAGGTCGCTAGAGAAGTTTGTGGGGCTATAAGAACTGCCGTCACAGCCGCCAAATTGCCTTCTCAGTACTCGTCGTTTATGAATAAGGAGGCAATAAGCTATGTGGAGAGGGTTATAGAAGAGCACAAGCGCGGAGGTTTCCCCCTACCATCCGATAGAAGCGTAGTCGTAGAGTATCTTGATAGTGAGAGACCTCTCCTTGTAGTAGTAAGCTGTCTAGGCACTAAGGGCAACCGTGGTCTAGCCTACCTTATTCTCTCAGAGCTCGAGCGCGTGTATGGAATTAATCCAGCGTTCAAGGTGGATCCTTACCGGGTAATCATTGAACTACCGTATAGACTGCCTTCAAATGGCGTCTTTAGGAACATCTTAGGAGCTCTAAAAGTAGATAGACCCCTGGAGGCGTTGGTTGATAGCATGAGGAAGTCGAAACTCTTTGATTTTCTGCTATTTAACGTTGGTCGCAGACTTAACCTCATACCTGATGACGCCGATCCGAAGGTCGCTAAGGCCATAATATCCGGGCTTCGTAATGATGAAGTAGTTAGCTCGGAGGCGTTGAGAGAAGGATTAATGCGGTATGTAGATGCTCGAGTTGTGGTAGAGCTCATCAAGGACATCAGTAGTGGTAGAGCTCGTGTTGAACTTAGAGCCGGGCCTAAGCTGTCCCCCTTAGCCGCGGAGGGACTTAAAGACGCTAAGGTCTACGATAGAGTCAGAGGAGGCTTTATTCCTAGGAAGATTATAGCGGAAATCGTCCGGAGGCGTATATTGGGTAAGGAAGTTTTACTCGTCTGCTTGCACTGCGGACACAGCTGGGTAGCTAAGATAGGGGACCTTGAGAGTAAGATTAACTGTAGCACTTGTGGATACGGGCTTATTGGGGTAAGCAAGGTTGTTTCAGAAGACATAGTTAAAGTTGCTAGAAAGGCCATTAAGCTAGGTAAAGCTTACAAGTTCAAATTAAATAGTGAGGAAATTGAGATCTTCGAGAAGCTCATGGATAGCGCCGTCCTAGTTTTAGATTACGGTAGAAAGGCCATTGAGGCTCTAGCAGCACACGGTGTTGGCCCAGAAACAGCTAAGAAAGCTCTCCACTACGAGGGTGAGGATTTTTACGTTAAGCTCTATGAGCTTGAGAAGCTATTTGTCAGAACTAGGAGGTTTTGGGATTGAAGTCTAGCTCAACGCAGTACACTTCCTCAAGTCCCGGTATGTACGTAGAGAAGACTTCTCCGCATGGGGTTTTAAGACTGTAGATAGAGTACCACAGCCCATTTATAAACTCCATGACTCTCCTGATCCTTCTGAAGTCTCCCTCTACGATAGCTTTAGCAAGAGCTATAGCGGATTTACCGATTACATGAACTAAGGCCTCTCTGTCTACCTCTAGAAACGGCTCATTGGGTTTAGCTACCTTTCTAATGGCTCTAACTCTGAACGCTATTTTATCTCCTAGCTCCACTAGAGGTTCTCCACGTCTCCAAGCGTAATGTGAATTTACTATGTCGGTAAGCCTAAGTGCCAATACGTGGTCCAAAAGACCTAGTCTGTAGTCTATAGAGTAAGCTATTTCATAGTCGTCCTCTCTCAAATGGGAAAGTAGAGTGCGTAGAATCTGGTTGGTTATAGTAACGTAAGCAAGAGCATCGTAGTCAGTGCGGCCCTTGCAAACGAGTTTAAAACTGAGGTTAACTACTCTCTCCAACTCCTTCTTAAACTCGATGACGTACTTAGCTACCGGTTCTGGAAGTTCTACTATATCAACCCCTCTAAAGGGGATGATCTCTGCCCTCAGGTCTAAGCTCATACCATCTACTCTAGCTATTACAACCGGGTTGTTTATTCTAGCTATAGGTAAATACACCAACGGGAGAGCCACAGCTACTACCTAAGAAACTTTCTGAGCGCTATATAAAGGTCTATAAAGATCCCACTAAGAAGCTGACCTGCGGTCTTTCTAGGCGCGACGCTATAGCCTGTTACTAGACTTTAAACCTTGAGAGCATTAGTACAACAACGTATTTAGCTTCTGTAACAGTAAGTTAAGCGGTGGCCGGAGCCGGCTGGTAGCTACGGGGAACTGAGGAAACACCGCCCTCCACACGGCACGGAGGCTCCGCAAGGAGCGCGGGGAGACCCGCGGCAACGGCACAGAAACGGTACGGCCGCCTCCAGATGTCTATGAGGTGGTGAGGGCACTCCGGTAACGGGGTGCCAGCAACCCGCTGAGTATGGGGGTGGATGCGCTGAAACGGCCGCCCCTCCGGGAGCAAGGCCGAGCAGCACCGATGAATTGCCGTGCGAGGTGCGGGTAGGCCGCATAGTCTAATGCTACCGTAGTACGGAAGGCGGGTTATAGCCGGCACCGGTCACCGCTTAACTTACTGCTATGGTTAGTGAGAATCACTACGTTACTTCGGGCAATTGAACTTCAATATTCTGTAGATCTCGGAGTTAGGTAATAAGTGGACCTACACAGTGAGTTTGGGTCTAATGGATACCTAAGTACTTGTGAATATCTTTGTACCTTCACCTCCTTACCTTGCTCTACCAAAGTTGAAACAGGTTTTCGAGAGTAGGAGAGTTTGCTCTTAACAGTAATATGCAATAAAGCTTGGTGGTAGCTTGAATGTTAAGATAGTGGCATCCCTAGGCCCTGCGTCTAGTGATAGCGACATAGTCGGTAGGATGGTGTCTCTCGGAATTAGCGGGTTTAGAGTAAACTTTGCGCATGGAGATAGGGATTCTTGGTCTAATTATGTTGACATAGTTAGAGAGGCGGAGTTAGGTAGTGGTAGGTATATCGCGCTAGTGGGGGACTTAATGGGTCCTTCACTTAGATTAGGTAAACTCAGTGAGAATATTGATGTCAAAAAAGGGTCTATCGTTAGGTTCTCGATGGTGAGCTCCTCTATGCTAAAAAGTAGGGAAGTAATCGAAGTACCAATAGACGTACCTAAGAAGGTAATTGAAGAGGTCTCGGAGGGTGATGTCGTGCTTATGAACGATGGGAGAGTATCGTTTAGTGTTATAGAAGTCGGTGATAGCTACTTCAACGCAGTTGCTCAAACAGACTCTGTACTATCGTCTAGGAAGGCACTTATTGTGAAGGGCAAAGAATTCGATTTACCTATTCTAAGCAAAAAAGACATGGACGACTTGAAGTTCGCGTGTTCAGAGGGATTTGATTATGTCGGACTAAGCTACGTTAGAAGTTCTACAGATGTTTTATACGTCAGAAAATTACTTGAAAAGCTAAACTGCGGATCCAGCGTCCTCGTAAAGATAGAAACCCTCAGTGCCTTAAAGAATCTAGATTCGATCATCGATGAGTCTGATGGAGTCGTAGTAGCTCGCGGAGACCTTGGTATGAATTTGGGTCTCGAAGAAGTCCCTTCCCTACAAAAAAGGATAGTAAGGAAAAGCAGAGAGTATGGAAAACCTGTTATAGTTGCTACACAGCTTCTAGAGTCTATGATAGATAACCCGGTTCCCACGAGAGCTGAAGTTGTCGACGTCTACGAGGCCGTTCAGAGCGGTGTAGATGCGTTAATGGTAACTGGAGAAACGGCCGTCGGTAAATACCCGGTAGAGGTAATCCGGTGGTTGAATAAGATAATAAAAGTTGCTGAAGCCGGGTTGTCTCTAACTCAAGAAAGGCCAGCCATAGACCTTCGGACTAGGTTCGTTAGAGGTGTCATTGAGCTCGCTGAAGATCTTGGTGCCGCCATAGCCATCTATAGCATGAGAGGTGTTACAGCAAAAAGAGCTTCCATTATGAGGCCTAGAGTACCTGTATACGTTGGTGTACCTAAACCTGAAGTCGCTAGAAAGCTCTCGATAATGTGGGGACTTTCTACATACGTAATTGAAGCTAGCTCATATTCTGAGGGACTTGAGAAGCTCTATGAATTCTTGATCTCAGGCGGTATGCTTAGGGCTGGAGATATAGCAGTCTTAGTTTACGGTCTAGTAGAGGAGTATGAGGAAGTCATTAGAATCAGAAGAGTATCTGTATGATCACATTCATCTTTGCATATTCTAATCGGAACTTATTTTACGAGACAGGATATCTGTTGGAGGTATGCGGTGAGCCAGAGGAAGAGAAAGCAAGTAGGTAAGCAGATAACTAGGAGGAAGTACAGAAAGATAAGATATGACCTGATAGTCCTAGGGATAATCCTAATAGTCTCTGGTATTTTAGTGTATAACATCATCATGGCTGCTCAGCCTCCACCAGGTGCTGAAACCAAAAAAGAAGACCCATTGGGAGTGTTAAGGAACTTTGTTAGTGAAAATAGAGCTATTAATGAGTCTATAATCCTGGTCTATAAGGTTAGAGGAAATATTCCATCTAGCACCTTTGTATTAGGTACACTTGACTATGTCTATATCTACATAAGTAAGGAGGTCACGACATCGAATGAATCGCGTAGAACTATGTTCACATCGATTATATACGCCAATCAGGGTCCGCTATATGCTGTAGCCGAAGTACTTGGCCTGGCCTTCAAGTCTGAGAATATAGATGACGTCTTCTTTAATTCTCAGATAAGGACTACATGGACTAATTTAACTGTGTCGAGCCTCGAGGAGAGAGTAATAAGCTCAAAAGCTCTTGGTGAAGTGAAAACTGTTTCTCAGGTGTATAGGTACTATAGAGCTATAGATGGTGAAACTAAGTATATTGAGGTAGCGGCACTGAGGTTAATAGACTTTGGCTACATCCCCGTGCAAGCTGATGTAACTATTAACAACTATAGATTCTCTTTAGAATTAGTTGATATTAGAAAGGTGAGTTGAAATAAGAGTTAACTTACCAACACTAAACCCACGAGATATCATAGATAAGAAAGTTCGGGAGGTCCTTGAACAAATAAATTATAAGATCTCAGTAATGAGTGGTAAAGGTGGTGTTGGAAAGTCCTTGATAGCTTCTTACATGGCCGTAGCTCTAGCTAAAAATGGTTTGAAAGTGGGTTTGTTAGACCTGGATTTTCATGGTCCATCTTCTCACTTATTTCTTGGTTTAAGAAATAAGCGACCTAGCTTAACTCTTGGAGGAATAGAACCTGTTGAAGGACCTCTAGGAATTAAGGTAATGTCCTTAGCGTTTCTGGCTCCAGACGATGAAACTCCAGTTATTTGGAGAGGTCCTCTAAAGTCTAGCGCGATTATTCAACTATTAACAGAAGTAAGTTGGGGTAATTTAGACTTTTTAGTAATAGATATGCCTCCCGGAACAGGTGATGAAGCTTTAACTTTAGCACAAACAGTCAAGTACATAGATGGCTCATTGATCGTTACGATACCATCTGATATAGCTAAAAACGTTGTAACAAGAGCAATTAACTTTGCTAAACTAGTTGGGATTAAGCCTATTGGACTCATCGAGAATATGAGCTACTTCTACTGTCCCGGGACAAGCACTAAGTACAATATCTTCGGCGACTCAGTGGTTGAAGCACTATCATCGAAGTATAAGATACCAATACTAGCAAAGATTCCCGTAGACCTAGAACTACCGGAGTATGTGAAAACTGGGAGAATTCTGATCATAGATAAACCTGATTCTCCAATCTCGAAGTCATTTGATGTAATGGTAAACAACCTATTCAATGTTCTTAACAGCATCGGTAGATCCTCGGCCAATACCGAATAAGCTGAGTCCTAATTCACCTATCAATACCCCATCTTTTCTACTGAATCCCACAAAATTCCCACTAAAGAGTAGCTACACACACCCCATCATTTCCACTCCAAAATATGGTAAATGATTCTGTGAGATTTATTGATTACGTATATGCCGTGTTAATCATTCTTAAACGTAATTTTATACAAACTAAATTAGAATAAATTACAATCAAATTCAGAGCTTTGTTCTATCGTCTGGAAATTTCCAGTAGATAAAGTGGGGTGTCTAGGCGGCTATTTCTCAACCCTCCCCTTCTTTTCCTCTGGAGTGGGAATTATGTCCCACAAGCTCTAGTCTGGTAGTATTTTTCCTTGATAGCTTCCTCTACATCTATATCCAAAAGGTTTGCCAGCGATAGTGTCCACGCTACTACATCAGCTATTTCTTCTTGAATACTTTTTCTATTGTTATTGAGAATCGCATCTGCTAGCTCACCCACCTCTTCAACTAACCACGTAAATGTCGCATACACCCCTCTAGAGTAGTCTCTTTCATAAAACATAGATTTCATTATTTTTTGAACTTCTTTAATGGTCAGCATACTGGATCCAAAGGGTTGGACTCTGAACGCTTATATCTCTTAAGTGCTAAAGTATTATGGTAAAGAAGATGTCTGCTACTAGAAGAAAGCGTAAGGAGGCACCAGTATCACCTGGAGCTGGTCTTGTTAGATTTTTTGAGGAAGTAGAGTCCGTTTTCGAAATAACTCCTAAACAGCTAATAATTATTTCATTAGTCTTCGTAGTTTCAATAGCCTTACTGAATCTACTGGCCAGATAGTTTTACTAGCAATTTCCAGTATTCATCTACTTCTTTCTCTACTTCTTTAACTAATTCATCGGATAGATCTCTAAACCTTCCTTGCCTCCCCAGATACTCTCTCAGAGGCTTTCTCCTGTTTTTATCAATATAGGGTCTGCTAGGTGGTGATATACTTATTTTTCCGTTTTCAGCCTCCATCAATACCCACAACCCGGTTTCAATGGCGAGTCTAGCTATTTCAACGGTCTCAGAGGGATCAAATCTCCAACCAACTGGGCATGGTGCATGCAGGTGAACATACTTAAATCCTTTAATCGATGCCGCCTTCCTCAGCTTCTCGATGAAGTCCATTGGGTAGGCGACACTAGCTGTAGCAACGTATGGAACTCCATGCGAAATCATTATCAGCGGCATGTTCTTCTTAGGCTCCGTCTTCCCTTTCCAAGTCGTAGTTGTCCATGCTCCAAGTGGTGTAAGTGATGACCTTTGAATGCCAGTATTCATGTAAGCTTCGTTATCGACGCATATGTGTATGATATTATCGTTTCTTTCTGCTGCTCCAGACAGTGTAGCAAATCCTATATCAGCAGTAGCTCCATCGCCAGCCCACACAACGACTACGGATTCTTCAGCAATTAGTTCTTTAGCAGCCGAGACCCCAGAAGCTACAGCATCAGCTGAACTAAACGCTACATTCACTATCGGAAATGATAGTCCAGAACCAGGCATTAACCCCTGAATTATCGACGTACAACCAGCGGGTATAACTAGGATGGCTTTACTACCTAAAGCCATACCAACATACCTTAAACCCATGGCCTCAGGGCAGCCAGGGCAGGCAGCGTTACCAGGTAACACATACTTCTCTTTAGGTAGATCTCTGATGGTTAAAGGCATCCCATATCACCTACCGGGATAAAACTCAAGGAAGCTCGAAGTCCAGCCAGTTTCCGATACTTCTCTTACGAACGACTCACCTATCTTGAAGAAGTCCTCGTAGTTGACTTCGTAGCCAGCCAGACCAGCTACCACATTCTTTATTGGGATGCTCAATCTATGTGGATACAGATGCGATACTAAGTCTAAGAATAATGGTCCAGCGGAACCAGCTGACACCGACCTATCAAAGACTAGAGCACCCTTCTTACCTCTAATAGAATCCAACACCCTCAGATGCGGGAATGGCCGCACGTATCTAATCTTAAGAACACCGAATCTTACACCAGTAGCCCTAAGTCTATCAGCAGCTAATCTCATATCACCAACCCAAGCTCCAGTACCTACGAAAAGGTAGTCAGCGTCTTCACACTTATAACACTCAATCAAACCTCCATAATGCCTACCGGTGAGTTTTCCCCATTCTAGGTCTACTCTGTCGATCACTTTTTCAGCTTTTCTTAACCCTATATGAACATCCCACCTCATCCGAGAGTTAGCGAGCAGATCCGACGGGACATTGCCCATAATTAACGCTTCACCAGACTTTATCACATAAGGTTGCCGCCTCTCAGGAAGGAACGAATCAACCAATTCTTGCTCAGGTATCTCAACCGGTTCAACAGTATGACTTAAAATGAATGCATCTAAACCCACTATACCCGGTAAGTAGACTTCGGGATCTTCAGTTATCTTGAAGAGCTTTATGGTTTCATCAAGTACCTCCTGGTTGCTTTCCGCCATCATTATTAACCAACCGGTATCTCTCTGGTCCATGATATCGTGGTGGTCGGTCCATATGTTCCAAGGGGGTCCGATAGTTCTCGTAACAACTGCCATAACTAGGGGCACTCTGGCTTGAGCCACCCACCAAACCATCTCGTGCATGTAGAGAAGACCGTGAGATGAAGTCGCAGTAAACGCTCTAACACCAGCTGTAGCCGCACCGTATACTGCTGCTAATGCGGAATGCTCTGACTCTACTCTTATCATTCTTATATCGGCGTCACCTAAGTCAACAAATTCACTAATCTTTTCAACTATTGTTGTCTGGGGTGTGATAGGGTAGGCGGATACTACTCTGACTTTCGAGAGTTTTACGGCATACGCTACACAGTAGTTACCGGTTAGAGTAAGCTTAGCCATTAAACTACACCTCCTTCACCATCTCAATAGCCTTTACGGGGCAAATAGACGCACAGATTCCACATCCCTTGCAGTAAGTATAGTCTATAGCTACTCTGAATCGTGCTCCATTATTTTCAATATCGATTACACTGTCAGGGCAATAGAGCCAGCACAACCCACACCCAACACACTTGCCGTAATTTATAGCAGGCTTTCTAATCCTCCAGCTACCGGTAACTCCCTGAACTCCAATCTTAGGTCTTGATAGAGGTAGGAGGTACTCAGTTTGCTCCAACTTCACTCACCTCATAATAGGCCCTTTCAGCAGCCCTAGCGTTGAGTTCCGCAGATCTCCCAGTGAGAATATTAGTTACTGCCTCAAGAACGTAGTTTGGTTTTATACCGATAATACGGGAAAGAGCTCCGACCATCGCCACGTTAACTAACGGCCAGCCCGCAAGAACGAGACCTAAGTCAAGGGCTATTCTAGTTGCGTCAACAACGTAGAGCTTGATCTTAATGGGGAGTGTCGGCGGCTCTATAGAGTTAATAACGGCAACCCCACCCTCCTTTAACCCATCGAACACGTTTACGTACTTCATTATGGCTGGATCCAAAACAACGACAGCATCCGGTCTCCTGATCATAGACTTCGTCAGAACTTTACTATGACTTATTCTAGCATATGCTGTTACTGGTGCTCCCCTTCTTTCTGCACCGAAGAACGGAAAAGCTGTTCCCCAAAGACCTGCCCTCATTGCTGCGTCTACTAGGATGTGAGCTGCTGTTACGGCTCCCTGCCCTCCGCGACCGTGAAATCTCACTTCTACTGTATCTTTATTAAGAACTAATCCCACTAAGTGTGCACCACTACTAAGCTAGCTTTTTGGCTTTTAAATAGTTATAACGTTTACTTAAACTTACTTATACGTACGGGCAGTTCAAACCTTAGCTAGTTCATAGTTTGTGACGGTAAGTTTATGACCGCACTACTGGTAATAGAAGTCTGAAACCACTGTAGGAGGCTTTTCGCAGCAGTCTAGAGACATGTTTAGAAGAGGAGCTGGAATACTGAGGTGCTTAACGGATCTGCACGTAGGTAGGTATACTCCAATGTCTATATCTCTACGTAACTTCAAGATCTCCGACCGTAGGTCACTTGCTTTGAAGCCGCACTTTAAGCACTTATAACCCTTATTTCTTCCAGAGGATTTCATCCGCGCGCCACACTTAGGGCACCTCGGGTTAAGCCTTAAGTACTTGTCTGCGAGGTCTATGATTTCCAAGAACTCTACGTGTAGGACCGGTCTTAAGTTGTCCCATAGTTTCACCGACCCACATACTTTCACAACATCGCCCGCTATTAACTTGCGAGCGTATCTCGTTAAACCGCTTTCCTTAAACACAGCTGCGTCAATTTTCCCAAGTCCGTCTGTTAGACTTAGAACAACGTCTCCACCAGGGTATATAGATACGTAATTAACTACCCCAGTAAGGCAGCCTGTTCTGAAGGGCTTTAACTCGAGTGAAGTCCTCGGGACCATATGTGCGCCAGTGGCTTGATTTGTTTTGAAGATGAACCACCCCTCAACTGCTTCACTTAACCTAAGAAAGCTGAGAGCTTTAACTAATTTATCCGGGTCTAGCCCTCGTATCCCTAAGAGCACAGGATCAGGTCCGCGAGGTACTGATACCGCTCTACCGCTTTCATAGTCATAATTACAGAACGTTCCGTACTCTTCTAAAGAGTCTAGCTCAGCTAAAACCCTACTGTCAACTACCTCTCTACTTTTCTCCTTATCAAACACAGACCTGTATATTAGGAGTTCGTAACTACACGTTGACTTATCCCATCCTAGCGCAGCTAAAGCACCTACACATCCCTTGTTTAACCCGAAGGGCAAGATAACCTCGTCCCTTATAGGCTTAATGAAGTTGCTGACATAATCTAGGTGCACGAAATCTGTCAGCGCCTTCACATAGATTTCGTTAAAGTGCTCACTAAGCTCGTAGGGCACTATTGCGACACAGGCCCTCGATAGTTCACCTTGAACATCGTTGATGTACTCTACTACTACATTAGCTACCTCGTCTATCAGGGCATTAAGGGATTCACTCACTCTAAGCTCGAGATTTATTGCTACGGCACCGTTTCCGCGAGTCTTATACGGTATTGATGGGTTTAGCCTAACTAAGTATGGGTAATCAACTATACTCTTAATATATCTTTTATCAACGAGTCTTTTAAAAATGCGGTATAGAACATGAGTAGTGCATCCACCGTATTGAGAGTCAACACTATCTATTCCAATAGATATCTTCAATCCTACTTCTTCTCGAAGGTTTTACCCTCTACAACGATCATAGTTAAAGTAGACTTAACCTTCGATAGCTTTCTGATTCTATTTGTAATTATTTCTTTAAGTTCTTCGATCGTTTTTGCTCTAACCTTAACTACAACGTCGTAGACTCCATAAACTACACTAGCTTCTATAACCCCATCTATTCTTGATAGCTGCTCTAGTACTTCATCCTCCGACCCTATATCGGTATTCAGTAGCACTATTGCTGTAGCCGAACCTTCAGACATTCTAGCACCAAATACAAAGGGAGAGGTAAGCATTTAAACTTTACTCTCAAGCTCGCGCATTAAATCTACTTCTCTAAGCGGAATCTCTGCACCATCGAGTGGCTCTATTCTAATATAAGGCAAATCATCAGCCACATCATCTGGTACGTGAATTAAGGATATCTCGAAGTACTCCTTAAGTTTCTCCATCATCAGACTAAGCTTTCTAATATTCTGCTGAGACCTGGGACCGTAACTCACGAAAACAACGAGCCTACCCTTCTTAATACTCCCACCGCACTTTTTACTTGAGCTGAAAGATGTTTATAAGAACTAATCCAAATACGGACATCCCTCACTCTCCAGAAGACTACGCTCCCTATCTTATTTCAGGAGTAAAACAGACAAAGACGGCGAACAGGAACTCCATGCTTTTGGAAAAGTACCATACCACAAGTCTCATACCCTAGTAGCTTATTAAGATATCGTCATCTTTTAACGCTCTCTTAAGCAGCTAATATCGTCTCCACACGTGTTTAGTCCAGTTTCACACGCACAGGAAAGACAAGGAGAGGATAAGACTCCGCTATACGTAATAATAGCAGAAGAATAGCAACAAACACTATGAACCAGTATAAAACCCAAAACAGTTCTGCGAGGCGCCGGGGGCGGGATTCGAACCCGCGCGGGCGCCTAACCCACCGGCTCTCAAGGCCGGCCCCTTAGACCGCTCGGGCACCCCGGCTACTTCCTTTATATCTTCTTCTCTTCTTTCTTAAATTTTAATGGGGCTAGAATCTTAATTACTTCAGTAGCCACTCTAGCTGCTTCTTCCTCACTTAACAAAGACGTGTTGAGTATAATGTCAAACACGTCTAAGTTGCTTACATCGATTTCATAGTACTTCTTGTACCTCCGAACTTCGGAGTTTTCCCTCACTTTAATTTCGTGTAGAGCTTCCTCAACAGTTTTTCCATCTCGTTTTGCTAATCTCTCTGCCCTGACTTGAAGTGGGGCGTATGTAAGTATCTTTATGTGCGCTATATCCTTAAGGATCCATCCCGTTAAATGTCCGTCTAGGACGACACAACCTCTTTTAGCTTCTTCTATAGCCGTACTGTCGATGAGGTAGTCTATGCTTGGATCCTCCTCAGCTACTTTACTAAGCTCTTCTAAGCTGATCATCCTCTCAGCAGCTATATTCCTAAAGATCTGCCCCATGGAGACGTATCTTAGGTTAAGCTCTCTAGCTATGTTTTTAGCTAGTGTAGTCTTTCCACTTCCTGGTTTTCCACTAATAGCAACAACAAAACCAGCTTCGCAAAGATCTACCAAAACCACCGCCTAGCTTACATACTACGTACCGCTACCTTGTATGCTAGTGCTAGACACAAGGGACAAAGCATCCCAGCATAGGGTCTCTCAGGTCTCTTACGCGACTTGAATCCGAGTCTTACTTCTTTAAGGCTCTTTGGAACTCCTCCTAAAGGCTTGCCGCATAATGGGCAGTAAGCATTATATGAATCTCTTCTCCCATAAAATACCTTAGACTTACCACTTGGGGTCCTTCTGGATACCCTCTTTGGAGACCTCGATCTGAGGGCTGGTCTCACCACTCTCTTCCCCCATTATAGGGGCATTAGTCAATCCTAAAAACTTTTCAGTAATTTCACAAGCTTAATAAGCAAGCACTATCTTAAGTAGTGGGCAACAGTATATGGCTATATACCAAGGAAATGACTCCAGAAAGATATCGGGTGGTGTGAGGAGACCTAGTAGGAAGAAGAGGAAGTATGAGTTAGGTGGTTATCCACTACTGACGAAAACCGGGAGTAAGGACGTTAGGATAAAGGAGAGGGTCATGGGGGGCCGCATTCTTGTGAGGGCTAAGCTAGTTTCGTATGCCAACGTATATGACCCGGAAGCAAAGACCTGTAGAAAAGTAAAGATAACTAAGGTCGTCGAAAACAGAGCTAACAGAGAATACGTGAGGTTAGGGATAATAACTAAAGGATCGGTAATTGAGACTGAAGCAGGTCTTGCTCAAGTTACGTCAAGGCCTTCTAGAGACGGAGTAGTAAATGCTGTTCTAATCAAGACCAACCGGTAGCTCTGATGGTAGATAAGGAAGTAAGAATATGGATTAACTACTTCGATCAAAACCTAAGCCGTAAATACGGAAGAAAGCTCTCTAAAGCACTTACTGTACCTGAGCCTAAGCTAGCTGAAGTACTCAAGGCGTGTGAGATTTTAGGCTACAAGTTTGAAGTAAAAGAAGGAAGGTATCCGAGAGCGTGGTTCAAGCCTTCAGCACTAATAGTATTAAAAGTACCGAACGGCATTAGCAAGTATGAAGTAGTTAAACTAATAGGAAGAAAGCTGGTTGAACTAAGGGTAAAATAGCAGCAAACTGATCAACGTCATTTGCCTTGAGTAGCTGTTTCAGGTTTCACATCTTTCCATACTTTGTTTATGTGGATGGAGACGCTTGTGTGGTGATATGTGGAAGTAGCTCGATAAGGGGTTTAGAGCTCTGTAGATCGACTCTCCCCGAGTTACTCAAGATGTGGAGTGCCTGAGGTCGCCCCGAACGCCCCTAAGCCCGATGAAGACCCGAGCGGAGTACGGGGGAACAGAGATGAGGCAATGAAACCAACCTATGTGAACTTACATCAGAGCTGAACCCCTCAAACAGCCTCCCTTCGCAAGTCATAAAACTAATTCACTACTCACGACATGCTCTCTTATTAGTAACTCGCTAGTTTTGTGCGGCACCAGCTATTGAAAGTATTGAGCAGTAGGTTAAAGTTCTAGGATGTTATCACTAGTTGCCAGCTTTACTTTCCCTCAACTTGAGACAGCAGAATGTTGAGAAGCTCTTCAGGTTTCATAGCGTCGTAGAAACCTTTAAGACTCGCTAGATACACTTTACCTCTATATAGAAACCTGATGGAATCCCTATCTTTATGCCTATAGACATCAAGTACTTTCACACCTCCCCTCTCTAACACTTCTCGAAATTCCTTTCTCATGTACTACCCCCTATAGAAGCTAAGCGTAGTTATTAACCTATTTAATCCCATCTCTAAGTGGGATTCCTTCATGAATTCATTAGATTCATTTAAAATATTGATAGACAAATACGTCTCCTCAAGTGCCGAAGACGCTATAGCAATCTACAGTAAGCTAACAAGTTAGCTAAATCTCCAAGCTATAGCTACATAGTTAGTAGAAGTACTGTTAGAGCAGTAGACACGTAGTTTAGAGCTCTGTATGCGCATGTGGGGAGACACAGGTTCTCACCAAACGTCTCTACTATGAAGGATGAAGATGCCAGCAGGTATCTAGAGGTAACCACAAATATCGACTAGACTCAAACCTTTTCCCGTTCTAGGTTTTTAGTTTTCCTGAGTGGTTCACTACGGCTTCTCTGAGTTTCTTCCCCACGGTTAGTAGCGGGTCTCGGAAACCCGGAGCCACCGACTATTTACAAGCATAAGATACCTATAATCATTATAAGGTGATCCGGAGAAACCTACAGAAACCTAGAACGGGGAAACAGCTCCGAATTCTTTCCGCAGGTTATAGCATTGGTAATGTTGTTTTAGGAGCCCCGGTCTCACTCGTGTGGTGGGCCCGGGGGGACTTGAACCCCCGACCTACGGGTCTCTCCAAGTCATCCCATACGGTCCTAAGACCCGGACTGGAGCCTCGGCCCTTGGTCCGCCGCTCTGCCTGGCTGAGCTACGGGCCCTCCAAAACTCTAAACTTCGAGAAGTTTTAAGCGTAACGGTACCTAACCTAGCTGTCATCGTAACTGCGGACTTAGTCACAGAGCGACTAGAATACTGGAAACGGCAGAACCGAATACAGCTACGTCAAGCGGGTTCGACGTGGACTATTAAGTCTACGTCTATTCCAAGGGCCTTAAGGGACTGTTCTATTGTATGAGCGACTTCATGGGCTTTCTTTATCGTTGTCTCTGCCGGTAAAGCTATAACCATATCTCCATGGTACTTTCCTGGGACCACCTCCCTGATTCTTATACTCCTGATCTCCACATTGAGGTCTTCCGATATCTTTCTAATCCTCTCAGTTAGGAAGACAGGTGCCTTATCGCTTATTACGTGCAGTAATCCCCGCACTTCTCTAACGATCTCGATGTATAGATAAAGGAGGAGGATGGCGGCTCCAGTAAGATCTACTAGGTAGTTAACTAAAGCACCTCCAAGTGATGAAGTTATGACTACTACGCACTCGATAACCTCAACTACAGTGAATTTAGCGTACGTTCCATAAGACCCCCCCATTTTCTTGGAAATGAGTATAGCTGTCAAGTACGGTAACGCTCCCAAAGTCGCGAACAAAGTTGCGAGTATGTGGACTTCGTACCTTCCGGTACCGCTATGAACAATGTCTACTAGCATAGCTCCTCCAACCATAGAGTAGAGACTGATGGAAAACATGCTACCGCCCACAGACATTCTCTTATGCCCGTAATGGTGGTCCGTGTCAGGAGGTCGTAAACTCAGGTCTTCATACCTAGCGACTAAAAACGCAGCAACAACGTTTACTATACTCGTTAGTGCGTCAACTAAAGCGGCTTTTGATCCAAAGAACACCCCACTAACGATCTTAAAGAAACCACCGAGAGCACTTAGTAGTACTACTAGGTGAAAATATTTTGTGTTACTAAAGCCCTTCCACACAGAAAAACACACCAGTTTCTACACTCATTTAGGGCACACAGACAACTTAGGGGTTTTAGTAGATGGCAAGCAGAATCTAGAGATAGACATTAATCTATACGCTCCCGCTATCGCTCTATCGGTCATTCTTCCTCCTCTTTACGAGGCTCTGTTGCCGTCTTCATGTACTTACTGAGAGCGCTCCTCAACTCTTCAAGCTGTTTCTTCAAGATACTCTCCATTCTCTCGAGGCTAGTTAGTCTTATCTCTAGCTCTTCCTTCTTTCCCTCTAAATCCTTTACAGCATCGTCTTTACTTACCTTAACGAGTACGTGACCCGTACTTCTATAAACAACTGCGTCGCTAGGTAAGTCCTTGAGTATCCCTAAAGCCCTCTCTATCTCCTTTATATAGGATATCACCGTACCCTTTTGGGTCATAACCGAAGCTAGTTGTGCCTCAACTTCTTGGTACTTTGCTAGCGTTTTCTCTACTTCAGGTGGTAGCCTCTGCACCGTCACACCGAGTGAAGAGTGAAAAATAGGAAAATAAGCATAAACAGCCACTACGACCTGAATTTGAGTTCAGAAACTCTGTGCCTAGGTGCTAGTAGTAGAGAGCCTATGGAGAGTTGCTCACCGCTATCCGCTCCTCAAGGTTTTCTAAGACCCAGATTATGCCCCTACCTCTAAGCTCTCATAGAACTCTTCTAACGATCCTCCTGATTCTCAGTCTCCTATCTAGAAAACCGGAATGTTTAACAGCAGTTCTGTTTATCGATAGACCTCTGCTCGATAATTCCAGCACTCTTTTCTCCTCATTACTAAGCCCGTTCTTCAGACATCTTAACCCGGTTCTAGCTATGTCTGGTGGGTCAAGATCTCAATGGGGGCCGCAGTTTCCCAAGTCATCAACTTTTAGTCTATCACTAGTTTAATTATCGGCACACCACTGTCACCGCCTATGTTTCCACACACTCTTGTAAGTGCGTTGATAATCTCGTCGATACCGCTAAATCCATCGAGTTTAGCATCCTCATCTATGGGCTAGTAAACCTTATTATAATTGGCACCGACTACCCTAGCGTTAGCTATAGCTCTCCCACTACTGTGAATTTATGACTCAATGCACTTCGGTACTACCAGCCTTATAGTGGCCTCTAATAGCCTCTTAATGCCGCTGAGTCATGAGTACGCGTACTCATGACTCAGCGTGAGGTGTCTTCTTATGAAGATTTCACTTGCTCTTATAACACCTTCCTTCCACCCATATCCACGATAGTGACTCAAGTTAGCGAACCCTTCTACTGTAACCCCAATTAACAGTGGGGCCGCGGGGATTTGAACCCCGGACCACGGGGGCCCAAGCCCCGCATTCTACCAAGCTAAACTACGGCCCCCAAATTTCTTAAGAGTCTAACACTTTAAAACGTTATAGATTTAGTAGCTATTTCGCGCCACTCATTGACTGTTTCCGTTTCTCTAGCTAGTGTGCCTTCGAGGTAGTCGAGTTTGAACTTGTAGAAGGCAGTACTCCAGTACCCTCTGAACGCAAACATCATTAATCGACAACAATGAACACTAAGAAGTATGAGCGGTAATAATTGAGGTATTAAGCTAGAGTATTTACTTACCTTTTTCGAGATCTTACTGCTGAGTTAAGCCGGCACTGTAGTTTATCGCACTCACTTTGTGAATCTTTAAGGGTTCTCGATATTTTTGTTACGTCTGAGTCATCAACGACTAACTCAAGTACCCTAGCTACCTCGCAGGCTCTATCGTGGTCTAGGCCGTGTTGTATTAACATGTTTTCTAGTACTTCATGCTTCTTTGTAATGGTTTTAGATACCTCAAGACCGAGCTCACTAATAGCTATTCCTTGAGTGCTCTTCGTTATTAACCCCATACGCAACAACTTTTTCAACATTAGGGAAGTTGTCGGCTTCGCAACACCCAGAATTTTCGAGACCTCGATAAGCTTAATACAGCACTGACCTCCTCGTTTTGCAGTTAGGTGTACTACAGCGAGTAAGTAGTCTACTAACTCTGGTGTTAGATTATCGGTCAAGCGACCACCTCAGGATTCCCCCTAAAAGCGTTACGGTTAAGCTTATAATTCCTATAGAGAAAGAGGTCTGAAGATTGAGTAGTAACGACATCAGATAGCCTGGGATAGATATCAACAACCCTAAGACGAGAAAGACCTTCAGGTTAACACGTCTAGCCACACGCAGAGAAAACACGCTGGGTAATACTATTAGCGTGGTTGCTATCACTGTACCAAAGACTTTAATAGTCGCAGATAAAGATAATGACGTTGAAGCATAAATCAAATAGTAGTAAGCTCTAACGTTAAGACCCGAGACATAGGCTAGATCGGGGTCGTAGCTTATGTACTTAAGCTCTAGGTCGAAGAGATAGACTATGGACACTACTACAACTGCTGCTATTGCTAAGTAAACTAGGTCTGTTGGTGTAATTAGTAGTATAGAACCCCAGAGAATGCTTAGAGCCCTGGAAACTCCCAAAGGAGATGCGTGCACGAGTCCCCAAAGTGACCCTATAGCGATAATAGCAGACACTGAAGGGACAACCGCAACTACGATGTCTCTAGGTATCTTTAGCTTAACTAACTCAGCAACCAAGGCTGACATGGCCATTGAGTAAAGGAATATAGTTAGTTGCATAGGTATGAATCCAGTAACGCTCTCGATAAGTGTCCCTAGAAGGGAGGCAGCAAGCAGTGAGTGTAGTAACTCATGTGCGAGCACTAACATCTGAGAAATCGTGAGTGCGTACCCGATAGAGCTGAAAGCCAGGCCTCCTAGCGCAACTGCGACTAAACCCCCGAGAGTGATGGCATCAAGTAATGGCATTGAACAATCACCCTCTTACAGCGTGATCCTCGGTAAGGATAGTTAACCCAGCTACTTCAACCATACTTGGGTAAGCCATCTTAAGGTTCTCTGAAGTCAACACCTTTCGGGCAGGTCCGTAAGACAGTACCGTCCTGTTTATTAATACTACAGTTGGCTCAAAGTACGTACACGGTGTAAGCTCATGCGTACTCATGATAATATCCATCCCAAAACTTCTATGGAGTTCCAGCAGTAGTTCAATTAGTTCACATTTGGCTTTCATATCTAAAGACGCTAAAGGTTCGTCAAGCACTAACAGCTTAGGCTTTCTAACGATAACACTTGCAATTGAGGCTCTCTGAAGCTCCCCACCACTTAGGTCAGTCAGATACTTATCTGCTAGGTTCTCTATCCCAATAACTCTAAGGGAGGCGGCAATAGCATGCTCAACTTCTTTATCGACATATCTCGGCGGTCGCCTATGTGAGAGATAACCCACAGCGACAAGGTCTCTAACTCTCATAAAGGGAGCTGGTCTA
This sequence comes from Sulfolobales archaeon, assembly GCA_038841535.1. Lineage (GTDB taxonomy): Archaea > Thermoproteota > Thermoprotei_A > Sulfolobales > NBVN01 > DRZP01. The sequence continues at coordinate 59,015 of JAWBTQ010000003.1, read as the reverse complement.
GTCGATCCCGGTTGAGGTAAGTACCCAACCAGCTTTGAGAGATTTGCTCTGTCCTTAAAGGGGTCGAATCCATATATTCTTACTCGACCCCGCACTGGCTTTAGAAGACCTACTAACACCTTGATTAAGGTAGTCTTCCCAGCACCATTAGGTCCCAGTAGAAGAGTGTAGAAAGGTGAGTTAAGGTGAATTGTTACGGCCTCTATAGCGTAAAAACTGTCGTATTTAGCATAAACGTCGAGAACTTCAATGCTACTTTCTAGAAGCTCCATAGATCCTCACTCTAAGCACGTAAATGATTAGTACGATTGTAGTTACTAGAGGTAATGTAATAGCTATTACTATGTACGGGCCCATAGCCTCATTCCAACGCTCTATTGTTATCGAAGGAGACCCTATTTCGACAGCTATGGTAAGAGGCGTAAGCTCTGGAGCAACAGTTAAGAAATTAGATAAGGGTACCACGACTAAGTGGACTCCCCGCTTGACTAACTCTTTAACCATCTCAGAGTACAAGGTGAAGTCCAAGTCAGACATAACTAAAACATCGTATATCTTCCCATATTTATTAACTGCATCGAGAAGGTCTTTAGCTTCTAGGGGAACATCGTGCTCGCGCAATAGTAGGTACGTTACTTCAAGTCCGGCATCGGCACACGCGTACTGAAGAGCGGGAGTAACTAACCCCACTCTAACCGTCTTCACATGTTTGATTAAGTACTTTAGAGTGCTATTAAGTCTTTCAAGGTAGTTGAGATAGACATTAAGTCGGGACTCATAATAGTCCTTGCCTTCTGGGTCCACTTCTACTAGAGCTTTATATAGCGATAATGCTATGGATTTAAGTCCATTAATTGATAGAAAGTACCCATGAGGATTAACCTGACCCGTAGCTGGGTTAGTTAACATCTGTAGCCCATTCTCTATGTAGTTACGGTAAGTTAGTAGGGTCCAATCGAATGCCCCATATTTATAGATCTCCTCGATCCTCTCCTCTATAGGTAAATGCGAAGGACCCGTCATTAGAACCACCCTCGCATCTCGAAGGAGCGTTACTAACTCTAGAGCGGGTGGTTCGTAGTGATGAGGATCTACACCGAGTGGAACTAGTAACAAAGTGCGTACTCTTTCTCCACCAATGGCACTAACTACAGCCTCTAGAGATGGATGCGCTACAGCTACAACCACCGAACTACTGTAAGCATGATTAGGTTGACACGATAGTAAAATGACTGTAATAAGTAGTAACACTAGCAGTAGATCTCTAGCGGAGCTATCTCCTATATTCACCCCCAGTTTTATGTAATAAAACTCTTATAAAGTTTTACACCATAAAACAGCTACTAAGTTGAATTTATGTTGCTACGGTATTTGTCTGTATCCATCGGTTTAGTCACTTTAGATATTCTAGATTATTGTTGTTTTGCTGAGACGAGCTTTCCCTAAACATCTACTCACTGAGTTGCTGAGGTCACAAGGGCAGCACCACCAAGCCTGCCTGGGAAAGCTACGCACATTCTTCCATCTCCAGTGGTTATTGGTTCGTTATCGAGGAGAACTGCAAGTGTACTTAATGGCTAAACTAGCTTAAGGCTTGTTGCTGAGAAAATAACCTAATTATTGGCACAATCTATTAGTAGTAGGATACACTGGATATACCCCTCATCGAGTATGTTTGATTAGGTGTAGATTTAAAGCACCCCACACAAGTAAAAGACGCAACGAAAACAGCAGAATAAGTAGTTAAACTAATCAGCGTAGACCCGTAACCATACCTCAACTGGTTTAACATGGGCTACCCTGCCGTGAGAAAGGAGTTCACTGAGATACACAAAGTAGAGACTCTCCCAAGTGTAGCTATGGAAGTAGAAAGCGACTAGAGGTTCCGTAGTACCCAGAATATTAAGTGCAACAGTTCTGCAGGGCTATAACGTGCGGGCTGTGGAAACGTTGGTGGACCGGCCGGGATTTGAACCCGGGACCTCTCGGGTGCAAACCGAGCGCTCTTCCGGGCTGAGCTACCGGCCCCGAAGTAGTACTGTGTGGAGGGTGAAATAAGCTTTATTTAGCTAACGCTTAAAAACCGAGATAAAAATGATTTTGGGGCCCGTAGCTCAGCCAGGCAGAGCGCCCGGCTCATATTAAGCGTGATGGGAGACCGGGTGGTCCGGGGTTCAAATCCCCGCGGGCCCACTGCTTGTTCTACTTATAATGCTCGACCCTCTATTCGTTGGGGAAGTGCATGGGTTACGATAGGTTAGGTACTGGAGCGACGGCGGTAGGTTTGAAACTGCGAGATGCTGTTGTTCTTGCTGCTGAGAAGAGAGTTTCGTATGGTGGTTTCGTAGTCAGTAAGGTTGGTAAGAAGGTTTACTTGCTAGCAGACAGGTTTGGGATGGCATTAGCAGGACTTTTTGCTGATATACAGACCATCAGTAGGTGGTTAGCAGTTGAGATTAGGTCGTACGAGATCCAGCTGGGCTATCCAATAAGTGTTAAAGGGGCAGCAAAGCTTCTTTCAACATTGCTATATCAGTACAAGTACTACCCATTCCTTTCGGAGATAATATTCGGTGGAATAGATGAAACAGGTCCGCATTTATTCGTCATGGATCCTTTAGGGTCTTTAATAGAAGATAGCTATGCAGCTATAGGAACTGGTGCACCAATAGCTATAGGTATAATAGAGGGAGGCTACAGGGAAGACCTAGAGGTTAGTGAAGCAGAAAAGCTGGTCTTTAACGCCGTAAGAGCGGCAATAAGTAGAGACGCTGTCTCAGGAGATGGAGTTGACGTTGCCGTCGTAGCTCGCGATAAGTCGTATGAGAAATTCTACCCGGTAGCCTAATTGATGAGGTTTGATACTGAAGTAGCGAAGAGGCTCCAACAAAAGCTATCTTTAAACTTAGTCATATCCGAGATAGATCTGTCTAGAGTTAAGTATGTAGCTGGTCTTGATGTAAGCTACTCTAGGGATAAGGGAATAGCTGTAGCAGCCCTACTAAACTACCCTCACCTCGATCTCGTAGAATACGTAGTAGTTGGGGGAGAAGTTAGAGTACCTTACATACCCGGCTTGCTGGCATTTAGAGAGGCTCCCTTACTGATCAAGGCCTGCGAGCTCCTAGACCAAGAACCAGATTTACTCGTTGTAGACGGACACGGCATTACTCACCCGAGGAGGTTTGGAATAGCATCACATGTAGGCGTCGTCTTAGATAAGCCCTCCGTGGGAGTAGCTAAGAGCTTACTCTATGGGAGGGTAGAGAGCTTAGGTAATGAAAAGCTCGTATTCGTTGGGGACTTCGCAGGAGGTTTAGTGTTGAGTAAAGGTAAAAAGGAGCTTTACATCAGTATTGGCCACAGAGTGGACTTAAACAGCTTGCGTGTTCTTTCTAAAACTCTTTTTAAACACCATGAACTACCGGAACCGACATATTTAGCAGATAAAATATCTAAAGAGGTGAGGGCTTCTGCGGCTAAGAGGTAAGGTGATGAGTGGGTTAGGTCTTGGGCGGATATTTGTTAACAAACACGTGTACTATATAGTTTTAACAGAAATACTAGGTGAAGAGCCATACCCAGGGACGTTAAACATTGAAACTAGTCTCTCGGTTGCAGAGATAGAGACTTACTGTTTACCCCAATATATAAAGAGCGTTATATCGGGTAGTAACATATTCGGAGGGTTTAAGTATTGGCTAGGTAAAATAAGTACAGACACTACAGGCTCTATCGACGTGCTTGTGTTAAGACCGAACCTATCTAGGCACGGTTCAAACGTTCTCGAAGTCGTATCCTCAAAGTACCTCAGGGGGCTCTTAGGTCTTGAAGACGGTGACTACGTATACGTAGATCTGAGGTGTTGACGATAGAATTTAAGTGTTACAGGTGTATACACTGCTGCTTCTTTACTGAAGAAAGAGAGAACCCCATACTCTTATGGCACGAAGTTCTGTACTTAGTTAAGATAGGCGAGCTCACGAATCTTAAGCTAAGCATTAAAAACCTGGGTCAAGGGTTTTATCGGTTTATCATAGACGGTTACTGCCCTTTCTACGATATCCCTGGCAGAGCGTGTCGAATACAAAGGGAGAAACCTCTTTCATGTAGGATGTTCCCGATGCTTGTAAATCTAACATCACTTGAGGTATCAACATCCCTAATGTGTCCGTGGGTCTACGAAAACATGGGGGAGATATCTAGAGGACTAAGTGGTGACGAGATCGAGAAAGTGTTTTCCAACGAATTTAAAGCCCTAAAAGAGGTAGTTAGGTGGGTCTATATGGTGCCGAAGAACACCCCTAAGCTAGCAGTGTACTTCACTACTTACTTCAAAGATCTAGCGTCAGAAATAATTAAGGCGATAACTGAAAAGTATGAAGTTATCAAAATCGCTGAAAGCTCGGTAGTAGACGGCTTTTACTACCTACTAATTGAGGGAGATATAGACTCAAGTTACTTAGAGTCCCTACTGAAGCGTGACGAGATCACTTGGTATAAGCTAGAGAAAGTACCACCGATAACTTAAGATGTGAATGGTGGGGGCATAAAGTAAGGAGGAATTCGAAATTATTTACAATACTTCCTCCACACCGATGCGACCAAGAGTTATGTGGTAACAGCAGTGTTCCTGCTCAATCCCTATCCCTAGGGTAGATGTAAGAGATCTACGAACATGCATTTATTGTATCATACGGTTCTGTCGCTGGTGTCAGAGGTGAGCTCTGATGTTATCAGTGAAGGAGACTATGTACTAGTCTATGTAGATAGTAGGAGACATAAAGTCGTTAAGGTTTCTCGAGAAACCAGGTTTGAGAGTGATAAAGGTTGTCTAGACATGGGGAATGTCATAGGTCTTCGCTACGGGTCTCAGGTTCCATTAAGTACCGGAATTAAGGCCTACATTCTCAAACCCCTACATTTCGATCTTGTATCAAAATTTAGAAGAGTTACGCAAGTCATATACCCGAAAGATGCGGGACTCATGATACTCCTCTCGGGTATAGGTCCCGGTAGCTACGTACTTGAGATAGGTGTTGGAACGGGTTACTTAACCTCCTTCATAGCTAACGTAGTTAGACCTGGAGGCATAGTTGTAGGTTACGAAATGAGACCGGAGTACGCAAAAGCTGCTTTGAGAAACCTATCAAATCTTGGTCTAGACAAAAACGTCATCATAAAAGTAGCTGATGCGCGCTTGGGAATCGAGAAAGCTGGTGATAGAGAGTTTGACGCTGTTTTTATAGACATCCCGGACCCATGGAACGTTTACCAGCATCTTAGAAACGCCGTGCGTCCATCGGCTCCCATAATAAATTTCCTCCCTACAGTTAACCAAGTGATTAGGCTACTGGAATATGTGGAGTCTTCGAGCTTTTGCGTTGACGTGAGAGTTTTCGAGACTCTAATGAGGGAGTTCGAGCCTACAGCGAAAGCCTTGAGGCCCAGGACGCTATACATAGCACACACAGGTTACATAGTCTTCCTCAGGTTAATCTAGTGGTAGACAACATCTGTCTACTATTAAACAAATTTGTTTAATAATGCACCGATCTGGCTCTAGAATCGAATATCTCAATGCCGTCCCCTGGTTGAGCTTAGATATTAGTGAGAGTATTTGCATTCGTGGAAAGGTGGAGTTTAATGTGGCAGGTATTTTATACTAAGTTTCTTGATTTTAGAAACTCTGCTTGCACGTCCAGGAGCTCTTCGACGGTAGAAGCTTTTCTGTACGACTCTAGTAACTCTCGGTTTAGGTACAAGAATGTCTGACCCCACTTAAACTGAGAGAGCACGTTTAATGACTCTTCTAGAAACCCGGTTATGTATAGAGCTGCGGCGAGAGCTTCTGCCGAGCTGAGTAATGAGACGTGTCCGTAATTTATGGGGTTGCCAGCGACGAGTGCGGGTAGAACTCTCTTAGGTCCCGCCCAGTTCTTGCTGATGTTTTCGATAATGCCCATATCGCTTCTCCAAGAGGAGTCTATGACGGCTATGCCACATTTCCTTACTAGCTCTCTATCTTGCGGTGAGAGCACCTTACTTGAATATACCGTAAGCAACACACAGCATTTCGGTAGCTCACTGATCTGAGCTTTTTGGGCAATTCCTTTTCTAACTAGCTTAAGGGCTGTAGACTTCCGAGGGTCATCGGACCCACACCTTAAAACAAACAGCTTAATACTCATATTTCATACCTTGCTTACTCCACGAAGTAGCTTCTTCAAGAATTTATTAGCTATTGCACAGTAAAACCATCAGTCACTCCACGCACGCTATCCTTTAAATTCTTAAACTCCTTTCTAAAAGATTAGGGGCATCAGTGTGAGTGAGGAGGAAAAAGCGGATATAGAGGAAAGAGCGGAGGAAGTGGAAGAGGCGCCAGAGGCACTAGAAGAAGCACCACCCGATTTCGTCGTCGATGTTGGAGGACTTGAGATTATGATTAAGATTAGCGACCTACTCTACGAAGCATCCCGCTCTAGTGAGCCAGCTAGATACATCGAGGAGATGGGTAAGCTAAGTAGTACATCGACAGCAAAAGAGAGAAAAAAGAGAGAAAGAAAAGTTGTTAAAGAAAGGAAAGCGGTAAGAAAGAAAAAGAAGTCGGGCTGATCTCCCGTCTCTTTAGAGGGCAAAGCACTCAGCTGTAACTCTAGCTTTTACTCTAGGGTTTAGGTCATGTTGACACTTTTATTACTTCTGAATAACTGCGGTTACGGTAATCTCTTCATGTGTGGTTTCCTCACTCTGTCTTGTTTCATTTTTCACAGCGGAGCTCTCGTAAGAGACCCCAGCCCCCTACATACTCGTAGAGAGCCCTTAGCCACACGTTCACGACTCCAACAACATTCCTATCCCCTACGAAGCCGCATTTTCAGGTAGATAACCTGCTAGCGTATTTCAGAGTAACCTGCTATTAGAGCAAGTGGGTGGTGCATTCCTCGGGTCCAGGGCACTACCGGTATGTTATACTCTGCTGCTTTGCAAACAATTGTTTCAATTGTTTTCCTGTATGCGAATAACGGTAGCTTTCAGGCAACGAGATTAACTCGTGTTGATAATGTTCCTCAATAGGTTAAGTCCTCTACTGCGATTGCGTATCTACGTTTTCTTGCCTTTAGTACTAACTCCTTAGTGAATTTCTCAGACAAGCCTGGTATGATGTTTCTTGCTTTTCTATGTGGAGCCCTAACTCTGCTCAGAACCCTCTTGTTGCATCTCCATCTCTCCATGTACTTCCTTCTATTTCTTTTGCTCTAGCCTTCTTGCTGAGCACGTTCATGAACCTCGTCATTTACCTTCTCACATCACACCCATCAATACCGTTATTTGCTTGAGGTTGATGTCTAGTGCTAGCACACCCATCGGAGTGTGCGTCCTCTCGATAATAGGCTTTGAGCTGTGTTTCTCTTTGCTAACTTCACTAACGAAGGTCTGTATCGCACACGTTTCTAGCTACACGTGCTCTGAAGCCGCACTTCTTGAGATCTGGGTAGAGTAGCTGGCGGGGCCGTCTTTTCTTCGGTAATTTATCGAGCTCCTGCAGAGAGTCAAAAGACTTTTAGAGAGCGCGTCTAATCAGTATTAAATCTTATAGTAGCTGGCTATGGTTCTCGCCAACAACCCCTACTTTAGCTTCAACGCTTTGTAGTACCTCCCCTTACGCATCTCTCGTGCTACTATCGTGAAAGATAGATGCTCTTTGGTGAAGGCAAGCGGACTGCAGTAAACAAGTTCTGCGTTAATGAGGTTCTCGATATTGACCACGATAGGTAGAGTACTTCACAAATCAGTTCTGGTATCACACATCACACATCAGAAATACCAGCTTTCATCACTTAAATTATGACGTGTCCTGGTTTTATTACTACTTGAGGATATCTCTCCTCTTTCTTTCCTCCTCAGGTCTAACCTTAACTATCCCCATGAACACTGCGCAGCTAACACAGTAGCACCTCGTAACCGGGTACTTAGCTATGATCGATCCCTTCTTCTCTAGTTCATCAGCTAGTTGAGGATCTACTGGAGAGTACCACTTAGTTACACATATGGCTTTATCCTCTGGTATGAGCCTACCGCACTGGTCACACTGTACAGTCTCAACAGATCCCTTACTACCCTTCCTTCTACCTCTACTTTCACGCTTTTTTGGCAAGAGACGCACCACAACAAGATAGCACAGAGATTTAAAAGCATTAGGTGCTCCTACGTTAGCGGCTCTAGTTCGCGGGAGTCCACTCTCATGATGACTTATATTACTTAACGTTATCGGTTATCGCCTCATCCCTCCTCTTACATCGAACTTGGGTCGACGTCGTCCTCGTAGGTGTTCTAAGGTACCCTGAGACCCCACATCCTGTACTCTTTAAGAGGAGTTTATACCTGTCACTATGTCCTACAGACCTTCATCTTAGGCGGTGAGGTGTTTTGTTGCCGTATTCTAGCTTACCTCAGCATCTTGGGCTCTAGAAGTAAGGGTCAAAACTGGAAACGAGAGGAGTGCTATTATTTTCTCTATTGCGTAAAGTACGGTTTTTGAGTCTCAATGATGTAAGACCCCATACCGGGTATTGATGTAAGAGCGTAGAATTGAGGTAGGGATGTAAGCTTGCTGAGGATTTTTTCGTAAAGATTTGTGTCACCAGGAGAGATTATTTTTGCTATGTATCGTGCTGTAGAGACCTCAGGTACAGAAAACGAGATTAGTGCCGCAGTATTTAGGAGTAGTTCTCTCGGGATGCTGATAACATCCTGTGTTATCAGGATCGATGATATACCGTACTTTCTACCTTCTCTGAATAACCTCGATAGAGCCCTTCCCTTTCTCAAGAATCTGTGTGCCTCATCCACAACTAGAACGAACTCTCTATTAAGGTCTTTGAATGTATGGTAGAGTTCGTCGGTAGCTATCTCAGATATTATCGTAGCTACTCCGCTACTCAATTTTGAGTAGTCGACTATTGTTACAGTATTCACGAATTCTACTATGCTTTTACCACTGGTTTTAAAGACGCTCTTCAATTTCTCTAAATAGGGTATGAGAGAGCGAACAACGGTTTGAGGGACTCCGAGGTCTACCTCTCCGTAAGAAGCCCTCCAAAGGTATTCGAGAAGGTAGTCGAATCCTAAACCTCCATGAGCGATTCCATACACATGCGATAAAGCCTTAGAGAGAGCTATCCTCTGAAGGTTTCCAAGAGAGTATATTTCCGATATAGCGTCAGCTACAAACTCTGCCCGAGTCTTAGGATCCTCTTCGTATATTCGGAATATGTCTACAGATAGCTCAGTAGCATCAACACACTCACATTCTTCACATTCACTGCAGTGCTCGCCGTGCACGTCGAAGACGACGACAGGTATACCCAGAGCCCTAACCTGGTTAACTAAATGCTTCGCTAGAGTGGATTTGCCTGTGCCAGTAGCACCAACGATAACAATATTCCTATTAAGTCCTCTCTCAAATGGGATTAGAAGCTCTCTAGCTCTAACTCCCTTGACGACTTCAACTACCTTACCCACCTTCAAGAAGCGGTTTTTGAGATATACTCGGGTAGCACCACCTAAATAAGGGAGAACGGCTAATATCGGAAGAGTATATGGTGAAAGCAGCGATAGTAAAGCCAACACCATCAAGCTAGCACTAGGTGCTGCTGAGGATACGTAAGCTTGAACTACGTAGACTGCGATAGTAAAAACTAGGGTCTCGGCTGATGCCCCCCTCCTGATGAGGGCGCCTGCAGGAGTTTCGAGAGGGATCCCTGATAGTCCGACAATACCGGCACCTACTAGAGAGAACCCTAGCGAGAACACGGTGTGGTAATAGTTAGCTGGAGTCCACAACCTGAAATCTAGAGGACTCTTTCTTCTTAATAAGCCTATAGCGAAGCCGAGAACATACGAAAACAGGTACGATACAAGGAGCTCAAAGCGAGAGTACATCGCTACGACTACTACAATGAGTAAAGCCTCGATGAGGACTATCAGAGCGTTCCTCAACTTACTAGCAAGAAAACCGCACACTGCGACTATAAACGGTACCAGAGGTAAGTAGTGGGTCGTGATTAAACCAGGGGCACTAAAGGATACTCCAATAACTATGTTTAGAACCACTATAGCGACCGCAGTTATCACTTCAGATATATACATCAAGTAATACTCACTACGTAAAGTATTAAAACCACAACTCTATGTGGGGCTGAGAGACGGTAGCCCTAGACGCTACTTTAGGGAGGAGTTAAGAGCTTTCTAGGTTGAGTAGTTAAGTATGCTAACCTTAGTTCATCACGATATTTTCTCGTAACGCTACCCAGTTTTAGCTCTAGGTGTCATATTCGGGCTAGAAAAGTGGAGCCGCGGCCGGGATTTGAACCCGGGACCTCCGCCTTACCAGGGCGGCGCTCCACCATGCTGAGCTACCGCGGCCCCTAATACTGTTGTGGATAGATTTAAATTGCTTAGTAAGGTCCACAGTATCAGAATTATTATGCTATTTAGCGAAGGGGTCTACTAATGTATCGCATGGACAGACTCTAGCTAGTGCCCTTAATACACTATGAGTATTAAAGCATTAAACAGTGGTTGTAGGAAGTCTCTATTGCTCAGCGAGGTTCAACTCGATATGGTTTTAAGTTCTACGTGCTTTTAAGCTCAACAGTATAAATGGGTTGGGCATACGGGAGTAGTACTAGCCCTAGATGGTCTACCTGACGCATGTAGAGAACTAGAGTGTTTAGGTAGACTAATTTCGATGTTTGATGGAGTTAAAGTAGGTCTACCCTTACTTCTCAAGAAAGGAACAGAGCTACTAAGAGACATAGCTAAGCTAGCTCGGAGAGCCGACGTTCTGGGAGTTGCCGACTTTAAGCTTGCTGATATTGGGGATGTTATGAGCAGCTCCATTGAAGCAATAGCGGAACTAGGTTATAGTATAGCTATAGTTCACGCATTTGTAGGTGTTCGAGGTGGTTTAGAAGCCTTAGTAGATAAGGCGTCGAAGCTGGGTGTTAACGTAGCTCTCCTAATTTCGATGAGCCACGAAGGATCTAAGGAGTTTTACGATAAACACTTTAGTGAGTTCCTGAAGATAGCTAGAGAGCTCAATGTTTGGGGCGTCGTCGTTCCAGCAACTAGACCGCGCCTCGTAAGTGAAGCAAGAGCCGCACTCGGAAGCTCTACTAAGATTCTTTCACCTGGTGTCGGTGCTCAAGGAGCTAAATACGGGACCGCCATATGTCATGGGGCAAACTACGAAATAGTTGGTAGGTCTGTAGTTAGAGCTCCCGATCCACTCAGAGTTGCCAGAGAAGTTATAAGCGAAGTAGAGAAAGAGGTGAGATCTTGCCGCACGAGCTCTGTCTAGAGGCTGTGAAATTAGGGTTAGTGAAGTTCGGTAAGTTCAAGTTGTCGTCGGGTATAGAGTCCTATTACTACATAAACTTTAAGGAAGCCACTATGGTACCAAGCTACATTAAGAGAGCAGCATACGAAATAGGGTTAATGGTGCGAAAAGAAAACGTTGACGCACTCGTTGGAGTTGCTGTAGCTGGAGCACTAATAGCCTCGTACGTGGGAGCCCTATTCGATATGCCGGTAACTTTCGTTAGAAGTGAGCCGAAAAACCATGGTTTAGGGAGAGAGGTTGAGGGAGATGTAAGAAATTTGAGAGTCGCTATAGTTGACGATGTCTTAACTACTGGAGGCACTATAAGGAGAGCGTATGAAGCCCTCACAAGCTCTGGAGCCATCCCGGTGCTAGCTGCTGTAGCCTTTAATAGGCAACAGGGCGGTGGAAAGCTCGTGAAAAACTTAGGGTTAAAGCTGGTATCTCTTTGTGATATAGCTAGTTTAGCTAGTGAGGCACTAAAGAGGAATTTAATCATTAAAGAGCAATACGACTTAATAATGTCTCAGGTAGTTGAAGATTGAGCTACGTACCGTCGAAAGTGGTATCCAACGAGCAAGTTTATGGAAATTATTATATTCTGGTTGTCAAAACTCTTCGCAAGCTCAGAAAGACGCCACTACCGCCGCAGTTCTCGATGGTTTGGGTTCCAGGAGTAGACTTGATACCACTGAGCTATGCCTACTACGAGAACGGATTAGTTAAGTTCTTCTACAAGGTTGTTGGTGAGGGCACTAAGAGCCTATCTCTCAGGAAGCCGGGAGATGTTATTGCTATTTCAGAGCCTGTAGGGCAGAGCTTTATAGAGATCGAGAAGCCTGCGTTCTTAGTGGGTGGCTCAGGCATAGCACCAGTGCTCTACTATACTAAATACCTCGAGAGTTTTAGTGGAATATGGGGTGTTAAGCATGGAGAGCTAGCTGAGGCTCTAATCACGAGGTTTCCAAAGCTAAAGGTTTTAGCAGTTGCTAGTGAGGACTGCACTTTCGGTTTCTGCGGTAAGCTCACAGACTACTTAGACAAGTTGAACTTAAACAGCAACGAGTTAGTTCTCGTATCCGGACCTACGGAGATGGTTAAAAGAGTGTGTAGTTGGTTAAAAGGTCGCAGCGTTAGGTCGGGGCTCGTTATAGCTGAAACACTAGTGAAGTGTGGTTTAGGGGTTTGCGGCAGTTGCGTGATCGGCGGGCTTCTGCTCTGTAGAGACGGTCCTGTCGTAGGGTGTGAAGCATTTTGATTGAAAAGTTAGAGACGAGAGTAGCTGGCTTACAGCTAGTACACCCGGTAATGAATGCTAGCGGTATACTAGGGTACTTACCTGAGCACGCGGATCTCATGGCATCTTGGGGGGTGTCCGCTATTGTTTCGAAGACTTTCACTAGAGAGCCTAGAGAGGGCTATAACCCTCCTATAATAGTTAGGTTGCGCTGTGGAAGCCTTCTCAACGCTGTAGGTCTATCTAACCCGGGTAGAGCTGGTTTAAGGCCTTTTGTTGAGTCAGCTAAGAAGCACGGGGTTCCAGTAATTGTGAGTGTTGGTGGTGTTAGTGTCAACGATTTCATTGACGTAGCTATTACAGCTGAAGAGGTAGGTTCTAGTGCTGTTGAGCTAAACATGAGCTGTCCCCACTTCAAGGGAGGTGGTTTGGAGCTAGGTAGAGACCCTGTAGCAGTGTTCAATACAGTTAGAGAAGTATCCTCGGCGATCAGAATCCCAGTTATAGTAAAGCTAGGGCTGTCCGATAGAATCGTAGATGCGTCAGTCAAGGCTCTTGAAGCAGGAGCTAGAGCTCTCACGCTTATAAATACGGTCAGGGGGATGGCTATTGATGTACACTCTTTTAAACCTCTTCTAACGAACGTATACGGAGGGCTCTCCGGCAAATCTATTCACCCAATTGCCGTCTGGGCGGTTTACTCGGTTTACAAGGAGACTCTAGCTGATATCATAGGTGTTGGTGGGGTATTTACGTGGAAAGATGCGGCAGAACTAATACTCGCTGGCTCACGAGCTATCCAAGTGGGTACTGCGTTAGTGTATCGGGGACCGGATGCGGTAAGAAACATTGTAAGAGGACTTAATGTATGGCTAAGAAATATAGGGGGACGATCTCTACAAGATTTAGTTGGGGTAGCACATGAACGTTAAAGCTCTAAATTCGTTGTCGATGCTCGAGAATTAGCGTCAACAACTAACGATTTTAGGTTATAAACAATCGTTTCCTCTAGTTAATGGCGGCAGACGTATGAATAGACCGAGGCTATATGTAGCTAGCGAAGACGAGATCATCAGCGGTAAGATTACGGACGTATACTTCACTAGGACTAAGAGGATCTTGGAGGCTAAGGGGTTAGATAAGGTTAGGGTCAGAATGGAGGTTCACGTCTCTGATCTTCCTAGAGGCTACGAGTGGGCTGTTTACTCAGGCCTAGAGGAGGCTCTGAAGATATTGCAGGGTAAGCCCTTAAACGTTTACTCTATTCCCGAAGGAACTCTAGTTAGATCAAACACCCCGGTAATGCTCATAGAGGGTTCTTACGCTGATATGTGTCTGTATGAAACAGCCGTTCTTGGGGTTTTAAGGCACACCACTTCCATAGCCACTAAAGCAGCCAGGGTGAAAAAACTAGCTTCAGATAAAAGAGTCGTTTTCTTTGGTTTAAGAGCTCTTCACCCAGCAATAGCTCCCGCTGTAGATAGAGCTGTATTCGTAGGTGGGGCTGACGCCGTATCTGGGGACTTTAGTCGTGAGTACCTAGGGGTGAACCCTGTTGGGACGATGCCGCACGCCCTCGTAGTAGTTTTTGGAGATAACGTTGCGTCTTGGAAGGCCTTCGATGAAGTTATTGAACCAGAAGTACCGAGGATAATGCTCGTCGACACGTTCAATGATGAAAGGGTCGAAACTCTTCAAGCTATTGAGGCCTTAGGCAACCGTTTATATGGTGTCAGGCTTGATACTCCGAGAAGTAGGCGCGGAGATATGAGGGAAATAGTGGAGGAGATCAGATGGACTCTCAAGGCTTTAGGGCATCCTAGCATAAAAATAGTTGTTAGTGGTGGTGTAAACGAGAGATCTATAGTTGAACTAAGAGATACGGTGGACATATTTGGTGTCGGCACCTCTATTGCTTTCCCACAACCGGTTGATATTAGCATGGACATAGTTGAAGTTTATCGCGATGGCGCTTGGAGACCAATAGCTAAGAGAGGCAAAATGCCAGGTGCTAAGAAGGTTTATAGATGTGGAGTTTTAGACTACGAGGTCACTCTATGGGATGAAAGACCTTCAAGGTGCTTAGAAGACATTCTACTGAAGTGGCTAGAAAACGGAGTGTTAGTCAGGGACTACCCCACCCCATCCGAGATTCGGAACTACGTTCTCAACCAACTTAAAGAGATTCCAGAGCCTCAGGCTTTATAGCACCAGCAGTAGATAGACATAAAGAAGCCTCGGTTTTTTAAATAACGTAGCCTTTGAGAATAGCTTTGCGGTGCTGGGAATGGTCACCCTAGATCAAGTAGAGAAGTTCCTAGGTCAAGTAGTTAGGGATGAGTACGGTAGAAGCTTGGGTAAGTTGATTGCCGTATTTGCTGATGTATCTGGGAATGTTGAGGCGGTAGAGATAGCTATCAACGACTACGAGCTCGTCAAAGTTGAAGCGAATAGGATAATGAGGGCCCCAGACGCACTGATAGTACTTCCTGAGTGGAAGGTTGTCGCTATAGACGTTGAAAACAGGTTAGATAGAGTTAAAAAGAGAATAAGGTCCCTTGAGGAGCTAAATAGGAAGGGCATGATACCCACGCACGCGTATGAAGAAATGAGAAAGAGGCTTGAAGCGGAGTTCAAGAAGATAAAGGACGAATCAGGTAAGCTGAGGGAAGTACTTAAGGGTAAGATAAACGAGCTTGATGACCAAGTTATTAGGTATGAGAGAGCCATAGCTAACGTTTACGTACTGTATATGAGCAACGAGATTAGTGAGCAGTCATACAAAGCATCAATGGACTTCATGAGAAACGCTAAGAACAAGTGTTTAGATGAGAGGAAAGACGTTGAGAAGCACCTAGAGTTGCTGTCAAAGCTAGAAGCAGAACCAGTGGAGCCGCAGATAAAGGCTACACCACCTCAAGCACAGGTTCCAGCACAGTCTCAAGTACCTATACCCGTAGTGATCGTGGAAGAATCTCAGCATTAGTCTGAGGTGCCTTAAGTTGAGTGTTTTTAATTTCATGAGCTTCTTGATGAAGAGGTTGTCAGGTGATAAAAAGGGGAAGCAGGTAGAGCTCTCAGAACTTGTAGTAAGGCTTGACATGATACTAAAGGAGGTGAGGGACGTCACCGAGAGACTGATAAACAGGTATAAGGACTTAGTTAGAGAAGCCCTAGTAGCTAAGTCCGAAAAGAAAAACGAGAGAGCATTAGTTTATGCTAATGAAGCTTCTCAAGTGTCTAGATACATAAAGAAAGCTATGATCACTGAGATGATAGTTGAGCAAGTTAAGCTCAGGTTAGAAACCCTTGGTGAAGTAGCTGACATAACTAAAGCCCTGGCCAGCATATCGTCACTACTTCACATAGCAAAAGACTACGTAAGTGATATCGCTCCTAACTTAGCGATAGGCCTTGAGCTTACTATAAGTAAAACAAGGGAGATAGTGGCGGGCACGTCAGATACTATCCCGGTTAAGGTAGAAGATGCCCTCATCATATCTCCAGAAGCTAGAGAGTTATTAACAAAAGTCGAAAAATCTGTTGAAGAGAAGCTATCACAACTCCCAGAAATACCTCCAGAACTCCTCATAGGCAGGGATAGAAATGTGAGCGTCATTGAGGAAACTCTCAAGAGTAAAAATACTATTGAAGGTGAAGCCGTTCCACTAGCTAAGCCAAAAGCTAAAAAGGCCGGAGCCTCGCGAGAGCAGATAGCAGACTTCGTTCTGAATGTAGTGCGAGAGCGCGGAGGCTTCATAGAGGTAGGATATGTAGCCGAGAAACTGGGAGTGAGTAAGGACGACGTGATTCAAACTTTACTAGATCTAGAAAAGCAAGGTAAGATCTCGATATCTTACCAAAGACCTTAACCAGAGTTAGGTGAAACACTGTGAGTTCAACATCTCTAACATACTTAGAGGGGTTAGCACGTAACTATGCTGTAAGAGCAGTCATGAGTGATAGGGAGGGAAATTATGCTGATGCCATTAACTACTACAAGAGAGCTATAGAGGTTCTGGAGAAGATCCTACAGCTTTATCCGGATCACAGTCTTAATAGTATATACAAGCAGTGGATTGGAGAGTATAGAAGAAGGATATCAGAGCTTGACAGCCTACTGGGTAAAGTGAGGATTTCCGCAGGGGGAGGGCCGGAGGCTTCAGAAGACCTAGACGGATTCTTTAAAGTTGTCGAGAAAACTGGTGTAACCTTCAGTGACGTAGCCGATATGGTAAGCGTGAAGGAGGCTGTCAGGGAGTCTATAGTATTCCCATCTAAGAGGCCAGACCTCTTTCCCCTAGGGTGGCCTAAGGGGATACTCCTCTTCGGCCCTCCGGGCTGCGGTAAAACATACGTAGCGGCGGCAGTAGCTGGAGAAATTGAGGGTTACTTCATTAGCGTAGATGCTGCTAGCATAATGTCTAAGTGGCTTGGTGAAGCAGAGAAGAGAGTCTCTAAACTTTTCACTAAAGCAAGAGAGCTTGCTAAGAATGGAAAGCCTGTAATAATATTTATCGACGAAGTCGACTCTCTATTCGGAATTTTCGAAACGGAAATAGGTGGAGAAGTTAGAGTTAGAAACCAGTTTCTAAAGGAGATGGACGGTCTTGATAGTAAGATAGACCCAAAACAGCTAGTTTTCGTTGTAGCAGCAACCAATAAGCCATGGAGGCTGGATGAGGCTTTCATAAGGAGGTTTCAGAAGAGAATTTACGTTCCCCTCCCACCTAAGGAAGCTAGGTTAGCCATGCTTAAGATGTACTCCAAGAGCCTTAAGCTAGATCCGTCTGTAGACTTAGAGAGGCTCTCTGAGATACTCGATGGGTATACTTCAAGCGACATCGTGGAAATAGTAGCAGCAGCCCACATGAGGACTGTTCGAGAACTTTTTGACGGAGTTGGAGGTAAGGGAGAGCCTAGGTCAATAAGAATGGAGGATTTTGCTGAGGTAGTTAAGCATCGAAAGCCCAGCGTTAATAGAGAGATGATAAAAGTCTACGAGATGTGGTACGAGAAGTATAAAGCCTTGTAGCAATTTTATAGGTAGTGTAACAAGCAACAGTGGGATCGTGGAGCTGGGCGTCTCAGTTTCAAAGTTTGATGGAAGAGTGGAGCCCTTTAGTCTAGAGAAGCTTAAAGCGTCTATCGAGAAGGCTTTAAAAGCCGTAGGGCTCGAAAAGCACGTAGATGATGTAGTGAAAGATGTTTTATCTGGTGTACACGAGAAAAGAGAAGTTATTACTTCACAGGAGATAGCGGATAGAGTGGAGAAAGCTCTCATAGAGAGAGTAGTAGTTGATGAAAGATTCGAACTGGCTGCTAGAAGATACTTACTAGCCAGGGTCTATAATCATGTATATGGCAAAAACGCATGGAGAGAGCTTAATCCCGAAGACCTAGCTCTAACCTATGCTTCCTTAAGGACGCTGGTTTCTAGGTATCTTGTTAAGGATCCTGCTACTCTAAGACTGCGAGAAACACCGTCTCAGCTTTTCTGGAGGGTAGCAAACTATGTAGCAAGTGTCGAAGGATTGGATCAGAGGGACCACTGGGCTAAAAAGTTCTATGAGGTTATGTCATCACTAAGGTTCTTACCCAATTCTCCGACACTAATGAACGCAGGCAGCAGGCTCGGGATACTTTCAGCGTGCTTCGTTATTCCAGTACGTGATGCAATATCAACTGAAGAAGGAGACGGTATTTATGATGCTCTCAGAGCTCAATCACTAATTTTTCAGCAAGGTGGTGGTTGCGGCTTCGACTTTAGCGAACTAAGGCCGGAAGGAGATGTGGTAGCTTCAACTGCGGGTGTGGCGAGCGGTCCTCTCTCTTTTATTAAGGTGTTTGATGTCAATACCGAGATAATAAAGCAGGGAGGCAGAAGAAGAGGAGCTAACATGGGCGTTCTCCACGTATGGCATCCAGATATCGAGAAATTCATACTATCAAAGTCTGGTAAGCTCAAAGACGTAAACCTACAGAACTTCAATATAAGTGTGGGAATATATGACTACTTTATGGAGTCGGTTATAAAGGGACAGAAGGTCCCTCTTATAAACCCAAGGAAGACTAGCCTGACGAAACTAAACGACTCTAGGTACTACGCTATAGTTAAAGCTAGATACTACATGAATGAAGAGTGGGTTCAAGAGATAATACTGAAGGAGCTTGAAGAGTGGGGGTGGTCGGTACCTCTGGAGAAGTCCATATTAATAACTGTTGATGAAGCTATTCTGATAGCTGAGGCTGAGGGAGCTATAGTTAGGTGGGTAGATGCCGGAGAACTATTTGATTCTATAGTGAAGTCGGCATGGGATTCTGGAGACCCCGGTCTTCTCTTCATAGATTCCATAAATAGACGCCACCCAACATGGTATCTAGGAAAGATTAACTCCACGAATCCATGCGGCGAGCAGCCTCTGCTTGAGTGGGAGTCCTGCAACCTCGGGAGTATAAACCTAGAGAAGTACGTTGTAGAGAATTCTAGAGGTAAACCAGTAATTGACTGGAAGTCTCTAGCCGAAGACGTTAACACGGCTGTTAGGTTCTTAGACAACGTTATATCGGTAGCAAAGTATCCACTGAAGCAGTTGCAGTTAGCAGTTGAGAAAACGAGAAAGGTTGGACTGGGAGTTATGGGCTGGGCCCACATGCTAATAAAGTTGGGGCTAAAATACGACTCTCCAGATGCTATATACTTAGCGTACCACATAGCGGAGTTCATTGCTTATTGTGCTTACATGGCTAGCATTGAGCTCGCTAAAGAGAAAGGGTCTTTTTCGGCATGGGATTCGAGGCTCTACAAGCCTCTCTGGCAGACAGCGTTGAAGATAGATGACTGGTTCGCTAAAGCCGGTTTAGACCTCAGCGAGGTATCTGAACGAGCAAAGGAGCTAGTGCGTAGTAGGCCCTCCATCGATTGGAGTCTAGTTGAAAGCATGATGCTCACTCACGGCTTGCGTAATGCTACTCTGCTCTCCATAGCACCTACAGGTACACTATCAATAATAGCTGGGACGTCTAGCTCTATAGAGCCGATATTTGCTCTAGCATTTACTAGAGTAGTAACCGTAGGAACCTTTATCGAGATGAATAGACTGTTTCTCGATGCTTTACGGAAGTACGAGCTAGATGAGCAAGAGCTAGTGAAGTTAGTAGCTGAGTCTGGAACTATAGCTCATAACCCCTATTTCCCAAGAAAGCTTAGAGAGCTATTTAGAACAGCTCACGACGTATCACCCAATTACCACGTATATCACCAAGCAGTATGGCAGCAGTGGGTTGATGCTGGTGTAAGTAAAACTGTAAACATGGTCTACGAGGCTACTCCGGCAGATGTCATGGAGACGTATATACTAGCTTGGAGGTTGGGCTGCAAGGGTATTACTGTATATAGGGACAAATCTAAGTCAAAGCAGGTAATCTATTTCGGAGTTAAGATTTCGGAAAAAGCTGCTGGTGAGAGAAGAGAGACACTAAAAGATGAGAGAGCTGAGGCAAGACCCGATAAGTTTAGAGCAGCAGCTTACATACTTAAGGAGGGAGAAACCGGAGGCTGTACTACCTGTGAGTACTAGAGGAGCTGTGGTAGCGGTTAACTGAAGTGTGCGGATTTAAAGAGTAAATTTTAAGACCGGTTAATGATATTGAGGAACCCCCACTCTCGCTGTTCTATCTCAGACGATGTGTGGTTTAATTCATTTACTCTTCCTTGAGCATTTTCTCTAGAAGCCTCTTCCTCTGCTCTCTTACCCAAGATTTTATTGATACCTCGTAGACTAAGTCTACAAGCTGCTCTTCGTAGGGTAGTCCTACGAACGCCATCTGCTTATTTATAGCTACTGCTGGAACACTCATGATGTTGTATGAGTCAGCTATATCGGGGTTTTCATAAGCTTCCACTATATCAGATATTACTGCCTTGTTACCAGCTTTGTAAGCTTCGTAGGCTATCATATTAGCCATTAAAGCCACGTAGGGGCAGTAAGGACATGTTGGTGTTACGATAACTTCAACATACACAGGTGCTTTAAGTTCAGAGATCCTCTTCACTGATCTCTCCGAAAGACCTGAGTCTCCCGTGCTTAACCTGATGATCGTCTCGATAAGCCCCCTCAGTTCCTCACCCGCGGGCATTCCAGTGTATCTTATATGTCCTTCAATCATAGCTATAGACGGAATTCTCGAGACTCCGAATTTTTCAAATAGGTCGTTGTTTACTCCCCTCTCAGCAATTACGTAACTAAGTAGAGGTGGGTTTGAGACGCGAGTGCTAGCGCTTGCTAAAGCCTCGACTAGCCTGATCGTATTATCACAGTACCTACACTTTTTTCTGTCTTTCTCTACAAATACATAGAGAGTGACCGGGTTTTTCATTTCTTTCAGAGCTTCTGCTATAGACTCTATGTCGTCGGGTGAGAGAGACACCTCAAACATTTCATCTACGTCAAACACGCATCTCCCAGTACTACATCGACGACCCAGATTATAAGCATACGCGGATACTCTAGGCTGTGATTATTGTAATTAGATTGATGCGGTATCGGTGGTTTTGAGACCTTAGACTTATCAGCCTTGATACAGTTCTCCACCTTTATTCCCTAAATAAGTTCAAAAAGCGGGCGCTTCAAGCTCAATAAACTTCGGAACCACACTGTCTTGGACAAGAACATTTTATGTATGTTGCTGAGGGTCGACTAGTTTGAATTTCCGAGTTCGGTCTGGTTAGCATGCTTAGTGCGGTCGTAATGCTTGCTTAATACTTGAAAAGACCATAGATTATGGATGAGTAGGGTGAGTTGGGAGAAAGTGATAAAGCACCTGAGCGCCCTAGCTCTTATAGAGATAGACTGGGTGAGAGCAGAGTCTCTCTCACGTGACTTAGAGAGAATAATAGAGATGTTCAACAAGATCAATGAGCTTGGTGTACCTGACGAAGTTGAGCCTCTCTACACTACGTTTTTCGGTGATGTCAACCTGAGGGACGACTTAGAGTCTGAGTCTATGGGGATCGGAGAACTAGATCCAGTCGGAGAGAGGCTTGAAGACAGGTACTTAAAATCTCCTAGGACCCTGTGAGAGCATGTTCTCGCCTCAATGCACTCAAGTATCATCTATATCGATCAAGACTTTAAGGGAGAGGGTAGTTGAAGACCCGGATTTCCTTTTTAAGTACATTGATGAAGTTTACAGAGTTATTGAAAGACACGAGCATAGACTCAGAGCTTACATAACCTTGAGACCAAAGAGTGAAGTAGTAAATGAAGCTGAAAGATTGCTAAAGTCTAAAGAAATCGGACCCTTGGGAGGGGCTCTCGTAGCATTAAAAGACAACATAAGTACTAAGGGTATCAGAACAACATGCGGCTCTAAGATGCTTGAAAGTTATGTTCCACCCTACGACGCTACTGTCGTATTAAAGATAAAGGAGTCTGGAGGCATAGTAATAGGTAAAACTAACATGGATGAGTTTGCTATGGGATCTACAACTGAGAACAGCGCGTTTTATCCAACGTTAAATCCTTGGGATTACAGTAGGGTGCCGGGAGGTTCTTCGGGAGGCAGTGCTGTAGCTGTGGCAGCATGCGAGGCTACCGTAGCTTTAGGCTCGGACACAGGCGGTTCAATAAGGCTCCCAGCCGCATACACAGGCACTGTCGGTATAAAGCCTACTTATGGGTTAGTTAGTAGGTACGGACTCGTAGCTTATGGTAGCAGTTTAGACCAAATAGGTCCTATGGCTAGATACGTTGAGGATGTTGCGGTAGTGCTTGACGTCATTTCAGGGCATGACCCCCGTGATTCTACTAGCTTAAAGGCAAGGACTGGTAGTTTCAGGGACTATGCCGTAGATCACCTTCTGAAAAACTATAGGATAGTAGTGATCGAGGAGATGGTTGGTGAGGGAGTAGACAAAGGCATTATGAAAGTATTTAACAAGATACTAGAAAAACTTGAGAGTAGGGGCTTAAGCGTAGAGTTCAAGAAGATGCCGCTATTACAATACTCGCTACCAACCTACTACATTATTGCCATGGCGGAAGCCAGTTCTAATTTAGCTAGGTACGATGGTTTGAAGTACGGTGTCAGACTCGAGGTCGAGGGTAAGCTATGGACAGATGTCTATAGGAGAGTTAGAATGCTTGGTTTTGGCGACGAAGTTAAAAGAAGGATTTTGATCGGAACATATGTCTTAAGCGAAGGCCTATATGAAGGATACTACCTTAAGGCCGCCAAGGTTAGAAGACTTCTCTATGAAGAGTTAATGAAGTTGTTTGGAGTATACGATCTAGCTATCTCTCCGACTTCTCCCATACTGCCGCCACGAGTGGGTGAGGTTATCTCGGATCCCATAAAGCTCTATAGCTTGGACATAAACACTGTTCCAATAAACCTTGCTGGACTTCCAGCCCTAAGTGTTCCAGGAGGTTTTTCAGAAGGTTTACCTGTTGGTATACAAGTATTTGGTCCACCTCTTTCAGAGGGTTTCATACTAAACCTAGCCAGAGTCATTGAGGTGTTAAGAGATGCGTAGTGGTGTCGTAATAGGACTCGAGGTCCATGCGCAGATAACTTACTTAAGGACTAAGCTGTTTTGTAGATGCTCAAGTAACTACAGAGATAACCCACCTAATACGAACGTGTGTCCGGTGTGCCTCGGCTTACCCGGGAGTCTACCTGTTCTCAATAAAGCGGCTCTTGAGAAGGCTATCGCACTATCGTTAGCACTTAACTGTAAGATATACGACAAACTGCTCTTTGTAAGAAAGCACTATTTCTATCCGGACTTACCCAAGAACTACCAGATATCTCAATACGACAGATACGGCCTTACACCCATAGCAGTAAACGGGGAAGTAACTATAGAGATCGACAATGAAATTAGGACTATCAGAATTAGAAGAGTTAATATAGAGGAGGATACTGGTAGAATAGTGTACCCAGAGAGGTCCGTTCTTGGAAGTAAATACTCATTAATAGACTATAATAGAGCTGGGGTAGCTCTACTAGAGATAGTCACAGAACCGGATTTTCGCTCACCTAGAGAGGCCAGAGTGTTTCTAGAGAAGCTGGGTTCAATACTAGAACACCTCGAAATAACTGATACGTCACTAGAGGGAGCTATGAGAGCAGATGCGAATGTTTCTGTAGATGGTGGTTCTAGGATAGAGATCAAGAACATCGGCTCACCGAAGGACTTAGAAAAAGCCCTCAACTACGAGGTCGCTCGCCAGCTCAACATAATTAAGTCTGGTGGAACTATAGAGAGAGAAACCAGACATTGGATAAAGGAAAAGGGAGTAACCGTAACGTCTAGAGTTAAAGAACTTGAGGGTGAGTACAGGTACTTCCCCGACCCTGACTTACCTCCTATACCCATAAGTAAGGATCTTATCGAGTTCGTTTCAAAGTCTCTCCCAGAGTTACCTGACTCTAGAGCTAGAAGAATTGCGAAGGAGTACGAGGTTGGTGATTACGTTGCTTCAGTGCTTGTTCTTCACAAGAAGCTGTGTGACCATTTTGAGTATTCTTCTAAAGTGTGTGGAAACCCGAAGCTCATATCGTCGCTCTTAGTTAATGACCTCCTTAGATGGGTAGATGAAGCAGGAATACCGCTAGCTGTAGGCATTAGTAGACTAAATACTGAAAGGCTGTGCAAGCTTGTTCACTATTTCAGTAATGGACTAATAAGCATTAAGCTACTGAAGGACTACGTAAGGCTAGCAGTGCTTGAAGATATTAACCCCGAGGAGCTTGTTTCACGTGGGTTGACCACAATCGGAGAAGAGGAAGAAATAGAGAGAGTAGTAGATGAAGTATTTAAGGAGAACCCTAAGGCTGTAGCAGACGCTATTAAAGACCCCAAAGCCATAAATTTCCTTGTAGGTCAAGTTATGAGGAAGACTAGGGGTAGGGCCGACCCCAAGCTCGTTAATGAGATAATCAGAAGGAGGTTATCAGAATATGGACCTAAGTAAGTACATCGATAGAGCTCTCAGTATTATTTCAACCTCAGAGTCTCTAAGATCGAGACTAGAGGATTATCGGGAAGTTTTAACTAACTCTATGGCGAGATACGGAGATATAGTAACCTTTAAGGACGAAGTACGCTACGTCTTCGTGGGAGATATTCACGGAAACCTTGAGGATCTCAAGGCGATTTTGAGTAATTACGATGAGGAGCACTTAAAGAGTGGTAACACTAAGATCGTCTTTTTAGGTGATTATATAGATCGCGGCGAGAGCCAGCTGGAGGTGCTTATCACTTTGTTAGAGCTTAAGAGAGAGTACCCAGACTCGATCTTTCTGCTCAAAGGAAACCACGAAGGAGTAGACATAGTCGAGCCTTCACCACATGATTTCCCGGACGAGCTCATATCGCGTTATTTAATTAGTGAGGGGTTGAAAATATACGAGTTTTTCGTTAATGATATATTTACGAGGCTCCACTTAGCAGCTTACTTTAGGAACTTCTTCTTAGCACTTCACGGGGGCTTACCTACGGTGACGTACAAGAAGACTCAAAATGTGAGGGAGTATTTGTTAGGCTCTATAGCTGGACTATCGCGTGACGTGGTAGTTGAGGTGCTATGGAACGATCCCATAGAGTCCAGCGATGAAGCTCAAGAGTCTCCTAGAGGTGCTGGAATGCTCTTCGGGCGACCTATTACCGAGTGGGTGGTAAAGACGTTTAACGTAAAGCTAGTAATTAGAGGTCATGAACCGTGTGCTAAAGGCTATAAGCTTAACCACAATGGGAAAGTGATCACTCTCTTCAGCCGAACTGGTCCACCCTACTATAACACTGTAGGAGCGTTCTTAGAGGTAGATACTTCCGCTAGAGACTGGTATAAGTCAATTAAGGAGACTCGAGCAGTTAAATTTATAAAGCAGTAGTCTGCGTCGATTCAGTAGTAGCTTCTGAGTATTTGAAGTAGCGCTCTTTAGGGTAGGTCAAAAGCACCTTGGTTTTAACTCGTAGGCTAGTGACCTCTTTGCTATGGTCTCTAAGTAATTTTCGGGTAGTACCGGCCTCCCTTCCTCGTAGGGAAAGGCGTATGGTAACTCTATAGTTACCTCGTATTTTCCTACTGGGACAGTAAACTCAAGTCCGAACCTTATGTCTAGAGATTCCAGCCTAGCGCCTTCCATCACTCTCTTCAGTACGTAGGCGGCACCAGCGATAGTCAGCTGAAATTTGCCGAGGTTTCTCACTTTAGCTCTTGAGGTAAGTCTAGAGGTTATTTCACGGAATGTTCGCCCTTTTGGTGGGTGTTCTCCCATTATTCCCCCGATAATTACTGAGTCGGCGCTCACTAGATCACTGAGGCTTAAGGTCTCACGAGCTTTGGGGTCTAAGATTATAGGATGCCTTAAACTACTACTAGCTACTAAGTCGACTACACTAACCTCAACTACGTCCGCTCCTAGTTCCTTGAGAGCTCTCTGTGCTCGCAAAGACTTTACGTTAGTGAAGAGAACGCTATTCTTGAACAACTTCACTACGTAACTGTACTCACACATTAACCACGGAGATAGGCATTCTTCTAGGTGTTCTACTACTACCTTCAACTTCTCCCAAAGGATATATTACTTCTTAAAATCTACTGGTTGGGTAAAGTATTGAAGCGCCTTACTGCCTTCTTTGCGGTGTTGTTGCTAGCTTCTTCTGTATTTAACTGCCTCAGAGTGTTCTCTAGCTTCAGTAGCGGGCTCTGCCAATACCTAGGAGATATGGAGGGGTGTGTTGATGTTTCAGTATATTCTGCTGGCATTGCTATAACAGATGGAAGGGTCTCAGGGTACCCCGCTGAAGTACTTCTAGCAGTAACGCGCGGGAGTGGAGCCGTCTTTATCTACGCAGAGCCTTTAGTTGACGAAACCTTCATTCTCTTCGCTAAAGTTGCTGCCATAGTAGCATCTGCTATAGTCGGAACTGAGTTCAGCAAATACAACTACTTCGTGCAAGTCAGATCGCTTGCTGCTAGAGCGCAAGGTCCATCGCTTAGTGCAGCGCTTGGAGTAGGTTTCGCACTAGCGATCCTAGGGGTCAACGTAAGAGAGCCTATCGCAGTTACAGGCATTTTAATGCCGGATGGAAGCATAGGTCCTGTTGGGTATCTGGCTGAGAAAATTATAGCGTTATCGTCTCTAGTTAAGAAGGTCTTCGTTCCCGCTGGTAACTTGGTCTCTGTAGTGATAAATGGAACAGCAGTAAGCTTAGTGGATTTCGGTAGAGCTCTCGGTCTCGAAGTCGTAGAAGTACGCGGTATTGATGAGGTCTTGAAGCACCTCAGTGCCGGTTCTCTACTCGTTAAGCGGTATGTAGAGGAGCTATCAGCTACTAATAGAGTGATGGCAGGATTAATAGACTACCTAAGTGAAGCTACTAGGAAAGGGCTAACTAGTGTCGCTATAACGTGTGGTGAGGATATTGCCGGCAAGCTAGCATTGGAGTTTGAGCACATAAGTAGTGAGGTCTTGGGGAAGCAGCCAGTAAAGAGTTTAGCTTACATTCTGGGGCAACTAATCTCAGTGCTATTGAGGGTAGAGACAGCAGTGTGGAACTGTAGCGTAAGGAGAGAGCACAGTGCTCTAGACGCCCTTGCTAGTAGAGCTTTGGAGAGGTTAAAGTCTGCTGAAAGCTTTTGTTACTTCTACTCTAGAGCTAGCGGCATGTCGTTTAGAAGCACTATATCTTTATCCACAGTATGCTGGTTCCTACTAGATTCTTGGGAGGAATTCAACTCTTCGGTCTCTTCTCTTAGTCTTGAGAGAAGAGTTTACGGGTTAGTTAAGAGCGCGCGTGTAGCTGACTCTGTTATTGTAGCTCTTGACTTACTGAGCAGCGAACTTGCGGGTAGGGTAGGTCGCTTGGAAGTAGATCTTAGGAGGGTTCAGCTACTTTTAGACTACGCCTCTGCTATGGTAGACAGTTTCGGTGAGGTGGTGGTGCCTAATTTGTGGTGCAATCGGTCTCTTGGCGTACTAAGGCAGTATCTTCAAGTGGGGGCTAATCTGCTGGCTTCCAACCCAGTTATGTCTCTGGTGTATGTTCTCAAAACTCTGCTCGAGCTCTTGCTAAACACTTACTATAGTCAGTATGCAGATCTTCAGTACATCACTGAGATTTCACGAGCTAGGGCCGCAGCACTCGCTATCTCCACAGGTGATCCAGCTATTTACGCTTTAGTGGAGCTTGGTGATAGCTGTGTTGATTCTTTTGAAGATCCAGCTAACTGCTTGAGTTTCTACTTAAAAGCCTCTGTTTTAGGCTTCGTTCTTCGCTATCTCCTAGTGGGTGAAGCAGAAGGTTCCCGGACTTATGCGTGGCACTTGCTGCTTGCTCCAGTAGCTGCCGCGGTCTTCCTTATAGTTGCAGTTCTACTTCTTCGAAAAGGTCGAGTATCTTTCTTGCGGACTCTGCGGTATATTGGTCTACAACAATTAACTCAATTCCGCACCCGGGTAGTCCGTAGATAACGCACCAACCAATTGGGGCTTCGGCTATGGCTGGAAGAGCCAGGAGGTCTTCTTCACCATCGACTAGTATCAATACGTTCTCCTTTTGCTTAGCTTCTTGTATTGCCTCCAGTATCTTCTCAACAGCACCTTGACATACATGAGACCGTGGGTTGAGGGCCCTAACTACCTTACTAAAGTATCTAAGCGCAATTGACTGAGCTTGAGTTCTTCTTGTTACTCCATCAATCACGCACACTCTAGGTATGTAACCAGAATTCAATAGCTTTAGACAAGCAAAGTCTCCAACGACGATTGCTTCAGGGCAGCTCTTCAGTAATTTCAGTAAGTGCCTAGTAACATACTCCTCACTACCACAAATCCTTATGCCGAGAAACCCGCGCGCGAGGGATTCCCTAAGATTCTCGGGCATCTTGAGGCACTTCAGTCTACCCGCCCCGCTATGAGCTTGGTAAAGCTATATTAGTAGCTTATCAAGAGGGGTTAAGTTATACAAAAAGGCGTCCACAAATAATACAAAAAGTTAAGAGGCATACTTGACGCCTCTCAGCGTATAGCTTATAAATCCGCTAACTAAGGAAATATACGGCCGCAACCTCCTGGCGGCGGCTGGACCGGACAGGGGGCAGAGCCCCATGGATGAAGGAACGCCTCCGGTTGCGGCGACACGCAATCAAAATAACTCTATGGGGACCCGAATAAACCGGGGGAACTAACCCCGAGATATTCGGGTCCGACAGGGGCTACCCAGACCGCGTGATAGACTGACCGCACACTCCGCGGCCTTGCGGCCGCGACTCCGGTTGATCCTGCCGGACCCGACCGCTATCGGGGTGAGGCTAAGCCATGGGAGTCGCACGCCCCGATCACCGGGGCGTGGCGGACGGCTGAGTAATACGTGGCTAACCTACCCTCGGGACGGGGATAGTCCCGGGAAACTGGGGCTAATCCCCGATAGGTGGGGACTCCTGGAAGGGGCCCCACTTAAAGGGTTCTGTGGGGATGTCTGCAGAGCCGCCCGAGGATGGGGCCACGGCCCATCAGGTAGTTGGCGGGGTAACGGCCCGCCAAGCCTATAACGGGTAGGGGCCGTGAGAGCGGGAGCCCCCAGATGGGCCCTGAGACAAGGGCCCAGGCCCTACGGGGCGCACCAGGCGCGAAAACTCCGCAATGCGGGCAACCGTGACGGGGTCACCCCGAGTGCCCCGAAGAGGGGCTTTTCCCCGCTGTAAATAGGCGGGGGAATAAGCAGGGGGCAAGTCTGGTGTCAGCCGCCGCGGTAATACCAGCCCTGCGAGTGGTCGGGACGGTTATTGGGCCTAAAGCGCCCGTAGCCGGCCCGGCAAGTCCCTCCTTAAAGCCCCGGGCCCAACTCGGGGACGGGGGGGATACTGCCGGGCTAGGGGGCGGGAGAGGCCGGCGGTACTCCCGGGGTAGGGGCGAAATCCGTTAATCCCGGGAGGACCACCAGTGGCGAAGGCGGCCGGCTGGAACGCGCCCGACGGTGAGGGGCGAAAGCCGGGGGAGCGAACCGGATTAGATACCCGGGTAGTCCCGGCTGTAAACGATGCGGGCTAGCTGTTGGGCGGGCTTAGAGCCCGCCCGGTGGCGCAGGGAAGCCGTTAAGCCCGCCGCCTGGGGAGTACGGCCGCAAGGCTGAAACTTAAAGGAATTGGCGGGGGAGCACCACAAGGGGTGGAGCCTGCGGCTCAATTGGAGTCAACGCCAGGAATCTTACCGGGGGAGACAGCAGGATGACGGCCAGGCTAACGACCTTGCCCGACGCGCTGAGAGGAGGTGCATGGCCGTCGCCAGCTCGTGTCGTGAGATGTCCGGTTAAGTCCGGCAACGAGCGAGACCCCCACCCCCAGTTGCTACCCGGTCCTCTGGGGCCGGGGCACTCTGGGGGGACTGCCGCCGTAAGGCGGAGGAAGGAGGGGGCCACGGCAGGTCAGCATGCCCCGAAACCCCCGGGCTGCACGCGGGCTACAATGGCGGGGACAGCGGGACCCGACCCCGAAAGGGGGAGGTAATCCCTCAAACCCCGCCGTAGTTGGGATCGAGGGCTGCAACTCGCCCTCGTGAACGCGGAATCCCTAGTAACCGCGCGTCAACATCGCGCGGTGAATACGTCCCTGCTCCTTGCACACACCGCCCGTCGCTCCACCCGAGCGGGGGTGGGGTGAGGCTTGCTTAGCGGGGTTACTCGTTGGGCGAGTCGAACCTCATCCTCGCAAGGGGGGAGAAGTCGTAACAAGGTAGCCGTACCGGAAGGTGCGGCTGGATCACCTCCTAATCATAGAGTGTGCGGTCGGTCTGCGTGAGTGTCTGGGTAGCCCATGGTGAAGCCCGGGAGTGCTCTCCTGGGTGGATGGCGCGAACTTAGTGAGCGCCGCACACAGGCCCGACGATACAGCACCACTTACTCAGGAGCAGTCGGCAGAAAGCCGCCCGGTGGATGGCTCGGCTCGGGTGCCGAGGAAGGGCGCGGCAAGCGGCGATATGCCCGGGGGAGGCGCAGGCAGCCGTCGAACCCGGGATTCCCGAATGGGACTTCCTACTGCGGGGATAACCCGCAGTGCTCGGGAAACTCGGGCGACCGAGGAGTACCGAGCGGGAACCCCCCGAACGGAAACATCTTAGTAGGGGGAGGAAGAGAAACCAATACGGGATCCCCTAAGTAGGGGCGACCGAAAGGGGGAGAGCCCAGACCAAACCCGCCGGCGATGAGTCGGTGGGGATGTGGGGTTAGCGACTCCACGGCTGGGGGTTCGACCTCCAGTGGGCCGACCCACGGTAGCCGAAGTGGGTTGGAAAGCCCCACCGCAGAGGGTGATAGTCCCGTAGGCGAAATCGTGGGGGTCCACGCCGTGGAGTAGAGTACCACGGCTTGGTTTTGCCGTGGGAAGTTGGGGGGCACCAACCTCCAAGGCTAAACACGTCCCGAGACCGATAGCGAACTAAGTACCGTGAGGGAAAGCTGAAAAGTACCCCGGAAGGGGGGTGAAAAGAGCCTGAAACCGGGCGGCGAAGCACGGTGCGGCCTAAAAGGAGTGATGCCCTCCGAAGGAAACTCGGGCGACCGAGGAGTACGAGGAGGGTGAACCAGGGTCGCACCGTCCGTCTTGAAACACGGGCCGGGGAGTTCACGGCAGTGGCGAGCTTAAGGGGGTAAACCCCGAAGGCGTAGGGAAACCGACGAGCCCGCAGCGACCGCGAGGTCGCGAGGGGCGGGGTCCGAATAGGGCCCGGAGTCACTGCCGTGAGACCCGAAACCGGGCGATCTAGGCGGGGGCAGGGTGAAGCCGGGGGAAACCCCGGTGGAGGCCCGAAGGGGTGCTGACGTGCAATTCGCTCCCTCGACCTCCGCCTAGGGGCAAAAGACCAATCTAGCCCGGTGATAGCTGGTTCCCCCCGAAGTGCGTCTTAGCGCAGCTCCGCCGGAGGTAGACTGCGGGGTAGAGCTACGGATTGGGGGTTGCAGGGCGAAAGCCCTGTGCTCTCAGTCCAACTCCGAACCCGCAGTCACCGTAGATGGTGGAAGTGGGGCTCCCCGGGGTAAGCCTGGGGGCCGAGAGGGGAACAACCCAGACCGGGGTTAAGGCCCCAAAGTGCCGGCTAAGTGCCAAGCTCAAAGGGCGTCCGCGGCCTAAGACAGCGGGGAGGTGGGCCTAACAGCAGCCATCCTCTAAGGAGTGCGTAACAGCTCACCCGCCGAGGCCGCGGGCCCCGAAAATAGGTCGGGGCTTAAGCCGGCCGCCGAGACCCCGGGGCGCGACCGCCTTGCGGTCGCGGTCCGGTAGGGGGGCGTCGAGGTGGGACAGAAGCCGGGCCGTGAGGTCCGGTGGACCCGCCTCGAGTGCGGATCCCGGCGGTAGTAACAGCAAAGAGGGGTGAGAATCCCCTCGGCCGGAAGGACCAGGGTTCCTCAGCAACGGTCGTCAGCTGAGGGTTAGCCGGCCCTAAGGCAGGCCGTAACTCGGACCTGCCGAAAGGGAAACGGGTTAATATTCCCGTGCCGCGGGGGTAGGTGCGGCAACGCAAGCCCGGAACCCGACGCCTCGGGGTAGGTCGACCGGAGCTACCACTCCGGCTAACTGCCCGAAGGCCGGGGAGTGCCGTAATGGCGAGAACCGGCTGAAGGGGGGAATGGCCGCCCGTTAGGGCGGTTCGACCGAGCTCTGGGGCCCTTGAAAAGGGGTCCGGGAACGATCCCCCGCGCCCGTACCGAGAACCGACACAGGTGCTCCTGGGTGAGGAGCCCAAGGCCTGTGGGGGCTAACCCGGGCTAGGGAACTCGGCAAATTAGCCCCGTAACTTCGGGAGAAGGGGTGCCTGCGGTTTTACGGTAAACCCGTGGAACCGCGGGCCGCAGTGACTAGGGGGTCCTGACTGTTTAATAAAAACATAGGTCCCCGCTAGCCCGAAAGGGTGTGTACGGGGGCCGAATCCTGGCCACTGGCGGTACGTGAAGCCGGGGTACAACCCGGTGAAGCGCCGCTGAAGGCCGGGGGTAACTCTGACCCTCTTAAGGTAGCCAAATGCCTTGCCGGGTAAGTTCCGGCGCGCATGAATGGATCAACAAGGGCCCCACTGTCCCAGCCCGGGACCCCGTGAAGCCCACGGAGCCGGTGCACAGGCCGGCATCCCCCCGTAGGGAGAGAAGACCTTGTGGAGCTTTACTGCAGCCTGGCGTTGGTCTTCGGATCGCCGTACGTAGCGTAGGCGGGAGGCTGTGAGACCGCCCTTCCGGGGGCGGTGGAGCCGTAAGTGAAACACCGCCTACGGCGGTCTGGGGACCTAACCTCGGGGTAGCCCGGGGGACAGCGTCAGGTGGGCAGTTCGGCTGGGGCGGCACGCCCGCGAAAAGATAACACGGGCGCCCAAAGGTCGGCTCAGGCGGGTCAGAACTCCGCCGTAGAGTGCAAGGGCAAAAGCCGGCCTGACCGGACCCTCGACAGTAAGGGGTTCGGCCGGGAAACCGCGGCCTAGCGAACGCTCGTGCCCTCCTTGGTGGGGGCCGGGCATGACAGAAAAGTTACCCCAAGGATAACAGGGTCGTCGCGGGCGAGAGTCCCCATCGACCCCGCGGTTTGCTACATCGACGTCGGCTCTTCCCATCCTGGGGGTGCAGCAGCCCCCAAGGGTGGGGCTGCCCGCCCATTAAAGGGGAACGTGAGCTGGGTTTAGACCGTCGTGAGACAGGTCGGACTCTACCCACGGGGGGTGCGGGCCGCCTGAGGGGAAGGCGCCCCTAGTACGAGAGGAACGGGGCGTCGCGGCCTCTGGTCTACCGGCTGTCCGGTAGGGCATTGCCGGGCAGCTACGCCGTGGGGGGTAACCGCTGAAAGCATCTAAGCGGGAAACCCTCCCCGAAAAGAGGCGGCCGTCTCCTCCCGGGTTTCCGGGAGGGGCGAGGGCACCCGTAGAAGACGGGTTTGATGGGGCGGGGGTGTATGCCTGCCGCTCCCAATAGCCCGAGGCTGACTGCTTGAGTGGGTGGTGCTGCGTTTTAGGGCCTGTGTGCGGTGCTAAGCTTAAATTAGCTTTTCTTAATCCTTCTTAGGGAGAGTTGAAGGTATTTAGAAGAGCGTATTTAGCTCTAGTTAAGTACTTAGAAGCGGCCGCTAGCTTTATATCGGATGACGAAGTAGAGTCTCTAGTTAGAATCCTTGAGCAGGTGTATAGAGATAGTAAGAGAGTGTTTGTTGTCGGTGTAGGTAGGTCGGGTCTAGTTGGTAGAGCTTTCGCTATGAGGTTGATGCACTTAGGCTTCTCTGCCTACGTAGTCGGTGAGACAGTAACTCCAGCCGCTAGAGTTGGCGACTTGCTAATAGCTATATCGGGTTCTGGGCGGTCGGCTGCTGTTGTAGCTGCTGCTGAAGTAGCTAAGAGCTTAGGTGTAAAGGTAGTGGCACTTACATCATACCCCGACTCACCACTATCAAAGATAGCCGACATGACCATTTCAATTCCCGGGAGGACGAAGGTGAGTCACGAAGACAGGTGGGAGGTCAGGCAGCTTCTCGGTCTACACGAGCCACTAGCACCTCTGGGAACTCAGTTCGAGCTCGTTGCTCAAGTAGTACTAGACTCAGTAATCTCAGAGCTCATGGAGAAGCTCGGAATCGATGAGGAAGACCTGAGGGAGCTTCACGCAAATGTGGAAGTCTGAAGTTCTTCGGTATTTATGCTACCCGAGTTACAGCAGAGAGTGCGTCGAGAAGAGATTAGCCAAGCTCAGTAGCCTGGGGATAGTAGGTGTGAGTAGGCTGATCGGAAAAGGACACTCTTCCACAGTCCTCGAGGCACTCCTATATAATGGAGCTCGAGCAGCGCTGAAAGTCTTGAGGACGGACTCCAAGAGGGCGGAGCTACTAACAGAATGCAGGTTGGCGGAGAGAGCCTACCCACTAGCTCCAAGGGTCATAGAGTGCGGGGAGCACTATATACTGATGGAGTTAGTAGAGGGAGTATCGGTAGCGGAGGCAGTACTCAAAGCCGAGAGGATCGCCGCACTAGTGCTCAAAGTAATCTCAGCGGGGAGAGGACTGGACATCCGGTGGGTAGAGCACAGAGAGCTAAGTAGAGCGGATAGGCACGTACTGATAACGGTGGACGGCAAGGTCAAGATCATCGACTACGAGAGTGCTACGATGTCTGAGCGCCCTGGGAACGTCTGCAGATTGACCTCGTGGCTACTAAGAAGAGTACTGCGCATCGGGCTAGAGGTCGGTGGAATACTCGAACTGCTGAGAAGATACAGAAAGGCGGACGAAGGAGAGAGGAAGAGTCTTTTCCCTGAGCTCGTAAAACAGATAGCCTTAGTCGCTGACAGCATGGCATGAGGTTTAGACTTCGCGTGACTTACGCCATCCTACCGGAGATTTTCATCGTTCAGCGGTCTGAGCCTCTATCACCGGGTAATCCTTGGTTATAAGCTTACGCAAACCCCACTTAGGCCGGAGGCTGTAGCTTAAGACACGAGCGAGCAAAGGTGAAAAGATTTAAACCATAAGAGGAAAACTGCACACGACGGCGGGCCGGTAGCTCAGCCAGGAAGAGCGCCGCCCTCGCACGGCGGAGGTCCCGGGTTCAAATCCCGGCCGGTCCACCACGTAGTCTCCTCAGAGTACTCCAGCGCGTCAGAGTCTACACGTAAAACTATGCTGAAACAGTATCTCCGGGGTCTTACTTGGGGGTGTTGGTATGTGGCTACGTAGTAGCATACTTGGGGGAGAAAGTGAAGCCGTATTTAGTCGTCTCGTTGCTGCTAATACTCATGGTGATCGAGCCGCACACGTTACAGAAGCTATGTAGTAGAAGTAGCCGAAACGGAGGTTTAAGTTTTGAAGAGTTTACGCCAGGTGACAGGAATGACCATCACGCTAGGGCGGTTGTATGATATTTCATGCGTGCGTGCCCTTAACTTTCTTAGGAGTCACAGGAGCTGAACCCCGCTCAAGATCTTGAAGTTGGTTTGTATTGTTTGACTTCATTGCCTCATCTCCGCTTCCCCGCATCGGTCTTGGGTCTGCGTCACCCTTAAGGGCGTTCGGGGCATTCCCGGGCGTCCCAAATCTTGAGTAACTCAGTGAGAGCCGTCATCTAGGGCGTCGCAACGGCTCTCGACCCCTCATCGAACTACTTCCACATACCACTACACATAGAGTACTTACAAGCGTCCCCATCCACATAAACAAATATGGAAAGATGTGAAACCCGAAACAGTTGCGTTAGGCTTCTTCACTTACTGTGGATGTGAAACCGCGAACCTTTCCTACCGGCGCTTAGGCTTGAGTAAAGTTAGCGCGATTGCTAAGAGGATGGCCGCGGTCCCAGCTCCGGCTACGAATGTTATCCAAGTAGGCGTCTCCACAGCAGGAGGAACCGCAAGCTCCGAGGGTGTGCGGGTTTCCGGCGGTAACTTAGATACCCTAGGTTTCGATATCTTTAGGACTGCCACTACCCAACTATTGTCTGGGTAGTCCTGCCATATTCCCACAGGTCTTACAGTTTGATGCACTGGCACGACTATGAGGTATTCCACCGACTTTATGTATAGAACGAATAGTATATTTTAGTGGTTATATTAAGGGAGACTGCTCCCAGGGCAGTAAAGTCCGCATAGTAAGTATGTAGTGCGAAATTCCAGAGGTTCTTCTGTTAGCTCCAGACTAAAGAGACAACGTACAAGATTCCATCTCCGCAGGCTATCCCTACGTTCCTCACCTCAGCGACTGTCTCAAGCTTTCTAACAAACCTCCCATTAAAGTCTAGAGACGCCAACCCCTCATTCCGACAAGTAGGCTAACCCCCTCGAGTCGAAGCACATAGAGCCGACGCCGTATCCCGTGGGGAGTTTACTTCTCTAACGAGCTCAAGCTCATCGTCTAGCATTAAAACGGTTCATGAGACTTTAGTATCGCTGTAACCCACCACCCAGAGGGTGTTGGTCAGGTAGTGGAAATCTATGCAACACAGTGACCCCTGGGGAACGGCTTTTACTGGGGACGGATCGTATGTGTATCTCCTCACTAGTCCGAGGTCTGAGACCCTCCTCTTCTCCGCAAGCCACAGGAGGTCTCCCTCTTCGGTGAGCATGGTACCAATGACGTAGACGTAACTTCCGAGGATGGTTAGAGCCGTACCCGTAGTTCTAGGCTCCGAGTAAACCGCAAATATCACTGAGAGATCGTCTAGCTATAGAGAAAGCACGTAAAGCCTACCGAGTCCATCAAGATACCAAGACGATTCCACAATGAATAGATTGCCGTCGCCGACCCTACAAGATACAAAGATCGTTTCACTATCTCCTAGGTTGACCTTCGGAGAGATTTAAGCGAGCTGCCACGAAGGTCGCGGGCCTCGACTCGGGCTACATAACGGGTGCTAGAGCCATTTGAAACTCCCTCTTAGCCCGCAACGAACACCATGTTCTCCCACACGCAGACTCCGATTGATACGTCGAACCCAGGTCCTGGGTTGCTCACTATAGTCCATGCCGATGATACCTCGGCTAAAGGTCTCAGTATTGGTTAGGTAACGAGGAGTAACACCAGAGATAAGAAGCCAAATCCTTTAAGTCGTCCAACAAAACCTACACCACCTTGCGATGGTAATGTTATAGAAAATTAAAGCTTTAACCTTTATTAAGAGCACTCAAGGTTGAGTGATGGATCGGGGTTGCACTCAGGTGCTCTCGGGGGTACCAGCAAACCACCACCAACTCCGTCACCGAGGCCACTGCAGTCCTCGAGACATCTCGTGTCACTGCGCGGTTCTAGAACCGTAGTCTCTATTGCTCTCTTGAGGAACTGCCCCGGCTAGCACTAGCAAGGCAAGATCCACTAACAGGGTGGCGTAAGATCTTCGCATTTTTCTCGCAGCTTCGCTAACTCTAGCAGGCAAGTCGATGCTGACTCGTCCTACTCCAACAAGCGATTCGTAAGCGATGAGGGTCTGGTAGACAAAGTTGCATAGTGAATCAAGCTGGGAGTCTCCGTACCGAACGACTGGTTTCAGCTCCCCAACAAGATTAGTAAGACCTGTGATACGCGTGGTAACCGGCTCGAAGCAATATTCCCAGTGCCGAGAAATAGCGTAAGCTCTTCTGAGCCACGGAGAGTCCTCGAAGCTTCGAACCATTTTACATTCGCTGTAGAGTGCTTCTTTTCAGTCTCTAAAGAGTGTCCCCGAAGATCCCCTAGTCCTACCTACTCTTGGTTTACCTAATCCTACCGCAGTATTTTCATCCTTATTTACTCCTGAAACACCTCCTAGGTCTAATTCTCGTGCTGCGTCAGCCGCCACCAGTCCTCGGAGAGTCGCTCCTTAACACGAGAGCTTTTTTACTAATGTGGGGGCGGTGAAGCAGTGGTCTACGGGTCACTAACTCCCTTCGGGAGCTGGAGCTGTCAGCGGGATTTGAACCCGCAGCCACCGGCTTACGAGGCCTGGCGCTCCACCGGGCTGAGCTACCGACCTACCGCTGCGTACTATCCCCCCGAGTTTTACTTTAAGCGTTTCCATATCTTAGTCAGTCTTCTAGATAGTGTATAACCTTTCCTGAGGAAGTGGCTGCTTCTCGGTATTTCCCTAATCGCAGAAGCTTACTTAGACGGAACTCTGGTACTATGCCATTAAGCTTTCCTTAAAAACTCGAACCTCGAAACGGGCTCTATGCTGAGACTTAAGTCCTCTGAAAAGGGGGCTTTATCCTCATGACGAGGCTCAAGAGCACTTTGTCAAAAATATATGGTTGTCTCGAGAATAAATTCGGGGTGGAGCGTGAGATCATACCTAGTGTTTCTGCTATTAATGCTCATGGCTTTATCGCTCAACGCGTATACTGAGACTATGGTAGTTGAGGTCACTGATATAGTTGATGGTGGGACTGTATCTCTAGTTCAAAGAGCCGTCGAGAGGCTACCTTCGAATGGACTTCTAGTTCTCTATTTAGACAGCTACGGAGGGTACGTATATTCTGCTGATAGCATAGCAGAGCTCTTAGTTACTCGTGGTATAGAGTGTGTTGCTTACGTACCACCTGGTGGGAAAGCCGCCTCAGCCGCAGCACTCATAGCAGTAGCGTGTGGTAGGATCTACATGGCACCTAGCTCCGTAATAGGTGCTGCCAGACCCTACCCTGACGACCCTAAGTCAGTAAACTACGTAGCTTCCCGCTTTAGGGCTCTAGCTTGGAGAGCTTACGGAAACGAAACAAAGGTGGATATAGTAGTGAGATTCGTTACTGAAGCACTAACTCTAACAGATGAAGAAGCCATAGCACTTGGACTAGCTAAGAAAGCTCTCTCAGTAGATGATATAGTAAGAGATTTAGGAGCTCCAGAGCCCAGTAAGATATTTAGAAAGGACCTCTGGGATAGAATTCTCTCTGTGATATCTGACCCTCTGATTTACTCAATCGCTTTCAGCCTTGGGGTCTTTCTAATTATAGCTGAAGTACTAGTAACAGGATTTCAGGGATACGCCATAGCTGGTGTACTACTAATAGCGGCAGCTCTCTACGGTATGAACATAATACCACCAGACCTTCTCGTACTAACCCTAATGCTTTCCGGTGCCGTATTAGTACTTGTAGAATTCATGAATCCAGGACTCCAAGGCTTCGGGATAGTGGGCCTCATATTGCTCACACTAGGATTGTACATGAGCCTAAGAGGGAGGCCTGTCCCTACGATAGAGCCCTCAGTAGTCGGAGTCGCCATAACGCTCGGATTTCTAGGGGCTTTCCTAGGCTTCATAGTTTTTAAAGTAGCTCAAACCACTAGACTCAGAAAGCCTAAACTCAAGGAGGTTCTCGTAGGCTCTATAGGGGTAGCTAAAACGGATATAGGGCCAGCAACTCCCGGAGTAGTTCACGTTAAGGGGGAGGAATGGTCGGCCTTTTCTGTCAGCAACACTATCCCCGCGGGTAGCCGAGTCGTTGTGAAAGACGTAAAAGGGCTTTTTCTGTATGTAGAGAGTGTTTCAGAAAAGCGTGAACACTGATTACACTCAGCGGGAAGCACACATAGACGCCCTACAAGGGAGGGTGAGTAGCCTACCTTCAGGTAGCTATTGAGGCATTCGATACCGTCGGTCTTTCTGTCTGTAGCAGGTATTTGCCTTATCAGGTATTATTTATTTAGATTTCACACCTATATATTACTTGGGTGAGTGTTTGGATCTATTTACCTTGATAGCCTTAGCTATAGTAGTGATATTTATAGTATCGATTATTGCCAGAAGCGTCAGGATAGTACCTGAGTACGAGAGATTAGTAGTTTTCAGGCTCGGTAGAATGATAGGTGTCAAGGGCCCCGGGCTAGTGGTTCTCGTCCCTATAATAGACAGCGCGATCAAGGTAGACCTAAGGGAGTTTGTAATAGACATCCCACCACAAACGTGTATAACAAAAGATAACGCACCAGTAGATATAGACTTACTCGTCTACATCAAGGTATTCGATCCGGCTCTCGTGGTAACCTCGGTTAGCAACTACATCACGGCATCGACCGGCATAGCTATGACTACTCTTAGAGCAGTAGTTGGGGACCTTCTTCTCGACGATGTCTTAGCTAGGAGAGAATACATTAATAGCACTCTGAGAGCGAAGCTAGACGAGATTACTGATAGGTGGGGAATAAAAGTCACTTCAGTTGAGATAAAGGAGATAAGGCCTCCAAGGGACGTCCAGGAAGCAATGATAAAGCAGATGGCTGCGGAAAGAAATAGAAGAGCTATGATATTAGAAGCCGATGGCAAGAAGCAGTCAGCTATACTCGAAGCGGAAGGATATAGAGAGTCCCAAATAAAGAAGGCCGAAGGAGATAAGCAAGCAGCTATCTTGAGAGCTGAAGGTATATCGAGGTCTCTAGAGTTAGTAAACGAGGCAGCATCGAGAGTTAGCTCTAACACGCTATTCCTCCAGTACCTAGAGGCTGTATCTAAGATAGCTGAAAGTCCAGCAACGAAGATAGTACTACCAATGGAGCTTGTAACAGGTTTAACTACCATAGTTCGCTCAATTAGTGCGAGCAGGAGCTCCAGCGAGAGGCAGTCTTCAGAGTAGGGGGCCGGTGCTCCTAGGGTGGGTGCGCACTTTAGGGAACACGTAGTGCGAGACTTCCTTAAAGTAGTTGTAGTCTGCTCTGAAGAGCCGCACGCTGTAGGAGACATTCCCGGCTTACCGTACTGCTTTAGTTGCGATAAAAGTGTTACAGTAGGCGAAGGTAGAGTGTGCTATTCTGGGGAATTAGCTTTGCCTTCCGGGAAAAAAGTGGTTATAGAGGGCGCAGAAGTTCTTGGAGTGCTTAGATCTATTTCTTACTTAGTCAGGGAAATAGAGTGCTCGGTGAACCCGGAGGAGCTATACGAGGAGATCTCAGCTTTCATCAGAGAGTATTGCAGAGAACACGAACACAGCACTGCTTCGACCTCAGAGTAACACTGATAAGGCATCGCTACCTACTTGCCGGGTACACATCATCGGCTTCACGCTAGTCTCTATCTCAACGCTTTTATTTTAAGCACTAACGTAGGAGGGGGTCAGTATGCTCAAAACCAGTAGAGAAGCTGTTTACAGGTTCAGAAAAGGAGGAAAGGAAGGAGTTTGCGAGGTCGTATCTACCCCTCGTGGAAGGTTTGTAATTGTGCACAGCTCGCTTAGAGGTAGGTACTCAGTAGGAGACAAAGAAGAGGAGTGGGATCTGCTGGAGCATTCGTCATTTAAGGACGTAAAAGAAGTTGTAGTGGAGTATAAAGATCTACCTCTCGACATTAGAAGAGCTCTCTCTAGAGTGGGGTAGGGTCATTACCTTTCTGATAGTACTACCTAAACACCTTGTAGATATTGCGTGTAGTTTAGCAGAACACTACGGAAAGGAGGTTGTTGGTTTAGGCGTAGGCTTTAATGAGGGCGGGCGAGTAATTGTTGAAGACATCATCATAGGCGAGAATTTGTCTAAAGAGAGCAACAAGTTTCATCTAGACCCAGCAGCTATAATTGAGGCTTTTAAGTATTCTGAGCTCGGAGGATATGAAGTTGTCGCTTTAGTGCATACCCACAAACAAGGAACTTTACCGAGCTTGCTAGACTTGGAGGGCATGAGATTATGGCCAATTCCTTGGATAATCATAGATGAGATAGAGTGCTCAGTGAGAGCGTGGATTCTCAAAGAAAAAGAAGAGCTAGAGGAATTGACCGTGAAGTTAATGCCTACTTAAAACCGGGTGCTCGCTGATTAACTACTTTTGCGTTAACTAGGTTGGGTGGGACCTGCCCCTTGTAGAAGGATATCAAGTTATCGGCGACTGCTTCTGCCATAGCGTGTCTTGCCTCATACGTAGCACTTCCTATGTGAGGCACTATCACTACGTTCTTTAGAGCTGTTAGAGGGTGATTCGGGTTTAATGGTTCCTCCTCGAAAACGTCTAACCCAGCACCCGCTATCCAACCATCTCTCAGAGCCTTTACGAGAGCTTCTGTGTCTACTACAGCACCTCTTGAGGTGTTTACTAGAATGGCCGATCTCTTCATAAGTTTGAGTGTTTTCTCGTCTATCAAGTGTCTGGTTTCTTGGGTGAGGGGTACATGTATAGATACGACATCGGCTTCCTTAAGTAACTCAGGCAGCTCCCTGAACTCTATCCCAAGCTCTCTCTCGACTTCGTAGTTTCTAATGACATCATAGTAGATGACTTTCATCCCAAAACCTCGAGATCCTATTTCAGCAACACGCCTACCTATTCTACCAAGTCCTATAACTCCCAAAATCTTGCCTTTTAGCTCTACTCCCAGCATCATCTTAGGATGCCACGCTGTTTTAATTCTATACCACTCACCCCATCTCACGAATACGTCAGACTCCACTATTCTCCTACTAACAGCAAGTATTAGAGCCCAAGCGAGTTCCGCTGTTGACTCTGTTAAAACTCCTGGTGTGTTAGTTATGTATATTCCAAGCTTAGTAGCGCATTCTACGTCGATATTATCGAAGCCCACAGCGTATTGAGCAACTATACGAAGTTTAGGTGCGTTCTGAAGGAGACTGCAGTCAATTCTGTCAGTAAGTAAGGATACTAATGCGTCTACTTCTCGGACTTGGCGGAGGAGTACTTCATAAGGCGGTTGCTGATATCTATCCCATACGTTAACATCGTAATACTGCGATATTCTTTCGATTATATCATCGAATAGCTCCCTAGTTATAAAGACTTTGGGCTTCATTAGGTCCTCCAAGTAGATACTCATGTCTGAGAAATAAGCATTTAGATGGCTAAACAGTTCCTTACTCTAAATATGTACTAGACATGGATTTTTATAGCATAGGTAATCTATTATGGGAGTAGTCTATGAAGGCACCTACTCTCAATATGAAGCCAATAATCGCCGAGCTTTTAGGTGAGGTAGCTTTCGTGTACATAGCTAAAGCTCGTGAACTCGAGAGGGCGGGTCATAAGGTGATAAGCTTTGGTGTTGGACAGCCAGACATTCCCACATTTCAACACATCATCGATGAAGCTAAGAAATCTCTTGATGCTAAGTTTACAGGGTATACCGAAACTCCTGGAATTAGGGAGCTTAGAGAGGTTATAACTGGGTATCTAAACGAAAGATATAGAGCTGACGTCAAATCATCGGAGGTGATAGTAACACCGGGTGCTAAGGGTGCTATATTTCTCGCACTCTCAGCGTACTTAAATCCTGGAGATGAAGTAATAGTACCTGAGCCCTCCTATCCGGCATATCCCGAGGTCGCCAGATTTATAGGGGCTAAACCCGTGTTCATCCCGCTTAAGTGGCTAGGACCTACTGGAGGCTTCGCTCTAGACGTTGAAGCCATAGAGACAGCAATAACTTCTAAAACTAAGGTCATCGTAGTCAACAACCCGCATAATCCGACGGGCGCGCTCTTCACTCCTTCGCAGGTTGAGAGAATATTTGAGATAGCTAGAGAGCACAATATAATGCTACTGGTAGACGAGATATACGATAACTTTATCTACGATAACCAGCCGTTTAGGTCGTTTCTAACTTTCGGTGACTGGAGGGACCACCTACTTTACATAAATGGCTTCTCTAAGACGTTCTCGATGACTGGGTGGAGGTTGGGCTATCTAGTCATTAGAGAGGAAGTAGCAACAAAACTAACTAGGTTAGCTGTAAACATTTGGTCTTGCCCCGTATCGTTTGCTCAGAGAGCAGCAATAGCGGCACTGAGAGGACCGTGGGAACCCGTTAAAGAGATGATTAGGCTCTTCCAGTACCGTAGAGACGTCATCGCTAGGAAGCTAAGTGAAATAAAAGGTCTTGAAGTATGGCCAAGCACTGGAGCGTTTTACATCTTCCCAAGAATTAGAAAGGTCCTCGACTCAGCTGGACTTGCTGTCGAAGAGTTCGTTGAGAAGCTACTCTATGCTAAGTACGTAGTCACTTTACCTGGAACAGCGTTCCCAGACAAGGCTGGCAAGGACTTCATCAGGCTCAGTTTTGCGGTAGACGCTAAGCTAATCGAGGAAGGCGCGGAGAGAATTAAAGAGTTTGTAGAGTCTCTAGGTGTATAATACTTAACAGCCTCCTGGTAGCACCAATTTTTAACCTTTAAACACGATAGCTTTATGATGATGAAGAAGAGCCGAAGCGATGAAAGTGAGCCGGCTATCCTTGGCTGAACACCCATGACACCGCCATTTAGGTTATGAAGCCATGGTAGGGGGTTAAGCTCTTGTATAGGTTTATATCGGTTGACTTCATTGCCTCACCCTCTTTCTCC
Organism: Sulfolobales archaeon; assembly: GCA_038841535.1. GTDB lineage: Archaea > Thermoproteota > Thermoprotei_A > Sulfolobales > NBVN01 > DRZP01. The sequence continues at coordinate 14,623 of JAWBTQ010000003.1, read as the reverse complement.
CGCATTCCGCTCGGGGCCTCATCGGGCTCGGGGGCGTTCGGGGCGACCCCTAGCACCCCACATCTTGAGTATCTCGGGGAGAGCCGTCATCTAGATCATCGAGTGGCTCTCGACCCCTCATCTATGTACATCCACGCATATCACCATGAGGTGCTTATAAATGTTTCGATCAATATCGACAGACATGAGCAGATATGAAAACCGAAACAGTTACATAAAGCAACTAACTGAAGGCGATATAGTGAGACACAGAGACGGAAGTGTGTGGGTAGTAAAAGGTTGCGTACATCCTCATGAGGGTTTCGTCGCTATACCTAGAGTTGTAGATGGTAAAAAGCTCAAACGACTTATGGAGGTGGAGGAGATGATTAAAAGGTATTACCTTCACTACATTAGGAATCTTCCAGAGATAGGTAGAGATGTCCCCATAGTCCCAGTAGGAGATGTGCTTGAGGTACGCAGGTGGTCAATTGATGGTCGGAGTTGCGGTAACGCTTTCCTGCGACAGATTATCCAAACATTCGACTTGCTGGGGTTAAGTTGTGGAATAGCTGGGTCACACTTAGGTGGTTACAGTAGTGCTGAGTCAGACGTAGATATACATTGCTTAAATAGTCCAGACGCTTATAGTAGGATATCCTCTTTGTATTCCCTAGGAGTGCTTAAACACTTAGACTTCAATGAGGCAATCCGCGAGGCAATGGAAGTATCCGAGTCTCTCGAATTAAAGAAACACGCCGAGCTGATCACGAAAAGATATCTTCAGGGTGTATATAAGAGAAGAAAGGTAACCATAAGGATAGTAGATTGTAGTAGAGTAAGGGGGTTTCTTGGTCCTTACGTAGACTTTAGAAGAGCTGAACTAGTTGTTAAAATAACTGAGAGCGACTATAGAACTCCGGCGATTCTAAGAGCTGATGTAGTTAGAGCTTCAACTCTAGTCAATAAGGACTTACACTTGCTCACACACCGACTGAGGTTTGTAGAGCTACCGGTGGGGACACTACTGAGTATAGAGGGAGCTATTGCTACGAATACCTCAGGTAATTCTATAGTAAACCTCGACGAATCAAAGATAGAGTGGTTATTGCTCCCTAGTCAGAGTAGAGCTACATTATAGGTCACACATGAAGTTTAATGGTGCGAGGAGCTCTTCGATGTGCTGCGGCATTCCCTAATAAACAAAATTAACTAGATCTCGCGTCCTCACCTGCTACTAGGCTCGATTTCTCTAGTTCAAGAGATTTTGTTCTATCTGAATGCTGTCATGGAAGTTAGGGTTCTCGTAAAGTTTCTAAAGTAGGTGTTTTGGTGATAGGTAACTAGACCTAGTCGGGGGTTGCCACTTTAATTATTGTTGTGGCGGGCCCGCCGGGATTTGAACCCGGGACCTACGGGTTAAGAGCCTCGGCCCTTGGTCCGCCGCTCCACCTGGCTGAGCTACGGGCCCTATCCTATTTTATCAGTGTTGCAGCTTAAAAGCTTTGAACTCGTACTCTTTTTAATGTCTATTTATAGTACTCGAGCACTCTCAAAGAGGTCGAGTTTCGTTTTTGTGTCCAATTATTTCTCTTTATATAGAGTGGGAGGAGCTGGGCATTAATTAGTGTGGTGTAGCCCGATATAGCTTTTAAATCGCTTTAGCTAATAGTTAGAGGAGTGGGCGTTGAGAGTACCTAAGGTAATTAGGACGTACTGCCGGAAATGCGGGACACATACAGAGCACAGTGTGTCGATATATAAACACGGCAGAAGGAGGTCTCTAGCTGAGGGTGAGCGTAGATATAGGCGCAAGCAGGAAGGCTATGGAAGCAAGCGTAAGCCGGAGCAAAAGAGGTTCGCTAAGGTAACGAAGAAGATAGTGTTGAAGTTGAAATGCAATAAGTGCGGCTATATGCAGCACAGAAGAGGTATAAGGCTTAAGAAAGTAGACCTAGTCGAGGTGGTTAGATGAAGAAGAGAAAGATCCTGATCCCAATACCGAAGAGTAGGTTCTTAAGGATTAAGTGTCCATCTTGCGGTAATGAGCAGATAGTTTTTGATCATGCTACCTTTCCAGTTAAGTGCTTTGTTTGTAGTTCCCTGCTGGCAGTACCTACAGGTGGTAAAGCTAAAGTCCTTGGTGAGGTTGTAAGAGTTCTGGGGTAGAAGGCTTTGGTTAAAAGAAAGGAGATTCTACCATCTATCAACGAGCTCTGCGTAGCAACAGTAGACAAAGTATTTGACTTAGGAGCGTACGTTAAGCTAGACGAATACGGTAACCTCGAGGCCTACCTCCCATGGAACGAAGTTAGCAGTAAGTGGGTTAAGAACATACGTGAGGTTATTAGGGAGGGCCAGAAGGTTGTAGTAAAAGTCATAAGAGTAGATAGAAAGAAGAACCAAGTAGACGTATCTTTAAAGAGAGTGGCTGAGGTAGAGCGTAGGAGGAAGCTGAGAGAGTGGAAGCGCGTTAACAGAGCCGAGAAGATCTTAGAGATAGTCGCTAAGAAGCTCGGCAAGAGTCTCGAAGAGGCATACTCCAGAGTTTGGTGGAAGCTAGAGGAGTTCTACGGAGACGTTCTATCCGCGTTTGAAGACGCCTCAGTTATGGGAGACAGCGTTCTTAGGAGTGCTGGAGTCCCGGACGAATGGGTCTCGGGGTTAATGGAGGAAATACCTAAGCATATTAAACCCAAGCACGTCAGGATCGATTGTAGACTCGTTTTAACTACCTACGAGTCGGACGGCATCTACAGAATTAAGGAGTTACTAAAGTTGCTAGATGAAGATGTTGGAGACGATGTTAGAGTTAGAGTGTACTCTGAGGGTGCCCCAAGATACAGAATCGAGCTAGTAGGAACAGATTACAAGGTTCTCGAGAGTAAGCTAGCAGAGCTCGTAAAGAGAGCTGAGAACTTGAGTAAAAAGTTTAACGTAAGCTTCAGCTTCGAGAGGGTGAAGCTCAGTTAGGTTTCTTATAAGAAAGTGCATCAAGTGCGGAAACTACACTCTGAAAGAACAGTGTCCTAAATGCGGAAGTACGACGGTAGTTGCCAGTCCACCCAGGTTCTCACCTATTGACAAGTATGTTAAGTACAGAGTAATTGCTAGGGGAGAGCACAAGCCCGAAGGTGTCGAAAGCGCAAAGCGGGCTAACCTATAGCCAATGAGAAGTTTGTTAGCTTTATAAGCTTGTTGGTATAGATAGAACCAGGTGAAAGCAAAACGCCTACACACGGGTCCATGACGAAAGCTGGTAAGGTGAGAAACGCAACACCAAAAATACCCGCAAAACCTAGAAGGAACCTACCTCCAAGGCAGAGGAACAGGAGAGAATACTGGGTTAGGAAGAGAAAAGAGTCGGGTCTGCCGGTACCGGCCGTAGTACCTCCCTCATCGGTGCCTAGAAAAGCCGCACCTAGTAGCTAGCTTATAGGTTATTCTGCTCAGTGTCTAGCTTCTATCTACCTTTTGTAATAGTGCGTAAAAGAAGCCTATCGTTTTATGGATGTGGGGCCAAACCCTCATAGTACCGGGTAAGAAACCCTTATCGTAAGGACCCTCGAGTGAAAGTAATCTCACTTTTTTACCCTCTTTCTCTAGAAATCTCTTGACTACTTCTTCGTTCTCTTCTCTAAGTAGAGTGCACGTTGTGTAGAGGATGTATCCACCTGGCTTGACTAGCTTTAGTGCAGCTTTCAAGAGCTCGTACTGAAGCTGGCTAAGCTTAGCTACTTCATCCTCCATCAACCTCCACCTGAGGTCTGGGTTTTTAGCTAGAGTTCCATCAGAAGTACATGGTGCGTCAACTAAGACTCTATCCGCGATCTCCTCTCCAAGTACTCTAGGTGCTTCGCGACCGTCTTTAATATAGGTCTTAACTATAGTTATCCCAGCTCTTCTGACTAAATCCTCTAGTTTCTTCATTCTAGCTTCATCGATGTCGAAGGCGTGTATTACACCCCGGTTTCTCATTAGCTCACCCATATGCTCTGTTTTACCACCTGGTGCTGCTGCTAGGTCTACGACTACGTCGCTAGGTCTCGGGTTGAGAATTAAGGTTGCTAGTGCTGCTGGCTCTTCCTGTATTACTATTTTACCGCTCCTAAAGAGCTCCGACTTATCGAAGTTGTATGGACCGTCGAATTTTAGCACCGTGGGTACTGCCTTTGAGATCTCAGGTTTTCCCTTGGTTTTTAAACTCATGAGTACTTCTTCGACACTGGACTTGAGAATGTTTACTCGAATGGATATCTTAGGCTTCTCCATGAATGACTTCAGTAACTTATCACCTTCGCTCTCACCTATCAACTCAAAGACTTTTCTTACGTACCAGGCTGGAAGTAAGTACTTAAACATGAGCTCCTCGCTAGGTGTTTTGGGGGTAAGCGTATACGTGGATAAGCTTTTAACAGCGTCTACGAACCACATCCCTACGTACGGGTGGGCTCGAGAGGAAAGCCACGACGCCGTTCTCTTTAAGCACTCTAGCTTCCTACTGTAGATTATTCTATCTTTAGCGAATAGCTCTAGGTAGATGAAGACTCTTAGAGCAGCTCTAAGTCTCGGATCTAAAAGAAGAGGACTTCTAGAGCCGGTTAGGTCCTCCACTACTTTATCGACTATCCCAAGTCTAAGCATGATTCCATAGAATATAGCAGTTAACGGGGGGTCCCTCCTGGTCCCTAGTATCCCTAAAGCCTTAAAGGCGTCTCTCCTAGCTTGTTGAACGGGCTTAACAGACTCTGCTTTTAATACTGCCTCAATTAGAGCGGCAATATCCTTCCAACCAACTCTATACGGTTCCTTCATCCCCACCACTAATACGATGTTACACTATATAGCTTCAGTACTGATAGCAGCCATTAAGACGTCGGCTCAGGCTTCAACGAACCTAATAGGTCACAGTAATAAACATTGCTGCTCAGCAAGGTGCGTTGATTTATCTACTGTTCTTAGTGCTTTAGTTGCTACGCGTGATCAGAGAGTTCGCAGGTTACTGCATCAGTAATTACCGTTAACCACTACCTGTCTTAGGTCTCTGCTGGTTTCTCTAGGGCGGGTTATGCCTTGACTCAGCGCGGTTTGGCTGGTAGTCACGGTGAAGCGCGGGGGTCATGGACACTCTTCGAGCCCAATCACACGGAGTTCACGCCTAGGCCTAAGATCTCACTTTTTGGACGGCTCGAAGAAATGCCCTCACCACACAGAGTCACACAACGATGTTAACCTCTCCACCAGCACGAAACTCCCACAGAAACCTTAGTAAATCTTATCAACGAAACAGCTCGAGACCCTGGGTTGTTTTCTTCTTAAAAATCTCCGGGTTTGTTTGTATGCTCTAATTGCTCACGGTCTACAACTCTCTAGGTGTTTCGGTTCCGACCCTCACAGTATTTGTAGGCCTTCGAGTTTGCATGTTTGTATACGTGCTAGTGTCTTCGGGATTCCGAGAGCCATAGGGCTTTAAAGCTCTAGTGACAAGGTTTGAGCTACCGCGATGGGGGGCTTCGGAGATAATACTGAGATGCAGCTGGGAGGTCGGATATCAACGAGGATGAGGGATTATGAATAGCCGTTTGTTGTGAAACAGTTTCTGAGGTTCACGAATAGTCGTGTGAGAGCTCAACGAAACTTCCGGTTTTCTTGTCTAACCTTGCCTCTCTCGTCGCGGAGTCGTGATTTTTTCTCTTGCTACCCAGAGAGCCACGATTAGCAGAGTTACCCCTAGACTAGCCATCAAGGCATTAGGTACGTTTGCAGTCATCGCGGCTACAGCGACCTCTCTGACTAAAATGATTACCCCCATCTCAATGAACCCCTCTAGGTACCTCTCACCTCCAAGACTAGATATAATGAAACTTCGTGTCAGCTCTATTAATATGACTAGAACCAGAATATCGGAAACAACTACTTGCAGCTCAGAGAGAGGAGAGTCTAGCTTCAGAGATGTTATGTCTCTAACGAGTATTCCAAAGGCGATCAAAGTGAGTAATATCAGTATAGCCACGAGCACTGCCTCCAGTACTTCTACGTATTCTCTAGCTACTCTTGAGATAAGAGAAGTAAACTTACGTAATTTTCTATCGTATGTGCTAGTTGCTGTATTTAGCACTATACTATACCCTAGAGTATTATAGCTTAGGTAACTTAATTACTAGCGGAGTCTCCAGCTCCACCTGGTTGTTGTAAGTTTTCCTAATCTATTGCTTTCTCCCACAGTCTGCTGTTGCTATAAACTACTCTCCCTAGGGCTTTGACGCCTCTTGAGCCTTAAGACGTGAGGCACACATTTACTTCGTGGGTAATGCTTCGTGTACTACCAACATTTTGTCCAAGCTTGTACTTGATGTATCTAGATCGCCCCTCTTAGCAAGACAGCCTTTTGCGGGAGTTAGCCTATAAGCACAGTGAGAGAATGGGAAAGGTCTTCCTGAGTCTGTAGATCGTCTACTCACAACTTTCGTAAACAAAACCAGCACTTTAGGGTAGGGGGAGGTAAAAGCGATTATCGAGCTCGGCGGCTCAATAGAGGTACTGCTTCACGCAGATACATTATATGAGTGTAAGAAAAGTCTGCGAAACAATTGGTTTAAAATTGCTAACTTGCTAAGAGCTGGCGCGGCAACCGGGGTTTGAACCCGGGATCTCCGGCGTGGAAGACTCCCAAAGCCCTTAATCGAAGTTTCATCTAAGTTCTGGGACACTGTGAGACTTGGAAATCACACTGACTTACTGTTTACGACCATCATCTTGCGTCTACCGGAAACGACTATCCTCTCACTATTATGAATAGGTCCACCGCTTCCCCTGCCTCTTTATCTCCCCATATCTCGTTGTACTGCTCCTGGAGGTACATCTTGTACCTCACGTACTCCCTGATTATCGTCCTCTTTGCGGCCACGAACCTGTTTCCTAAGACCTTGAGTAGCTCTACGGGAACACTCACATGCATCACCGATAAGCTACGGGGTTCAGCTCTGGTATTGGCTTATACTGAGTGATGTTATTGCCCCACCTCTTTCCCCGCACTTCGCTCGGGATTTCACAGGGCTTGGGGCATTCAGGGCGGCTACGGTACTTTACATCTTGTGTAACTGACTTCAGTGGCCTCCCTCTGGTGAGCCGACTTTAAGCTCCCCCGCGAGCTCCCGCACTCCCATCGAGAGGCTTTATTCTTTGTTGAGACGTTTATAGGTGTCTCTAACGCATTACCGAGAGTAGCATCAATCACTACAAACCAATACAAAACCAGAAACAACTCTACAGGACTTTAGAGCTGTTATCACGACTAATGCGTGGACGCTCAGCTCACATCTTCAAAATCTAATTCTAGATTCTTTGCTATATCGTACGCTCTACGCAATTCGTCCGTAGTTAATCTGCGCGCTATGTCTGGATACTTTTCTTGGTATCTCAGAACCAGGTACTCTGGTCTGTACTGCCCCATGACATTAACGAGCGCTATAGAGCAGTTTCTTGAAATCCACTCTAAGATGGGTTGAGTGCAGCAATTTAAGTGGTTAGGCATTACTAAGTGCCTTATTATTATGGGGTCACCTCTATCGCAAACAAATTTAAGGTTTCTCGCGACAACACTCAAGTAGTTTTTGACTAAAGAGAGGCGTGCAGCGCAGGAATCGTTACCATACTTAAAGTCTGGAAGCCATATATCAACCACATCTAGGAGTAACCTCATAGACTCTTCTGAGAGATACATGTTGCTGTTCCATAGCTGAGGCACGTTACTCTTCACGTACTTTAAGGAGCTCAATATAGTGTACATATTAGGTGTGGGTTCTCCTCCTACATGGTTTATGTTTCTCGCTCCCTCAAGCCTCAAGTAGTCTTGAATTGACGCTAGATCCTCTGCGGTAACTTTAATACCGCTAAAGGGGTGTTCCTGAGAGATGTCGTGGTTCTGGCAGAAAACACACCTGAAGTTGCATGAGCCATAGAATATGGTCCCACTTGGGACAAGAGGAGGCTCCTCTCCAACGTGCAGAAAATACGACGAGACGTAAGTTTCATTAGCAAGACGGCAAAAACCTCTAAAGCCCTGTAATCTGTTAGCGCCGCATCTCCACTCGCAAAAACGGCATTCTTCCAAAATCCTCTTAGCGATCTCTATTTTTACATCGAGATAGCTTACCTTAGGTTTGTCGAGTTTAGCAACTTCAGCGAGAGAGATCTTCGAGCTCTTTACTTGGAGAAGGAGCCTATCGAAATCCTTCGATAAGCTGTCGTGAAGCTCCCAAAGCTCCTCGAGGGTTGCCTTACTCAAGTCATCTCTCGTACCCACATACCTAGCTAAAACAAATTTAGCTGGAGCCTTGTTCACCATGACGTTGTAGTACCAAGAGAGCTTTTCTTTAACTACTCTATTTCTCCACACGGTCAAGGAGTCTGGCCTTAGAAGCTCCCAGTACTTAATCTCCCCCACCAATTAGGGATCCTAGAGAAACTCTTAAGCTTTAGGTTAAGCCGTACTTATTTAAGCGGTAGAACACGGTGTCTCGATGTTTGGTAAGAGAATTTAAGCGAGAGGATCTAGCGAGAGTATGTGAAATCGAGCTTGAATCATTTTCGTACCCATATCCCTGCCAACTATTCCTCGTGTTCTACAATCTGTTTCCACAGCTATTTCTCGTGGTCGAGTGCGATAGTAGGGTTGTAGGTTATTCTGTAGGAACCATAGAAAGAAATGAGAGGGGTCACCTCGTATCCATAGCCGTTAGTAGTGCCCACCGAGGTAAAGGTTTAGGTAAAGCCCTCATTAAAGAATTTGAAGCTAGAGTTAAGTCTCTCGGGATCTCGAGGGTTGTTCTCGAGGTTTCAGTCAAGAATAAGATAGCTATATCTCTTTATAAAAAGCTGAATTATAAAGTAATCGATATCTTACCTAGTTACTACCCAAACGGTGAGGACGCTTACTTAATGCTTAAGGAACTTAGTTAAGGCTGACTTCACATCCATTTCGTATTCTGGTAGCGTGTATAACCTGATGAAGCAGGTAAGGGGAGGCAGGAAACGCATTATGCTTTCCTCTATGTCCACTATACCAAACTCCCTCCCATCTACTAGAACTCTAGCCGGCTTCTCAATAGTATATACTGGCACTGCTTCGACAAAGAGAGCCACCTTGGGTGGGGCTAGAGAGGTCTCAGACTCTACAAACGCTCTAAGCTCATCGGCTTTCGTAGCTACATCTCTATAGCTCCAGCACATTCTGACATCGTTTACGACTGCCTTATACCCCTTCCTACTAAGTAACTTGAACACTAGGTCTTCGGCTTCCGGCGAGAGCACTCTTTTAACGAGAGCATAATTTAGTAACCCAGATACTAGTGAATCATCCCATAGATAGTAAGTACCTTCTCTAACGGCTTTTAGTATGCCATGCGGACTCATGTAAGACTCCAGTACCTCCCTAAGCTCCCTATACCTCCAGAGCTCGGAGTATACGTTCCTAAGTAGTATCTGATATCCGGTGATGGTCTTATGGTAGTACACGGCCTTATACATGTGTAAGCGAGCTACGTAGAAGCTCTCAAGAGCATTGAGTGCTTTAAGTGGTATAACGATCCCCGAAGGACCGGGAGTTAAGAACAGTACTAACCTGTGTAGATCTATCTTTCCATAAGCTACTCCAGTGTGGTATGCGTCCCGAGGTAGGTAGTCAAGTCTATCAACATCCACGTCGCTAGAGATCATTTCATTTAATATGTTAGAGCTACTCCTTCCTCTCAAGACTGAAACAACTTCGTTAGAGCTAATTCCGTGCTTATCCATGACTTCGTTTAGTTCGGGATCCTGAGACACAACTGTTTCTACTAGATAGCCTGGCTCAACACTCCATAGCTCCATAAGCAGAGGCTCTAGGGAGTGGGAATAAGGTGCGTGACCTATATCGTGAAGTAAGGCACTTACTTTAACTAAGGACACGTCGTCTTTGGTGATGAAACCACTCTCGAACAATCTTTGAGAAACGGTGTCTGCTATATGCATAGACCCGAGAGCATGCGAAAATCTGGTGTGTGTTGCCCCAGGATAGACGTACCAAGCGAAAGGTAGTTGCCTGATCCTTCTTAACCTCTGAAAGACCTTGGTGGATACGATGTCCCTAAAAACTCCAGTCAGCTTTATGTACCCATGAAGCTCGTCATAGACGTAAGTAGTTTTTTCCATTATACCAACCCAAGTTACTTTAGTGGGAAACCTATATAGCTACCTAGCTCACTACTTGCCACTAAAGATCTAGCTTAACTTTAGAGGCTCCTGAAGATCGTGACACCACGAGTTTTTAGATTTCTAGTAGGGCAGTAATATAGCTAGTGCTATGAGGGTTATTCCTAGTAGAGTCAACCCTACCGTAACGCTCTTTACCCTAAGGTTCCATACAAGCTTCCCCAGCTTTACTAGTCCATAGATAGCGTAAAATCCGGCCATGAAAAGCAGGATTATCAGGCCGACTGCAGCAGCAGTACTAGCTGGACTAACACCCTCAAATAGTTTTGTGAACGGTCCAACAATACTCTTAAAGGTCTCTACTACAGTTTCGATACCCACTTACTACCCCCGGTCTTAGTGCTCGTCTCCTGCTTACTTATAAAGCTGCGGCCTAATGGGCCTCGTAGCTCTCAATGCTCTAAGGCTTCTCCTAAATCGGTCAAGCTATTTCTATCCATAGAAAGAGTATTCATGTATTTAAGTAACTTTTTTATCTATTTACTGATTTGACTGTTACTACTTAAGCGCTCTCTTACCGGCGTATACAGCCTCTCCAGAGAGGTAATCCTCTATTCTGAGCAGCTCGTTGTATTTAGATGTTCTCTCACCTCTAGCGGGAGCACCAGTCTTTATTAGACCAGTCCCGTAGGCTACCGCTACATGAGCTATCGTAGTGTCCTCTGTTTCACCGCTCCTGTGACTAACTATGGCTTTGCCATTATATTGCTTGAGGAGCTCTATGGCCTCCTCAGCTTCCGTAAATGTTCCGACTTGGTTGACCTTGATTACGGCACCATCTACCGCGTTCTCAAAGAGATACCTAGATATTAGGCTTGCGTTGGTAACCGTTAAGTCGTCTCCTATAATTAGTGCTCTGCCCTTAAGACCTAGTTTGAGTTCTTGGAAGTACTGGGGGTGGTCCTCGGCAAAGGGGTCTTCTATGCTAGCTATAGGAAACTCGTCGATGAGGTTAGTGTAGAGTTCTAATAGCCTAATACCGTCTATAGAGTTACCGTCAACGGAGTATAGTCCATCTCTATAGATCTGTGACGCTGCTACATCGACGGCGAGAAGCACGTCCTCACCAGCTCTGTAGCCAGCTTCTGAAGTAGCTTTTACTATAGACTCTAACGCCTCCCTCACTTTCCTCATGGGCGGAGCGAATCCACCTTCATCACCTACGTTAATAGCAGCTGGTCCGTAGGTCCTCTTTAAGTAGTTCTTAAGGGTTTTGTATATCTCTACCACTACTCTAATAGCTTCGGAAAAAGTTGAGGCTCCTACAGGCACGATCATAAACTCTTGAAACGAGAGCTCGTTACCTGCGTGCGCTCCACCGTTAATGATATTCATTAGTGGGGTCGGCAGAACTCTCGCTCTTCTCCCCCCCAGGAACTCAAATAGCGGTACTCCAGCCGTATCTGCTGCTGCGTTTATTACGGCTAGAGAGGTAGCTGTTGTAGCGTTACCGCCTAGCCTTGACTTATTTTGTGTTCCATCAATCTCTAGGATCTTCCTATCTACCTCGCGGAATTTATAAGAGCTCATCCCTGTTATCGCTGGTGCTATGTACTTGTTTACAGCTTCTACAGCTCTTTCAACACCTCTACCCAAGTACTTACTACCACCGTCTCTAGCCTCTACGGCCTCCCTGAGCCCCCTCGACGCTCCAGCTGGAGCTATTCCTCTACCATAGCCTCCACCCCTTGTTACTACACTTACTTCAACAGTAGGGTCCCCCCTAGAGTCTAACACCTGCAGAGCTCTCACGTACTCTATTACGAACTCAGACACTCACTACCCCCTCATCTTTAGACTAAGTCCTTTCATTATAAAGCATACGACCCGAAGCGCTTCTCTGCTTCTCTACACGCTTTCTCGAGTTTAATTCTCGACTCAATATCGATTAATAGAAGTCTCCAGTCGTCGATAACCTTTCGGTATATGTCTAGCTTCCTTCTAAAGCCGGGGATTATCGTGTCAGCGAAGTCTATATCCGATAGTTCTTCGTATATTTCTTCCGCAATCTCGAAATACCTGAAGCTCTCTGCGTACTCTTCCTTTCTAAGGAGCTCTAGTGACCCTCTCTTCAGCTCTCCTATTAGGTCGATACTCCCCATGATGTAAGGTATCGGATGGACACCTATCTCCTCGAGATCCTTAAGCCTCTCATCAAAGACTATTGAGTAAAACTGAATGGCTTCAACGTACTCTGCTGCTACTGAGTAAAAGTGGTTAGAGTAGTAAAGCTCTGGATAGGGAGAAACGTTCTCTAATAGCGATCGGAATACTCTACTTAGTTCACTCAGAATACCGTCAGCACTAACTCGGTCTTTCTTTAGAGTGCTTGAGATAGCTCTCTTTGACAAATGGGTGACCTCTTTTCCAATATCAATAAGATTGGCTCGGGCTACCTCAAGATTAGCTAAACGCTCTCTAAGGACCTCAACACTTAAGCCACTCAAGCTACCACCAGAAGACATTGCCCAAGAGCTCAAATTAGCAGTTAACTTAGACTGAGCCCGCTCTACAATAGCACTAGCCTTACTACTTAAAGCAACGTTTTTATGCCTCAGAGTCCAAACATTTTGGCGGCGGTCGTCTAGCCTGGTCTAGGACGCCGGCCTTCCACGCCGGAGATCCCGGGTTCAAATCCCGGCCGCCGCACCACTCCCAAGGGATCTGATTACTTATAAACTCACCGTTTCACAGTCCCCTCTCGCATTCGTGAAGCATTTTTATGTAGAGCAGTAACTCTTTCAGTTCTGATAATAGCTGGTGTGGTTCGAGAGCCTAGACCTGAAGATGATATCGGAGGCCAGGTAAGGGAACCTGCTGAAGACGGCTGACAGATTGTACCCCAAGGCTTTAGAAGCGTTGAGGAGGGCTTGGAGGATATGGGCTAATTAGCAGAGATGCTCTTCTAGCTGGTCTCGGCGAACTCCAAGCAGGCCCTCTGCCGGGCCCCCTTATCACGCCCACCAGCAGGCCCATCGTACATAGCTTCTGGAAGTATAGCTTGACAGTGGTGCTGGGACAAGTCTTCAGCTATGCTGCCATAATGAAGGCGAAGCACATCTATATGTTGTTCGTCGCTACCGCTAACAATAGACAGATTGCGGTCTTCCGATGCCGGGGACATAGACGGGGGTTCAGCTCTGATGTAAGTTCACATAGGTTGGTTTCATTGCCTCATCTCTGTTCCCCCGCATTCTTCTCGGGTTCTCATCAGGCTCGGGGGCGTTCGGGGTGACCACGGGCACCCCACATCTTGAGTAACTCGGGGAGAGCCCCTAGGGAGCTCTCGACCCCTCATCGAACTATCTCCACACACCACTACACATAGAGTACTTACAAGCGCCCCCATCCACATAAACAAATATGAAGAGATGTGAAACCCGAAACAGCTGCTCAAGGCACGTCGACTGGGAGGCTGTTCGCTAACGCGAGTACGGTAAAGTCCTTGGTGTCGGCTACATCTATGGCACTCTGAGACCTGTTCAACCTCTTCAATAAGTAGCCATAGTTTCACGTATAAACAAGTCTGGAGATTGTTGAGGAGAAAAACTTCTTGCGGTATTCCTGTTCAGATCCTCTCTATGCCTAGGACCTTAGCTAGGTCGTATATTACGGGGGGTTTCCATAGCTCTCTGCCGAGAGACTTCACTATGCCCATGATCCACACTATTACTACAGCAATCCACAGTAGTGTAGAGATGACCCACCCTATGAAGGGTATCAACCCTATAACAGCTGAGACTACCCCCAAGAGCACTATCGCTATAAAGAAGGATATAGAGAGGTGGGCCCAGTGTTTCGCAAACCTATACCCAGGCTTTAGGACTAAGACAAGCACCCCACCGATCAGCGGTATTAGCCACGCTATAAAGCCCCAGATCCTCTCCTCTTCACTAACCTCAGGGTTAGACATACGCACCCCTAAGGCTTTACTACGAAGATATATAAGTTTAACTATGAAGGTATAAAGGATGTACAAGGATAGGGAGTGTGCGAGGTACTTGTCTAGGCCTGTACTAAAGTCTCATATCGAAACTATTTAGAGGTTGGAACCTTCTCTCTAGCAAACTGCTCAGGGGTTCAGCTCTGATGTAGGTTTATGTAAGTTGATGTCATTGCTTCATCTCTTTTCCCCCGCATTCCGCTCGGGTTTTCATCGGGCTTGGGGGCGTTCAGGGGCACCCCTAGACCCCCACATCTTGAGTACCTGTAGAACAGGTTTATGCATGCGATCACATCTCTATCTCCTGTGAGTCCACATCTACCGCATCTCAGTACTCTACCACCGCTATCCTCTAACCTGCTTCCACATTTCGGACATGTTGATGATGTCTTCATTGGGTTAACGTAGCTAACCAACAGTCTTCTCTCGAGAGCTTCGTAGCTTATAGTG
>JAWBTQ010000002.1:0-180432 GCA_038841535.1 Sulfolobales archaeon | reverse complement strand
TACTCTATTATTACATGACCATAGAGTGCATCAACTCTAGCACCTGAGACGAGGGTGTACTCATAGTGACCGTACTGGGTTATACCCAGGGGCTTCAGTATCTTCTCCTCAATGCACCTTACTGAAACCCTTGCTCTAACTTCCTCCTCGTTTCTAGCTGTTCTAACACTCTGCTTAATGCAGTTAACTACATCATCTATGTCTATTTGAGGTACGAGAACCTTACCACTCATGCTCTAGCCCGCGGTCGCATTTTAATCATGAACGAGGAACGCTTACCTCTTGGTGAAAAACCCTCGTAGTAGTTGAACACACCTTTGCACTTAGGACACTCCAGCATTCTAACCTCGTAGAACCTAAACCTCCAGGGCTCTTGCACTTGCTTAAACCCACCTAGATCGGATTCAAACCCGCAGAACGGGCACCTAACCACTTTGCTCACCTCTGTGCTTTTCTAACGTAGACTGCTCCGTTCTCGAAGACCCACTCGACCTCGTCGTTATCCCTCAGCTCCAGGAGCTTGCGGACCTCCCTGGGGATGGTCGTCCTGTAGTACCTACCAACCCTAGTACGAGCCATAGTAGGCATAAACCCTACAACACCCGCTGTAGATCTCTTGTCTAGTTATAAAACTGAGGGTGGTTAGAGCCATCGATCGGTCTCCCACAGTGAAACCACTATCAGTAGGCAGACTATCCCCTGGCATCGGTGTGTAGCGGTGCGGTAGACCCCGGCCGTAGCTCTGCTGGCTAGAGTGGGGTGACCGGTGGCTAACGCCTAGCTCATGCTCCTGTCGGCGCGGAAAGCGGAGATTTATTTGAGATCATAGATTACTTTTGGCGTAGGTTGTGGGATACGATAGTGTCTCTCGGGTTAAGTCGAGGGTTCTCAAGTTCGTTGACGAGAGCTATGGGAGGTACGTAGACATACTCGGAGAGCTAGTGTCCTTCAAGTCTGTTGCCGCTTGGAAGTCTGAGGAGTTGGGGGAGTGTGCGAAATACGTGGCCGACCTACTTAAGGAGAGGGGCTTCAGGGTCTCCCTAAAGTCTACTGGAGGCCCCCCAGTGGTGCTTGCTGAGCTGGGGTCTGGCTCCCGCACTATCTTGATGTACAACCACTACGACGTACAGCCACCGGACCCTCTCGAGCTGTGGGAGTCCGACCCGTTTAGGGTTACCGCTAGAGGCGGCTTGCTGTTCGGTAGGGGGGTCGCCGATAACAAGGGGAATATAGCGGCTAGATTGGGTGCTGTAGACTCACTAGCTGACTACTTAGAGGAGCTCGACCTGAGGGTGAAGTTCCTTATAGAGGGTGAGGAGGAGGTGGGGTCTCCAACGCTACTCGATGTAGTTAGGGATAGCCTCGACTGGGTTAAGGCCGATGGAGGCATCTGGGAGACGGGGTACGTGAGGAGGGACGGCTCTCTAGGGATATCCCTGGGGTTCAAGGGCATGCTCTACGTCGAGATAGTGCTGAAGGGTCCCTCTAGAGACGTCCACAGTGGTGCGGCACCCCTGGTTCCCAACCCTGTGTGGAGGTTGGCGAAGCTACTCGTTAACTTAAAGACCGGGGACGGGTTCGTCAAGATACCGGGGTTCTACGACGGTGTTAGTGAGGAGTTCCTGAGGGACGCTGAAGAACTGATCAAGAAGTTGAGCTACGAAGAGCTGGAGGAGTTGAAGAGTGAGCTGGGTCTGAAGGAGTTCGTTAGGGGCTTGACTGGTGAGGAAGCTCTGAGAGAGCTCTACACTAAGCCCTCTCTAAACGCCTCCGGGGTTTACGCAGGGTACACCGGTAGGGGGTCTAAGACTATAGTGCCGTCTCTAGCTGGAGTCAAGATAGACATAAGGCCCGTACCCGGGCAGAAGCCAGAGAAGATCTTGGAGAACCTCAAGCGCTACCTAAGCGAAACCGGCTTCTCTGACGCCGAGGTGGTAGTGCACAGCATGTACCCCTCCGGGTACACTAAGCCTGGAGAACCTATAGTTAGAGCGTCAGTAGAGGCTGCTAGAGAAGTCTACGGTCGAGACCCCGAGCTAGCACCACTATCCGGAGGCTCCGGTCCGATATACATATTCACCGACATAGCCCGCATACCGATGACGGGAGCTGGAGTAGGGTACTACGGGTCTAGAGTTCACGCACCAAACGAAAACATAAGAGTGAGAGACTTCGTACTGGGCATGAAGCACGTAGCTCTAACTCTACTAAACTTCTCGAGGCTCTCGGCGTCTAGCCCGAAGTAGCTCGCACCGAGGAAGCTGTTGAAGCGCAGAGAGCCCCTCCCGCAGAGGGCTCTTTCAGTACCTCTTTATTAGCTCTCGGTATATTGGGAGCGAGCTCTGGCAACGATAGGCTTTAGCTTTATCGATAGGCTCGTAGAACCTCTAGATAGGTACTGGCCTCTAGAGCTCTACGGAGACCCTCTGCTAACTTCCTACATTCTCCACGTAGCGGTTGCCTACAGGAGTAGGTACGAGAGAGTGTACTTAGTGGTAGCGCAAGAGTTCGGGGGCTTGAGGACGGACTTACTCCTGAGGTTCTGTAGAGTCTACGACTGCTCTCTAAGTAACGTAATGGTCGCTAGAGCCTTCAGTAACTCCGAGGTTAGAGAGGTACTGAGTGGACTCGAGGTAGAAGGAGCCTCGGTAGTGCTGGCCTACCCCTACAGCTTTCTACCTAGAGACCCCTCCGAGTATTGGGAGGCGACAGCGATCTCGGGGCTTATAGCGAGAGTCTCTCGGAGGAATAGGACGTTCATCTTCAATACCTACACTAAGTTCGGTGAGAAGCTTCCGGAGGGTGGCTCGATGCACCACCACGTCGTTAAGGTAATAGTGAAGCTAGTGAAGCAGGGCAGTAGAGTTCTCGCAGAGCTCGTCAAGCACCCGGGGAAGCCGAGTGGTGCTCTAGCTGTTTTTCACGTAAAGCTACTGGAAGACATAGCACTACTAGAGAAGAGGAAGACTCTGCTCGACTGGGTTACTCGAAAGCAGGAGCGGGCTGAAGCCCTTGGGTAGAACTACTACACCCCTCAAGCAGCTCGTCTACAAGTACACTGAGAGACTAGAGAAGGTAGCAGAGCTACTGGGACCGAGGTATAGAGAGGGCTTCGAGTTCTTTCTAGAAGGCTTAGACGAAACTATCTCAGCTTTCTCACACGTTGGCTCTGTAGACCCACTAGAGGTGTTACTAGCTCACTTAGCTAGAAAGCTCGTAGATACGTGTAGAGAGGGACGCAGGTAACGCTGCTGTGGTGAAGAGTGTGGAGATGTGGTTGCTGGACGCTAAACCGAGCGCTAGTGGAGTGACCCTCTTACTCTACTCAGAGCCCGATAGGAGAGTAGTCGAGAAGAAGCTCGACATACCTTTCCGCGGCTTCTTGAGGGCTAGAAACCCGGAGAGTGTCGCTCGAGAACTAGTTGACGTGGGACTAGCTGAGAGAGCTTGGGTTGAGGAGTGGTACTCTCCACCCTACTACCTAGAGCTCGAGAAGCTCGTAGTATTTGAGGTTAGAAGCTTAAGTACACTCAAGCAGGTACTGAGAGAAGGCTCTAGAAAGGGTTTAGAGCCTGTGAACACCTTTCCACACCCACTGGTAGACTCTCTCTACACTAGAGGGCTTAGACCGATGACTAAGGTCTCAGTAGGTGAGTCGGTAGAGCCTCTAGAGTGGGACCCGACTCACAGAGACCCCGAGCTCGACACTCTCAGAGTCTACGTAGACGGAGGTAGGTACGTACTTGAGGTAGCACAAGGTCTCGAGTACTTCGATAGAGTTAAAGACCTCGCTTCCCGCATTTCTTCTAGTAGGTACCACGTAGGGGTCGTGAGTGGGGAGGTCTACTTCAGGCTGGTTGAGGAAGAGCCTTCTGTATCTTCTTCTGCGCACTCGTGGATTATAGGAGAACCACACACTGCCTCTGAGTACTTCGAGTGGTCTAGGCTAAGCTACACACCGCTGAGCTTAATGAGCAACACCTCCATAGGTAGGGTACTGACGACCGTTGAGGCACTCGAGGCTAGGAGCAGGAGGTACTTCACTAGGAGGAGTACTAGGAGAGCTGAGTCCTTTCGTAGTCTAGACGAGCTCCTACTGTACGACCGAGGTGGAGTAGTCTACCAGCCGTCGCCGGGTCTCTACTGGAGTGTTTGCCAAATAGACTTTCGGTCTCTCTACCCGAGTATAATGGTTAAGTACAACGTCTCTGGAGAGACCGTGAACGCTCCAGTATGCTCTACTCAACTAGAGCTAGACTGGGTTCCCCACAGAGTCTGCTTAGATAGAGAGGGCATCGTTCCATCGAGCATAAGGAGGATCTTGTGGTTGAAGAAGCTATACGAAGACCTCTACAGAAGCACCGGTCTGAAGGTCTACGACTCTAGGAGGAAGGCCTGCAAGTGGGTCTTAGTAGCTAGCTTCGGGTACTTAGGGTATAGAAACAGCCTCTTCGGCTCTATCTCGGCACACGAAGTAGTTACGAGCTCCAGTAGGTACGTAGTGACTCTAGCGAAGAAGACTGCGGAGAGACTGGGTTACACCGTAGTTCACGCACTAGTAGACAGTGTTTTCGTGAGTGAGGTTCCATCGGAACGTGCGTGCTCGGAACTATCTGAAGAAATAGCTTCTGCGACAAGCTTCGAGACTAAGGTCGAAGCGTACTACACCTGGCTCTACATACCGAAGAAGACGGGCGACTCCAGGGGTGCTTCAAACAGGTACTTAGGTAGGCTATCTTCCGGAGAAGTGAAGGTTAAAGGCCTCCTCTGCGTGAGGAGAGATACTCCGCAGATAGTGAAGAAAGCCCAGCTAGAGGCTGTAGCTGAGCTAGCTAGAAGCAGTAACCAACTAGAAATGCTGACTGCTGTAGCTAGAGCTACTGAGGTAATAGAGAGATACATCGCGAAGGTCTCCTCTGGAAGCCTAGAGATAGGTGAGCTACTAATACATCGAGGCAGCCCGCACCGAAGGAGTAGTTACGTAAGACCACCGAGCTATGCTACATCTGGAGGAGGTCCTCCCTTCATACTTTACGCATCTAGACTAGGCCTTAGGGAACATCGGTCGGAATTCAAGAACGATGTAGACACTCAATACTACATAAAGCTACTGAGGAAGATCCTCGGCGAGCTTCCTAGCAGGGATGACGTAGTTAACAGTAAGTACTCATGAGCCGCGGAAACACACTGAAAGGTGCGGCTAACCTACTTCACTTTGAATGTTTCCGTAGGTCCCCCTGGGATGGTTCATCACGGTTTCCCCGAGCCCCCTCCCCACGGACTGCCGTAGGTCTCGGAAACCCGGAGTCACTGGCTAAGGTTTATAGACGCAGAGTTCTTGTAAGCGCTGATGTGTATACGGTGTGTATACCCGGTCGCGCCAATAGCTCCAAGCACCATAGAGAGACCTACAGAAACCTATAGAGAAAAGAGCAGCTACACCACTCTTTCATGCTTAGTTAAGTCAGCGTAGTGAGTGCTCCCATCTGCTAAATGTACTTGAGGATGTTCGCATACTTCCTTAGGTAAGCTCTGTTTCTTTCTTTACCTCCTGGAACGTTTACGCTAGTCCAAACCTCTGGCTCATGGCCTCGATCTCTAACGAGCTCTACAGCTCTCGCGTTTACTGCGTGAACTATGAAGGCGTTTACTATCGTAGATATGGGGAACACCCTAACGGACTCTGACACTGTGTAAGCAGCATCTCCCTCTGGGACTTTGTTGTCGATTACTATATCGACTACTTCGTACAGCTTCTTCCCGTATTGGTTTTCCGGTCGTAGCTTCTTAGAGTACTCAAGCGACGTTATGCCTATGACCTTGACCCCCCTCGACCTTAGCTCGAGAGCCATTTCGACGGGTCCGGAGTTCTTTCCCGAGTTGCTCACTACTATTGCTACAGAGTTCGGGACTATGTCGATGGACTCAACTATAGCCTTAGAGTACCCTGGAAGCCTTTCAAGGTGGCTCGCTCTAGTGGCAGACGGAATTCCCATGAGAGAGAGGTCCAATATAGGAAAAGCTCTGACTAATCCTCCCGCTCTAAAGAACGCCTCTAGGGCAACTAACATCGAGTGACCCGTACCGAATAAGTACTCAAAACCACCTAACGTTAATGCTTTAGCCACCTCCTCTGAAGCTCTCTCGAGACCTTCTCTTTCCTCAGAGGCTATACGCGAGATAATGCCAGAAACGAGTTCAGCTAAGCAAGATATTGTGATAGACGTACCCATACCGCATACCTCTCCAAATAATAGTGAGTTTAAGCATAAAGAACTCGGTGTTACGTAATTACTGCTTAACGCAGTCAAACCGTTCAACCTTAGTAACAATACTGCGTGCCTTAGTGCCTACTGCTTCTCCGAGATTTTTGAGCTACGAATACCTACTAAGCAGAACTCAGAAGGAGTTAGCTTACGCGAAAACCCTTCCCAAGTTATGAATAAGTTAGTTAATAGATGAGAGAACTACGTTATGCAGTAAAACTCTGACATGCCTGATCTGCTCATTAGCTCTAGTTGGATGAACTCTATTAGTATAGAATACTACAGCAAGAGACTCTTGAGGTACCATAAGGATCGAGGTACCCGTGAAACCCGTATGTCCAGCTATCAAGGTGTACCTATAGTCAGTTAGAGGGCTCAAACCCTTACTCGGCTCGCTTACCTGCCAACCCAAACCGTAACATCCCTCTCCGCAAGCCCAAGGACTGAGCATTGACGTAGCGGTGGGCCTTGATACCAGAGAGTCACAATCTCTTCTATACGCGCAAATTATCTCTCTAACGATTACAGCTGTCTCGACCGTGGTCGTAAACAGTCCTGCGTGTCCTGAGATACCACCCATGGCTAGAGCGTTTTCGTCGTGGACTACCCCAACCACAGTACCCCCCCGCCACTCCACCACCTCCGTCGCTACCACATCATCCCTACTATATCCCTTCTCCAAAGGATTGAACGCCGACCTCTTGAGGTTTAGCGGCTTAGCTATTAGTTTATCGAAGAGCTTGTCAATTCTTTCACCAGTTACTTTCTCAGCTAAGTACGTGAGGACTATGTAATTGATGTCGCTGTAGAGTACGTCCCTTCCGGGCTCGTAGGAGGGAAAAGACTTTAGTGCGACTTCAAACACTTCATCACGAGTTTTACACGTCTTGTATAGTGGTAACCAAGCCGGTAGACCAGAAGTGTGAGAGAGCAGCATCCACAACGCCACTCTTTCCTTAACGTAGTTACTACCGGCCGGTGTCTTCCCAAACTCTGGAGCAAGCTCTACTACCTTCTGCCTGAGACTTAATAGACCCTCTTCGACAAGCCTAGAGTAGACTAATGAGGTGACTAAAACCTTAGTTAGAGAAGCTACGTCGAACATGGAGTCCTCTCTGAGGGGTCTAACTTTAGGCACTATCTCCGCGTGACCGGAAAAGCTCCTTGAAGCCAAACAGCCATCCTTTAATATTAGGAGGTCGTATCCTGGGTACGCCGTCCCAACGTAAGATTCAGCTACAGCTCTAGCTTTTTCTAGTCTTGATAACTTGATGTTTAACTCTTTTGTGTCGCAATTCTCGAGCACTACTAACACCCCGTAGTTCATGTACTCAGTATAATTAGTTAAGATTTACTTACGTACTCTAGACTTCACTCTCTAACATAGGAGCGGTCAGCTCATTAGTTCACTGAAGTCTTCTCTAGAGTAAACGAGTTTCCCACCTATAAATGTCGCCACGACACTTCCGTCTCTTCCTAGAACTACTAAGTCAGCTCTACGCCCCGGTACTATACTTCCTAAATCTAAGGACACCCCCAAAGACTCTGCTGGAGCTGTTGAAGCCATGTAGAAAGCCTCCTCAAGCCGGGAACCTAAGGAGATTACGTTGTAGAAGGCTTGCTTCATGGTTAGAGTGCTCCCAGCTAATACGTCCTTACCAGCTACTCTAGCAACACCTTTTCTGACTTCTACGTCTAGACCACCTAGCTTGTACGAACCTTCTGGAAGACCGGTAGCTGAGATAGAGTCAGAAATAAGCACTACTCTACGGTAACTAGCGTAGTCTATAGTGAACTTAACGACTTCAGGTGCGACATGAACAAAGTCAACAATGAGCTCGAGGTAGACACTATTAGCCTGAAGTAGGGCAAGAGCGGCTCCCGGAGTTCTGTGGTGTATGCCGCTCATAGCGTTGTATAGGTGTGTGGCTTTAGTCGCCCCCAACTCTACTGCCTCGATGGTCTCGGAGTATGTTGCGTCTGTATGTCCTACTTGCACTACAACGCCCATCATCGTAGCGTTCCGTATGAGCTCGGTAACTCCCTCCACCTCTGGTGCGACGGTTATAGACTTCAGTAGCCCACTCGAAACGCTAGCAAGTTCTTTAAGCTCAGCCACTTTAGCAGGTCTCATGTATGCGGGGTTTTGAGCGCCAGCCCTCCTAGGGTTTAGGAACGGACCCTCTAGGTGTATCCCCAGTATTCTAGCTCCCCTAGCTTGTCTAGATGCTGCCAAGACATTTCTACAGAACCTAAGGAGCTCTTCATGGGGGAGAGTAACCGCTGTAGGAACAAACGAGGTTACACCATACTTAGTTAATTCTTCAGATAGTCTAACGATCTCGCTAGGTGTCGCCGCACTTAAGTCTATACCAAAAGCCCCGTGAATATGTGTATCGATAAACCCAGGACCAACGGCCATGCCTTTAAGGTACAGCTCGTCTAGGCCTTCTCCACCTCTATAAGGTTCATCACCTACATCTACTACTCTCCCGGACTCTATTGCTACGTACCCGTTCTGTATAACCCTGTGAGGAGTAACGACTCTGGCCTCCCTCAAGACCAAGCCTTCGTATTTGAGCAAGACGACATCACCCGTAAGCTAGGACGAGGGTGGCCTCTAGCAAGTCCTCTACTAAGGTTAGTGCTACCTCAATTTCTGATAGCAGTGTTTGAAGTGGAGACGCCGATACTGACATGAGCTCCTTTAGTTCTTCCCGGAGCTTCGACGCTTTATTAAGGTTTAATATCACATCATCAATTGAGCAGCGGTGTAGATAGCACATCATCACATCATCACTTAAATCACTTACCTTAATGAACAAGTTTCTGTAATCCCTTGAGATGGTAGAGTACTCCTTAATGCGGTGTACAGACCTATCTACGCAGTCAGAGAGATCTTCGAGAAGCTTGGCTACCGATACGTCAAGTATACTCCGAACTAGGGTATCGCTCTCCAACCCCCTCCTCAGGGTTTCCGCTACTAACTTCCTTATGGCTAGCCTCAAGACTAAGTGCACCATTACATCGAGCTCGCCCTCTAGTCTATGGATTTCTTCCCATATTTCGGGGGAAAACCTCTCCAGGTTTTCGTAAAACAGCCTAAATGCATCCCTAACCTTGCGGACCATGTTCTCGAGGACCTCGCGGGGATCAGCTCTAAGTTCCCTGAAGCTTATGAGTGCTCTGCCCTCTAATTGCTCGACTCTCGCCAGCTCTTGCGGTATGGAAACAGCGTCCCAGCGTATCCCAGCTTCAACAATTAGACTACTGAGGCCTGCCGAATACAGAGCTAAAACAACTTTAGTGATAGACCTGCTGTCAGCAGATAGAGTAGAGAGAGCAGTGTGAGCAGTCACCCTAGCTGGAGCACTTTCAGTAGTCTTCAGGGGAGCTATGGTAATAGTACCGTCGTCGTTCATAACTATATAGGCGGGTTCCCCGGGATGTGCCCTTAGGAAGTTTAGCCACTTTTTAGGTATAACAACAGCGTACGACTTCTTCCCTACTCTTACTATTTTTCTTACTGCGGACTTCACCCCTGTGCCCAGTTAAAGTGTTTTGTTCGAGGTAATAACGTGCTTGGACTAGGACCTGTCGAAACCAGCTCTTAGATGTACGTTCTTATTTCTTCAGCCCGCCCCAATACTCCTATGAACTTACTAAGACATAGTGCGGCGAGAGCTGTGGTGTGCTATTTATTGAATAGGTTCTAGCCAAGAGTACCTGGTATATTCTACTGCATTTATACTACACGGAAATATGGTGATCGGTGATTAGGGTATGGTGGCGTGCTTGCGGAGGTTGACAGCGTGTTTACCTGTGGCTTCAATTATACTCCTAAGCTTGCTCATATCCGTGAGTTCTCTAGCTCAAGTAGAAGAACCTAAAATCGTAGACCCGACTGAAGCCCTCAACGCGCTAACATTTCCGGGAGGCTATCTCGATGTATCTGTTTATGATCCTGCCGGACTACTCGACTCAGGTGAGTTGCGGGCCTACCTAGCGTGTCCCTCTCAAAACCAAGTAGCTAGATATCAAATCGAGCTACTCAGTAAGCGAAGAGAGGGTGACAGGTTAGTTCTGAGGTTTCGAGTAGCAGAGAGAGTGGTCGTTAGTGGGAAAGTAATCGTGTGTAGTCTACAGCTTGAGACAGTACAGGGGGTGCTATTCAGAGATAAGTGCGTCTCGGTATTCCGAGACGTTCCGGACGCTTTAACCTTGATGCACATAAGTGATGTCCACCTAATAACACCGCTGACTCCTCTTGGAACTTCGTACCACCACTTGCTCTCGGCATTCTTTCTAGCTAACGCCTTAGACGTAGACCTCGTATTAAACACCGGTGATACAGCAGACCACCCGGGATCGGTAGACGAACTGATGTACTATTTGAAGGGTTTGAAGTACCTCGTGAAACCTATCCTAACAGTTCCCGGAAACCACGACGGTGCTGGAATACCGCCCGAGCTCTACCAGAGGGTTTACGGTAGCGTAGTGGGCTCACCCTACTGGTATCGCCGGTTCGGGCCATACCTTATAGTTGGAGTAGACACTGCTCTAGGCTATGCCGACATATCTCAGCTAGACTTTATCGAGAATGTCCTTAAGACTAACTACGATGCTGAGGTCAAGGTTGTCGCCCTTCACTACCCTATATTTAGAGGAGGCTTCAGAGGCTCAATCTCACCGCAAGAAGCGACTAACCACTTCTACAGTAGCTGGGCTAACGTCCCCAGCTTGACTAAGAGGTTTCTAGAACTCGTGGATAGCTACAACGTGACTCTGGTATTGGCTGGACATATACATAGCGATGGTTACGCCGTATATAACGAAAAAACGGTCTTCTTGACTACATTAACTCTTGGTGGATCTAGATCGTACTACAACGGCTATAGATTAGTACGTATTTACAGAAACGGCAGTATTTCCGTATTTTTACCGGCAGATAAGTCTCTGAGAGACGTGGTCAATAGCTTAAACATAGAGCCTGTACACTACAGGCAGGTGGAGTTTAGTTCGGGTTCCGCTGTCTTCATTAAGGTTCTGGGAAATGGCTTCTCCCAACTCCCCGAAAGGTTTCCTGTGTACTTAGTGAGTGATAAATGCGAGAGACCCTCAGTGTTCTTGATTAGGCCTCTAGTAGGTATTAGAGAGAAAATTAAGGATTACACTACCTACTCAGCTACTTGGGGCAATAGTGAGATGGTTATTACTGAGGTCGAGATAGGGTTAGAGGAGACTGCCACTGGGATATTTATCACACTAAGCTGTATAGGAGATGATGATTTAGAACCACCAGTTATCACGGGATTACGCCTATTTCCAGTAAGACCCAGACCTGAAGTTGACCAAGTTCTCGTCGAGGTTTCCGTTACTGATACTACAGCAGTAATGGGTGGAATCGCCAGAGTCGTATGGCATGATGCCGATCGCAACCCAATCTCATATGCAGAGCTAGAGCTCGTTCCAGCCGATCCTGGGCAAGCTAAGCTGAGTTTGTTGATGCCTCCAGCTAAAGCTAGCTACGCTAATCTTACGCTGCTCCTATTCGATGCTTTTGGCAACATGGCCTCAGAGACGATCTTCATAGAGTATTTGAGGCCGACACCTACTCCCACTAGTCCTACTCCCACACCTACTCCCACACCTCAAACAACTCCCCAGATAACTACTCCAGCAACAACAACTCCAACACCAACACCCACGAGTCCTGTAAGTGTCACCTCAGAAACTCCCTCCACAACTCCTAGTCCCACCACACCACCAGCTCCCACGGTAGGACCTAGCTTAAGCACTCTAGCGGTTGTAGCTGCGCTAGTGATAACTTTAGCTGTAGTTATCGTTCTTTTGCACAAGAAGATGAGGTCATGAGCGTGCTCACCTTACCAGTAGATCTTACCAGCAGATAAACGGTATTCAACTGCCCTCTTTAGCTGATTCTTTGCCCGCAATTCTCTTTTTGTTTTAGCCCTTGGTATTAAGCAATAAACAGGATTTATCCTTGCGTGTTCTGACCCCTGGTAACTAGGGAACAGAAACTAGGGTTTAAACTTCACAACCTAATAAGAAAAAATATTGCCACTACTATAGGCTCCACAACTTCCGTAGGACCGAGTCATATCTCTCGATAGCTCTCTCCTTCCATTCCCTTACTATTGCGTCTCTAAAATCTCTGTCCGTCGCCACCTTATCGTTCAGTTCTTGAGCTAGTTTCTCAGTAAACGTAGCCGTAGCTCCAGACCCGGGAATTCTGAAGGCAAGCTTTTCAGGGTTTCCTAAATCGTCGATAAGCTCTTCAAATTTCTCTTTGCTAATCCTCCCGGTCAGGTAAGCCAGTGAGAGCTCCTTCCAGACCTCCTTTAGCTTAGAGTTTACTGTCGGGTCTCCTATAGTAGCATGAAAGAACCACATTAATGCCTGCTCATAGCTGAGTGCCAGTTCATCGCTGAACTCTATGGCTAGAGCTCTCAGGGTATCCTCATAAGCCCTCTTCAGGTCTGGCCTCTTCCTACCCTCCTCGGTTACATCGAATACCTTCGGGTTTATGGGCATTCTGTTGATCTTCTCGTCCATCCATATCGTCTGTCCTTCCGGGCTTAGGACCCATGCTATAAACGCTTGAGCTGCCTCGGAGTTCCTGCTACTCACTAGAAGAGCTATTGGATCGCCGTTGATCGCTGTCCCGTCTGCTGGCAGCACGTACTTAGTGTTCGGATTCTCAAGCTGCGCACCATATCCGTAAAAGTCGATCGTAAGTCCAACAGCTATATCACCCCTTATGACTCCCTCTCTAACGTCGCCAGAGCCTGTGTAGACAACGGAGTTAGCCCCTATGAGAGTCAAAAGCTTCCACCCACTCACCCATCCGTAGGTTTGAACAATTATCTCAAACATCCTCGTATTACTCGTGCTGTAGATGGCGTCTGCTAAACCCGCGACTGGTGGAGGCATTCTTATAGCGTACTCGGGTCTAGCTAGGTCTGCCCAGCTCCTTGGGTAAGGTATCCCTAGCTGACTCACCTTAACCTCGTTCACCGTAAACCCAAACGACGATATGGCTGCCGCTATCCAGTATATGCTACCGTTGACGTCTCTTACCATGCTAGCGCCGGCTATTTCCTTCGGGATGTCTGAAAGTACGCTTAGGACTACCGGGCTCTTGATCGGAGAGAGTAGACCACTACTCAGTAACATATCGAATAGAGTCGGTCCTCCGCCCCACGCTACGTCTATCGACCTCCCGGCCTCGAGGTACTGCTTTATCGTGTCTATCCATGCCGGAGCGTCGATGTATAGAAACCTCAAGTTCGTTATTCCATACTTCTTGGCTAGCTCGCTCTGAAGGAACTTCTGCCTAGCAGCTATTTGAATATCCGTCGAGTGCCTAGTTATTACGACAAGCTCTATGCTGGGCCCCACGGTGGGTGTTGGTGTTGGAGTTGTTGTTGCTGGAGTAGTTATCTGGGGAGTTGTTTGAGGTGTGGGAGTAGGTGTTGTGGGAGTAGGTGTGGGAGTAGGACTAGTGGGAGTAGGTGTCGTGAGAGTGGGTGATGTTTGTGTGGAGACCTGCCTTTCCGAGGGTAGAAACATGACGTATGCGGCTATTGAGAGCAATACGAGTAATACCACTACACTTACTATCACAAGCGTAGACACCCTAGCTACGTGTGGACTACGTAAACCGCTACACAACGTACTACCCCAGTTAACCTTCTTTATTACCTTTAAATCCTACTGTGTAATCTGCTATAGGTGGAAATATGTCAAACAGATTTTTCGGGGTTGTCCCGGCACTAGCCGTTCCGTTCAATGGTCATGAAATCAACTTCACGTTACTCGGTGAGCACCTTGATAGGCTCCTTCGGTCGGGCATTAACGGCCTCTTCATTGTTTCTACGACGGGCCTAGGTCACGCTATGGGAATTAAGAGTAAGCTCGAGCTCGTGAAGTATGTAGCTGAAAACAGAAAGTCAGCATTCGTAATAGTTAACGCAGCTTCTATAGAGTTCGAAGAAATTAGGGATCTTGTGAAGACCTCAGAAAAGTGCGGTGTTGATGCTGTCGCCTCTAACGTAATGTACTACTTTAGAATAGATGAAGAAGGAGCGTTTAGGTTCTTCACTAAAATAGCTTCTCTAACGGAATTACCGTTCTTTATATATAACATACCCCAAAACACTGGCTACAATGTCGACCCGAAACTAGTAAGAAAGCTTAAGAAGGAGCTTAAAAACCTAGTTGGTATAAAGGATAGCGCAGCAAACGTTCTTCAAATAGCAGACCTAACAACAATCGAAGACCTAACTGTCTTCAATGGTGCTGACGAAACTACTCTACCAGCCCTAGTCGCAGGAGCTAGAGGTTACGTATCCGCTCTAGCTAACGTGTTCCCAGACCTCTTCGTAAGCCTCTACAAAGCCTACACAAATGGAGAGTACTCTAGAGCTTTAGAGCTGTACAGAAAGATCCTCACCTTAGCAGTCGACCTAAAGGCTATGCCGCTAAACTTCTCGGTATACGGGTCTCTATCCGCTATATACGGAAAAGAGTTTGCTCTAATCGAATTCTTTAGGCCCCTGAGAGAAGATGAGGTAGAAAAGATCTCAAGAGCTTTAAGCAAGTATAGAAAGTAAGGCATCTTCAGTAACTACGATTCCAGACATAACGCTAAATAGCTTTCTATTTCAGTTCACGGGGAGTTTGATGTTTTGCGTAGGAGCTAGTCTCGCAAGTATCAGCTATACTAGACTATGTCGAGACAGATTTAGCTATGTGGTTATGCTTAATCTACACGAGGTACACTGCCAAAAATGAAGGAGGTTTTACCTACGGAGACTTCTTATGTTGCACCTGAGTCCTTGTTGGATGAAGTCGTTAAATGCATTCTTTGCGACGAGCATAGTACTGCTTTCGCATACTATGAGAGTGAGAAACCGTGCTCCCATCTAGGAGAAGCTTCTGAGAAGATAGCTAGGTAGTAAACCGTGAACCTGCGTTAGGTTAGGGGAACACTAGACCTCCTCTATTACGGCCAGCTCTTAAGTAAAAAGAAAATTGAATCTCGTGGTTCAGTGAACTACTATTCTGGTTCTATCGATATCGCTCCGACGGGACAGGCTACTCTCGACTGCTCGGCGCAGTCCTTAAGATCGTCTGGTATCTTCCCCTCGTTAGGCTGGCCACCCCTGAATTCCTTAACTATCTGAGCTTTCCCGTCGGGGCCTGCCTCGAATACCTGAGGGCAGAGGGCATAGCACACTCCATCTGCTATGCAGAGGTCCCAGTTTACTTTAACTTTTAGAGGCAAGTTATACACCGCACTAAGTATAGAAAGCAGTAAAATAAGCTTTCACAGTCACTGGTTATTTAAGCATTATAGAGGCATATCAAAAATGAGTGAACTACCCTCCGAATAGAGCGCTGGATATACAGTAGTTACTAACAAAGGGGAGTTCTGACCCATAAAGTATACGTAGATAGAGTTTCACTCTACAGCCCATGCTATAGGTGTTTAAGAGTATCCTAAGAACCTCATAGAGGTTAAGGCGTAAACTTTCGCAGCAGTAAGTAGGTTTTCTAGAGCAACGTGTTCGTCGGGTACGTGGGCTTGGGAGATGCTTCCCGGTCCGTAGAGTACAGTTGGCATCAACGCCTTAAACCACCTCATGTCAGTAAAACCTGGAAGAGCTCCGAGCCGAGCACTGCGACCTACTACTACGCTTATAGCGCTTTTAATGCCTTCAACGATCTCCTCGGTTTCACTAGTGTATGCGGGATCTATTCTATCAATAACCCTCATATCTAGCTTAAGCTCCGGATCCTCTCTCCGCAACCCTTCTAGAAAGTCTACTAGAGCTTTCTCGACAGCTTCGATGGTTTCTTCTGGTATTACTCTAATGTCTAGAGTGCATGAGCACTTATCAGGTACTACATTTATCTTCGTACCTCCCTGGATTACGCCACCGATGTTTATTGTGTCATACCTCACATGCTCTGGGAGCGGTGTCTTAGATCTTCTTTCGGCAAACGCTTTCTTTAGACTCTCCAAAGACACTATGACCTTAGCCATCTTCTCGACAGCGTTAACACCAAGGTGGGGCATGCTCCCATGAGCTGATCTACCATAAGTAATGAGCTCGACCCATAGAGCCCCTTTCTCGGCTATATCTACTTTATCAGGTTCTGTAGGTTCTCCTATGACGCAAGCATCACCTCGAACCAGTCTTTTCTTAACCAAATAGCCTGCTCCCAGATGACCACCTGTCTCCTCGTCCGGAGTAGCGATGAATATGATGTTTCCTTTGAGGCTGACTCCGCTCTGAACTATGGACTTAACAGCAGCTATCATAGATGCTAGCGCTCCCTTCATATCTGCTACACCGCGCCCATAGATGTTCCCATTACGCACTACGGGCTGAAACGGGTCAGTACTCCAGCCACTACCAGGTGGAACAACATCGTAATGGCCGTTAAGCACTAGAGTCTTAGCTACCTCCGCAAACCTTAAAGTTCCTACGACTACTACACGTGGCTGTCGGACGCCGTGTTTCTCGAGCTCATCCGTCGGAACTCTGATTAAGTCGACTTGGAATCCTATTCCTTCTAGCTCCTTAGCCAAGAACTCAGCGAACTCTTCGTAATGCTCTCCGGGAGGGTTAACAGTTGGAATCTTAACGAGTTCCGTTGTCAGATTGGATATGTAGTCTTTAAGATCGGTGAGGAAGTTTAAAACTTCGCTCTCTTTCCTACTTAAGTGTGGATAATCCAAAGACCTTTCACCGCCTATCTATTCTAAGAAAAGTATTTAAACCTATTATTACTTTTTATACGGTGGTAAGCTTGCCGCTTACTGCGGAGAAAATAGCTGTAATTCTCGCAGCTATTCCTCCAGCGGTACTAATACTATCGGCACCAGTAGTTCTCTACGTTTTAGAGCCCCGCGTCCTCGGAATGCCGTTTAACCTCTTCTGGCACCTTCTATGGATGGTGCTAGGTCCCCTCATTCTAACGGTTGCCTACACTATCAGAGTGAGGGAAATGAGGTCGAGGAGAGAGATATAGGTGGTCGGTATGGAGGTCATAGCCTTAATAATAATATTCTCTTGGCTAGCGATTACCACTATTGTCGCAGCACTTGCCGGAATAATAAAGAAGTTTAGCTTGGAGGAGTGGACCGTGGCCTCAAGAGAGATAAGAGCTATCGTGATGTACTTTGCTCTAGCAGCAGAGATATATAGCGCCTTCACCTTCTTAGGACTAGCTGGCTGGGCGTTTAGCTACGGATACTCCATTTACTACGCACCTGCGTACTTCACGACAGCATACTGTACTGGTTTCCTCTTAGCGAGGTACTATTGGACATACTCTAAGAGATTCAGTTACATTACGCAGGCAGACTATTTCGCAGATAGGTACGAGAGCAGACTGCTAGGCGTAATAGTAGCAATAATCGGGGTCCTCGCCCTCTTACCCTACATTCAGCTACAGATCACTGGTGTTGGGATAATCGTAGAATCTGCTAGCTACGGTGCGATAGATAGAACTACGGCATTCATAATAGCGTTTCTGTGTACTGCCGTGTTTATATTCATAGGTGGGGCCAGAGGGATTCTGTGGACTAACGTTCTTCAGGGAATACTGATGTTTGTGTGCGCCTTCATAGTACTAGGTGTTCCTATAATCGGTGTTGGTGGAATCGATAAGCTGTTTGACGTAATCTCGCGTGAGTTTCCGTCGCACCTAGTTCCTCCTGGAGCCAAGGCTATACACCCAATCCAGTGGTACATGTCATCCCTTCTCCTGACGACATTGGGGTTCTGGATGTTTCCACACCTCGTTATGAGGGTTTACGCAGCTAAATCACCTGAAGCACCAATGAGATCCACCGCTCTAATGCCGTGGTACTCTATACTTGCCTTCCCCATCATCCTAGCTGGTTACTCTGCTCTAATCCTAGTTCCTGGTCTCAGAGTTGCCGATATGGCCGTCATGGAGACAATAAAAATCATATACCCAGCAACGATAGTCGGCTTAGTCGGGGCCGGAGGGTTAGCAGCAGCTGTTTCAACAGGTGGGGGACTGATCCAAGCATCGGCGGCTATAATAGCGAGAAACTGGATTCAAAGAGGTCTTTGGCCTAAGGCAAGCGATGTGACTACTGCTTGGATAGCTAGGTCTCTCACACTCATTATAACGATAGTGTCACTCCTCCTCGCGCTATATGCTCCAGCCCTACTGGTATACCTTCTGTTAGTAGCATACTCGTTCGTAGTCCAATTCTTCCCGGGTACAGTATTCGGGTACATCTGGCGGAAAGCTACGAAGGCTGGTGTAATGGCGGGCATACTGATCGGCTGCTTAGTCGTGATTTTAACCTCGTTCGTGTGGAAAGATCCGTACGGAGTGCACTCGGGAATATGGGGGTTAGCCGCTAACTTTGCCGTAACTATACCGGTATGTATGGTAACGAAGCTCCCATCACAGCAAACACTCAACAGATTCTTCGGTGAGTAGTTACCCGTAAAGAAAAACACTTAAAGATACTACAAACATTTTTGTTTTAAGATAGGGCAACTATTGGAGGTCCTAACAACCGGTAATTGGGAATAGTAGATCATCCAGCGATGTAGTCATGAGACCGTACCCTTCCTAAAATTATAATAAGGTTTGCTATGTTTAACGTAGTCCTTACGATCTTCATCAATTGCGGTTAGTTTCTTATTTCTTGATTCAATTCGAGCTTATAAGGCAATAAGTAGAGCTCTTGAGTTGGAGTAGGGTATGCCTAGGTATAAGACTGTTGAGCAGATACAGGGTATAATGGGTAACATCGATCAAGTCAGGAACATAGGAATAATAGCTCACGTAGACCACGGTAAGACGACTACGTCGGACCTCCTATTAGCAGCCTCCGGGATCATATCCATGAAGGTTGCTGGCGAAGCTCTTGCGCTCGACTACCTAGACGTGGAGCAGAAGAGAGGGATTACTGTTAAAGCGGCCAACATCAG
This sequence comes from Sulfolobales archaeon, assembly GCA_038841535.1. Classification (GTDB taxonomy): domain Archaea; phylum Thermoproteota; class Thermoprotei_A; order Sulfolobales; family NBVN01; genus DRZP01. The sequence goes on along the minus strand of JAWBTQ010000002.1, from coordinate 161,153 downwards.
CCTCTACCACGAGTTCGCCGGTAAGCCATATGTCGTAAACCTCATCGATACACCCGGCCACGTCGACTTCAGTGGTAAGGTAACAAGGTCCTTAAGAGTTCTCGATGGTGCCCTCGTCGTTGTCGACGCTGTTGAAGGTGTGATGACTCAGACTGAGACTGTGCTGAGGCAGGCTCTAGAGGAGCGAGTGAGGCCAATACTCTTCATCAATAAGGTTGATAGGTTAATTAAGGAATTAAAGTTTACTGCTCAAGAAGTTCAGCAGCGGTTTGTGGAGATCATTAAGACTATGAACTCCCTGCTATCTGAATTCGCTGAGCCGGAGTTTAAAGAGAAGTGGGCATTCGACCCTGTGAAGGGGACTGTGATCCTAGGTGCTGCTAGAGACAAGTGGGGTATAACAGTACCGATAGCTCAAAAGAAGGGGATAAAGTTTAGTGATATTGTAGGTGCTTACGAAAAGGGAAAGGAGGGAGTTGAAGAACTCGCTAAACTTGCTCCTCTACACGAGGCTATACTGGACACAGTCGTGAAGTTCGTTCCTAACCCTAAGGAAGCCCAGAGCTACAGGATACCAAAGATATGGAGAGGTGACTTAGATAGCGACGTCGGTAAAGCGATGATGAGGGCAGACCCGTCTGGTCCGCTGGTCTACTTCGTCAACGACATGAGGTTAGACCCTCACGCAGGCTTCGTGGCAACGGGTAGGGTTTTCTCAGGGACCCTGAGGGCTGGTGAGGAAGTCTGGCTCCTCATGTCTAAGTCCAAGCAGAGAGTACTACAGGTAAGCCTGTACATGGGTCCGATAAGAGAGGTAGTAGAGAGTATTTCTGCCGGAAACATTGCTGCTACCCTAGGGCTCGATATGGCGAGGTCTGGTGAGACCGTTGTGCTAACAGCCTTCAAGGACTCTGTAGTACCTTTTGAGAGGCTAAGGTACGTCTCGGAGCCAGTAGTCACTATGGCTATTGAGGCAAAGAAAACCGCGGACTTGCCGAAGCTTGTAGAAGCTTTGAGGAAGCTGAGTATCGAGGACCCTAACATACTCGTTAAGATCAACGAGGAGACCGGAGAATACCTGATTTCAGGTATGGGCCCACTCCACTTGGAGATAGCCCTCACATTCCTTAAGGAGAACTACGGGGTAGAAGTCGATACATCACCGCCTCTCGTCGTCTACAGAGAGACGTGTAGGGAAGTGTCACAGGTTATTGAGGGTAAGTCCCCCAATAAGCATAACAAGCTCTACATAAGTGTTGAGCCATTGAACGAGGAGACCATTAAGCTGATCCAGCAGGGCGTCATTACGGAAGATATGGACTCGCGCGAGAGAGCTAAGATACTGAGGGATCAAGCCGGTTGGGACTACGATGAAGCGAGGAGGATCTGGGCTATAGACGAAAACATAAACGTTTTCGTTGATAGGACCGCAGGAGTTCAGTACTTAAGGGAGGTTAGAGACACCATAATACAGGGCTTCAGGCTGGCGATGAAAGAAGGTCCCATGGCTATGGAGCCTGTTAGAGGTATAAAGGTGGTGCTTCACGACGCCGTCATACACGAAGATCCGGCTCACCGAGGTCCAGCACAGCTCTACCCAGCAACAAGGAACCCGATATATGCTGGCATACTGATGTCTAGACCAACACTGCTAGAACCTCTTCAAAAACTTGACGTTAGAGTTCCCGCAGACCTGATAAGTTCTGTAATTAGCGTTGTATCGAGAAGGCGGGGTAAGGTTATTGACGTGGTCTACACTACACCGACTTCCGCTAGAATCATGGCAGAACTACCCATCGCTGAGTCCATGGACTTAGCTAGCGAGCTCAGGAGCGCCACTGCTGGAAGAGCCTTCTGGGGTACGGAGTTCAGTAAGTGGTCATCAGTACCTGAGCAACTGTTACCGGCCGTAGTTAAGTCCATAAGGTCTAGAAAGGGTCTTCAGCCAGAACCTCCAAGACCGGAAGACTTCATATCTCAGTTCTAGCCAGCTTAGATCAGCATGCCGAAGCTATCTGTGTTATTTCTCGGTCCCGCTGGCTCCGGAAAAACACTACTAACGTGGGCTTTTGGTAAGTGGCTCGAGAACTCGGGGTTCACTGTAGACTACGTAAACCTTGATCCAGCCGTTGAGTTCTTGCCATACACTCCTTCATTTGATGCGAGAAGCATAGTTAAAACGCGAGACGTCATGGTAAGAGAAGGTCTAGGACCAAACGCAGCTATAGTTAGAGCTGTTGACATACTAGCGGAAAGCTATAGAGAGGTATATGAAGCACTCAGCGTTCTTAAGGGAGATTACATACTAGTTGACACTCCAGGGCAGATGGAGATCGTCATCTTCAGACCTTCTGGACTAAAGCTTATTCAAGTAGTGAAAAAAGCATCTGAACCCGTAGGGGTTTTCCTGCTTGACTCGACCTTAGGGAGATACGGGGCGGGAGCTGCGGTCTCCGTTCTGCTGGGTATAGTAGCTCAGTTGAGGCTCGAAATACCGATAGTGCCAGTACTCAGTAAAGCAGATGCCTCTGGGACCCCCGGGGGTTTAGTATCACATAGCATCCACCTTGAGGTTGAGGAAATTGTTAGCAACCTCAGTAGGAGCGGTTCCGGCGTTTTATCGGAGATGCTGTCCGAGGTATTAGATTTGGTGAAGAGGTACCTAAAGGCTGGAAGACTCATTGCCGTTTCTTCAATAGAGGGGTATGGAATCGATGAGCTGTATAAGATGCTTCACGAAGTATTCTGTGCTTGCGGGGATTTGACCTAGCCCACTCATCCCAAAAAGTGAAGCCTTAAGTTGTAAGCTTATTCAATTAGGTGTACAATAATCGTGGAATCATAGGTGATAGCGTGAAGTACAGAGTATGTGTTACGGAAGTGTTCAGTGCGGCTCACACGATAAAGTCCCACAAAGGTGTCGGGAGGCTCGTTCACGGTCACGACTTTAAAACTAGAGTATGCGCTATTTCTGAGTCTCTTGGTGAGGGGAACATAGCGGTCGACTTGAAGATGTTGGAGTCTGTTGTTAAAAAGATTACTGAAAACCTCGATCACAAGTATCTCAACGAGGAGCTCGGAGTCGAGGACCTATCTGCTGAATACATCGCTCACTACATTCTGTTAGAAACCAAAAAGCATATCGCGCAGGTATACAGTGTTGAGTTGTGTAGCAATGAGGGAAGATACTGCGTTGAGGTATCAGAATGAGGGTTTCTGAAGTCTTCGTCTCAGTCCAAGGCGAAGGTCCCAGTCTTGGTGTACCAGCCGTCTTCCTCAGGCTTGCTCAATGTAATCTAAGGTGCCTATGGTGTGACACTAAATACGCTTGGACTCTTGGCGAGGACATGCCCGTGGAGTTAGTAACTAGGGAGGTGCTATGCCTCCTAAGAACTTACAGCAGAATAAAGCTAGTCGTTATAACCGGTGGAGAACCTCTCCTACAAAAAGATGAGGTAAGAGAGCTTGTGGTAAAACTAAAAAAGGAGAACAGTAACGTAGAAATCGAAGTTGAGACTAACTGCACTATTGATCCAAGTGGTGTGTTAGAAGTAGTTGATAGGCTCATAGTGTCACCAAAGCTAGAGAATTCCGGTATGCCTGAAGATCTTAGGAGATGTTCCACTAAGTTTAGGGACTTGCCCAAAAGCATGAAGTCTAAGATATACCTCAAGTTTGTTATTGAGGAATACGGAGACTTGAGTGAGATAGAAGAGATCGTGAAGTTATTTGATGTCGACCCATCTTCAGTATTTCTAATGCCTCAGGCATCGAGCATCGAGGAACTAAACAATAGGTTGAAAGTAGCTGTCGATTTAGCGATAAAGACGGGCTTTCGCGTATCTGACAGACTGCAAGTAGCCGGAGGCTTCCGCTAGCCGATTTATTTGGTGAATTCCAGTACTTAGGAAGCCGCAGGCTTAACAAAGTTTTCAGTTAACAGAGATCAGCTCGAAGCATACGTATAGAAAGCAATGTTATGCTCTGAGAAGACTCCAGCGACGATTCAGTTACTTTTGGATGCTACTTCTAAAGCGTTTAGTGGGGAAAGCAAGGCAGTAGCATCTTTAACAGAGTAGACCCAGAGTACTTTGATTATCACGTTATCCAGGCAGAGTCTCAACGCCTCCTCTTAGGTGCTTTGTAAAGATTTTTAAGTTTCGGGTTGCTGGTTACTCAGAGTGATGGGCTTGGGATTTACTGTGGCTCTGGGCGGCGATGAGGGTAGTATTCCAAGCTGCTCAGAGCACGATTTACATGCCGTAAATGGGGTCTCCGTGCTTCTACCTTTGATCGCTACTCGCGACTATGCTAAAATAACGAGAGGGCTGTGGGCTAACTGGAAGCCCCTAGATACTAGAGAAAAAGTAGTAAACAGCGGGTACCTAGGTATGAAGGAATATGTCGGAGGTAATTAGGTATTTTCCGATTCAGCAGAATGTAGAGTCAGGCATAGAAGCTGAATTTTCCTTAGGCAACCTCAGTTTAGTACACAATAGAACCTCTACGCTTACTACCTTTAAGGATTTACTAGCTTCGGCTGATCCACTAGCCTTGTTAGCTTTACTAGCAACAGCGGTAATTGCCATAATGATTGTCCTCTTTTTAATTACTGTGTGGTACGGCAAGGACATTGTTTCGTTCGCTAAGCACTACATCCTCACGAAGAGGTTGCCGAGTCAACACATGGGAGACGTTGTTGAATACGTATATCCGGGAGTAAAGCTTGTCTTAAGGAAGTATTACCTAAAGCTGAGAGACGCTTTAGGATGTAGGAAATGTACTCCTAGGGAGCTACTCACGAGGTACGGCAGAAGTGAGTACGAGGATTTCGTCCAACTATATGAGGACGTTGTTTACGGATCTAAAGAGCTAAGTCCAGAGGGCAAGGAGGTTCTGGTGAAGCTCGATGTTTCCATCTAGGGCCTTACTCCTATCTGTCGCTGTCTTGTGGCTCGTTTTTCTCTCGATTATGCAGATCCCCCTAATTCAATCACTAGAGGGCGACCCTCCATCACTGTACAACAGAGGTGATGGGGGGTTATCAGAGCTCGTTTCCGCTATGACTATCTACAAAAAGATTAAGGCAGCTAGAAGCGTAGAAGACATTTGGCTATATGATCCAAGCTCTTCTGTTCTGCTCATACTCGGTTTGGACTTTTTCCCAAAGGAGTACGAGATTCTTCAGATCTTGAGATGGGTTGAGAAGGGGGGAGAATTAATCGTACTAGACGAGTTCACAACTCCGAGACCCCTCCTCGAAAAGGTGAATCTTAGTGTAGGACAGTTGATCAGCGACATATCCCTAGGAGTATGTTGTGTGAGTGGGTTTAACCGTACCGTGCTCTTTAATGTATACAGGGAGGTATTAGGTGGCATACCTATTTGTTGGGTAAGCGGTATACCTGTAGCTACAGAGGTTCGTCATGGAAAGGGTAAGATATTGGTGTTCGGCGACTCCAGCATCTTCATTAACGAGGTTCTGCGTTCCAGATACAGACAAGCACATCTATCTTTCGTGCTGGCACTACTGGATAGAGATACTGTGGTGTTTTATGAGAGTGGGCGGGTATTCACGGAGAGATTAGTCTCTCCAAAGTTCCTTGTCAGTATACCATACTACGTAGGTAAGGTCGCTGAATACGTTCTCCTCAGGGACCCTGCGACCGGTACTTTCAGAGTCGTGATCACAGGGTTGCTGATACTTGCTTTAATCTCTCCCAGGTCTTTGGCGAGTTTACCCAAGCCATCAGTCCGCAGAAGAGGAAAAAGCACTCCACCTGAGGTAAATATATTGTTTAAGGAATATGTTGAGGGTTGGTTAAGCTGGGTGTATAGAATTGGAAAGTAAAGTGCGTGTATTCTCATCTGCTGTTCGAAAAGTTATCGACGAGATCGAGAGAAAAGTAATAGGAAAAAGAAAAGAAGTAGAGCTAATTCTAGCATCACTAATTTCCGAAGGACATGTACTATTAGAGGGTGTCCCGGGAGTAGCTAAGACCTTACTGGCTAAAACCATATCGAGTACTCTGGGTCTCGACTTCAAGAGGGTCCAGTTTACACCAGACATGCTACCTTCCGATATCATAGGAGTGGTGGTCTATAACCCCAAGACATCAGAGTTCAGCTTTAGAAAGGGTCCGGTTTTCACAAACATACTTTTAGTCGACGAGATCAACAGAGCTTCACCTAAGACGCAGTCAGCTTTACTAGAGGCTATGCAGGAGAGGCAGGTAACCGTCGAAGGTACTACATATCCTCTCCCTAGACCCTTCTTAGTAGTAGCCACTATGAACCCTATTGAAACTGAAGGCACGTTCCCCCTATCTGAAGCGCAGGTAGATAGGTTTTTAGCGAAAATAGAGATCGGCTACCCCTCTTTAAGTGAGACTGTATCTATTCTCGACAAGTATTACGAAATAGTATCAGAACCTACGAAGCCTGTTCTCGACCTAGGTAACGTGTTGAACCTCATCGAGATAGTCAAGAACATCACTGTTGACCAAAACGTAAAGAAGTATATCTCAGCGATAGTCCAAACAACAAGAGAGCACCCCATGGTAAGACTCGGTGCGTCACCGAGGGGTGCTATAGCTATGTACCTACTCTCGAAGGCTGTAGCCATCATGAGAAGTCGCGACTATGTCACGCCAGATGACGTAAAGTACGTAGCGCATCCTACGTTATCCCACAGGATCATTCTAAAAACGGAGGCGAGGATCTCCGGGATTAAAGTTAGCGACGTAATAACCGACGTGTTAGAGAAGGTGGAAGTCCCCTGAGACTTACCCTAAGAGGTCTATCGGTAGCTCTAGCGGCTCTATCACTGCTACTACTCAGCTTTAGAGTGGATAGCATAGTTCTGTTAGCGCTGTCACTATCGATCATCCTGCTACTATACTATGATTACCACCAAGCTTTAGAATCGGGGAATGCCATCGGAAGTATTTCGATAATGCGTGAAAGCGCTAAAGTAGCTACAGAGCTCGAGGAAGTTGAGGTCAAAGTCTTCGTGGAGAACTCTAGCCATAGAGATGTAGCACTATCGGAAGTAGTTGACCTAGTACCTGAGTTCCTCTTTTTAAGTGAGAAACCATCGGCTGCCGTCGTGCTTCCGAAGGGCACTACCGCAATGTTTTCTTACAGAGTAAAGCCTCTCTTGCCCGGTAGCTACGTGTTTAGAGATATCGAAGTGCGCGCCTTCGGTCCTCTAGGCTTCTTTACTACTCAAACTCGCGTTACCTTTCCGACGACGATCACTGTTCTACCTTACTACGGTAGTATGGGATTATCTCTAAAGAGTGTGGAGAAGCTCTGGGGTCTAATAATACGCGGTAAGGCTACTGGAGGCATGTACGATCTAGCTGATTTCCGGGAGTATACTCCCGGTGATGACTACAGAAAGATCGTCTGGAAGGCTTACGCTCGTACTGGGAGGGTGTACGTTAGAGAAGACTTTGGTGAGGTTACAGCTAGAGTTCTCGTGATTTTAGACGTGAGAGCTTGGGATTGGAGTATCGGGAATCCCCCGAACACCCTCGCATCTATAGAGCTGAGAACTCTTCGCTCACTAGTTCAAAGCTTAGCAAGATATAGTGTCCCAGTAGATTTAGCAGTCTGCTGTAGTGCTACAGCTAAGGTAGTGAGAAGTGCTACCGAAGACGTTGCGAAAGCTCTCATTGACGTATTCTCTTATGTTACACCACACTGCTATTGCTCATCTCACATGGGTGTATACGCGAGTGTTCCTACGTACATGGGTAGGCAAGCCTCAGACTACGGAGCCGTACTTCTCGTTGCGAACCCTATCTCTCTAGCCACGGAAAATCCTACGAGGTTTGCCGACCTAATCGAGGTGTTTGGAAGTAGGCTCAGGGTGCTAATACCCAGGTTCGAGTACGAGCACTATGTTGACAGAGAAGATCTCGAGAAGCTGTACAGCATCATATCGAGTATTTTAGAGAGAGCTGGTGGGGGTCTGGAGCCTATCGAAGAAAGCATGGTGCTACAATATACTAAGGGGGGTAGAAAGTGAACACTGCAGAACTTCTACTGTACCTCGTTCTCATTCCGCTATCCGCTTTTGCGACCTACGCTATGCGGCGCGACGTAGTCCCCATTTCAGCAGCTGTTTTAACAGCATTCTATGCCTCTATAGGTAACGCTAGCTTATCTACGGTGTCAGCTCTAACTATCGTGTTTTACTCACTTGTGAGGATCTCTCTTGCTAGACCTATTAAAGAGAAAAAGGTGGTGTTGATGAAGCTTAGATACATATTCACTGTTTCCATAGTCTTGATATCGTCGATTCTAGTAGCATACATAGCCTTGGGTTCCGCTATTTCGATGCTTCCACTAGAGAGTCACGTGCTAGCTGTAGCTATCGTCGCCCTAATGTACCTATTGATGAGCATTGCCATAGTTCCCAAGCTGGTGTCAATAACTAGTCCCAGGCTGTGGCAAGCTATAAAAGTAGACTTAGTCGAGGATTTCCTATGGAATCTGGGAGTGGTGCTGGGCGGCATAACTATGTTTATCAACACAGTAGTTCACGGAGCCTTGGGTTTAATATTAATGCTAGCGTATGTCGTAGCCTTTATCGCTACTCAAAGACGCAGATTACCTGTACCAGGAATTGCTATATCAGTTATAGCAGGCATAGGAGCCGTGATTACGTACTTAGCTGGCTACACTTAACTTAATCTGCTCCCCCGAGTAATAGGGCACTCAGCTGTAAGGTGCGGCTATTCTATTGCTCTTCAAGTGCTTGCTGTAGAGTTAGCTCTGATCACTCTACGTCATGTTATAACATAGGATATTCTTAGTCAATTGCGATGTCCTTAAAAGCGATAAAGTAGAGCTTTGTTTGGTGGTGACAATGAGAAGATACTTAGTCATGTCTCTGCTTGTAGCAGTCGTAGTGTTTGGAGGTTTTATTGCTTATGTGAGCCTAACTGGTTTTCCAAGTGCAACTCCAGCGATTCAACAACCTAAAGAGGTCGTCCTAATAGTTGTCACACGGCTAGCACCAGACGAGGGAGAAGCTCTACGTAGAATATTTCTAAATAGTAGTGTAGCTCGCGAGCACAATATAAAGGACGTCATGTTCTTGAAGGAGGATGTATCGAAGTGGCCGATATTCGCCGAGGAGGGTAAGGCCGACCTGTTCTTCATCGGTGGCTACTCCCTTTACAAAGACCTGTGCGATAAGGGCTACTTAAGGCCGATATCGGATGTAGAGCTGAATGAAATCATCCTGAGCTTAAGCGCAGACTCTTACAGGCTTCCTAACGGGAGTGTGTGCTTCGTGGCTGTCGCTAGGACGGTCTTTAGTTACACAGTCAACATCGACTTTCTCGGGAAGTACGGACTTGAGCCTCCTCGGACCTGGGGGGACTTACTGTTACCGAAGTACTCAACACCTATACTTTACGGTGAGAGCATAGCCTCCTTCCCAAAGCCTACTAAGAGCACTACTTCCGCTAGAACTGTGCAGATGATTCTTCAGAAATACGGTTGGGAAAACGGTTGGGTGTTGCTAACCATTATCGGGGCTAACTCCTACATAGTAGAAAGCTCAGAAAGAGCGAGAGATGATGTCGCACTCGGAATATCTGGTCTAGCACCAACGGTCTTAGTATACGGCATTAGAGCAGAAGAGCTAAGCAGCGGTAAAGCAATGTTTTATCCTGCTCTTGGTGAAGTCTTACCGGACTTAAGCCCAGTGGCTGTAGCTAAAAAATCTCAAAATGAGCGAGAGGCCGTAGCCTTCATAAAGTGGTTGCTAAGTGTTGAGGGACAGAGAGCTCTTGCTGAACTCTTCTACTACCTGCCATACGTGAAACCCGAGGGAACGCCACTAGAGCGATTGTACGAGGTACTGTCGATTAATACGTTTAGCTATGACCCAGAAGATGCCGCTCTATGGGAGAGGTCTGCTGTTTACTATTTCGAAGCCGCAATAGCTGACCCCGACACAAACACCCTCCTGAAGAAAGTTTGGTCGCTAGCAATAGACCTCTACATTAAAGGCACCCTTTCTGGAGCAGAGCTACTCGAGATAGCGCACAAGCTGGGGTCGCCGCTTACTATTAGCATAAAGGGAGAACCTAGAGTGTTCTCCAAGAGCCTCGCTACTGAGTTGAACAAGTTGGTGGCTGAAGACTCAGCCTTTAGATCTGAGTTCTATGACTCAGTGAAAGCAGCTGCTCTCGCTAGGTACAGCGCGATACTTAGTGAGCTACAGAGTCGAACGTAAATGGTAAACAGCTTACACTTAATGGTATTGATCCCGGTATGCTTCCTGTCGATATTCCTACTAGCCCCAATAGCGTCCCTTGCGTGCTTCTTAGCCGGAAGCCCCCTCGCAGGCATTCGGTACTTGGGTGTGAAGATCCCTCCCGACGGAGAACTACTGAGAGCCTACGAGCTATCAGATACCAGGATAATCGCTTTTACAGGATTAGATTTCGGTCCAACTGTTAACACTATCCTACTAGGCTTTGCTGTGTCCTCAACTACAGTCCTTCTAGCTCTACTTTCTGCTACAGCATGCCTAGGGATAAGGGGCAAGCTCAGAACACTGGTTGGTTACTTACTACCTCTTTTTGCCTCCATACCAACACCCTTCATTTCAGCCTACGCCATAACGCACTTATTTCATAGAGAGTTTGGAGTGCTGAGTAGAGTAGCTGAGTACTTAACAGGATATCGAGTTACGTTCGAGGGAATTACCGGTGTTTTTATCTACCAGGTGTTAAGCCTATACCCAATTTCTCATATCGTTTTGACGGCCTACGTAGACCTCATTGACAGAAACGTTGTAGATGCTGCTAGTAATTTAGGTGCTAGAGGACCTAAGGTAATCAGGAGCATAGTGATACCCCTATCTAAACCTGCCCTTATTGTTAGCTGGACTCTCACCTTCGTTCTATCATGTGAAGACCTCTCTGGACCAGTAGCATTTAGTAGGTATAATTCTGCTAGAAACCTATTGGCTTACATAGCGTACTACGATTTCATATCTGAATACGGATACGCAGTGAGCCTCAGGTCTATTACGTATGTAGTTGTTCTCTCGCTTTTAGCGTCCACAATCTTCATAGTCTTCTGGAAGAACCTCAGGGCCTATAGATACCCTGTTGTATCGACTAAGTCAACAGTGATTGGAATGGGTCGCTTAGCTATCGTTACCATCACTATAACTCTAGTGCTTCAAGCTCTCTCGTTACTACCTAAGGTTGTAGCCATTGCTTACTCTATTACTGACGGGTGGTACGGATACATCGCCCCAAGGGGACTGACCTTGAATAACTACCTAGCCGTATTCACCAATCCTTACTACGCGCGCTCAGTATTAAATACTGTCGTCTATAGTACTCTCTCCGTAATCCTAATAATGTTCACAGCCTCCATAGCTACTTACGTGAGCTTAAGATTGGAGACAGTTTTTTCACCACTAGTTGAAGCACTAACAGCCCTTCCCCTAGTTATCCCAGGTATAGCTGTAGGAATAGGCTACTTCGTGATGTTTCATGAGGTATTCAAAGGCTTACCGCTTCTTGACCCACTAACGAATCCAGCACCTTACCTCGTTCTAGCATATGCATCAAGAAGGATAACTTACGCTACAAGGCCTTTATCAGCTGCTCTCCAGAAGATATCCAGAAGCATGGAGGAGCAAGCACTAAACCTGGGAGCAAGTCAAGGACTCATTATTAGAACTATTACCCTACCTCTAGTATCAAATGCCTTCATTGTAGCAGCTACTCTAGCCTCAGTATACTCTTCTACAGAATTTAGTGTGTCACTAGTGCTAGCAGGAGGTTACGGTGTTTCAGCATCTCACCCTGTTCCAGTAGTTCCCGTAGTTGTAAACATGTTAATGTATAACCCGGCCTCCGTACACGTAGCTTCAGCTCTTCTCATGTCAGCAGTACTGATTTCAGCAGTGGTTTCAGCTACTCTAGCCTTAATGACGCTTAAGCTAGCATCCGGACTTAAGTGGAGAAACCTTTCGAGCAGTCTTGGATTCAGCAGTACTTAGATGATAACACATCGTTTTTAGACTCTCCAAGTTACTATGACTTTGGTGCCGTGTAGGGATGGTTTATATATTTTGACTAGAAATATTTAGACTTGGTGTATAAATGGCTATTACGGTCTCGCTAAGTGATAGAGTAGTCAAACTACTTGACAGAGTAGCTGGAGAGTTAGAGGTTCTCTTGGGGAGGAGACTTAGCTATGAAGAAGTGATAGAGGTTCTCTTAACTAAGCTCGACGTTACACAAATGTTGCCTGACGATGTATGGTACTAGCCTACAATGCTTAAACTCAAATATTTTTGGTCAAAACCTGGGAATTAATCAACTGTGCTTGCTACCTACCTGAATTTCGTGAACCTAAAAGCTCTTTAAGTATACCTAGGGCACTACTCAAAAGAATTAAGCCTGAGGTTAGCGAGAGTAGGGAAGGTATATATCTCTCTATGTAGGCAAACCATATCGATAAAGCAAAGAAAGAGACTGAAGTAGCTAGGAGAACTGATGAAACGATTCGACCGATATTCACACTCCCACCCTACATTTTCCTTCTAGCTACTTACGAGTAGTCCTTATTAACGCCTTCATTAGCCTCATTAACTTCCTTCCTCATGCATTTTAGTGAGGGTGGTACTGTAGCTACACCTGGCTTTATAGTGGTAACCTCTATGACTGGGCGTGCCCAGTTACCTAGTGCGACCCAAGCTATAGACATGATGCCGCCTCCAACGTTGCTTATAGCCATAGATAACCAGATGCCGGCGGGTCCCAACCCGAGGCCTAATGCTAAGAGATAACCTAGACCTATCCTCATGCCCCAAAGTCTAGTGAAAGCTATTGCCGAAGGAACATATGTGTGGCCGGAACCTCTTCCAACAGCGAACCCTACAAAGAACACAGCAAAGAACGGGACGGTAAGACCAAAGTACTCTATGAACCTTGTAGCTTCAGCTAGAACCTCAGGACTAGAAGTAAAGACAGACGCTATAGGGTATCGAAGTAGGTAAACAAAGATGGCTCCTATGCTGGTAACCGCTCCAACAAATAGTGAAGTCAAGAGAGCGGACTTCTTAGCTTTACTAAAGAGCTGCGCACCTATTAACTGACCGACTACTATAGCTGTTGCCTGCGAAAACCCCCACATAGCTGAATCTGCTATATCTATTACAGTAAAGCCTATGGAATATGCTGTAGCAACTATCTTTCCGAAGGTATTAACGAGCCTGAGCTGAGCCATGAACGCGAGAGAGTTACTCATCTGGAGGGCTGCTATAGGGAGAGCTATCCTTATTGACCTAGCGATCCACTCTCTATCAGGCTTAACAAGGGACAGCTTTATCCCTTTAAAGCCTCCTACAAACATCTTTATGGCCACCATAGCTACTAGAGCTCTCGATACAACTGTTGCTATAGCCGCCCCCGCGACCCCCATAGTAGGAAAGCCGAGCCAGCCAAAGATCAGTAACGGGTCTAGTACGATGTTGAGAACTGCTCCAGCTACGTTAATGTAAGTCGGGGTTCTCGTATCACCAATTGCTTGTAGAACTGTAGTAAACGCCGAACCAAGGTACATAAACAGTATATCGAAAAGCATGATGTTAGAATACTTCAGCACATCGCCGTAAAGCTCGGGTGGAACTGTTGTAATATACAAGAATATGTATGGTCTGAGGATAGCGTATGCCACGCAGATGGCTAGCGCGAGAGATAAGTTAAACGCAAAGAGCTTTGACGCAGTCTTACTTGCCGCATCATACCTCTCGGCACCAACGTATTGAGAAATCATAGCTAAGTTCGCTGTTGAGAGAGCCATAGCTATAGCGTAAAAGAACATCAGAGTCGGCCATACCTGGCGTGGAACGGCTAGCGCCCCCTCGTAAAGCTTACTCAACCACAGCGCATCAACAAGGTTGTATGATATGTGGACTAGCTGTGCGACAACTAGTGGAGCTGCTAGCCATAGAACTACCTTAAGTGGGTCACCTCCGACAATTTTCTCCCTATATTTCTCGGCCACCTTCATGCTATTTGGCATTAGCTAAGACCTCCAGCTCTTGGTAACTGGTTTACAAGACTCTTTTGGGTCCAAAAATTTAAGCATGACTCTAATAATCGTTCTAGGTGGTAATGGTAGAAGAAGCTGTGACTTGCATCGCTAAGCACCTAAAGGATGCTGGGTATAAGGCGGTCAGTAGGAGCATGGATGACTGCTACATAATATCCGTACAGAAAGACGATAGAGTTTACGTTGTAAGTATCACTAAGGGCTCTATGGTCGACGTATACGTGGCTAAAGTAACTATCCCGGAGTATCTGCCTAGCTTTGAGTGGAGCTGTGAGCTAGTGGAGTACTCTCCATACGGCTTCTACATCCTTAAAGAAAACCCAGAGAAGCTCGCCCTAGATGTTGCGAAAAAGCTTAAGCTACTCGACAGGGTGTATAGAGCGAAGTAAGCAACAATCTCTATACCGCCATAAGTCTAGCTATGTGGTTCACTATTTGCTCATCTACTTCACGCGAGAGCTTTATAGACATCAACTTCTCCGGGGACCCCACCGACTCCTCAACTTCACTATCGTACGATAGTGTGTAAACAGGTGCTAGCGACTTCAAGGTATCTAGTCTGCTTAGCTGTGCTACTCTTCCCGAAAACATGTTTAAAACTACTGCCTCGACTCTATGACCGAGCACGTCGGCTATTCTCGTAGCTGATTCTATAGCTAGTACAGAGGGTGTCGTAACTACTATGGCTCTAAACCTTCTTATGTATGTGAGAACCTCTAGAAGCTCATCACCCATTCCGGGGGGAGTATCTATAATCAATGCGTCGACTCCTTCCCACCTAGTTATTGACAGCATTTCACGAATCGCTGAAGATACGGACTCACCTCTGAGTGGTGACGGCTTACCCATAGTGAAGAACACTGGTGACATAAAGCTCACTCCAAACACTTTAGGAGGCACTACCCCTCTTTCCTCTAGAGGTCTAACCTCGTAAGGATCGACCCCTAAGAGAGTGTGCACTGTTGGATTGGTCACGTCTAAGTCGAGAAGACCTACTCCAATGCCTTTCCTGCTGAGTAGAAGTGATGTTAGAGTAGATATCAGAGTCTTTCCAACTCCTCCCTTGCTACTTGTGAATACAGCAACCAATTTAACGTTCTTAAGTCTTTCCGGTATAGCGTTTAACCTAGGATCTGCGAAATAGCTCAATACTCGACACCCATTATGCTGAGACCTCTGCCTCCCGTAATGAGGTAATCCGGAGAACCACACTTCGGACACTTTATGTACGCGTAGGTAGCTTCCGGGAGGAAGTGTATCGCCTCGCGAACCTCATCGGAGAGACCTAAATCTCCTAGCTTCCACTTAAAACCGCATGACCTACACTCAAACGAGGCCTCCTCAGTTATGAACTCGAATTCTACTACCTCTAGTCCATATAGCTTGAGTGTTTCGCCGAGCGCTAACTCCAGTATCTCTTTATCGATCGACTGCAGTTCACCTAACCCTATAACTAAGCGTCTGAATCTCTTAACTCCAGACTGTTTAGAGTAATTAGACAGAGCAAGGCTTACTGCCTCAGCTAGAGCCCACTCATGCACACCACTCTCACCGTGCAGTACATCATCCACAGTATATCTGCTTTTAACGTATCAAACGGTACTCGCTAAAGGGCTAGCGGAGGCCTGGTGCCGACAATAAGGATGTTAAGAATTAATGCTAGTTCTCGTGGTCAGTCTGATGAGCGAACTGTGTCTGCTACTTGGCTACCTCTCGGACCTTAGGAGGAATAGGTTGTACTTTAATTCGTTAAAAAGTTGAGGTAATAGGTGTAGTATTTGAAGAAAGAGGTTCTCGATAATATGGTTGTTGACTGGGCTAAGAGGTTCTATTCGAGGAGGATGTTCTCGATCACGGAACTGTTCAAGAACGATAAAGCCATTATAGGAATGATCCACCTACTTCCACTCCCCGGTTCTCCGGCGTACGGGGGATGGGGGATCGAGGATATTGAAGAGCGCGCTCTAAGAGAGGCTAGAGTTCTAGAAGAGAATGGTGTGGATGGGTTGATAGTAGAGAACATGTGGGATCTACCCTACTATAGTGGGTATAGACGGATACCTCCAGAGGAGGTAGCTTCTCACGCTGTCGTAGCTAGGCACGTAGTTAAGAATGTAAGTATTCCTGTAGGTATAACAGTAATTCACAATGGGGGAAGGGCCGCGCTCGGGATCGCTAAGGCAGCTGGAGCTAAGTTCGTGAGGGTATGTTTATACGTTGGTGCTGCCGTGTGGGATACTGGAGAACTAGACCATGGAAACGCAGCTGACCTGATGAGGCTTAGGAAGGTGCTTCACGCAGAAGATGTAAGGTTCTTTGTCGATGTAGTCAAGAAGCACAGCGTGGTGTTCCCTGGTATTGACCTCGAGACTCACACGACTTGGGCTGACTTCTATATGGCAGACGCCATAGTGGTCACTGGCAGGATGACTGGTGAGGCTCCATCACCAGACGACGTGAGGAAAGTCAAGGAACTGGTTGGGGACACACCTGTGATAGTTGGTAGCGGTCTGACTCCCTATAACGCCGAGGAGCTCCTCAAATACGCTGACGGAGCGATCGTCGGTACGTACTTCAAGGTCAATGGTGTGACCCAGAACCCTGTAGACCCCGAGAGAGTGAGGAAGCTTATGGATGTCGTGAAGAAAATCAGGTCGGGGAATAGCTGAAGCATGAAGGTGCTCGTTTACGGGGACTTGAACCTAGATCTGTTTTTCTTCTTAGACCTAGACGTAGTCGAGCTCAGAGACGTTTCCTACGTAGCGCAAACAAGCGCCCTCGTCCCAGGAGGCTCCGGGGGCAATCTGAGTGTCGCCCTATCTAGGCTGGGGCAGAGACCCATACTGGTCTCGACTGTGGGAGCGGATCCCTTTGGTGAACTAATACTGGAGGACTTGACCAGAGAAAAAGTTGAGGCTACTAGTGTCAGAAGGGTCGAGGGACTGGTAACCGGGATCATGGTGGTCATCATCAGAAAGAATGGTGAGAGAACAATAATTGGGTACAGGGGTGCTAACGCATATAACACCCTGAGCGATGTGGAGTCTAGAGACCTGCTCGCCATGTCTGACTACACGTTCATATCGGGGTTCACCAGCAGGAACGTGGACGGCGGAAAGTCTGTCGAGTACCTGATCGATAACTCTGTTGGGTTAGGTCTACCCGTGGGCATAGACCTTGGGGGCGTAACTAAGAGGTTCCTTATTGAAGTGCTGGCTAAGTACAGGGGCGCGATCTACGATGTCTTCATAAACCTAGACGAGCTCAGAGAGCTATTCGGTCCAGACACACAGAACTCCTTGACCAGTCTGATCTCGGCACTCAAGCCGAAGAACCTCTTTTTGAAGATAGGCAGTAGGGGGTCTCTAGTGTACTCGGGGGAGAAGTTCGCACACATCGAAGCGGTTAGAGTTAGTAGGGTAATCGATACAACAGGCTGCGGTGATGCCTACGATGCTGGTGCTATCTACGGGCTACTGATGGGGCTACCCTCGGAGCAGCGCGCCGCTCTGGGAAACCTCATGGGGGCTTATAAAGCTGGGGGGCTAGGGGCGAGGCACTTACCGAGAGATGTCAATGAACTCAAGTCTCTCGCTGAGACGCATCTAAAACTACGCATCTGAAATGTGCGCTCAGACGCATCCTACCTACTAGAGCGGGTTGTCCCTTCCCTTATAGCACGGTTACCGTCACTAGCTTACGAGTTTTTATGCTCTGCGAAAGCTATTTACACGCGGTGATGAGAGTCTCGACAACCTCTTATAGGTGCTGAAGCGGTGGCTGTCTGATGCGTTTTCCTTACGCAAACTTAAGGAAGGGACAGCTTGAAGTTGCTAACTTCATAAGGTCGAGGCTCGGGGGGTATTTAGCTGTCAAGGCTCCGACTGGCTACGGTAAGACTGTAGTGGCCTTAGTTGGCCATGTAGGTAGTGGGAGAGTCCTCTACGTCGTGAGGACTAGGAACGAGATCGCTCCAGTAGTAAGAGAAGCGAGAAACCTCGGAGCCTCGTTTACCATAGTGTTTAGCGGGAGGAGGATGTGCCCTCTAGTGAGGGGAGCAGAGGTCTCTCCAGAGGATTTCTGGCTAAACTGCCGGCTCCTGAGGCTGAAGAGCATGTGCCCCTACTACACCAACCTCAAGCAGGTATCGCAAGAAGAGCTACTCGAGCTACTGAATAGCGCAGACCAGTTAGACCCCCACGTGCTCGCATCACTAGTGGCTCGAGAGCTCTCTGCCTGTCCCTTCTTTGCTCTCTCGGGGTTAGCCGATAGGGTAGAGCTCACGATAGCGACATATCCATACCTCTTCAACGAAACTGTGTACTCTACCGCTTTTTCAGATGTAGGACTCGACGAGTTCTACGTCATCGTTGACGAAGCGCATACTCTCGTCTCTCCTCAATCAATTCTATCGGACTCCGTCAACCAGAGCGTTCTGAGAACTAGTGCGAGCGAGCTCTCGAGGCACGGCTATGGAGAGCTAGCACAACAGGTTAAACACGTAGAGGAATCGTTAAGCAGGGTAACCTTCAATAAGCTTACGAGGGTCTCGAAGCAAAGCATCGGAGTAGACGCGGACCTCCTACGCGAGCTGGAGGAAGCTTTCTATGCGATAAGGCTTAGCTACCTACAGTCTCTAGTGGAGGTTGGAGTCGAGGCTTTTGCGAGAACGACCTCATCTATAGGTAGATTAGTCAAGTTTCTCGCGCTCGCCACTAAGGACTTTTTCTCTCTTTACACTCAATCTGCTTTCGATACATTCAGGCTTCACGCACTCCCTCTAGGCTACGAGCCCATGAGAGAGAGGCTTAGGCTAGCGCGCGGAGTCCTCCTAATGTCTGGGACTTTACCACCTAAAGATGTACTAGATAAAGTTGTCGGTAGGGAAACTGAGTACCTGGATGTCGAGGCGCAGTACGGGCACGTCTTTCCACGGGAGAACGTGTTCTACGCTGTATACACGTCCGTAACTACGAGTTACCCGCTGAGGTCTACGAGGATGTTCATGGAGTATGCAAAGCTGGTTCGATCAGTGTATGAGAGCACTGACAGAGCGGTTCTAGCAGTTTACCCAAGCTACGAGGTCATGAATGAGGTAGTGACGTACTTGAAGGACTCCATCAGTACCTATGTAGAAAGCGAGAAGACTAAAGTAGCTGATATAGAGAAGCTGCTCGCGGCCGAGCCACACACACTAATCAATGCCGTTGCGGGAGGGAAGATAGTTGAGGGAGTTGAGTTTAGAGATAGCTCTGGTCTCTCTCTGATTAGTGCCGTAGTCATATGCGGCATTCCTTACCCCAGCCCGGATGATTACGTAGAAGACTTTAGAGAGGCATTAAGGAGTGAGGTAGGTGACGCAGCAGATACTCTAGTTATGGATGTGCAGGCGTCGATTAGGGTAACTCAATCGTTCGGTAGAGCCATAAGGTCCGAAAAAGATAGAGCGTTTATAGTTCTAGCAGACAGGAGGTACCTTAAAAAGGGTTTTAAGGAACTACTGGGGTTAAGGTATGACGCCGTTTTCTCGAACTTGCCCAGCCTCTTAAGTAGGTTGAACGACTTCTTTAGGTTGAATCGAGCGAAGTAAGTCATAAATAAGATATACGAGACCGAATAGGATGGTCGAGGAGTAAGGTAGTGACGCACCAATATATAGAAGGCCGCTATAAGCTATTAACTCAATTATCCCATAGAGACCCTCCTTCATGAAGTTACTAACAGCAGGAATGGATACGGTGTAGGTATAGAGCAAAGTAGCCAGGACAGCCGTAACAACTACGACCCCTGTTTTCCCGATTCCAGTCCTTAATACTAGCAGCTTACTTTCTACATACATCATGAGGATAGAGACTAAAGATAGTGCTACTCCCGTTACGAGCGAAGTGGGAGACTCGTATATGAGTGCCTCCCCAAGGTAGTAGAGGCTCGCTATACAGACAGCTGTTTGAAGCAGTGGCATCAGTACCGCAATTCTCGACTCACTCAACGTTATCGCAGTCGTTAGAACCCCAAAAACTAGTGCTAGAAACGAGGCGGCCGGAATAGCAAAAAAGCTTACAGCAGATAGCACACCTAAGACTATAACTGCGATTTTCAGGGGTGACTCTACTGATATCAAAGAACTATCACGCTATTTACGTTTGTAGTGTACTCGCCACCACCTACGTGCATTATGTAATTGTATTTCGTTACTTCAGCCTTAGGCTTATACCCTTTATTCACGTCTACGCCAACTACATCAAAGAATACGGCATCGTGGTCGCCCATAGTCAAAATCATCCTCACACTACAGTATAGAACCGCCAGAGCGCCCTCGATCCTCACGTAGCCATCTGAGAGTAAGACCTTGACGCCTGAATCAACCATTTTGTTGGGATTCTTATGTAGGCTAGTCGATCCCAAGTAATGTAGCGCCTCCAGCATACTCCAATCGAGAACGTTAACAGTGGCCTTTCCCGACGACTTAATCAGTGAGTAAGTAGCTCTCCTCGGAGATAGAGCTACCATCAATATCGGTGGCTCTCTAGACACGGGTGTGACCCAAGATGCGGCTAGACAGTCGTAAGCACTCTCGGCCGAGGAACATATAGCGAAAGCAGGTCTGGGATGAAGCAGGTAAACCCAGTCAGCCTTAACTGAACCCACGTCACCCTCCTACATCTAGGTCTTAACTAATAAAAGAAGTGAAGGTAGATAAGCAGAAGGATTGTGGCGTTCGTTTGTTGTGAGTGTGCTCATTCTTTTGTCTTTAGGTTTCTTGATGGATGTGTTCGTGGATGTAGTTAAAGCATATCCCCGAGTCCCGCGCTCTACGTAGCTGGCGTAATGCTCTAGAGACTCTGCTAGGGCTAGACCCTCTAGTAGGAGGGAGTTTAACTCAGACCTCCCCGCCCAGAGGAACCTTCACCCATCAGACCAGGAAGGAGGTTAGATCAATACCCTAAGTAGTGTTTCTGATAAGTAACGCTCTCATGCTAGTCCTACAACAACTTATGGTTTAACTCATAGAGAGTATTTATTAAGGAGTCAGGCATAGCTATGATTGATGTTGGAATTGGCTCTGCGCGATTGCCCGCAAATAGTAACATGGAAAAATTTAGTGATACCACTAGGTAGTAGAGTTAGATTTATGGTGCTCTACTCAGTAGCTGTACTACGGGGTGGATAAGATGATACCTAGGTACGTAGTCGATGAAGTTAAAAAGAAGATCGCTGGCGATATAGTGTTCAGCGATAACCCAGGTCAAGCGGTTAGAAAGTGGAGGACTGTTTTCGGACTGAGTCAAGTAGAGCTAGCAAAGTACCTTAAGGTGGCTTCTAGTGTAATCAGTGACTATGAGAAAAGCAGGAGGAGACCCGGTATGAAGTTCGTTAAGACGTTTATTGAGGCCCTAATGACGTACGATGAACTCTCAGGCTATACCGTAACTAAGGGTTTAGCTCAGAGCATGGGATTGCTTATTGCGGGTGTTCTAGATATCAGAGAGTTCAGTCGCCCTATAAAGCTCGACGAACTAGTTACTGCTGTAGAAGGGTACATTGTTAACTCTAGGTTCATAGCTTTACCCATATACGGCTACACTGTCATTAACAGCTATGAGGCAATTGAGGGACTTAGGGGTAACGAGTTTTGGAGTATAATGGGACTTTCTAGCATAAGGGCACTAATCTTTACTGCGGTAAGCACTGGGCGCTCCCCGATGGTAGCTGTTCGAGTAGCACCAACAAAACCTGCGGCTGTAGTCATACATCAGCCGAAAACTGTGGACGTTCTAGCGATAAGGCTAGCGGATAGGGAGATGCTGCCATTAATAGTGTCGACACACTCCTCAGTAGACAGCTTAGTCGAAGCACTAAGGTCTAGACTGCCCTCAAAGTAGGTTCCTCAAGTGACTGTTTCTAGTTTCGTGTTGGTTTATGTTGCTTGATGGATGCAACAAAGACGTTTATGAGTGTCTCGGCGTGGATCGATGTGCGAAGGTTACTCGATGAGTGGTCGAGAGCTACGTAGATGAAGTGCGGGCTCTCCCGAGGATAAACCGAGATGTGATACGGCCTAGGATTCCCCGGACGCCCCAGAGCCCGATGAGGACCCGAGCAGGATGCGGGAGTAAGAGATGAGGCAATAAAATCAACCAATACAAACCTATATCAGAGCTGAACCCCAACTCGATTAGGCCACTTAAATCCGCAGCAAATAACCGAAATAGAACTCGTTGTACTGTATTAAGTTTAAGCTCTATCGGCAATAGTATGTAAGTCTGAACTTGGTAAGGGTTTCGGCCAGGTTCTTGTCTATTAGGCTGTCTAAGTTAAACAGAACAGCTCCCTTGAGATTAAGCTCCTCTATCACATAACTCAGTTGGGATACCAGCATTTCGTCTAATAGCTGCCACGCTCCTACACCTATAAGGAGCTTACTAGGGTCTTTAATAGTTCCGAGCTGTGATGTCACGTAACTCTTAAACGTTGTAAAGTCTATTGTGTAGGTCATTGTTGCGACAGCATCGACCACACCCTCGTTAACCCAATAAATCCAATCCTGGAGTACGGTATGAACGGCGGTTGGACTCGGGAATACTGCGGCAGACACGTGAATGCCGGGCCTAGCGCTCTTAGCTAAAGCAGAAACTCTCTTGACTATGCTAGTTATACCGTCAACTAGAAACTTCTGGTAGAGTCGTATATCGTCTTTGGGGTTCTTACCATATTGCTTCCAGAAACCCTCCGAAGAGCATTTTCCGATGACGTTGCTCTGAGGAGCTCTTATTCTATCTAGTTGTACCCCTCTGACCTCGGGGTACTTAGTCAATATCTCAGCTACTATGTCGAGGAGCCTCTGCACGTATTCTTCACAGTAGGGGTCTACCCAACCGAGCATGTTTCCGTACTCATCATAGAGAGCGAAGTGGGGGTTCTGCTGTAAATAGAACCCGGGACTGGTCTCTCCCTCGGATAGAGCGTTTATATATACGTAAACCTCTATTCCATATTTTTTAGCGACCTTCACTACATCGCCGAGAACGTCCCAAGAATACTTCGGGTTCAGAGGTGCGTAGGAGCTATTGTAATATACGTAGCCCCAGGGGTCCTTAACTAGAAAGAACACAGCGTCAACCCCAGCTCTCTTGAGCTTAGCTAGAGCTTCATTAACCTGCTTAAGCCAGACATCTCTATTCATGCTCCACTTATCCGAGTAAACACCCCACCACACTGCGATAAAGGCCTTCTCATAATTTCCACTTACTAAGGCTTCGTAGTACTTCCTCGCGAGCTCCATGTATAAACGCCAATCCCAGTATGGTCCAGGATCAGTGTGGTGGGAGATTCCTCCACCTATCGTCTGATTCCTCGGGTCAGGAACTTGGTCGTGCCCTATTATCCCTTTACTTTCCGCGGGATCCGGAGGAGCTATGCCGACTACGTGATCTAATGATATGCCATACTTATAGGCTAGATATGCTATTAAGCGGGCGGACGATCTGTATTGAGATTCCGTAAACATCCTTGCCTTAACGAAGCCCTCATGCTCTATACCTATAGACAGTAGGTTGTACTGCTTGTTACCCGCATGCCAAGCGATGTCTTTCTCCATAACCATTTGATAGACCGATCCTCCCAACGAGATTATATAATGGGCTGAAACTCCGGATCGTGGGTCTAGGAACCAGTTAATAGCAGACTGAGTCGAGCCCTCGGTGACGTGGACCACTATCCAGTTGACTTCCGTTCTGTTTGACTTTTGATAATTACCTGAGTAGGCCTCTATCCACTTAGCTAGAGGGTAGTCGGGGGGTCCCGCATGCGAGAGACGGAAATCCTCGAGAAGCTCCCATAAGCCGAGGTCTCCCCCGTCGAGTCTCCATATTGCTACACCGGCTAAGCGATGGGAGAGTGCGAGCTTTGCTCGGTAGTACGCCATCTCTCCATCAACGTAGTATGCTACTCCCTCGGCTGTTTTAGCCATAAGCTCTCTCGAGCTTAGGTCTACTACAAAGCGCTCTCCCTGGGATACCATGGACAGATAATCCTGGTGCAGTAACCACTTCACTAACTTGCCCTTGTCGTCCCAAACTTTTCCGTAATTAGGGACGCCGAGAACGAGTTTTTCTCTAGGGAAGAACCTTAGGGAGTACTCAATACAGTCCTCTACCCAAGGCATGGGGGCGACCGGCTTAGGTCCCACTATCTCGTAGTAGTCGTATGCCATGATCATAATGTAGTCAGCGTCTGTTTTTGCTAGAAGTTGGTAGTCGTAAGTCATTAGATAGTCGCTACGGATCTCAGCCCTCTTGGCGGGCACTGCTACAGTTAATATAAGTCCAGCCTCATGAAGCCTCTTAGCAAGATAGTCTATGAATTCAGCGAACTCTCTAGAGTAGAGTGGGAGGCTTACCTCGAAGTCTATATTAAAGCCGGAGTATCCCATTCTAGCTGCTGTCTCTACGAGTTGCCTGGAGAACCTCTCGATAGCTTCCCGACTCGTTATTAGGTTCTTTACTCTATCTCCTTTAGAAGAAACAACCATCGGGACTATCAAGATTCCTGAGTCTTTACTAAGTTTCACAAAACCTGGGTCTTCCGCCCCTCTCTCGTAGTATAAACCTAGACTCAAGTCCTCGGTAAGATAGTACCAATCAGGTGAGACCACATCTATCGCGCGACCTCCGAATCTGCTCAGGAGCTCGGCGACTTCGCTGGATTTCGTGCTGTAGATCCAGGTCCACACGAATGGTCTTTTTCTAAGCGGTAGCTGTACTAGAGTGAAAGCTACTGCCGTAGTTTCTATAGGTGTAGATGTTTCCGACGTCTCAGGCTTAAGAACCCGGAAAACTGTGGGGGTGACTATAGCCGCGACCACTACTATAGTCAGGATTACGATATAAATAGTTCTCAATATTTCCCCCATACTTTTTGGGGTTAGAAGTTTAAAGGGAAAGGATTACGTAACGACTCTACGTTTTCTCTACTTTAATAGCTCTCCTAAACCCGACTAGGGCTACAAAGACGAGGACTAAAGAAATAAATAAGGCTGAGAGTGCCGGCAGATATGCTTCATCAGATGGCTGTAGTATTGCTAGAGCTACAGCGGAAAGTACTAATGTGACTACGGCTAATGCTAGAAGGTCGACTAGAATAATTGGGTGTGCTCTCATCTGCTCTACCCAGATAGGGTTTGGAGCCAGCTGGGCTTCCACTTAGGTAGCTTTCCAGTCTTTAAACACGCTGAGAAGTGCTTAGCACCTGCTTTTAAGTAAAACCCAAGCTCAAAAGAAGAGCACTCTGAATCAACAAACGGGCATAGAGAAGCAAATGGGCACAGTGTGTTTGGCCTGGGTTTACTGTCTTCGACCGCAACGCCATCTAGCTCTCTCACACGCTTCTCTCGTGAGGGTAGTGGAACGGATGTATTAGATATTAGGGCTCTTGTATACGGATGTTCGGGGGAGTAAGCTATCTCGTAGGCAGGACCGTACTCTACGACCACCCCGTTAAGCATCACGTACATGAAGTTGTTTTCAGCGGCATAAATAGATATTCCGAGGTCGTGAGATATGAACACTACCGAGATATTGCGCGCCTTCACTATATCCTTGAGGAGGTTCACTAGCGATATCCTTATTGACGGGTCTACCATGCTCACTATTTCGTCTGCCACTATGAAGTGAGGATCAGCTGCCAGAGCTCTCGCTAGAGCAAGTCTCTGCCTCATACCTCCAGAGAGGTGGTGAGGATACTTATCGATGAAGTAATCTGCTGGAACTAGTCCTACCTCCTCTAGGAGCTCTATCACTGTTTTATACTTATCCGATGTTCCTAAGTGCTTCTTGTACTTACTGATCACCGGGTTGAGAGTGTCCCATACGTTCTTAGAAGGATTTAGAGCACTATACGGGTCTTGATGGACGTATACGTATCTATGTCTATTCGAAGAGTAGAACTCTCTATTGACTATTCTTCCGTTCTTAATTACGTCCACGTCTCTCCAGATTAGCCTCCCGCTACTAGGAAGGACTAAGCCAGTCATCAACTTTCCCAGAGTAGTCTTTCCGGAGCCGCTCTCACCAACGATACTAATTAACTCACCGCTAGATACCTCGAGAGAAGCGCTCTGCACTGCACTGATAAGCCTCTTCTTAAATAACCCTCTGGAGTAGGTCTTACTTACCTTCTCTACTGCGACAACCCTCTTCATCTCTACACACCCTCGGCGTACAGCCAGCAACTAACGAAGTGACCTGAGTGCACTTCTACCGTAGGAGGCTCCTTAAGCCTGCATTTCTCAAAAGCGTGAGGACATCTAGGATGGAATCTGCAGCCTGGTGGTGGATTTAGAAGACTGGGGGGCTCTCCAGGTACCGGCTTAGGCACCCTCTTTAGGTAGACGTCTACTACCGAAGGTATGGCAGATATAAGCATAGAGGTATAGGGGTGTATAGGCTCCTTGAATACCTCGTACGTATCTGCGGACTCTACTATAGCTCCTGCGTAGAGAACCGCCACCCTATCGGTTAGCTCTGATACTATCGGGATATCGTGTGTGATCAAAACCATGGTATTCTTATAAGTGGACTGGATCTTGTAGAGTATGTTCAGCAGAACCCTTTGAGAGAAGATGTCTAAAGCCGAAGTTGGCTCGTCTAGAACTACTAGTTCCGGTTGGAGTAACATAGTCAATGCTATCACAACTCTCTGCTTCATGCCTCCACTTAGCTCATGAGGGTACTTCTTCAAGACGACCTCAGGGTCTAGCCTAACGAGAGAAAGCATTGCGCGAACTCTCTCCTCGATAGCCTCCTTAGAGTGAGTCCCATGCTCCCTGAGGGTTTCGAGGAAGTGCTGCTCGATGGTTAAGACAGGGTTTAAAGAGTTTTGCGCTCCTTGAGGTATATATCCCACGACTCTCCCTCTTAGCTTTCTCATTAAGCTATCGCTCGCTTCTATCAGGTCTACAGCTGTTCCGTTGGAGAGCTTGAGAAGGGCCTTACCGGACCTTATTCTCGCGTTTTTAGGTAAAATTTTAAGAAAGGTCTCAACCAGAGAGGTTTTCCCGGAGCCGCTCTCGCCCACGATAGCGGTAATCCTCCCCTCAGGTATAGTGAGGTTGACTCCGTTTACCGCTTTTACGGTCCCTTCTCTCACTAGGTACTCCATTCTCAGGTCACGGATAACCAGCTTCTGGTTCTTATCGAGTTTTTCACTCATACCTCCTCAACCTTGGGTTAAAGACCTCTTCGAGGGATTGAGCAAAGAACACTACACCCAGCTTTATAAAAACCAACATGAGTATCATCAACACTATCACTACTGATGCATTAGCTAGGAGCAGTCCCTTGTAAGTAAATATCATCTGGTTTAGTAAGTAGCCCCAATTAGTTGGGTTCAGTGGGGCTACCCCGAGGAGGACTATGCCTATTAGAGACGTCATGTTTGCGACGAAAACCGAGGCGAAGTTGATTGCTACAAATGGGAGTATGTGAGGTCCTATCTCTCTGAACAGTATGTAGCCCCTCCCAAGGCCTAGGTTAACGCACGCCTCGATGTAGTCTCTGCGCTTCAATGAGGATACTTCAGCGGCTACCGCTCTAGCTAGCCCGGGCCAGCTAAAGAGAGTTAGTAGAAGTATTATGGAGACCGGAGACTTAGGTAAAGCGTAGGCTAATATAAATATTACTGGAAACGACGGTATTGTTAACCACGTGTCAGTTACTGAGGTTAGAGCTCTTCTAGCCAACCCGCCAATATAACCTGCTAACAGACCTATAGATAGCCCTACGACCACACCAATCAAAGTAGCACAGAAGGGTATAAGGAAGACCTCTCTCGAACCGTGAACTACCAGTGAGAACAGGTCGCGGCCGAGGTAGTCGCACCCTAGCGGATGCTCAAGAGAGGGCTGACACCACTTCATCTGCGGCTTAACACCCGTATCTAGAGGTATGAGCTCGGGCCCTAATGTAGCCATAAAGATCATGGAGACTATGATAGCGATACCTAGGACTCCTCTACCGCTTAGGATTACTGGTCTCACGAAGTCTAAGTATATGAGCTTAAGTCTCGACTTAGAACTCCTGTAGGAAGTCATGTTGCTACTACCTCGCGTCGAACTCTTGGATCTATTAACGGGGTGAGGAACTCGACCACTATTACCGCAACTATAGTTGCGACTATCATCATAAAGTATATGCCCTGGAGAAGACCGTAATCTCTAATGCTAAGAGCTAGAGATAGGTAATACCCCATACCGGGATACGCGAAGATCGTTTCTATGAGGGTAGAGCCGCCAATCATGCTCCCCACTCTTATAGCCAGGAGAGGCACTATTGGCAGTATGGAGTTTCTACCTATGTAGGTAGTCACTATTCTCCTCCTGCTAATTCCCCGCGCCTCAGCGTACTTGAGAAAGTCCTCCTCCAGTATCTTCGCCACGTTCGATCTTATGAGTAGCGTCCAGCCAGAGAAAGTTATCACTACGTATGTGAGTACTGGGAGAGCTGCGTGGTAGAGTACGTCGATCATAAACGCTAGGTTTAGTCCCGGTTCTACGTGCGGTGAGTAGGCTCCTCTTGCTGGTAGGAGTCCTAGTCGCGCAGATAGCATGATGTACAGTAGTAGCGCTACTACGTATCCCGGTATAGCCGACAGTACTGTCGAGGTCAGAGATACTATGGCGTCAAACTTAGTTCCGCGCTTAAAACCTGCCAGCATCCCTATCAGTATCCCAATAGCGAAAGACAGAGAGATCCCCACGGAAAGAGTAAACGCTGTCCAGCCTAGCGCCCTGGCTACAACGTAAGTAACGGGTCTTTTGAAGTATGTCGAGTACCCTAGGTTCCCCTGCAGTAACCCAATGACATACTTAAGGTACTGTAGGTAGATCGGTTCTTCGACGTCAATCCCATAGTATATGTAGAACACTATCTTCTTGGCCTCCTCTACGGAGATCCTCAGCTCTTCTGCTAGCGATACTGCCAGCGTGTAAAGCACATCTCCAGGCATAGACCTTATAGCCACGAAAGTTACCGAGACGGCTACCATAATTGTTAAAATCGCATATAAAACCCTCTTCGAGAGTAACTTAATGAACGGAAAAACTCCCGTTAACTCCATTTACACCAGCCTGTAGACTGATCTTAACGCAGGTAATATATCGAGAGTAGCAGGAGAGCTCGATAGTAGCCAGCGTCCATTAATCTTACGCTCCAAACCGGGTCTTCCTCCGGGGGCCATCCCTTGATGTCCTTACTGTTCATGAATACCCAGACACCATATTCGTACAAATGTAAGACAGGCACATATTCGTTGACGACCCATGCGAACGCCTTAATGGCGCACTTCTCGACGTCTGTACCAGGGTTGTTGTAGAGTATAGTGAACAACCTAGATATGTTTTCGTCGTTAGTGCAGCTCTTCCACGGATGCTGTATGTTCCACCAGTTCGGGAAAGCTATTGCTCCTCCAGCACCCCATCCGAGCATGAGTATGTGGGACCATGTCCAGTACGGGTGAGCAGTAGCGTACATCAAGCTAGATATCCAGATGGTTATGTCGTAATTTCTCTCTACGGCGTAGGTAGTAGCGTAGGTCCGAACGAGTGTCGTCCAAACAGCTGATGGAACAACACTTATCTGCGTCGTGATTCCGAAGCTGTTAAGCATCCCGGCAATAGCTTCAGCTGGTATTACATACATGGGATCAGAGGTAATCGTTATGGTAATGGATATGGGAGTACCGTTCGGTAGAAGCCACTTACCAGTTCTAGGGTCTTTTCTGAAGCCTCCGGCGAGCAGTTCTTCTTCCGCCTTCTTGGGGTCGTAGGTGTACCTTGTGAAGTACTTTAAGTCGTCGCTTGAGATCCATTTCCACAAGAACTCCTCCGGTAGCCCTATGTTTAGTATGGTCTCCTTAGCGTAGAAGGGAAGAGTTTGGAAAATGGCGTCTTTATTTACAAGGTAAGCGATCGCTCTACGGAAGTGTGTATCGTTCATCGGGTATCTCTGGAAATTGAAGAGTATGCCGACCATGCGATAGTGAGTTAGTGGGTACACCAATAGGTCTCTGTTTATAGCTTTAAGTGCGTCAACGATGTCTGGCACTATTGATGTTAGCGTCGACCACGTAACGGCTCCGCGACCGATGTTCTCTATTATGACTGCAGTCTCAGGAGTGCTTAGCATCACCCATCTATCTATTGCCATACCTTTAGTGTTCCAGAAGTACGGGTTCTTCTCCCAAATAATGTGGGACTCTGTGATCTTAGCTGGATAGAAGGGTCCATTAGCTAGGTATGCTGGGACCTTCTTAGCTATCTCCGTTAGGTTCCCCCTGAACCACTTATTGAGCAGAGTAAGTCTATCCGTTAATTCCTTAGGTACAGGCTTCCCCACTGTTGTTAGGTAGTAGCGCTCCTTTAGTAGCCTGTACTGCTCTATACAGATCGGCCACAATGGCTCCACTTTGTAGTATTCTCTTGATGCCCAAATCCCGTACCAAGACCACATCCACGAGGTGAGTGTTTCGAATCTAATGCCCGTAGCGTTCCAGTACCTCCTTATAGCTGTTTCATTAATTACCTCATAGTAGCCGGGAAATGAGTTGTAGAAGCATCCGTAGTACACTATACTAATAAAAACGTCCTCAGCTGTTAGCGGATTACCATCACTCCAACCAGTTTTCTTAAGCTTTACCTCCGCTATAGTTAAATTCGAACCTGGATACTCTTTGAATACCCAGGCATCAGCTAAGAGCGAAATGAGCTTAGGGTACTCACCGAGTAACCCAGGTAATGGTGCTCTATCAGCGGGTATTAGAAACACTAGTGGCATGTGGGTATAGTAGTGAAGCATCCCTATGGTACCTACCAGGGGGTTAGTAATATAGTTCTCAGGGGGCGGCCAACTACCGTACAAGTATACTACCTTCTCCCCAGGAGTCGGTGTGGGAGTCGGTGTTGTAGGTAAAGGAGTAGTCGTAGGTGTCACTGTTGGAGGTGTTGTGGGAGTCGGTGTTGTTGCGGGGGTAATTGCGGTAGGGGTAGGTGTGGGAGTTGGTTGAACGGCTGGTGGCGGAAGGAGTAACTGGGCTGCTATACCGACAGCAACTGCAGCTATGACTACTACAACTATAACATAAATCACCCACTTCTGTAGAGGCGTAGTTAGCACCCGTGAGTTGATCGCTAGAATCATTTAAACCACAGAGTTACGTAACCAGAGCTCCCAAGACTAAGAGAGGACCCAGGACACTGGAAAAATCTGTGACTTGCTGCCGTACATGGTGTGGCTATAAGTGCTGTCCATACTCTAAGATTCTATTTGCTGATTAACCCTCCACTAGTAACTGAGTACTGTAGGTCCCAATATGAGCGTAATGATCCACACGTTCTACTCTACTTTAGTCTTCTCGTAATAACGCTTAGCACATTAGTTTTAACATCTCTTTGGGGAACCTCGACATAGCTCTGCTTTTATGAATAGAATATTGAAGAGGCTTTAAAATTACGAGATCTCCGTTTCGTACTTCCCTAAGAGGCTCGAAGTCGTGTGGACTCGCAGATTCTCCGACTACCACTGGTCCATCCTTGGGATGTATATTGGTCTAGCCGGAAAGAGGGCATTTACTGCTTTAAAAGCTTGTGAGCTAAGGTTTATTCTCATTACCTGGTCCTTATTTACTAGTTTGCCTATGGAGCTTACTCCATAGATAGTTTTAACGATGCCATCTCTGGTGAACTCCACTTCATTCTCGAACTTACAGGAACTACTTATCTCCACATTAGAATCAACTACATTAACATTTGCGCATCCATATGGACTCCTTATGCTGATGTCCATAGGGCCCCTAAGCTCTGCGGAAGCTGCTCTCCTCGAGAGTTCATCCCTCATACTGCTCAGAAGCTTCTTTAAGTCGATTACGTAGTCCATTAGTAAACCCCCCTTGAACTCCTCAAAGCTATAGCGTAATATAGGCCTGTATAATGGTGGCACGTAGAGCCTGAACAACTTCGCCCCACTATCGAGTAGTCGCCTTAGGGTCTCGGAGATTACGCTCTTCAAGTATTTCTCGTTGATAGCTACAGCTTCAAGTACTACTCCTGCATCTTTCTGCCAGTAGTTCCTCGAGGCGCGTTGCCCACTAAAAGCCAGAGAATAACCCACCGGACCGGAGGAGTCTCTGAAGAGTAGCTTTATAGCTTCCTCGGAGCGATCGTAAAAGAAGCTATAGAAAAAGAATCTCTTCAGTACCTTGCTGACCCAGTAGTCTCTGGGACGCGATATGACAAGATTTACTTTCCTCCGTAACGTATCGTGAAGCTTAGCTACTTCATCGATGTTCCCGTAGCCTATTTCTTCAACTTCTAGCCTGATCTTCCCATAACTCTCTAAAAACTTTTCGACACTATCTCGAGCACCTACGTATGCTCTCAGAAAAGCCGTGTTCGAAAAACCCACGGACCTATATACGCGATACCCCTCACCTCCATAGCCGGTAAGTAGTGAAACTACAGGTAAACCCATTTCTCTACACACCTCTATAGCTCTCTTCACGAGGGCGGTAGCTATACCCCTACCTCGGAAGTCCGGGTGAGTTGAAACATTAGCTATTCCGCAGATATCAAAGGAACCTTCACCTATGTACGCATTCCGTATCACTAAGTGAAGGTGTCCTACCAATCTACCACTGACTTCAGCAACAAGAGCGTTATCTATCTTAAAGCCGTAGTCTCCTTCCTCATACGAAAGCCAGTCCTCCGCTGACACACCCCACCTATTGAAGTCATCAAAGCACATCTTGAGTAGCTCAACGACTTCCTCTTCATCACCTCTCCTATACGCCCTAATTATCACTTTCTACACCTCGGGCTTTACGTAGGCCTTACTGTACCAAGGAGTGAGTCGGGCTACTACTCCGAACACCTCCTTCAACATTCTCTCAGCTGTTATTGGGGGACTGTACTCACCTGCAGTCTGAACTCGCCAGCTTAGATAGGATACCTCGTTTTTAGAGTACCTGGCTATGGACTCCATTTTGCTTAACACTGAGTCAACTTCTCTAACCAACTTCTTGTTTCCTATAGATTCACGAAGTTCTCTGACTAGCTCGATCACCTCGTCAGCATTTTCTCTAGTTATAGTACGTTCCGTTAAGTCCATAAAGTTAGCTCGGTTAAACTCCACAAACCTCTTAAACCAGTACCTAGAGTTCTTATTGAGTATGCTGTCTATAGCGTCCGATAAACTCTTTTCGGGGTCGTATGACGTACTTAGTAAGGCTTCTGCGATAGTGTATAGAGGTATCTTAGATGCTTCATACTGATTCATGGGGTTAGATGCGTAGCCGGAGATATATTTGGTGAACTCTTTAGGTCTGTTCTTTAGGGGCCCTAGGTGTAGCCTCGTAATTCCGTAAACGGTGAAGTAGTCGTTAACTGGGTAGTTATCCCATATGAACGGCTTTCTCTTTAAGAGCTTGGCCACGGATTCTAAGTCCCCTACGTCTATTTTGTGTGAGGCTACCCACATACCAGTCCAAACTATGTATACCTCGGGATCAACGAGATCGCCT
This sequence comes from Sulfolobales archaeon, assembly GCA_038841535.1. Taxonomy (GTDB): domain Archaea; phylum Thermoproteota; class Thermoprotei_A; order Sulfolobales; family NBVN01; genus DRZP01. The sequence continues at coordinate 127,478 of JAWBTQ010000002.1, read as the reverse complement.
ATCTCTCTCATGTAGTCCTCCCGCAGACTGTGGTAATAGGTAGGGCAGAACACCAGCGACTTAGGTCTCAGCTCCCTAAGCAACTTGTTCACTAAGGAAGACTGAGCTTCTGCTAGAGTCTTGAACCCTTTTCCTCTAAGAACCGGCGGGATATCGTCTAAAAACACGGCTAAATCTTCAACCCCCAGCTCCATAACCCAAGAGAACTTCTTTACTAGCAATCTAACATCGTGCTCTGACGAGTAGTCCATGTCTAAGCCCGGGCTTAGGGCGAAAACAACTCTGATTCCGTACCTAGAAGCCGAGTCTAATAGCATGCTTAGTCTATCAGCAAAGACAGGTTCGTATGGAATCCTCCACCAATCCCTATGACGAGGATCCCACTTAGGTGCGTATATGTAGGCATTGAGACCTACCCTACTCAGAAACTCCATAATGTTAATCCTCTCAACCCAGTCCCAGGCGGGCCCATAGAACCCCTCAACTACTCCAAGCAGCATAGTCTCACGAGTTAGAAACTAACAGAACAAAAAAGTGGTCTTATTACTTACCTATGCTCCCCATTCTTTTCAATACGAAGTAGGCAGAGCCGTATAAGCAGGACAAGTGACCTAGGCTTGATACCTCTAAGCGGTAGCTCTTGGTGGCGTACGGTTGCGCTACTGCCTCAACTACTCTCCTGATGAGCGGCATAAACCTTTTACCTAGCTCAACTCCGACGCTACCACTTAGTATAACGGCCTCGGGGTTAAGCAGGCTCAGTAAGTTAGCTATGAGGATCCCGAGTAATACTGCTTTCCTTTCTAGGGTGTTTTTTGCGAGATCGTGCCCAAGGTCGTAAGCTCTAAACAAGCAAGTCGAATCGACGAATTCGCATAGCTCGCGAAGTGGAGAGCCTGTTGAGGTTCTTGATGAAGAGTACCTTCTGGCGATTCTATCGAGAGCTAATCCCCCTATCTCTTCTTCGAGAAAACCTCTCCGGGTACTCCGATGTGGAAGACTTCGCGATAGTAACCACCAACCTACAGCTCCCGAAACACCAGCTGAGCCATGGACAGGCCTACCGTCAATAACTACGCCGGCACCGACTCCCGTCCCTATGACTAGCACTATGAAATTTGATAGACTCTTTGCCGCCCCCTGCCACATCTCACCCAGAGCGCTAGCCGTCCTATCGTCTACGACCTCTATTAGGCCTCCCTCGGGGATATCCCTGCTTATCAGATCGGCTAAATGGACGTCCCTCCATTCCCTAATGTTAGGTGCCCAGGTAACCGATCCGTTTCTAACTATGCCTGGCACGCTCACCCCCACGCCAACAACCTTCTTGTAGCGACAGGATCTAACGATCTCTCTGAGCTGGTTGATAACCTGCCTTCCCCCAGCTCTCCTAGTTTTTACGATACCGTAATCATGAACTCCTCCTCCGGAGTCGATAAACGCGTACGCAATCTTAGTTCCACCAACGTCTATTGACAATACGACGTTGCGCAACACCATTCCATCCCCTACTTAGAGATGTGTTTAGAGTATAGCTCTCTGTACTTACTGAGGGCTTTCCTCATGAGGATGTCGGCATCTGAGTCGAAACCTCTAACTGGCAGCGTTATAGGGTCGTAACCGGCTTTGAGCAATTGCTCATAGGTGCTTAAGAGCACAAAATTAGCTACGAACACGAACGCTATTGTGGAGAGAGGTCCTACTTTGATAGGCTTTCCCCCGCTAAATACCTCTATGGAAACATCTCCCGGTGGTACTCCTGTATCTATAACCACATCAGCAACCTCGAATAGCTTTAATCCAGACGGATGTCGTGGTCTAGCCCTCAACGAATGAGCTACCGAGGTTATCCCAATCACTTTAGAACCCCTGCTCTTAATCTGTAGTGCTACCTCTAAGGTGACGGGCGTAGTACCAGAATGAGAGAAGACAATGGCGCAGTCGTCTCTGTGAATCTCGTAGTTCTCAACTATTCTGCGCCCATACTCAGGCGAGTTCTCTATGCAATCAAACTGCGGATAGCCCATATCCCCCACTAGCCTAAGGAAGGATATTAGAGGGAGGTCTACTATGGGCACGAACCCAACCATCGACCCATATCTAGGAAAAATCTCCATCACTGGTATAGCAGCATGACCTGACCCAAACAGAAAACACACATGTCCCTTGAATATAGAGTCTGCGACGATTTCGGCTGCTTTCTCAATATTTTTGCGCTGGGTTTTAGCGATGTAGTCGAGCAGTCCGAGCACTCTTTCGTACCACTCCTGGGGCAAGTCGCGGATTTTCGCTCCACTACTGCCTTGAGTACCCAACGATTACACCTCTAGGGGGCACAGACAGCTCGAGCTCACCTCCTCTAACCACGTAGGACTTGCCCGTTATTATGTCTCTTATTTTCTCTAACCACTTGTCCTCCGGGAAAGCTATTTTCGCTCTCACCTCCTCTAAGCCTTGGTTTATCATTACCACTAGTCTCTCGCCTCCTCCTCCCACAGTAAGAACTCTAACTTCGAGAGCACCTACTGGATCCACTATTGCGGGTGGACGTATTCCAGCAAGCTCCACAACTCCCTTAATAAGCTTCTCTATGCCTAGGTCACGCATGTTCTCATAGGCTAACCCTATGGATGTGCCAACCCACAGTGCGAAACCCCTATCGTAATTGTTAATCGTTAGAGCTGTTTCTGCACTACCTACTTCAGCTACAGGGATAGTGTTCTCACTTAATAACTCCATGGTTTCAGCATAGTGCCACATCCCCACGATGTCGCCACACTTGAGCCCTGGGACTACCTCGTTCACGACCCTCATAACAGCCTTCGACTCAGTTAAGCTTCTGCAGGACTTCTCTCTTGCACCGAGAACTCTTGAGAGGTTGTAGCACGGTATCTCTCCGTCTATCCAGCCGTCCTCCTTGAACCACCCAAATCTAGCATCCGCCAAAAGCACACCTCCGCTCGATACAAACCTCTCTAGAGCACCAGAGAATTCTTTGGAAACAGCTATCGAGAAGGGAGCCATCAGTAGCACATAGCTACTCGGGTCGTTCATGAACTGCTCTATGGAGACCACATCTACAGGAACGTTATGCTTGTATAGAACTCTGTACACACCCAGGAGAGACCTAGAGAATGCTGCTGCCGACTCCTCCTGAAGAACCCACAGCAGTCTGTACGAGTGCTTATTATATAATAGTGCGCACTTAGCTTTCAAAGGTCTAGCTTCTGCAAGCATGTCTCCGTACTCTCTCACTATGTTTGATATAGACGCTAAAGCCCTTGCTCTATTCGTTAAATTGCCAGCGGGGTCTAGTAGACCGTATCCCGAAGACTCGTAACCCCACATCATTGGATAGGAGTGGTATACGAAGGCTCCCTTAGAGCCGTGGGCTACGGACTGCCAGAACCATACGTTAATGTCTTCTGGGTGTACTACGTCCGCTATCTTTAGGCCCCCAACTCCTTGGCCTCCCTGGAGTTCCCCTATCCAAAAGCTCTTTCCCCATGCGTCAGCAGAAGACCTTACTGAGGTTAGAATGAAGCTATCTACAGCTGGATCAGGGACTCTGTGAGCGTGCTTAGGGTATAGAGACGTACCCCAAACGTCTACGACTTTAGACATTTCCCAGTCGTCTGGGTGCCCAAATAGGGGGTTCAATAGAACTGACGACGTAGCTGCGTGACTTGCTACGAGATGCTCCCGGTCGACTTTCTTGATAGTCTCGACCCTCCAACGCAGATCCTCCTTGAGCTTCCAGACGTTAAACTCTACCCAGTCAATGTTCTCCTTAGCATAGTGAAGGACTACAAACCTAGGTGGCTGAACCTCCTCAAACGAATTGAAGGACCTATGCCATGCCGCGTTTAGCGCGTCGATACTTACGTAGACCTCCTTAAGCCATTCCCTAAACCTCTTCACGCTGTGCTCACAGTAGCAGTAGACTGACTTAGGAAACCCAAGCCTGAACACCCATTGGACTATCTGTGGTTCGCTCCATACGTCCCAAGCATATAGGCTGCTGTACTTCTTTGCGAACCCAGCTAGCTCCACAAGAAACCTCTCAGCATGCCTTCTCACAGAGGGGTGGTCTAGGCAAACTCCTGGGCTACCTTGGTGATACAGCTTTAGGTCGGACTCAGAAATAAAAACGGCATCGGGGTAGAGTTTCGGAAGCCAATCTGGTCCAAACTCTAAGTAGACTTGGATTACTACGGAAAGCCCGATCTCCTCGGCCTCGTCCATAGCCTCCTTCAACTCTCCAAATGCGTACGCACTCGGTCTCGGCTCGATATCTCTCCAGTTTACCCAAAGTCTAACAAAGCCTACACCCAGATCCTTGACCTTCCTCAGGTCATCGCGGATTTTAGACGCATCGAAGACTGGTGTAACTTTGCCGACTCCATACCATAAACCTAGGGGGTAAACCCTAGTCCGAGAATGCGTGTGCGCCATGCCACGTCCGTAATCGCGAAAACCAGGCTGCTAATAAAGGGAAGATTACGTAACCTAGAGATCAGAAACTATTTTAAGTTCGAGGAGATAGGGTACCTATACATCACTAGAGATTCTCCGTGAGCTGCGACATGGGAAACCTACTATACGATCTACCCAAGCCTAGAACTAGAGCTGTTTTAAGAAGTATCCTCAGTTAGCTAGAAATAGGGAGCATATGGTAGGTGGGTTGCGCATAATCGTGGGTCCTATGTTCTCCGGTAAGACTACTGAGCTACTCAGAGTTCTGAGAAAATATGCTATCGCCGGGTATAGAGTAGTACTAGTCAAGCCCTCCACAGACACTAGGTATTCGAGTAGCAAGGTCGTCAGCCACGACGGTCTCGAGATGGATGCACTAGTCGTAGAGTCCGACATCGCTGGCTTCTACAGAGTACGAGACATCTTACTAGAGCACGACGTCATCGGGATAGACGAGTTCCAGTTCTTCGAATACTCAAAAGAGCTCGTAAAGTTCCTGCTGGACTTAAGTAGCGATAGGCTAGTCATAGTAGCAGCTCTGAACCTTGACTTCAGAGGAGAGCCGTGGGAGGTAGTCAAAGAGATCCTACCGCACGCAGACGACATTAGAGTCCTGAGAGCTGTCTGTACACACACGGGTAAAGACGGAAAAAAGTGTGGAAGACCCGCAACTAGAACCCAGAGGTTACTAGATGGAAGACCAGCTCCCTACGATAGCCCCAGGGTACTGATCGGCGGTCGAGAGAGCTACGAAGCCAGGTGCAGAAAACACCACGAAGTACCGAAATAGTTAACCCAAAGCCACCAATGACACTATAGGCAGTTTCTAGATACCAATGAAAGTTGGAGAAAAGGGCGGGACTTTTAGCTCTGCACTGCTTCAGCCGAACCTCGAGAGGCTGAAGGTCATAGGCTTCGGATCGTTAACACAGCAGAGAGCTAAAGATCCCGTTTCCGCTTTCTAATCAAAAATGTTTATAATATGAGGGGAGAACTAGGAGACGCTCTCATTACGGCTAGAGCTTATCTAGTATGTCCCTTACTCTAAGTCCAGGGGAGATACTCATGTCCCTGGCTTTAGTTGTTACTTCTTGAACTTCTTTCTCTAGCAAGTCCTCAACGCTTTTTACTCCCGTTACGCGAACGCACGGGACACCTAGCTTTTCTGCTAGCTCTATATTAAGGTATCCGCACATTATGAAGGCCTTCCTACCCGCGAGGAGTATTAGTGGTGGAGAGTTAGGTAGAGCTACCTCTAGTCCTAAAACACCGTGTTCAAGCCTCTTAACCTTGAGAAACTCGTGAGTCACCATTTGCTCACCAATAGGTTATTGCGTAGTAAATTAAGAAATTATACGGGTCATATATCAATTAATTAGTTACTAAACTCGACTGTTTGTGGTGTAAAGTTGGAGAAAGACGTATTGAGATTTGCTAGCGATACTATCGATGAGATGTCTTTACGGCTAGAAGCATTACTAAAAGGTTCGATAGTGCTAGTCAAGAGTATAAGCGCGGGAGAAGATTTAGCAAAGGTCTTGATGAGTGTCTGTGCTGAGAAGCTATGTTTTGCTAGAGTACGTGTTAGAGAGGCTGAGGGGAGTATAGTAATACTTCGCGGTCTATTCATAGCTGCCTACTTTAAGTCGATCGGTGAAGACCTTACAGGAGGTGAGGCCTTGGACAAGATAGTTGAAGCTGCCGGGACTTCCGGAGGTGAAGTGATAGTGTACGAGCTATCAGAACAGGATTTTGAGGCAAAATACTCTGACGTCGTGAGAAGAATCAAGGAGCATAAAGCCGCTCCACCCAAGCCATTACCCCCACGAGTTTCGATAGAGGAAGTTTTTGATGTTCAAGTACGACTTCTAAGTGAGCTTAGAGCTCAAGGTCTCACACTATCTTCTTTACATATAGAACAGAGAGAAGAAGACATCAAGTTAGTGGTCGAGTGGGTTGGGAATCTGCGCTACCCTCTACATGTAGCGCTATCAGTAATAAAAGATCTAGTCGAGAGAAACCTGTACTTTAGGAGGGTAGAGTTGGAGTCTAGAGTTAAAGAACACGTTAGTGGAAGGGTAATGGAAACTTACCGAACCTACTTAGAATCCGATGACCCCGCATTATGGAGGGTTCTAGCTGCTATACTGAAAACGTCAGAGAGGTTCGGTTTCGTCGTGGAGAACCTAGACTACAAGCTTAAGAAGGACCGTCTGAAGCTAAGCATAGGCGTAGTTATCCCCCTTAATAGGGTAGTGCAGCTCGTACCCACGTCCTATAGAACCGTCTCGAAAGACATCACTAAAGAGGTGTTTAAAGCCGTAAGTGAGGTATGGAGAGGTAGAGTTGAGCTCAGGATAACGGTTAGCATTAGCACTCACCAAGGATACGTAGAGTTTGAGGAGAAAGCTCCTTAAAGCAGAACTGAATCAGGCCTTGAGAACTCTAGCTAAAAAGCTTCTAAAGACATCTGTAAATAGCTCAACTTCTTTTCTCGAGTGAGCTAGTGACGGCAGAAGATGTATTAGTTTCTCGCTTATGTAGAGTACACCACTTAATCTCGAGTAGAGGTGGTAAGCGTACTCAATCTGCTTACTCCACCTTAGCTCGTAAACCTCCCTAGTGTTTCGCGGCCTCAACTTAGTGAAGTGTATACCGGTCATGGTTCCAGCACCAGTCGACCAGCATATTCTTCCGTATTCTTCACAGACTTTATCCACGTACTTCCTAAACTCTTCCCACATTCTGTTTGCAACCTCATAAAGCGACTTGTTCTCAGCTAGGTACTTAACCAAGGTATACCCAGCTACCATATTGACTGGGTTACCGACAAACGTCCCTCCGTGGAAGGCTCTAGACCTTGGATCATGAATCTTCAAGTGATCCAGTAACTCCATGATTTCTGCTCTCCCACCAAAGGCACCTGCGCCCGAAAAGCCTCCACCAACAACTTTTCCCATGACCACTAGGTCTGCTTTAACACCAAAGTACTCCTGACCTCCTCCTAGTGCGAGCCTAAACCCCGTAATCACTTCATCAAATACTAGTAGAGAACCGTACCTGTATGTAAGCTCCCTAAGCTCCTTGAGGTAATTACCTACAGGAGCTATGCAACCACCAGCCCCGAGTACAGGCTCAACTATAACAGCCCCAACAGAGTGCTTCCTCAATAGCTCCTCAACTGCTTCTGAGTCATTATATGGAGCAGATAGAGTATACCTTAAGTACTCATCGGGGAGTCCAGCTGATTCAGGACCAGTGAACGGGGGAGAAACAGCTGTATGTAATGCATCGTATCCACCGTGCCAACCACCCTCGACTTTAACTACGTACTTTCTCTTTGTAAACGCTCTAGCAAGCCTGAGCGTGTACATATTGGCTTCAGTTCCACTGTTAGCGAACCTAACCATATCTAGGCCAGGCACGACCTTCGTTAGTAGCTCAGAGTACTCCACAGCGTAGGGGTTCTCGTAGCCTAAGTGAGTTCCCGACCTCATAGCTTCTACTACAGCATCGAGAACGAACTTTGGTGCGTGACCCAGGATGTGGGTTCCGTGACCCATCCAGTAGTCTACGTACTCATTACCGTCGACGTCCCAAACCCTAGTTCCCTCAGCTCTCGAAACGTAAACAGGGTGTGGTCTGAAGTATCTAATCGAGTAGGTTACCCCACCGGGAGTAAGCTTCTTTGACTTTTCAAAGAGCTCTTTACTCTTCGGTGTTCTCTTGAGGTACTCGCTCTCGAGCTCACTTATTAGGCTACTCAGCCTGCTCTCTAAGGTTGAGTAGTCCACCTGAGATTACCCCTTAACAAACCTGATCTTAAATGGTAGCATGTCAGTCATTAGCCTAAGCCCGGGCAACATATACGGGACTCTCTCAGCTACGTTTAAAGCTACAGTTACTGTACCTAAGTCCCCAGGTGTTCCAGTACTCCTCCACTTAACTGAGTACTCATGACCCTCAACCTCAATTTCTTCGTGCTCTGGGGCGCCAACGTAAGCCTCAAAAACGACTTTAACTACTTCCCGCTCGCCCACAAAACCGGCACCATACCCTACGATCCCCTTGTTCTTGCCTTTCTCTACTTTAATCCCTGATGACTCGATATCTGCTTCAGCCGGTACACTACCCTGCCACTCGACCACCTTCGTGAGGTTAAGGTCCCCAGCTAGTGCTATGAGGTATACCGACTCAGCGTACCCTACATGCCCTGTGATCTCACCTCTAGCTATCCTTTCTTCAACAACTCTTGGGTCGTCACCGATACCTATCTTCTTTCTAAACGGCTCTCTTCTCTTAGCTGCGTCTAGACTTCTCACAGCCTTCACTCTCTTGACTGACGGAACCGAAGCCGCTAGGACCGCTACTAAAGTGTCAAGTAAGTAACCTGGGTTTATGCCCGTCCCAATTACTACAGACCCGAAAGCTCTAGCCAGTTCATCTAACCTTAAGGCAAGAACTGGGTATCTATAGTAGGGATAGGAGAGAGTTTCACACGTAGAGACTACGTGAACACCTATCTTTACTAAGGAGGCTATCTGGTCGAAGACTCTATCAAGGTAGGACCCAGTAGCATGTATCACTACGTCGGCATCGGCAAGCTCACTAACGTCTTTAGTCACCTCGACTCCTAAACTACCTACGCCCAGAAGCTCACCGACGTCTTTACCAACAATTTTCTCATCGATATCTACAGCCCCTACGAGCTCATGCCCGCGCTCTAGGATCAGCCTAGAAGCTAACCTCCCAATGGCTCCAAAACCGTAAACACCTATTCTCAACGTTCCACCGCCTTAATAGCCAACATAACTATATAAATTTGACCTCTTCACTACACTAAAAGAGTAAGGGCTTGCTGCTAAAACAAAATTAGGGTTGATAAAGTGATGAGGCTGGAGCAATAGACCTATCTTCCACTCTTTGGCCTTGGTTTAACTCTAATTATAAACTCTGAGAACCTCCCCGCTGGTGTTGTTCCAGCGTAGTGATTAAATATCCCACCACACCTAGGGCACTTAACCCTTTGAACCGTATAGAACCTGAATTTCCACTCTTTAGCTACTTCGGGCTGACCATCATAGCCACAGAAGGGGCACTTCAAGGCTTATCTCCAAGTAAAAACTATCGATGTAGGTAAATATAAGAGTAATGTGGCGAGTTAATTGCTACTCACATGTTTTTACGTTTCTTCGTACTTTCTGATTAGGTCGCTAATCATTTTGTGGTGCTCTTCTTCGTTTCTTGCTAAAGCCTCGGCAATAGCTTTAAGGACTGGGTACTTGAGTTCATTAGCAAGCTTCTTATATGTTTCGATCATGTCGGTCTCTATCTGTAGATGTTCTTTCAGGATTTTCACGAGAACTGCTCTCTCGATAGCGGTAGGTGTAATACTTTCAACATCCCGCATGACTTCAACCACTCTATCTAGAGCTTCCTGATACGCCTTCAGCATCCCAGTTACAATCTCTTTGTGGATCCATGTCTCGATCGACACCTTCTTAACCACGTCCTCGAGGTCTTTTAAGTCTATCCCACTAAGCCTCAGAACCCTCGTATTGTGAAGGTAAGAGTCTAAAGCTCTCTCCTCGACTTCCTTAGCGTACTTTATAAGGTTTAAAGACATTTTATCACCGTTACTATTAGTAAAACAAAGTTATTAAACCTTAACTCCTCACAGGTTTGGAAATCCAAACAGAACAGAGGATTTCTTAGCTATTTCTAGTATCATCAAAACAGTTCGAAGGTTTTTACCTGATTAGTTGAAATGTACTTGTGATAAAAATGAGCTTAGATCCCGTAGAGGAAGAGATTATTAATGCCTCTAAGCTTATGAGCGACTACATCATTAAAGTTCGACGCGATATCCACTCGTATCCCGAGCTAAGGTATGAGGAGTACAGGACATCGAAGCTAGTTGAGGAAGAGTTAGTGCGTTTAGGGTTTCAAGTCGCCCGTACCGCTGGTACGGGAGTTATTGGTATACTAAGGGTTAGTGAAGGGAGGACTCTCGCACTAAGAGCCGATATGGACGCTCTCCCAATACAGGAGGAAAACGATGTTCCGTATAAATCAAGGATTCCGGGGAAAATGCATGCTTGTGGTCATGATGCTCACGTAGCCATGCTTCTAGGAGCAGCTAGAGTTCTATCCTCTATTAAAAGTAAGTTAAGGGGAACAGTTAAGCTAGTATTTCAACCCGCTGAAGAAGGAGGTGCTGGAGCGAAGAAAATCGTAGAAGAGGGCTTTTTTGATGACGTAAACGCCGTTTTCGGTATTCACGTGTGGTCAGAGCTTCCGTCTGGTGTGATAGCTACAAGAAAGGGATCTATGAACGCATCTTCTACGTCATTCGTAATAAAGATCAAGGGTTTAGGAGGTCATGCTGCCCACCCTGAGTTAACCAAGGACCCCACGGTGCCAGCTGCAGACATATACAACGCTATCCAGAAGGTAGTGGCCAGAAACGTAGACCCTCTCACACCTATCGTCGTCTCAACGCCTAGAATCGAGGCAAGTAAGGCTAGTAACGTAATACCTGACTCCGTCGAGATCTACGGCACACTCAGAGCTTTCGACATGTCTGTGAGAGACAGGGTGCTATCTAGAATTGAGGCAATAGTAAGGCACTATGCGGCAGCTTGGGAGTGTGAGGGCAAAGTCGAGGTTACTGGGATTCCTTACCCGCCAGTAATAAACACGTCCGAGCTAGCCGATTTCGTCATGAAGGTTGCCAGCAAGCTGGGGCCGACTTCCGAAGCACCTATGAGTATGGGGTCTGAGGACTTCTCGTTCTACCTCCAGAAGGTTCCGGGAGCGTTCGTAATCTTGGGAACTCGAAGCGAAAGTAAGGGCATAGTATATCCTCACCACCACCCCAGGTTCGACGTTGATGAAGAAGCCCTTTGGAAGGGAACGGCACTCCACGCTCTTCTAGCATATAACTACTTAGTTAAAAACTTGACCTAGGTTTAGAAACCCTTATAGAGGTTCTTAGGTATACCGCAGACTGGGCACTTCTCTGGGGGGTCGACCCCGACGTGAGTATGCCCGCAGACCGGACATATCCATACTTTACCCTCTAGAGGCCAATCTCGTTTTTGGTCTACATAGCTCTTCGCTTCCCTATATAACCTCGCGTGGATTTGTTCCGCCATGTACGCATAGTAGAAGCTCCTCTCGGCTTCTTTTTCTCCCTGGTGTTTAGCTATCTCTAGAAATACCGGGTACATCTCACTAACCTCGTAATCCTCACCCGTGATCCCCAGCTCCAGGTTCTTACTGGTGTTTCCAGGTCCTATGGGAGTCCCGGCAGCCACCTTGGCATCCTCATTGTACTCTCTAAGAGCCCTATAGTGGTTACTGGCATGAACTAACTCAGCGTAAGCTACAGCTTCAAAAAGTCTCGCAACATTGCTAAAGCCTTCTTTCCTCGCTACATCAGCAAAAATTAAGTACCTTGTGTGAGCCATAGACTCTCCTCCGAAAGCAGTTAGTAAAGCATCTTTAGTCATAGGTCTAACCACGTAAAACCACCAACTACTACTCTAGAAGAAACATTATAAATAGGTTACCCATAGGTAAGGTATTGGATACTAGAGGCTATGAGTGAATGAAGTTTGCTTAACAGAGAGATCAGCATCTATATTGCCCCTACATCGGGTGAAAGCTCTCGACAAGAAGTTTCAGCATCTCCCTACCCTTTCCCAGCACTGGGTTCCCGTGGCTTGGCAGCAAGTGGTCAAAGTCGTATGCAATTAGCTTAGCTATAGACTCCCTGTTCATGTAAGGATCGCGAGAATACTGGTGGAGCATCTCACGAACTTCTCCACCCTCCTCGTAAACTAGATCCCCCACGAAGATGGTCCTCCTCCCACTGTCGAAGAGGCATGAACTACCAGGAGTGTGTCCAGGAGTATGAATGACTGTAAGCCCTAAAATGCTGTCTCCATCTTTCACTAAGATATCTACGTTAACTGGCTCGAATCTGCGTCTTGTAGAACTCTCTCCGCGTATATAGGGAGCCTCATCTACGTGGGCTACAACACTCGCACCCGTAACTTCCTTCACTGCTTTGAGTCCTCCGACATGGTCCCAGTGGGCGTGAGTTACGAAAATGAACTCTACCTTAAGCCCGGAAGATCTAAGATATAAGAGAATCCTTTCAGGGTCGTTCGGGGTTCCTGCGTCAACTAGGATGTTCCCTGAGCTTGTTTCTATTACATATATGTTTGATACCTCTCCCCTAACTAGGTGTACTCCCCTCAAAACCTCCAAACTAGGTCACCAACTTGATGCTGTAGAGTAGAAGTTAAGTATTCTACTTATTTGAACTCCTCATAACCTACCCTACGTACTGAAAGGTCTAGAAGTAGATAGTAGCTGTAGAATATATGAACGACTATGTCTGCCTTATCGCGCATTCTTCGAGTTCTCCACAAGCCCCTCACTGAGTGCTGCCACAACATTCTCTCCAAAATCTGCGAACACTCCCTCAACCAAGCACCGGACTTATGTCCAAGTTTCTCTAGCTTCTTCTTAGCTACAACACCGGATATTAATATCCAGCATAATAGAGAGTAGCGCTTACTAAGCGTGACCCGCCCTGAACATTTGTCCCTAGAAACTCCAGTTAAACAGCGCATTAGGTAAGTGCCCCGTCAAGTACTGCGGCGTGTTAGACTTTAAGAAAGACTGGGAGTGCGCATGATCTTCCACTAGCTCTTGCGTGAACTATATCTCCCTTGCTAAGGTTAGAGAGCTTTCCTGCTTGATGAGTGCAGGAGCTTATTTCTGCTTAACGACCTCTACTAAGGTCGTAAGCCGTGGTCAAGAGAAGCTATAGCTACGTGGTAGCGGGTATTCTGGCCCTACTCGCTGTAGGCTGGAGGAGCAGTATCTCTATGTTTTACCAGCACTTGATGAGTCTCTACGGAGTCGACAGCGTGACGCAGGTAGCAGCATTCATAATAATATCGAGCGGTGTAGGAATATTCACCTCCTCGGCGTTTGGAGCGCTCTACGATGCAAGAGGTCCCTCAATCCTCCTAGCTATTGGTGCACTATCGCAACTCACCTCAGGGATATTGGTACTACCCATGAGGTCAAAACCGTGGAGCGAGGCCATGTGGTACTGGTACGCTTCGGCAGTAGCCTATGGACTTGTTTTCTCAGCCGTCTCTACGTCGGTAAACCCTGCGGTCATAAGCTCTCTACCGTCTAGACCTCAGCTAGCTCTAGCTGTAGTCCAGAGCGGGTCATATATGGCGCTCACTCTCTGGTCTCCCATAATCACGTACCTTCTGACAAGGACAGGCCCGTTCTACACTTTCTTTACTGCGTCGCTTGTCACTAGCTCGGTGACTATGGTCTGCGCAGCACTATACAGAGGCATGGTCCCGCCTAAGCAGAGATCTAGAGAGTCATATACTGACCATGCGAGCCGCAGAGCGTATTTAACTATGCTAGTGCCGATCTTCTTAGTAGCTACCTCATCGACTATGTTGATAAGCTACCTCGCCCCGATAATCTCAGAGATCTACGAATCCTCCGGCTTGCCCAGTGAGGAAGCCTTGGCAGTATACACTCCTGCGGTAATGGGAGTTTCGGGCATTCTACAAACTGCGGGCGGGTTCTTCTGGGGGCTACTAGCTACTAGAGTAGGTATTTTGAAGACCATATTAGCTCTATACGCTACTCAAGCCGCATCATCTTATGCTGTCAGTCTACTGCCCCACGCTTATGCGTGGCCAGCTGTACTCGCTCTACTCATAAGACTATTTGCGTTCGGAGGCGAGCCAGTAGCACACATGAGCATCGTCCCAGCTCTCTTCGGTAACAGGAGGGTTGGGAGGCTCATAGGTATGCAGATCTCGGTTGTAATGGTATCATCCATAGTCGGCCCGGCATTAGGTGGACTAACCAGGGACACCACTAAGACCTACCTCGCGACAGTGGCAGGCTCTGCTTTACTGACTACTACAGCAACAGTCTTCCTTCCGGTAGTATCGCGAATGCTGCGAAAGGTCTCACTTCCTAAAGTAGCTGAGAACCTAGTTAAATGAAGGTATTCTTTTTAGCCATAGTAAATATACCAATTTCAGAACATGGGTAAACGTAGTGACGGATAAGTAAGCTATCTAGACCGGTTCTTCCCTTACTATGTTCTTAGCCATCGGTACCTCCATAGTTAACTTAGCTTTAATATAGCCGCTAGAGTACCCAGATATGTGTGGGTATCTAGCTATCCCGAGCTCTCTAGCTAGGTCGAGGAGGTTTACGTAAGCCATGTGCACAACCACGAGCCTCCTACCTATTAGTCCTTCTAGTGTGCCGGAGGCTTCACTATCCACTTTTGCCAGCCTAGTAATGGTAGCGCAGATCTCGGGAGTGAAGTAGCTTAAAGACTTAGCACAGACTTCTACGCGCACGCTCCTTACTCTTACTCCAACCCCGGGTTCTTTCACGATTCTGTAGGACCCTCTCATCGGCTCGTAGACTAGCCTCCAGGAGGGCAGCACGAAAGATTCCCATGAGACTCTAGCTGAGTACCTACCGCCGGAGACGTGAATAACGCTTTTTGCTGTCGAATTCTCCTCAACTATTTCAATGGACTTCGCTACTGTATGGACTTCCGACGGGTCTAAACATGCGACAAGAACGTTTTCGAATGGTTTTATCAAAATCCTGACGGCTGGCGTGTTCAAGTAGCCGTTACCTACACTGTCTACGGCGAGTAGGTAACCCCCTGAGCATAGGTCACGGTAGCGAATACTGCCGAGCAGGAGTTTAGATGAAGGTGTGAACTCTGCGAGGGCTCTGTAACCTTTCCTGCCAACTATCCCAACAATCGTTAGCCTGCCGAGCTCAGCGTTCAGAGGTCTAGAAAAGGAGACTCCCTCCTCACCAGTAACCAGCATTTTTTTAACAGCAACAACAGCCTTAGCAAGTCTCGAGCGGCGAATCTCTCTGAGAGCTAATGCTAGTACTGACAGGATTACAAGCACAAGTAGTACTAGTAGAGCAGCAGATATTGCTATCCCCAGTAGATCCTGTCACAAGTACTTAAAACAAGCCGGCTTGGACATTGCTTCACTTTTTGACCTTCGCCTACCTACCCCTTAGATTACCGAAGTTTCGAATTTTTGGGAAACCTGTTGAACGTTCAATAACAGTTATTTCAGGGAGGCCGAAAGCTATACTGGCGGTGTGCAAGTGAAGCTCACTGACTCTTACGTATTTATCGAGAAGCTTCGCGACTTGATATACCAACTACTGGAACTTAGGGATAGGTCTTCTGCGGAGGGTGGTTCGCTCCCGCTTATTAAGTTAGGGGGTACTCTGGTTAAGCTAGGCTTCGTGTCAATGCTTAAGGGAGGAGTAATAATGGATGTCACTAGCGAGAAGCAGGCTGAAATAGCTGAAGACGCTGGTGCTGTGGGTGTCATGGTCCTCGATAAGCTCCCCTACGACGTCAGGGTATCTGGAGGTGTTGCCCGAACGGCTGGGTTGGACGTCATTCAGAGAGTTACGGATGTTATTACAATACCCGTATCTGCTAAGTGCAGAATAGGGCACACCGAGGAGGCAAGGCTGCTCGAAGAGGTAGGTGTAGACCTCATAGATGAGAGCGAGGTCCTCACTCCAGTAGACGAGAGAGCCCACATTAACAAGTGGGAGTTTAGAGTGCCGTTCGTGAACGGAGCAAGAAACCTCCCGGAAGCACTGAGGAGAATATTTGAGGGAGCGTCTATGATAAGAACGAAGGGAGAGCCCGGTACGGGTAACGTTGCGGAGGCAGTAAAGCACATGAAGCTCGTTAATAGAGATATCGCAACACTGAAAGGATACTACACATCGAGAGACATCGAGGCTCTTTGGGTATACGCGAAGGAGAACAAGACTCCCTATGAACTAGTTCTACTTACTGCGAGACTCGGTAGACTGCCCGTCGTAAACTTTGCTGCTGGAGGCATCGCTACACCGGCAGATGCTGCGCTCATGATGTGGTTGGGGGCCGATGGGGTCTTCGTGGGCTCTGGGATCTTCAAGAGCTCAGACCCGGAGGCTAGGGCTAGAGCTATAGTACTGGCTACTACCTATTACGACGACCCGGAGATCGTTGCCGAAGCTCAGAAAATGGTTTCCGAGAGGTCCTCAATGACGGGGATGGACGTGAGGAGGCTGAAGCCGGAGGAGCTCATGCAAGTGAGGGGTGAGTAACTTGGTAGTAGTCGGAGTGCTGAGCCTCCAGGGAGACTTCCTAGAGCACCTGCAGTTGCTTTCCGAGCTCAGCGGGGTTAGGGCTGTACCGGTTAAGTCACCTAGAGACTTAGTAGGTATAGATACTCTGATCATACCCGGGGGCGAGTCTACCGCCATAGGTAGTTTAATGAGAGTCACGGGAATGGACGTAGCTATCGCAGACCTAGCGAGAGAAGGAAAGCCTGTAATGGGGACTTGCGCTGGGGCAGTACTCCTAGCTAAGAAAGTAGTAGATAGAGTGGTTGGCGAGACAGGGCAACCTCTCCTCGAGTTGATGAATATAGCTATACGAAGAAATGCCTTCGGCCGACAAAGAGAGTCTTTTGAAACGGAGGTCTTCGTCGATGGAATAGGCACTGTGAGGGCGGTCTTCATAAGAGCGCCTGCGATAGTTGAAGCCTGGGGTGATGCGAGGATAGTGGGCTATCTCGACCACCCAGATATCGGTAAAGTGGGTACGGTGGCTATCCAGAATAATGTTCTCGCTGTAACGTTCCATCCAGAGATCTCAGGAGACACAAGACTGTACGAGTACATGGTCTCGTTAGTGAGGAAGTAGCGGTCCTAGCCTTGAGTACGGCAGTAGCTCAGGAATTGCTGGTCTGCGGAAAGTGTGGAAGAGCGTACAGCGAAGAGGTCTTTACCTGCCCGAGTTGTGGGTGGCTTACGGTCTTCAAGTACCCGTATGGAGTGTTTAGAGTGGAAAGAGCAGGGCCGGGCATTTGGAGATACAGGTCTGTGCTACCTAAATTAGAGAAGGTTATCTCGAAGGGAGAGGGGTTGACTCCAGTAAACACTGTTGGAGGAGTGCTAGTCAAAAACGAGCGTTACAATCCCACAGGCACTTACTCTGATAGAGCTTCCTCCGTCATAGCGAGCTACGTACTCTCAAAGGGATTCGTAACCATTAGAACGAAGTTCGAGGAAGACTTCACCTACTCCCTCGCTTACTACCTTAACGGAGTCTCCTCTGTCGAAGTAGTCGTGGAGGATCCTTTATCGCTTGACTACTTAGATGTAGACATACTGTTGCGAACCGGGAATGTGAAGCTGGTCTTCGGCGAGAATGGGAAGGCCTCCCTATTAGGCTACGCAACCCCTCTCACTGTGGAGGGGCTGAAAACTATCGCTCTCGAGATATATGAGAGGAGGCTTAGAGTAGATAGAGTAGTTGTTCCAGCGAGGACAGGATTGCTAGCTTACTCGATCTGGAAGGGCTTTAGAGACCTAGAGGATGTGGGTGTAAACGCATCCTACGAAGTAGTGGCTACCTCGATTAAAGGAGTGAAGAACCTCATTCTACCCGAGTTCGCTAGGTCGATCAAGCTCGTCGAGATAAGTAGGGATGAAGCGTTTAACTCCTTGGTGAGGCTCTGGAAAAGTGGAGTCAAAACGAAGTCTCTATCCGCATCTGCCTACACTGTAGCCGAAAACATGGGGAACTCCATAGCAGTCGTAACTATGGGCTTTAGACCTCTTTCGGCTAGCAGGAAGGCAGATAAAGATGTGCGTAAAGAGATAATTCGCGTACTAGAGAGAAGTGGGGAGGCTACGGCGTACGAAGTATGGAAGGTTTTTCCCGCTTATTCCCTTCGCGGAATCTATAAGGTCCTAGAGTCGATGGAGGAGATGGGTAAAGTGTGCAGCGAGTTTAAGTCCAAGGGAAGGCGAAAGGTTAGGTATTATAGGGTGTGCTGACGACTCCCGAGCGGGGTTGCTTCAGTCCCTCGACGAGTCCGCTCTAATGAGTACCTGAGGGTTTCTCTCTCCGCATATCGCTAATCAAGGCCATGAACCTATGTATTCTACGTGCTCTAAGTTCGTGAAGGTCCGGAGACGTGAAATATAGGTCGGAATGAGCACTATATAGACGAGTTTGTACACCACCTAGGACGCTTCGCGCTGTCGCTAGCTCCTAAGAGCGCCGCCTATTAGACCCCCTAGCGCAGTGAGTATGGCTATACTAATGGACAGCAACAGTACTCCTCCAAACCCTATTATCCACCCGATTAACGCCCCCATCAGTCCCCATAGTAGCGCTCCAAGTAGACTCAGTGATAGTCCGACGAGTACTGCCCCGAGAATACCGGCTAGGAACCCGGCCGCAAAGCCCCGTAATGCTCCCCTGGCTATGAGTCCAGCCGCAAAGCCGGCCACGAGAGGCCCCAAGATGGGCACCCAACCAAACATCAGAAGCACTATGAAGCCTACCAAGGTTCCGAGGGGAATGCTTCCTCCTCTCGACATAGTCGCCAGCCGAGTACGTAGTTTAGTAGAGATTATATAGCTGACAACCTAGGCGAGCCTCTGGTGCGTCTCATGGGTCCGCTACGTCCTCAACCCTATCGAGGCGAGTTTCTGCGGGTTTACCAGCGTAAATAACTTCTGCGCTACGTCCGGATTAGCTTCACTTATCTTCTGTAGCACTAGCTGGTACAATGTAAACCTAACGTCACTCGGTATCTGCGATAAGGTATCGGCGTAATCCACTGGCGCCGGGAAGCCCGTCGCCTCGCTCACAGACGTTACTGATGAGACTAGCTCCTCGTCACTTAGGTCTACCGAGTCGTACTCTATCTTGACTGCAGTAGTGCTGATCCCTGAATGGGGTCTGTAGAACGCCATTTTCATCCTATCGGCTATGTTTGAATACCTAAGCATCTGCTTTAGCCAAGCGAGCCTGTACCTAGCAGGCGAAACCTCTCTAGGGTAAGCATCTCCGTAGTCGTCAACTAGACTCTGGTAAGCAGATGCTATGGACCTATAGTCCCCTATGACAGCGAATTCCCCGGGCTCTAAAACGTACGTCATGAAGGCTCTATCGCTTAAGTCGACGTCTAGGAAGTACCCGAGCACTGCTAGTGCATCCTTGGAGTAGCTCCTTTTGAGTACTCCCACGACCGGAGTTTTAGTTTTTTCGGCCAGAAGGACCATGGTGTCAGTTAGTCTCACTAGCTCTCTAGCTTTCTCTGATTCTACGCCAGCTCCAGCGAGGAGCCTTGGCGACAGTCTGGGTAGAACCTCACCGTCGAGTATGATGATGTCGAAGTAGACTTCCCCTCTAGACTTCCTCCTTAGGGCCTCTATGGCTTTCTCCCTCTCGAGTCTTCTGGCTTCGACCCTAGTTAAATCCCTAGTCGGATCGTACGTTGCGTGAGCCACGACCTCAAACTCCGATAAGGCAGAGCGACACTCCTTGCCGTAGAGGACGCTGACTACGAAGATGAGGCCGAGATATCCCCCGACAAGCTCTAGAGGGGGAGAAGTATAGCTCGAGTCTATGCTTAAGAAGCACTTATCTCCAATGTAGGTGGCTCTCCTTATGGCACCGCTCGAGACCAATCTCTCTCTAGCTCTAGATGCTATCCCAGCTATTGAGGCGACTCTATCTATCTTAATAACTACGGAGTCAAGAGCTTCCCCTAGTAGCTCGGGGGCTATACCAACGGCTCCCTCCGTTTTAGGCTGCTCTTCCCCCCAGAGTTGGCTCCCCAACTTCCCTCACCCGAATGAGTATTGGAAATCTTAGAGGATTCCCGAGGCCGGCGAAGAAGAACTCTCGTATTCCGAGAACTGACAGGGACTCCGGACCCAAGCCCCCTAAGTCTAAGACTCCCCGAAGATTCTCGAAGTCTCCGGGGGTCTGTAGCCTGCTGAAGTAGAACGTGTTTATGTTGTTTCTGATGTCAGTCGAGAAGTCGATTGTCCTCTGGCTAGCCAGCACCAACCCGATCTCCCATTTCCTCCCCTCTCTCGCGGTTCTCTCAATCGAACGTAAAGAGGCTCCACACCCCATGCAGGCGTAGTTGTGTGCTTCGTCTACTATCACCAGCGTCCTGGGCCTCTCTCCGCGCTCGTCTACGAGTTTCCACAGCTCGTCTAAAACGGATTTCACTATATATCTCCTCACGACTATCTCGACGCTACTCAAGTCAATAACGACCAACCTCTCCCTTAGAGCTCGATCGACTGCGTCACGGGCCGTGAGCTTCTTTTCGTTAAGAGACTCTATCAGCTCCTTGGAGTAGGTCCCTACGAGTAAACTCATCTTAGCTACGGTTGGGTCCTTGGCTTCAAACTCTTTGCCTACCCTCTCGACGCACTTACGGAACAAGTGTATGTCCCACGTTATCTCGGTCATAAGCTTCTCGGCATTTGTGAAGTCTAAGCCCTCGGTAAATCTCATGCTACAGGCGAACGAGGTTCCAGATGAGCTAAGAGCTTTATCGACCCTTTGAGGGCCGTGGGTTGTTGCTGTAGCAGAAGTTCTCTTGAAAGAAGCTATGTAAGCATACACTGTTGCCAGTATGTACTCTTCCTGTCTCTCAAGCATGGACCTCTCTGATATTAGCTCGCCGAGGGTTATGGGGTCGGGCATTACTAGGGATGCGTCTACTACGTTGTGAGGGTAGTAAGATACGTAGTCTACCCCGGAGTGGTCGAACACTATCACTCTCCAATCCGTCTTGGCTAGCACCTCGTCTATGAGGGCCTTCACAAGCCTCGACTTGCCGGTCCCGGTTGCCCCAACTACCCCAATGTGATAGGGCAGGTACCTGGGGTTCAGGGGTATCTTGACCCCCGAGTACTTGTGCTCCCCTATTGTCAGTCCCTCACCAACTTCGAGCGCGAGGTCCTCGGGGGACTCGACAAGCAACACCTCGCTCCTTGGAGTTGGTGGGTCTACCGGAGGCTCAAGCCTTCCGCTACTTATTTCCCCGATGATCCTGACGTATGAGGTCTCGAATGGAATGTTCGTAGCTATTTCCGCAAGTCTAGGGTTATCCACTACTCCGGACCTCTGGGTCGCAGGCAAGAGGGGGTCTATTTTAGATAACCACCTTATTAAACCGAGGTACTGCTTACCCGTTACTCTATCTCTAATAAACGCAAGAGACTCCTCACGAAGAAACCTCTCAGCGTCCTTATACACCAATACGGGGGCGTAAAACGACTTTGATCCACTAGCAACTACACCAATGGGCTTCAAGACCTTCGCCATACTTTTAGAGCTTCTTAACCTTAAAGCTTTTTAAGAACTTGACTTCCAATAAGAAGAGGCCGAGCCCATACCGTACTGCCTTGGAGATCGAGCCCATCATTTTCTGCAGTTGCGTCTTTTCTATCCTTAGCCAAGAATTAAACGCTCTTCGAGGTGCCAACAATCAATCTCTAGTGGAACTCACCATTCTTCCAGTCTTCGTAGTTTAAAAACGACTTCTGAGCTAATTTGGGGGGTAATCCAAGGAAACACTTTTTGAACTGTATTATCGCCTTACCGGCTTGATGTAGGTAAGGTATATAAGTAGAGGTTTAAAAGTCTGTAGAACATATGGTTATGGAACCCTCCAGACACCCTCTAAGTGAGGGAGAATGAAGGGTGGGAGCTAGTGGGGTCATACCATTATAATCAGCTTGCTCGTAATGAGCGAGGCTTGTTCTTGAGGATTAAACGGCTTAATGCGCTCATCCACGCGAGACTTTCCCTAGGCTAAAGTACGTAGTCGTCGCGAAGATCCGCAACAGAACGAATATGGTCCTCAGTTAAGAATCGTGTGGAGCTGTAAAAAAAGTTTAAGCTAATGTTTACTCTAGGAGTAATTTAGCTTCAGATAGCTTATCCGCTAACCACTTCAGGTCTAGCTCCTCCAGCTTCGCTCTTGTCGGTCTACCCCTTACCCAACCTCTCAAGCTGTAGTACTCCGGGAGCATTTCGCTCAATCTAACTACATGCCCTTTAGCCGGTCCCTCAGGCATGGGCTCCTCTAGTAGCCTCTTGGGTAGTGTATCGTACTGCTCTCCATCTTCAAAGGACAACACGTTGAAGGCTCTCTCCGCGTTGTATATTCTCTCACCTATTTTCTCGAACTCCTCCTTGGCTATGTCCCACCCTGTTACCGCTGATAGCTGCTCGGCCATGACGTCCGACCAATAGGCGAACGTAACGAACTTGCAGACAATTAAGCTATCTATAGTTGCGAATACGTCCTGGAAGTGCTTAACCCACCCTGCCTTACCTTTAGTCTCGAACCTATCGAGTAACTGTGGAACTCCTAAGATCTCAGGAGAGATCATGTAGGCCCTGAGGTGACAGCCACCCCTGTTACTCGTAGCGTACGCTAGCCCGTGGCCTTGCGCACCTCTCGGATCATACGCTGGTAGCTCCTGGCCTCTAACGACCATAGCTAACTCGGGTGCTCCGTACTTCTGGGCTAGCCTGAGAGCCCCCTCGGCTATGTCGTCTCCAATGCCGCTACGGTAAGCGGTTCTCCACGTTAGCTCGATTAAGGCCTCTCCGCTACCCCATGTTGCTCTTAGACCGCGTAGCTTCTCTGGAGGAATCTTCCCTTTTTCAACAAGCTCCATGAACGTCCCTATTACGTGACCCATAGATATAGTGTCTAGTCCTAGCTCATTGCACAGATAGTTTGCCTTAGATATAGCTGCTAGATCGTCTGTACCGGTTTGAGCACCGAGAGCCCAAACCGTCTCGTACTCCGGTCCTCCCCCCTCTCCTGTGAATGGTGGCTTAGTTATCTTAGTGTATCTAGCGCACGCAATCGGACAACCCCAGCAAACCTCTTCCCTCTGCTTCTCCCAGTCCATTATTTCTCTAGCAATAGTTTCACCACTAGTCTTATCTGCCGTCGGGAACACACCGGTCTGGAAGTTCCTAGTTGGGTAGATCCCGTGAGCGTTTATTATGTTGACTAGAACAGCCGTACCGTACTTCGGTAAAGCCTCACTAGTAATCGCCGACCTTTTTATGAGGTCCATAGACTTTACGACAACTTCTCTAAACTTAGCCTCATTAGCTATGGGGGGCTTCATATGTCCTCTTACTGCTATAGCCTTAAGCTTCTTGCTACCCCATACGGCGCCATGTCCTCCTCGACCGGCGGCCCTACTCTTGTCGTTGATTATACAGGCTATCCTAACAAGTCTCTCGCCCGCAGGTCCGATGCAGGCCACCTTGATTCTCGCAGCCTCGTCTTTACCTACTACAGGAGCTAGTTCTTCCTGTATGATGTCGGTAGTGTCGTGAGTATCTCTACCCCAAAGGTGCTTAGCGTCCCTAAGCTCGGCTTTTCCGTCATGGATCCAGAGGTACACAGGCCTCTCAGACGCACCCTCAATTATTATTGCGTCGTAGCCGGCAAACTTTAGCTCAGGACCGAACTTCCCACCACTCTGGGAATCGTGTAGAGTGTTGTTAAGTGGAGACTTCGTTACGGAGCACCATCTACCAGACGAAGGTATCCCCACTATACCCGTGAGAGGTCCGGTAGCTACGATGGCCTTGTTTGCTGGACTAAGTGGGTCGACCTTAGGATCAACCTCCTTGAGTATGTAGTAAGCCCCTAGACCTCTACCGCCTATCCACTTCCTCAG
Source organism: Sulfolobales archaeon (assembly GCA_038841535.1). Taxonomy (GTDB): domain Archaea; phylum Thermoproteota; class Thermoprotei_A; order Sulfolobales; family NBVN01; genus DRZP01. Next base: position 103,346 of record JAWBTQ010000002.1, on the reverse strand, counting down.
GATGTCTTCGGGAGGGAGTGGCTCGTCGATAACTCTCTGGTTTGTCAAGTCTACTCTGAGAACTTTACCCATATAACCTCCGATTGGCAAAGATTCCACCATATCTATAAACTATATTAGCAGTTTTAAACTTTTTCTGTTTCAGGATTAGCTAGGTAAGCGAAGATGGGTAAGTTCGAGACTACTAACTGGGTCATAGAGCTGAAAAGTGAAGCACGCCCTAGAGAAATCGTTATGGAGATATCTACACTGTGTGAGTTTAGGTGTGTTCACTGCTTTAGGTGGAGTGCGAGAAACTTCACTGAAACCTATATGGATATGGGTAAGTTCTCCAAGATCTTAGAGAACCTAGTTCAGTCAGGCATCGAGAAGGTCACTCTGACTGGCTGGGGTGAGCCTACGACCCATCCGCACTTCGAGCAAGTGCTAATGTCTCTCAAAAGCCGGGGACTTCAGATAGTGCTGAATACTAACGGGTACAGGTTATCTAAGCTCTATAGAGTTGTAGCCGAGAACGTTGACGAGATAGTGGTCAGTATCGATGCGGCTACTCTCGAGCTCTACGGCAGAGTTCGCGTTGGAGGTGTTCTACCGGAGGTAGTCGAAAGCTTGAGGAAAGTCGTAGAGCTAAAGAGGCTTGAGTTAGTTACGAGACCGACCATAAAGGTTATTTTCACTATTACGAAGCTAAACTCTCATGAGGCGGGAGACCTACTCAAGCTAGCTAGAGAACTGGGAGTTAACGAGGTAATGTATAGCTACTACGTACCACTAGAGGGAGAGCATGGACTTGACTGCTTAGGTGATACTTGCTGCGTTAAGAAGTTTGAGGAGTCCATAGAGAAAGCAAAGAGAGAGTATCCAGAGATGGGACTGAGGATTTCAGTACCCCAGCTTCCCCTCGGATCATATAGATCGTGTCCGTTTGCTCAAAACAAAGCTCTCTACATTCGAGTAGATGGTTCGGTTACTCCATGCCTCTACTACTCGCGCACATGGAGGACTAGGCTATTAGGTGTTGAGAGATCTATAAACGAAATCGTGCTAGGTAGCGCAACCGAAGAGCTCCTAGTGGATATCTGGAGAAACGAATACTCCAAGCTCTACTACAAACTATCCTTTAATGAAATGCCATCGTGCTTTACGTGCATACTAGCAGGCTACTGCGCTCTAACTAGGAGTAACGATGGGGACTGCCTAGGCAACGTCCCAACGTGTGCGCACTGCCCATTCTACCACGGGTTAACGTTCTGCCCCCTTTAAGAACTGCCTGAGCACGATCGGGTTCAAAGAGCCGACCCCATATATCATACCGACCTATATCGATTGATGTTGTTACTTATTTTGGGAAAAATCTGTAAAGGTTTCAACCGCTTACTCACGAGAGTCGACGTCTACATCAAAGAACCCGCTGGAGTTCTTCCTGAGGGATAATCGCTATGTGAAATACTTGAAGTACCCCTTAACGTCTTCAAGGTAGTACGAACTCGAAACAGAGGCGGTTTTATGTGGAGAGACGAAATTAACTCAGTCGACCTGTTATAGCCGGAACTCTTAAACTAGCTTTAGCTATCTTAATAACAACGTAATCGGCCTACAGGTTAAAATACTCAAAGTTCTGAGACCTGAATGGCTGCGAGATCGGGTCGTAATGCGTCTTCTAGCCTCCTCCTGCTGGAGGAAAAACGTCTATGACATCACCGTCCTTAACTCTAGTGAGTAAGCCTCCAGATAGCCTCGAGTTTACTCCGTTTACTAAAACGATGAACCTCTCCGTAAATCCCTCGTCAAGTAAGCCTCTAAGTTCTTGGATTTTCTCAAGAATTTCTCTAAGGGTGGAAGTTTCGCCATTAACTGGTACATCGCTTTCCCTCCACCCGACCTTATCTGCTAGGTCCATGTAAACCCTTATCTTAACTCTCAACTCAATAACCCATGTAATATATGAAAACAGGTATTAAAGATTCCTATGGACCGGGTCTCATCTCTATCTACAAGAGGAGATGGTTTGTTCGGGACTGAGTTCACTGACGGCTCTAATCTCTACCAGCATATCATAGTTAGCTAGAGCTTGACCAGTAAGGTCTCTACGATACGTAGCTAAAAGTAGAAAGAATATAATGCAATAAGCGCGTCGTTCTCGGGTGATAGCGTGAGTTTAGAAGACTACCTTAAGTTCCTGACTACTCGAAGGAGTATTAGGAAATACAGAAAGGATCCTGTGACACTAGACCAGCTGATTAAAGTTATCGATGCCGCTAGATTCGCTCCCAGTGCGAGAAATAGTCAGCCATGGGAGTTCGTTATAGTAGTAGACCTAAAGACAAAGCACGACCTAGCATCCATCTACCCCTGGAGGCAGGCACTTCACGACGCACCAGCAGGTATAGTTGTTCTCTGCGATGAAACCGCCTCGCCCACGTTCTACATGTTGGACTGCGCTAACGCTGTAACATACCTAATGCTGGCAGCGCACGCGCTCGGGTTGGGGACTGTGTGGCTAGGCGTAGGAGAAAGGGAGAAACCTATAGTTCAAGAAATAGTGAGAGCCCCCAAACACAAGATTCCTATAGCCATAGTTGCCATAGGCTGGCCAGACGAAAGCCCTAAGCCGAGACCTAGAAAGCCGGTTGAGGATATAGTCCACATAAACAAGTATGGAAGCCGGCTCTTAAGCAAGAGTTAGGGTGCGAAATAGCTGGCACTCCAGTTCGAGATAGCCTGCTAACGCAGTAAGCACTCAGTAAAGCGGGGTGTTGTAGCAAGTGATTGAGGACTTAGTGCTGAGGGTTGTAGTCTACGGCCTCATACCAACCATAGCAACTGTTTTTGGTTCTGTCCTCGTTTTTCTTCGCGTAAGTCTGGACGAGAGGTTCATTGATGTTGCCCTAGGATTCGGCTCCGGTCTCATGGTCTACGTAGCGTTTGTAGAGCTCCTCATCCCGTCGATTGAAATTGGGGGGCTACGGCTTTCGCTACTGGGGTTTACGCTCGGTTTTATCTTAATTAAGTCCATAGACGTCTTCATCCCACATACTTGGGTCGTTCGCAAGAAGGAGAACCGGAACCTGGTTCTTGTCGCCCTAGCTATAGCAATACACAATATCCCAGAAGGTCTAGCAGTTGGCGCCACATCTATACACAGCCCGGAGGCGGGCCTAGCTACTGCTATAGCAATAGCAGTACAGGACGTTCCTGAGGGTCTAATAGTGTCTCTATCCGTCGTAGCCTCGTCGAGGAAGGCCTCGCTAGGCTTCCTCGCTGGAGTGCTTAGCGCAGTATCAGAGTTCTTCTCCGCAATAGCTTCTCTCATAGGGCTTGTCGATACAGCAGTTACTCTCCCAGTACTCCTAGCTCTATCTGCTAGCGCCATGCTGTACGTAGTAGTACACGAGGTAGCTCCCGAAATCTTCGGACATGAACACGACGAGTACGCTACACTCGGGTTCGTAGCCGGACTCCTGACAGGCATGGTCATATAGAGCTGGTGTACTCACTCTGTGACGCTATAGTACGCAAACTAAGGAGCGAGTCTCAAACCATTGCTCACTAGAGCAACTAAAGCCTCCACAATCTGTCTTGCGGTCCCACCTAACCCGAGACTGAGAATAGATATAATTTTTCTGCTAATTCCTGTAGTGGGTTTAAGCCTTGGTAGAAATTCGTAAGGTAGCTATTGTCGGGTTCGGCACTATGGGTTCAGGTATTGCTCAAGTCTTTGCTCAGGCAGGCTTTACAGTTGTAGCTGTAGATGTCTCTGAGGAAGCGCTAAAGAGGGGGTTAAACCTCGTATGGGAGGGACCGTTCGGCTTAAAGAAAGCCATCGAGAGAGGTAAGCTAACAGAGGAGCAGGCACGCGAAGCTTTGTCTAGGATTAGCAGTACGACAAGCATTCAAGAGGCTGTAAGAGACTCTGACTTAGTTATTGAGGCCGTTTTCGAGGACCTTGATGTTAAGAGGAAAGTCTTTAAGGAAGTAGATGATGCTGCTCCACCTAACGCAATCCTGGCTAGCAATACCTCGACTCTCAGCGTAACGGTTCTCGCAGCAGTAACTAGGAGACCGGATAGAGTAGTGGGTATGCACTTCTTCAACCCTCCGCAGGTTATGAAGCTAGTTGAGGTTGTGAGAGGGGTTCTCACATCTAACGAAACGGTTGAGACAGTGAAGTCCCTAGCTGAGAAACTTGGTAAGGTCCCTGTAGTGTGTAAAGACTCACCGGGCTTTATAGCTAATAGAATCGGTGTGCTACCTATTCTCGAGGCCATAAGGCTATACGAGAGTGGTGTCGCAACTGCTATTGATATCGATCAAGCTATGAAGTTAGGCTATAACTGGCCGATGGGGCCACTAGAGCTAGCAGACTTCATAGGTCTCGACGTCCTCTTAGGGATTGCAGAGATACTATATAGAGAAACTGGAAGCCAAGCTTACCACCCACCCCCTCTATTAAGGAAGCTTGTCGCTGCGGGGTACCTTGGGAGAAAGTCGGGCAGGGGGTTCCATACCTATAGGTAGGGTGATCGGTACGGAGATGAAGTACGTAGCTTACGAGAAGAGGGAAAGGGTAGCCATCATATCCCTAAGCAGGCCTGAAAAGCTTAACGCGCTAAATCGGGAGGTTCTGGCAGATCTGCGAAAGGCATTAGAGGAAGCAGAGAGGGATCCAGAGGTTAGGGCGGTGGTTATTACGGGAACTGGTAAGAGTTTTTGTGCTGGTGCAGACATCACAGAGTTTACTAGAGGTTCTGCAGACATCGGAAGGTTTATTGAGCTAGGTAGAGAGGTCTTCGAGTTCATCGAGAACATGTCTAAGCCTGTTATAGCAGCTGTTAACGGCTATGCTTTAGGAGGTGGATTCGAGCTTGCTCTCTCCTGCGACTTCGTAGTTGCGTCCTCGAACGCGGCATTCGGGTCTACGGAGATTAATCTCGGAATTACGCCTGGGTGGGGTGCTACTCAGAAACTAGCCGCTATAGCTGGTCTAGCTAAAGCGAGAGAGATCGTCATGCTCGGTGAGGTATTTTCAGCAGAGGAGGCCTTAAAGCTGGGAATAGTACATAAAGTTGTTCAACCGGAGAGACTAATGGATGAAGCTATAGCTCTCGCAACAAAGCTCTGCCAGAAGAGCCCGGTAGCCCTCTCTATAGCCAAGTTAGTAATCAATAGGTCCGTAAGGGCTATCCTAGCACCCGGCCTAGAACTCGAGAGGTCGATGTTCTACGTGGCTGTATCATCTGAGGAAGCTAGGGAAGGTGTGTCGGCTTTCTTAGAGAAGAGGAAGCCTAAGTGGCAAAGCTAACTTCCCCAGTAGACTTCCCTTCATCAATTCTTCTTTTTAGAAACAGCTGGGTTAGCGCACGTGCGTGGGCTTTTGAAGCAGGAGTGGTTATCACTGGGAACTCGGGGGCAATCTGGTGCTTCATAGCGAAGAGAGATAAGTAATACTCTAGCTTATATTGAACTCGATAATTCTGTAATGGTGTAGTAGTTGCCGCTAGATTTTGAGTTTACTAAAGAGCAGGAGGACATAAGGTCGACAGTACGAGAATTTGCGGAAAAGTATATTGCTCCGAAGGTTGTGGAGTTTGAGGAAAAGCAGGAAATACCTATAGAAATCACTAGGGAGATGGCAAGACTTGGTTTATTCGGAATTCTCTTTTCTGAGAAATACGATGGCCTGGGGCTAGACCCGGTTACAGCAGGTATAGTTCTAGAGGAGATAGTTAGAGCTGACATAACGTTTTCACTAGCTGTGGCTTATTTGGTTCACACATCGTGGGGTTATGTCGCGTATAAGTACGGCAGCGATGATTTCAGGGAGGACGTTATACGGAAAGCTGCTAGAGGCGACCTCTGGGTCGGTATAGCTACTACAGAACCTGGGGCTGGCTCAGACCTTGTGGGAATAACTACTACAGCTAAGAAGAATGGAGACGGGTATGTAATCTCAGGTGAGAAAGCGTACATTTCCGGAGTTAGAGAAGCTAGAGAGAAGGATGCTTGGTTTGAGCTAGGTGGTGGACATGTTACACTGGCTTATACAGATAAGACTAAGCAGCATAAAGGTATGAGCTTGTTCTTCGTACCGCTAACTGACCCTAACATTACGATTAGGTTAGAGAAAGAGTTCGGGAGGAAGGGTTGGTCGTTCGGTAGCTTCGTACTCAACAACGTTAGAGTACCCGAAACCTATAGAATAGGAGATGAGGGCAGAGGCTTCTACATAGCTATGGAGGGATTCGACCATGCGAGAGCCTATATTGCTTTAGCATGTGCTGTAGGAGGTAAGAGAGCTATAGAGCTTGCGGCTGAATACGCTAAACAGAGGAGGGCGTTTGGAGAGCCTGTGGCCACGTTCCAGGGCATACAGTTCCAGTTAGCCGACAACTGGGCTAGACTTGAGGCAGCTCACGCTCTAGCGTATAAGGCCCTGTGGGCTCTAAAGATGGAGCAGGAAGGTAGAATCGGTAGGTTCGAGGTCACTAAGATAGCTGCTTCAGCAAAGCTCTTCGCTGTGCAGGCCGCTAAGGCAGCTATAGACGACGCTCTCAGATGGTATGGTGCGTACGGCTACACTGAAGAGAACCCAGTGGCACTAGCTCTCAAAGCTGTTAAGAGCTACGACTGGGCTGAAGGTTCTCTCGATATCATGAGGCTTATAGTTGCTCGCGAAGTACTAGGGAAAGAATACATAGCTAGAAGAAGGTAGTTGAGTATAACAGCTCAAAGCTACTAGTACTACGGGTGAGTGCTATTCCAGTAAACATAGTCGTGTTGGTTAAGCCAGTCGTAGATCCAAAAGCAGTAGTAAGATTCAGACCAGACGGAACGATAGATAGGTCGGCTGTAAAGCTCGTAGTGAACCCCTACGATAAGTACGCTGTTGAAGCATCTATTCAGCTCAAGGAGAAACTCGGTGGTAAAGTAGTGGGTGTAGCCATGGCGCCCCCGCACGCAGTAGACGCTCTCAGAGAAGTGCTAGCGATGGGTGTTGACGAAGTAGTTCTTCTCAGTGACCCTCGGTTAGCAGGGTCTGACACTCTAGCTACTTCATACGCTCTCTCATTAGCTGTTAAGAAGATTGAGCAGGAGCTGGGAATAGTAGACCTTGTTCTCTGCGGAATCGAGTCCTCAGACAGCAACACAGGGCACATAGGACCTGAAGTAGGTGAATGGCTCGGTATACCTACTGTATCATATGTCGACAGAATTTTGGAGATTCACGATGGTTATGCTGTGGTCAAGAGACTGATTGAAGGAGGATACTCTGTTATGAAGGTAAAGCTCCCTGCGGTCTTGAGTGTTGCTGGCACCAGCTATCAGCCCAGGATTCCATCACTGAGGGAAGTACTAGCCGCTAGGCGAAAGCATATAGACGTGTGGAACGCTGATGCGGTCGGTCTAGACCCGTCCTTAGTTGGTTTGGTAGGATCTCCTACTAGAGTAGTAAGAATGTGGAGGATCGAGATCAGGAGGAGAGGTAAAATATTCACCGATTCAGATGTCGATGTCGCTATTGAGAAGCTCATAAGCGAGCTAAAGAAAGATGGAGTCTCGCTAGGGGTGTAGCAGAAATGTCGAAAAAGATACTTGTCTACGTAGAGACCCTGGAGGGACTGCCGGCGGACCACTCCCTCGAGCTTCTAGGTAAAGCTGGAGACCTCGCTAATAAGGCAGGACTTAATATCGGTGCGATACTAGTAGGTCACAAGATTAGAGATGTCGCTGAAGAGCTGATATACAGGGGTGCTGACGAAGTACACATAGTTGACGACCCGAGACTTGACTCTTATAAGCTGCTACCGTATACTAGTGCCATAGTAGAAGTAATCAAGAAAGTGGAACCCGAAATCGTGTTGTTCTCAGCTACCGTAATTGGTCGCGAGCTAGCTCCTAGAGTTGCCGCGAGACTTAGAACCGGGATTACTGCTGACTGCACTGATGTAGATATAGGTGACTGGGTAGACCCTGGAACAGGTAGAAAATACGAGAAGATCTTATACCAAATAAGACCTACGTTCGGCGGCGAAATCATGGCCGCCATAGTGACACCTCAGCGTAGACCTCAAATGGCAACAGTTCGCCCAGGCTTGTTTCCAGTCCCTCCAAGGAACGAGTCTAGAACTGGAAAAGTTGTTGAGTGGAACGTGAATATACCGGAAAGCGAGCAAAGCTTAGTTGAAGTACTCGAAGTCAAGAGAGAGAAAAGAAAGGTGGACCTCAAGTCTGCTAGAGTGATAGTATCTGGAGGCAGAGGCTGCGGTGCTAGAGGCTTCGAGCTCTTAAGAGAGCTAGCTAAAGTACTTAACGGTGAGGTTGGAGCATCTAGGGCAGCAGTAGATTCTGGCTGGATACCGTACGACCACCAAGTCGGCCTAACGGGTCAGACAGTCAAACCGGATGTTTACGTAGCTATTGGGATCTCTGGTGCTGTTCAGCACGTTGTCGGAATGAAGGACTCGAAAATAGTGATCGCCATCAATAAGGACCCAGAAGCACCGATATTTAGGATAGCTGACTACGGAATCGTGGGCGACCTCTTCGTTGTCGTACCTAAGCTAATTGAGAGGCTGAAGACGAGGACTTAACCACGTTAGACAGATATAAGTACTTTTTCATGAATCAAAGCACTCTATCCTGCATACATGAGAAACGCAAAAGAAGAGGTCTGAAATTTACTGATGAAGGTTCGTCGTGCTCAAGCTATTATTTTAGTTTTTAGTTGTTTCTGGGAGTGTTGAGTATGGGCGGATTCGCCGGCAAAATCTTAGAAATAGACTTAACTAGGCAGACTTACAGCATACAGTCACTTAGAGAAGACTGGGTAAGGCTGTACTCGATGATGGGCTATGCCGTCAGACTCTTGTACGAAGATGTTAAGCAAAAGGGTAGGATAGACCCGCTAGGAAGTGAGAACCCCCTAATTATAGTCGCTGGACCGTTCGTTGGAACCTACCTATCTGGGTCTAAAACGGCTTTTGTAACCATTTCTCCTCTCTCCGGTTACTTAGGGAAAAGCATGATGGCAGGTTCTTTTGGCACTATGATCAAGAAGTCTGGTTATGACGGTATAGTGCTACGTGGGTTATCTGCTTCACCAGTCTACATCTCGATAGTTAACGGAACAGTTGAGATCAGACCCGCCGACCACCTTTGGGGAAAGAAGACTTCTGAAACCTTTAAATCTATAGAAGAAGAGGTCGGAGTTAAGAACCTAAAGATAGCAGCCATCGGGCCGGCTGGTGAGAACCTTTGTAGGTTCGCTTGCGTAATCTCCAACGAGTACAGAGTTGCGGGGCGGACAGGGGTAGGAGCGGTCATGGGCTCTAAGAAGGTGAAGGCTATAGCAGTATACGGTGAGTCCACTATTTCAGTCACAGATAGGAAATCTCTATCAGAACTTATCAGGAAGCATGGAGAGGCCTGCCTTAAGTCCCCGAGAGCTAGCGCCCTTAAGTCTTACGGCACTGCTGGAGGTTTAGTTACCTACGTTCTAGACGGTAACGTCCCTATAAAGAATTGGTCTAAGGGGGTCTTCGAAGACCAGGACCCTGCTAGAATTAAAATAACTGGCCAAGTAATGCAGCAGATCTATAAGTCTAGAGGAAAGCCCTGTGGTACAGAAGTTCCCTGCATCATTCAATGCCACAGGGAGGTTTACTTGGATAATGCTTGGTTTAAGCATCCCGAGTTTGAGACTTTAGCATTATTGGGAACAAACATACTAATCAACGACCCGAGTGCTCTCATAACTATCAATAGAGCTTGCGATGAACTAGGTCTCGACACTATATCCACTGGTGCCGTAATAGGTTGGGCTATGGAGTGCTATGAAAGAGGGTACATAAAGAAATACGATGCAGGTTTTGAACTAAAGTGGGGTGATGTAGAGTCTGCGCTAAAGTTAGTTAACATGATTGCTTACAGAGAAGGTATAGGCAATATTCTAGCCGACGGTGTGGCTAGAGCCTGCAAGAATATACACCCAGATACATGCGACTTCGCACCACATGTCAAGGGTCTCGAAGTACCAGCTCACCACCCAAGGAGGTACCACACTATAGGACTAGTTTATGCTACGTCCAATATCGGGGCAAGCCACCTACAGGGCATGACGTTTCTTTTAGAGAGAGGTGTAGCACTACTACCTGAGTACGGCATAGGAGAGCCCCCGAAGGGCCTTGAAGATAAGGTTAAGTCGGTTGTAATAACACAGAACCTCTGTAACTTCTTAGACTCTGTGGGTATGTGCAAGTTCCCGGTGTTTGGTGTTATAGACTTCGACCATGTGGCTAAGGTCTACTTCACCATAACTGGGTACAGCGCCAATAAGGATGAAGTAATAAGGTTAGGGGAGAGAATATGGTATCTGGAGAGATTACTCAACTTAAACCTGGGGCTTAAGGTACTTGAGGATATATTGCCTAGTAGGTTCTCAAGAGAGCCGCTCAACGAGGGACCGGTCAGGGGCTCGGTATGCCCCATAGAGGACATGGTTAAGCTTTTCTATAAATATAGAAAACTTGATGTGGAAAGCGGCTATCCGGATCCCGCTAAGCTGAGGGAGTTGGGACTAGATGTGGGATTATAATGACTAACGGAGAGGATAGTTACGAACTAGAGGTGTTAGTATACCCTGATGGAAGGTTGCTTAAGGTGAAGACGAACTCTCCGTTAATTAGCGTCCGCGACCTCCTTAAGGTCCTTGAAGAAACTGGAATCCCGCGTGACCACTACGTAATAGCGGCGGAAGGCAGAATCCTCTCTATGGAGGAATGCGTTCAAGCGGGAGCACGTGTCCTACTCTTGCCTCTCGTTATGGGGGGTTAGGTCGCTTCTACCTCTTTAGTAACGAAAGGATTATATTTCGAAGTCCGATAGGCTTTTCATAGAATAACTCCTTATTCATCTCCCTAACGTTCCTGCTGATTTTAGGTTTGAACTCCATTTTAGAGAGAATGTGCTTATCTATATCTATCCCTGGTGCTACTTCAACTAGCTCTAGACCGCCCTCGGTAAGCCTAAAGACGGCTCTCTCGGTTATATATAGCACGTTCTGCCCTCTAAGTACTCCATGAGAACCGCTGTAGACTACTTTGTACACTCTCTTTACAAACTTAATTACGTCACCATCATCGATTATCTCGAGACCACCGCTCGAGGTTTTCACTTGCCTGCTACCCGCAGTAAACTCTCCAGCAAATAATAGGTTTGGTGCTCCAAAGGCTATGACTGGAAATCCGCCAGCTCCCGGCATTCTACCTGGGAGGAAAGCCGGGTTCACGTTTCCTTGAGGATCTACCTGTAAGAACCCTAAGGAGGCTGCATCGATTATCCCTCCTTCGTATAGAGAGAACATGTCCGCCATAGGTACTAAAGCAAAGAACCCTCTTGACGCTCCAAAGTCCGGTCCTGTTAATGCTATGCCGCCGAACGGGCCCGATTCGACTGTTGTAAAGACGAAGTCTCCAATACCTTCCTCGGCAAGGACCGACGCTACTTCGGCAGGAATCCCTATCCCTAGGTTTACAAGGATAGGTCTACCTACCTCTATTACGAGTGTTACCAGCTCAATGGCAACCCTTCTAGCGATAATCTTTCTGACGCTCAGTGGGAGCATGGAAGCTCTCGTTGCTTCCTCTGGGGGCATAAGTTCCCCAGAGAGTGCTGGGTCGTACAAAACTGAGTACGTCTGCCCGTGGTACTCCAAGAGCTCTGGAGATGTGACTACGTAGTTTACTAAAGGCCCAGGAACGTGGACCTCTCTAGGTTTTATGGACCTCAACTTAGCAAGCCTCTTCACTTGAGCAATAACGATCCCTCTATCTGGTGAAGACCTTGCTGCTTGGGCTATACTTAATACGTTAAGAACAGCACTCTCGTGTTCCATCGATAGGTTTCCTTCTTCATCAGCTGTTGTAGCACGAATTAGAGCTACTGTAGGCTTCGGGCAAGAGTATAGTAGCATCTCCTCATCTGCTATCGTGACTACGTCAACCCTACATGTGCGCTTCTTAGCTGCGAGCTCGTTGAGAAACCCTCCCTCTAATCTTGGGTCAAACATAGTGTTAAGCCCGACCTTAGTGATTAGACCAGGTCTCCCGGCAGCTACTTCTCTGAACCAGTGGGAAACTACACCGATCGGCCAGTTATATCCTTCAATTAAGTTTTCCTCAACTAGCTTTGAGATGCTTGGAACCCATCCATAGTACGGAATTAAAACTCCACGTAAAAAGGCATAATCCATGTTTTCGATCATCTTTCTCCCTATAGCGTCGAGTCCTCTACCCGGAGTGCCAGGACAGGTTTCAGCTATAATGAAGAGGTTCCTTGGGTGCCCTGTCTGCTCGTATAGCTCATATAGCTTAAGCAGTAGGTAAGCCGGAGTAGCGATCATGTTGAACCCGGAAATCGCTACGATAGAACCGTCCTTAATAGTACTTAGTGCTTCATAGGGATCGACCACCTTACGCAACTCCCTCACGCCAACACCCACTACCACTAGTAGCTAGGGAAAAAGAAGTACTGCTATATAACAAAGCCTTACGCAAAGTTGCCTAGGAAGCCACCTAACTCAAAGAAACTGGCACTGTAACCACATCAGGCTAAATAATGCTGTCTTACTGTGCTATTGAAGATACGGACAAAGTGTTTTGGTCGATCTCTTTGTCTTTTTTTCTTTCGGTGTAGAAGCGGTTTTCGGGGGGAGTTTGCTGCCGTACGAGCTAGTTAGTGAGCTAGTTATTCCGGTGTTTAGGGGGATCTTATCTCATAAACTGAGCGATAAAGGTCTGAGTCAGATGAGGATCTCCAGATTGTTGGGTATTTCACAACCTATGGTAAGTAGGTATTTAAGCGTTCCCATACCTAAACTCTTAGAAGACCTCCGGGAGTTAGGTCTAGACGTAGATGATGTTGTCAGAATTACTGACGCTTTAGTAGAGAAGCTAGTTAATGGTAACTACCTTGAGTATCTAAAGCTATTAGGTAACTACATTAACTCGATATTGAAAAGAGGTCTCATGTGCTGTATCCATAGGAAGACTACTCCCACTATACCTCTGGATTGCGGTGTGTGCCGCGTGCTTTTTGAAGAAATTGCGGATCCCTACGTCGAGGAAGTTAAGACTGCTTATGAGGTCTTAAGTCTTCATCCCAGAGGCCACGAGCTTGTCCCAGAGGTGGGAATGAACATTGCCTCAGCCCCACCAGAAGCAGTTGATTTTAGAGATGTTGTCGGATTTGCGGGTAGGATAGTCCGGGTGTATAACAAAGTTGTAGCAGCAGGTGATCCAACTAGAGGAGGTAGTAGACACACGGCCAGCGTACTGCTAAACGTAATGAAGAGGTTCCCCAGCATAAAGTCTGTCATAGTTATTAAGTACAATAATGAGTGTATTCAAAGACTTGTCACTAAGGGGTATAGTGTAGTTAAAGTTGGTCCCCACACTTCTGAGCGAGAGCTTTTTAGTGAGCTCGAGAAGGCAATGGAGATTCTAGATAAAGCTCCTGATGCCATAGCTGATACAGGTGGTATAGGAATTGAACCGGTAATGTACGTCTTCGCCTCAAGTGCCGTTAAGGCTGTGAAAAAAGCGTTGATGTGCGTTGAAAGCTGAGTAACTGCTTTCCTTCACTGGTGAGTCTGAACTCGATTAGCTCAGTACACTACTGCGCCAAGCAGGCTCTATCTTATAGACTACCTTAAAATATGGCAAACGATTTATTCGAATTACTAGGATAGAGGTTCTAAGGTGTGGTTAGAGTGTTTACGTATTAAGCACTCCTATTAGGTTTTCTGCTACAGACTAAGTGATGAGGTATGGTGATAGAAGTAAGAGGCCCGCATCTCTACATCGGAGGTATGAGAGCTATCGATCTAGCGGAAAAATTCGGGACCCCCCTTTACGCATACGACAAAGGAGTTGTTATAGATAACTTTAATAAAATCGCTAAAAGCTTTACCTATAAAAACGTTGAGGTACTTTATTCTTGCAAAGCAAACAATAACCCCGGAATACTGACTACCCTCAGAGACCTCGGGGCTGGACTGGATTCTTCATCACCGTGGGAAGTAATGCTGGGCCTCATGCTTGGTTTCCAAAAAGAGAAGATCATGTTTACTGGAAGTGGTGTTACCGATGAAGAAATGAAGTATGTTCGCGGAGAGCTAGGTGTTCTAGTAAATATAGATTCCATATCCCAGTTGAGAAAGTACGGCAGGCTGTTCCCGGAGACAGAGGTATCGATAAGGATAAACCCTGGTTTTGGTTGCGGATATCACGAGTTCACTACTACGGGAGGTCTCACCAAGTTCGGCATAAACTTAGATTCATTGAGTAAAGCTTTAGAGATAGCTAAAGAGCATAGACTTAGGATTGTAGGTCTTCACACACATATAGGGTCCGGAGTCTTCGCTGTAGAGCCGTACCTCAAAGTAATAAAACTGCTTTTAGATATTGCAGTAAACCTCCGCGACCTAGAGTTTATTGACGTAGGTGGTGGGATGGGGGTTCCATACAAGCTTGGAGAAACTGAGTTCGACTACGTCGCGTTTGGACGCATGGTTTCAGAACTAGTGGAGGGTTACTCTAAGAGGGCTGGCGAGGTCAAGCTGAGAGTCGAGCCTGGAAGGTTCATTGTCGGTAATGCAGGTATTTTATTAACTAGGGTAGTAGAAATCAAAGTCGTAGAGTTCGGTGGCTTGAGAAAAGCGTTCGCTATAGTAGATACCAGCATTAACCATCTCGTTAGGTCAGTAATGATGGACACGTACTACGAAGTGGTGGCCGTATCTAAGGCGAGTACTCAGCACAAAGTCGAAGTCGACGTAGTCGGCAATCTCTGCATGGCTGGAGACATAATAGCTAGGGCAAGAGATCTACCCCCATTAGAGGAGGGAGACGTGCTGGCATTTTTGAATGCTGGAGCGTATACCTACAGCATGAGTATGAACTATAACATGAGGCCTAGACCTGCTGAAGTATTGGTGTACGATGGTGTGGTAAGGCTTACACGTAGGAGAGAAAGCTTTGCGGATCTTATATCTACATTCATGATGTAAAACGTGGGACTAGCTTAACGAGTCTCGTGACTATAAATAGCGTTTTCAGCATCTTATCTTCAGCTGGTCTCTATTCGCTTTTAAAGAGCTTGGGGAAACGACATGATAATGAAACCAGACTGTGAACGTAACTATGTCCAATACTGCCCATTTTTTCTAGTTGCGTAACGAGTTGCCGAGTCCGTAGTACTCACCAAGGAGCTTATGCCCTCGAGTAGTATTGAAGAAGCTAGGCTTCCTCTGAACTATCCAGAAGCATGCAACGAGCTAGATCTAGAGGAAGAACTAATCAAGCTTGTATCAGGCTCTCTTAACTATCGGGAGAGATATTAATTGGGGTAGGGAGAAGTAGCATGGAAAGGCTAAGAGCTTGGGCCCAGATAATACATCGGTTATGTTATGATGGTCGCAGTCTATATTGGAGAGATCGATGCCTAATAGCTCGTCCTTAAGGCAAGAAAAAGGTCAAAATATACAAACATGCTTTATATACCCTTTGCCCATATTATTCTTGGGTAAAGGTTTGAATAATTACACTTTTGGTGTCGACGGTCTCGACTCCCTTCTAAGAGGTGCTTTAAGCAGTGGGACCCTGGTTGTAGTTGCTGGTCACCCTGGTTCCGGTAAGACCACTCTGGCGTCTACCATTTGTTACCATAACGCGTTAAAAGGGTATAAGTGCCTGTATACATCAGTCCAGGAAGATAGAGAAAAACTCTTTAAAAACATGAAGAGCTTAGGGCTTGACCTAGAGAGTGCCGAGAGAAAAGGGTACTTAAAGTTTCTACATCTCCCTCTCACAGCATCCGAGAATACTGTAAGCAGCGTCATTATTGAAGTACTAAATAAGAGTATAGAAGAATTCAGCCCTAACGTAATAATCGTAGACTCCGTAACTCCTATCCTAAAGTCTCTGGGCTCCGAGATCAAAGCTAGAGCGGTCCTTCAGAACTATTTCACTGGGTTATCTAGATTAATTAGTGGAGTAGTGGTTCTCATAGCGGAAATACCCCTATCAGAAGAGAGAATAGAGCTAGGTGATATAGAGTTTGTTTCTGACGTAATCATAGTCCTTAGACACTCGGTAGTGAGGCGGCTTTTACTTCGCGAGCTCGAAGTCCGTAAGGCAAGGGGTGCCCCCGTGTCTGTAGCTAAGGTGGTATTCACAATTACAGAAGGTTTCGGATTCAAAGTATTTACTCCACCAGCTCTCAGCGAAATACCGGCACCTGCCCTAGAGAGACCTCTCGAGACCATGGGGTGCAGAACTATAGACAGGAGGATAGGTCCCTTATATAGAGGTGAGCTGGTTTACGTTAAGAGTCCAGGACTTCACTTTCACTACTACGTTCTAGCATACGCACTACTTAGTGCGCTTCATAATAAGGGGAAACTCTTGATCGTAAGCTACGAGAGCTCGCCAGCATACATTTGGTATCAGCTCTCAGAAATGATGAAAGATATGTTTAGGATCGAGATCAAGCCTTCGAAGCTTGAGAGCGTGCTTGGTGAGTTTATTAAAATAGAGGCCTACAATCCAGCAGCTTACCTGCCGGAAGACCTCTACCAAAAGGCTATAGTACTAGCCGACCACTACAAGCCGATGGTCATGCTGTTCTTGGGGAATCCGATAGGTGACGTCACCCCTGGAGATCTGCGGTTGAGGGAGTACAAAGATATACTGATCAACCTGCTTCTACATTTAAAGAGCCGTAAGCTTATTGGGATAGTTATTGAGACAGGAACGAGCGAGTTCTCAAGCGTTATGAGTTCTATAGCAGACATAATAGTAACGATCAACCCGAAGGATACTGCTGGACCACTCTCGGTCGAGTTTACTATATCTAGGAGGATTAGGTCCCCATACACGATAGGCGAGAAAGAGCTGAGATCGTGTCTTGACGAGATATCGGACTTCCTACTAAAGCTATCCCTTACGTAAATATAGTGAAGCACTATTAGCTTGGCAATAAGTGGGATTAAGAGCAGTCATTGAATACTCGCGCTTTCTTCGATCTGAGACCTATACATATCATAAAACATCCCGTGCTTCCCCATTAGCTCCTCGAATGTACCATACTCGACTACCCGACCGTCGGATAGAACTAGTATTCTATCACAGTCTCTAGCTATAGACAACCTATGAGCTATCACAATTCCCGTCCTACCTCTAAGCAACTCGCGGAGTGCGCTCTTGATGATGTTCTCAGTTTCAGCGTCAACGCTTGAGAGAGCCTCATCGAATATCACGATCTTGGAGTCTTTCAGCATAGCCCTAGCTATAGCTATTAGCTGCTTCTCCCCTAGGGACAGCCTCTTACCTATTTCACCGACATCGGTGTAGTACCCGTTGGGAAGTCTCTCGATAAATTTATGTATACCTAGCTTCTCACAGACTTCCACGACCTCCTCGTCAGTTGCGCTAGGCTTTACAACCTTGATGTTCTCTATAACTGTACCCGTAAATAGATAGGTCTCTTGAGGTATGTAGCTGACAAACTTCCTGAGACTACTCCGCTTGACCTTCTTGATGTCGATTCCATCAATCTTTATTTTACCCCCAGACGGTTCGTAGAACTTCACCAAGAGGTTAGCCATAGTCGTCTTACCAGCACCCGTGTGCCCTACTACAGCAACGATCTCGCCAGGCTTAATGTTGAATGTCACATCCTTTAGTACCGGGACACCCGGCTCGTACTCGAACCATACGTGGTCAAACATTACATCACCTCTCACATTCTCAAGCTCTAGCCCTTCATCAACTTCCACCTTCTCAGTTCTAAGAACCTCAAATATTCGGTCTAGAGAAGCGAGAGCTGACTGAAGGGCATCATAAACGAATACGAGCTCATTAATTGGAGCCATCAGCCTACTTACGTACTGCGTAAAGGCCACTAGTAGCCCAACAGTGAGCATGCCAGTCAGGCACAAGTAACCTCCATACGCTATAACTATAGCTAGTGAGAGAGATGACGAGACGTTCATGAGTGGGAAGAACAGTCCCGCCAATACTGAAGCCCTAATCGAAAACCTGTAAACTTCTCGGGAAACTCTATCAAACCTCGTGAGAGCACTCTCTTCCAGTCCAAAAGACTTTATTACCTCGATACCGGAAATGTTTTCTTCAACTACTGTAGTCATCTTAGATACTCTTTCTCTTACTTCTCGCCAGGTTCTCCTTAATCTAACTCCGAGCCTCTTAGCTATAAACACCATTAAGGGAACCGTTGTTAAAGATACGAGAGTTAGCTGAGGACTTAAGTATACCATGACCACTAAAGAGCCCGTCATCGACACTATATCCCCTAGGACGTTCAGTAATCCAGTGACGATCGCTTCGTTAACTACTGACGTATCATTGACCACTCTAGACACTAAGTCCCCTAATTGGTTTTCTTTGTGAAAGTCCAGTGTTGCCCCAATATATTTTCTAAATAGAGATCGGCGAAGGTCTCTAAGAACCCTCTGACCTATAGTTTCGATTTTAATCGTTCTAACTACCATAGCAGCCCACTGCACAAGCACTGTAACAACTAGGAGGGACACTAGCTGCGGGAGTAAGTCTAGCCTTCCCTTCGCTATACTCTCATCGATTACAAGACCCAGTAGGTAAGGAGAAACGAGTAGAGCTATACTGCTTGATACTATCGCTATAGCAACAACTACTACATCTCTCTTGCTTGCTAGAACCAGCTCGACTATTTCACGTATTGATACCGTCCTTGACTTAAGTTCACTAGTTTGCTGACTCATTGCTTTCACCCATCATAGATATGTACATCCTGTAGTACATCCCTCTTTTCCTCATAAGCTCCTCGTGCGTTCCCTCCTCCACTATCTCCCCGTCATTCATAACTACGATCCTATCTGCGAGAGGTACTAGAGAAAGCCTTTGAGTAACTATTATAGCCGTCCTATTCTTCAGGATTTCCTTAAGGTCCTCGACAAGAGCTTTCTCTGTCTCGGCATCGAGGTTGGCAACTGGGTCGTCTAGTAGGAGAATCTTTGGGTTTCTCACTAGAGCTCTCGCTATAGCTATTCTCTGCCTCTGACCACCGGATAGGTCTATACCTCTCTCACCAACGATCATGTTAAACCCTCTGGGAAGGCTCTCTATGAATTTACGTATCTTAGCGACTTCTGTCGCTCTAACTACATCTTCGAATGTCGCACTAGGGTTCCCTAATACGACGTTATCATATATTGTGCCGTTAAATATGAATGGCTCCTGCGGAACGTACCCAACATTATTTCTTATTGTGGAGAGCTTTAGGTTCCTTACGTCAACGCCGTCTAGCAGTATAGCACCCTCATCTGGGTCGTAGAACCTCATAACCAGCTTCATTAAGGTTGACTTTCCGGAGCCCGGGGGTCCTAGTACGAGAAGCACTTCTCCAGGTCTTACTCTCAGGTTGACGTTCTTGAGGGCTTTTTTACCTGAGGGGTACGTAAACGACGCATTAACGAACTCTAGAGAGCCCTCTACCTTGTTTAGGGTCAACGCGTCAGGTCTCTCTTGGACCACGTCTTCAGACTCTATGAGCTCGAAAAGCCTTCTAGCAGATGCGAAAGCTCTCTGGATATCAGTAATCGAGAAGCCCAACATATTTAGTGGTCTTGATAGTGTAGCTATGTAGGTCAAAAACATGGCGAGCCCTCCTACCGTGAGCACTCCTCCCTCAATAGCATACGCACCGTAGAGTATCACTAGGGCAGTGGCGATACCGAATATAAGGATAGTTGAGTTACCGTATATCGCTCTAACCTTTGCGGCCTTTATGTTGAGTTCGGCAAACTTGATATTCTCTTCATCAAATCTTTCCAGCTCGCTATCAACTATGTTAAGCCCTTTTACAGTCTTTATACCGACTAAATTGTTGGTTGCCACCGAGGCAATCACACCTAGCTGCTGTCTTATCGAGTCATAGAGAGGTCTTATGACCATAGAGTAGCGCGCGTAAACGATCACTACTAAAACCATCGAAGATACTGCGACAGCGGTAAGAATTAGGTGTAAGCTGAACATATTGTACGCCGAGAATGCGAGAAGGCTTGTAGCGTAAATGATCATCCTAAGCCTATCTGATAAAAAGTTAGCTACTCTTTCACTGTCATTAGTTATCCTAGAGATTAGCTGTCCAACAGAGGCTCTATCAAAGAATCCGAGGTACTTTCGTAAAACAGACTCAAACGCCTCTAATCTAATCGTGTGAGTTATTTCTTGAGCATACCTAGCTGAGGCGTACCTAACTAAGAAGTTAATGAATCCTCCAGCGGCTGTTGCCGCGACAAGTAGAGCTGCGTAAGTAATAACGTCGCTTAAAGACCCAGATGCGGCACCTCTGTCTATAGCATATCTGACAAAGACTGGTGGCAGGCTTCCAGCGTATCCAGAAATTAAAACTAGAGAAATAAGTAGTAGAAATAGCGAAGCCTTCTTAGACATATAGTGCCACAACCACAGGGCTGTATACACTCTCCTACCACTCAAACTCGCCAATTCTTCATCCAAGTGAAGAGATAGCGAAACGAATTAAAAATTAAACTAGCACATTCTCAAGCTACGGAAAAGCTTATAAACCTTTCTTGCGATTTTATAATGGTGTGACACGTGTCAACTCAAGATCATGTCAAAAAGCTGGAGCTCGTAAAGACGATACTGAAGGACCTTCACAGAGGAGTTGGAGTCGACGAACTTAAGGAGAGGTTTAAACAGGTGCTAGAAACAGTATCGCCCTTCGAGATACCTCTAATAGAGCAAGAACTAGTGAAGGAGGGGATCCCGATAACCGATATACTCAAGTTGTGCGATCTGCATGTAGAACTCTTCAGGGAGTTCCTACAGACCCGAGAGTTAGGAAACGTGCCAATCGGACACCTCGTTTACTTCTTGATTAAGGAAAACGAGCTCTTACTCAAGAAGAGTGAGATACTAGAGATGCTCTCGATGGTCTTATCGGGCAGTGTGGAGAGAGGTGAGGCTGTCAAGTACTTAAGTGAGCTTGCCGCAGTACTTAGAGAATTAAGAAAAGTTAAATACCATTACAGAAAAATACAGATGCTACTGTTTCCATATCTAGAGAGGAGGGGTATCGTAGCTGTTCCAAGAGTTCTGTGGGGTAGAGAAGATCAGGTGGTCGTTAAGCTCAGAGAGCTTGAGGAAGTCGTAGATTCATTATTAAATGAGCAGAACGTTGAAGGCACTGTAAAAGACTTAGCTAGGAGAGCTCAGGAGCTAGCTCGAGAGATTTCGGAACTGGTGTTTAGAGAAAACAAAATACTCTACCCTGCGGCATTAACGCTATTGAGCGAGGGTGAATGGGTAGCTATAGCTGAAGAAGCGGGGAAGTTTCCGTGGTTAGTCCAAATAGATAGCAGAGTATGGAATCCTGCAGAGAAACCCGTAATGCCGTACGAGTTTGCGACCACCGTGTCAGAAGAGCAAATAGAGAAACTGCCTCCGGAGTTTAAGTTTATGGCTATTTCTAGGGGAGTAGAGCCGGATAACTACGAAATCAGAAGAGGTGGAGACCTAGACCTAGGTACAGGTTTTCTAGACACAGAAGAGCTGAGGGGGCTTTTTAGGGCTCTACCGATTGAGATAACGTTTGCTAATAGAGACGATAGAGTCAAGTTCTACAGCGAAAGCATGCTGTCTCGAGGGTTCGACAGAGCAAGGACTATCATCGGAAGGAGAGTTGAGTTCTGCCACCCGCCTAGACTTGAGTTAACCGTTAGAAAGGTCATAGACAGTCTTAAGAGAGGTGAAGCCCCTTACAGGGAGTTCTGGACGAAGAGTGGTGACAGAATACTGAGGGTCATTATAGTACCGATAAAGAACGATGCTGGAGAGATCATAGGTACTGCTGAGGTAGTTGAGGACCTAACTGAAGTAATAAATAAGGCAGAGGAAATAAAGGAAAAGGTAGTGGTACTCTAAAATGAGCACGGTATTTGAAATAGCCTTTAGATACGTAGTTCCATCAATTAGGAGGGAGGCAGTACTTGAGCTTCTGCGTAAAGGGT
Organism: Sulfolobales archaeon; assembly: GCA_038841535.1. Taxonomy (GTDB): domain Archaea; phylum Thermoproteota; class Thermoprotei_A; order Sulfolobales; family NBVN01; genus DRZP01. The sequence goes on along the minus strand of JAWBTQ010000002.1, from coordinate 81,253 downwards.
TTTCTAAGGTTGAGGTATCTAGAGCTTTAGGGATATCTAAGTCCCTAGTGAGTAGATACGCAAAAGGAGAAAGAGGTAAGCTACTGGAGGTAGGACACCACCCCGTGGTTAGAAATGCCGTAGACAAAATAGCGTACTTAGTGGAGTCTGGAGAAGCCTCTGAACATAAGATAGAGGAAGAAATAGTCAAGGCAGTCGTGAAGCTCTTATCGGCGAAGGCTTTATGCAGTTTTCACGAGAAATTAGATAGGCGCTTCAATCCGATGGTGTGCCAGATATGTGTTAGAGTTTTCAGTAAGCAACAGTAGGGATGGAAAAATGCTAATGCCGCAGGAAGTCTTCGAAGAGAGAGTAAGAAAGCTTCAAAAAAGTCTCGTTGAGAACGGTATTGAGTGCGCTATCATCAGAACGCAATCGGACTTCAAGTACTTAGTAGGTGCTAAGTGGTTGAGACCGTCACTACTGGTGCCAGCAGAAGGTTCTCCAATAGCGTTAATAGCAAAAGGTGAAGAAGACGGCTTTCTAGAGAGGGTTAAGCTAAAGAAATTGGAGGTCGTAACATACGTAGAGGGGGGTGACCTTATGGGAAAAGTCAGCGCTCTAGTGCGTTCTCTCGGGTCTAAAAGAGTTGGTATGGTGTTCGGCGTCGAGAGAGACTCGTACGTACTGTTCTACGAGATGTTCAAGAGGGCTAACAGAAGTGTTGAGGTAGTGGACATCAGTCGGATTCTCGGAGAGATGAGAGCTATTAAAGAATCTTTCGAGCTGGACGCTATATCGAGAGCTAGTGACATCTCTAGTAGAGTACTCGAGAAAGCTATTTCATCTGTTAGTGAGGGAGTTTCTGAAACAGACATAGCTGCTGAAGCATATTACCTAGCGTACAAGCTTGGCTCAGAGGAACCGCACGTATACGTAAACGCGGGTCCTCACCCCAGGGTCCACTCAGAACCTTCTAGAGAAGTTAGAGTAAGAAAGAATACCTTTGTAACAGTTGTCGTTGGCTCGGACTTCAATGGGTATTACGCAAATACTTCAGCTTCGACTTTCATTGGTTCTAAGACAGAGGAAGTCGATAACGCACTCAAATGCGTGCGAGAAGTCTACGAGGTAGCTAAAGATCTCACAAAACCTGGGACTAAGTTTACTCAAGTGATCAGCCACTTAGACACTGTCTACACGAAGTACGGGCTTCTCGATAAGAGACTCGTCGGATACCTACATGGAGTCGGGCTTCAGGTGGAGGAGTACCCGATAACTACTATAGTCCCAGCTCACAGAGCCGCTGAACCGAGAAGAGGGATGGTGCTAGCTCTAGTTCATTCACCGCTCGTAATGCGGGGGTATGGAACCTTGAAGCTTGAAGACACTTTCATAGTTGCCGAAGATGGTTTAAGACCGCTTACGAGAGCTTGGGAGTTAATGGAGTAAAACACTAAGTAACTCTAGCGGAAAGTTAAAGCTTTACCCAGGTTTTTCCTCGTTTACGCAGTGCTTTTGGTGTCTTAAGGTATTCTATGGTTAAAAAGCTTCTCTATTATTACACAATTCTTCAGATTGCTCCCTACCGAGCTTATCTGCTTATTTACACAAGAGCACATATTCCTTGGTGACGGCTATGAGGAGCCTTGAGGAGAGGATCTCTAGGGCGATCTGGAGAAATACAGCTCGAGATTGGCTAGACCTAGCTAAAGTTGATGTCGCAGTAGTCGGTGCGGGTCCTTCAGGTATGACGGCAGCTAAGTACTTAGCTGAAAGAGGATTTAAAGTGGTCATCTTCGAGCGAAGGCTTAGTTTTGGTGGAGGAATAGGAGGAGGAGGCATGCTCTTACACAAGATAGTTGTTGACGATAGAGTTACCCAGATACTAGATGAGTTTAAGGTCAAGTACTCGAGAGACGATGAAGAGAACCTCTACATCTTAGACGCTTCAGAGCTTATGGCAAAACTAGCTGTGGGCGCTATCGATGCGGGTGCTAAGATAATTCACGGACTTCACGTTGAGGACGTAATCTATAGAGAGAGTCCTATTAGAGTCGAGGGTGTGGTGCTTCAATGGAGTGCCGCAGTCCTGTCAGGACTACACGTTGACCCCCTATTCGTTAGAAGTAGGGCGGTAGTTGATGCTACAGGTCATGATGCAGAAGTACTACGAGTGGTATCGAAAAAAGTCCCCGGTGTGAACCTAGTGCTAGCAGGTGAGAAAGCAGCTTATTCAGAGAAGTCCGAGAGCTTGGTAGTAGAAAACACTGGTAGAGTGCTACCCGGGCTATACGTGTCTGGGATGTCTGTTGCCGCACTATACGGACTCCCGAGAATGGGCCCGATATTTAGCTCCATGCTACTCTCAGGTAAGAGAGTTGCTGAAATAATCGAAAGAGACCTTAGAGTATCGTCTTAGCGTAATTAATGCGTAAACATGGATTGACTGACGACTATGTTAGTTGCTGGCCTGCGTACCTCACGTAACCTTCTATGGCTCTAACGGCGTCCTTGGTTGGAAGTACGTCGTGCGTTCTGACCATATTGGCACCGTTTAGTACAGCGATTGCTGTTAGCGCTAAACTGCCGTAGAGTCGCTCCTCGGGCTTATCGCGCCCTGTGAGCACTCCGATAAACGATTTCCTAGAGACCCCGATCGCTATAGGTCTACCTAGAGTTCTCATTTCTCTTAAGCTAGCTATCACGCTAAGGTCCCAGACATACCAGGGAATGTCAGGATACCTAAAGAACCCGATACAGGGGTCTACTACGACTTTCTCTATATCGTAGTCTATTCTACGCAACAACTCGAGAGTCTCAGCTAGAGCTCTAACAACTCTGTCTATAGGTCTACCTACTCCTGGTTTAACCTCCCTAGCACACACAATCAGTGAAGGCCGGTACTCCTTTAGAACTCTGATCATCCCCTCGTCATCCCTCAGACCAGTTACGTCATTTACTACCTCAGCACCCAATCTGAGGGCTTCCTCTGCGACCCTAGCCCGAAAAGTGTCCACAGACACCGTGACGTTGACAGCGTCCTTGACGGATTTGACAGCCTCCCTAACCCTCTTGACCTCCTCCTCTAAGGGTATGTCAGTCCTCAAATACGGAGCAGTCGACCTCCCACCTATGTCCACTAATTCAGCTCCCTCTTCGACCATTCTAACTGCCACACCACCAGCTTCCTCCGGTCGCACTACGGACCCCTTATAGAAGGATTCCGGAGAGACGTTTATGACGCCAGCTATCCGCACTGGTCGGCCATCTCCGAGCTCTAGACGCCCCAGCTTGCCGACTATCACCTTGCGCCCCCGTAAACGTAGTTCCTCGCTCAAAAATTTTCCTAAATAGCCTGCGGCAGACCCCACCTCTATTGACCCCATACCGATACGAGCTACTCCGCATAGTACGATGTATAACACCGAACTAGCTAATGCCGCCGGAACCATGAGACCTCCTCCTGAAGCATTATCTCAAAACAGACACTAGCGCATGAATCCGCACATAGAAGGAAGTAGGAATGGATTCGGCAAAAACGAGGTATAACCGGGATTAAAGCATGTACGGATTTGGGGATAGACACTGTTTCCCATCCCAAGGTTTTTAGTTTTCTCCCAAGTGATCCATCACGGTTTCCCCACGAGACCTACGATAGACCGTGGGGAGAGAGCTCGGGAGCTAGGGGTCACCGACTACAGTTTATAGACGCAGGGTACTCGCTAACGTTTGTGTATACCTGGTTACACCAAGAGCTCCAAGAGCCGTAGAGAGACCTACAGAAACCTAGAGAAAAGAAACAGCTACAAGCTCTAGTAGTCTACTCTCCGCGCTACTAACCCTGTAACCACAGACTCTTACCACATACGTTGCCGCTATAGCGTCTCCGCAGGCGTTCACGTAAGTAGAGAGGATCTCGTATAGAGATCGGGGGCGGTTATTATGGGTACACTCCCTAGAAACTCAGCTCCTACCCTTTCAAAGTCCTTTAGCGCCGCGGCCGCAACCTCCCCGCGTGTGAGGGCATCTATAACTCTCAACTACTTTCTCGAGGTTTTCCAGCTCCAATTCTCGTAACCTCAAGATGCTCGTGTTACGAGCGCGGGTCTGAAGCACTTTCCTCAATTTCCTAAGACTATTTAACGAGACCTTAGTGGTCTACTTACTCAACAGAATTCTCTTGTTAAACACGTTGGCCTAAGCTACTTAAAAGCGGAATGAATCATCCATGTGAGTGTACTCAGAAAAAGGTTAGTACGGTTATATTTTTAGCGAGTCGCTATAAATCTCCGCTAAGCTTTAGCCCAGAACTCCCTCTTCCAACTTGGGTTTATCAGTCTCGGCAAGCCTATGGCTATCATGGGAAGGAAGTATACACCGAAGAAGACCCACGCCATCGTGCCATAACCGGCTGCTACAAGTGCTACCAGACCTGCTTGAGCTGTTACTATAGACACCACCAATATGATAACTGACAACACGGCTTCTCCGACTCTTCCCAACGCCTTTCCGCGAAGCCGCAGCTGGGCGTCGACCCTTCTCACAATAGCATATACCATACCCAAAGCTGTTTCAACCAATGTATAGAATATCCAGAATACGTATATCCCTAGTGCCCAGTACGCTCCCATACTCTTAAGGATGTCGTACCATGGCACAGTCATACCTACGACCCCTGGGTAGTAAGCCATAAAGCATATCCATATCGCCGTAGCGGCACCGTAGACCAGTAAAACTGCTAGTAGCGTGGCTATAAGGCTTTCTGCTCTCCCCTTATACCTATCGACGGACTCTAGAGCAGGCATTACTACGCACAGGTTGTAAAGGGTATACCTAAACCCGTCAACGATAGCCTCTGAGAACGTCCCCATGTAGAGTCCCGCCCTCAGGTTCTCGAAGGCTTTGACTCCAACAGCCATTAGAACGTAGCTCCAAATTATAAAGTACATGACATAAAGCCCGATGGTTCCTACGATCCAGTATGCTTCAATAACCTTCCTACCGAAGAAGTGGAGTATTCCTACTACGACTATTACAATCGTGGCCGATACAGCAAACGGTATGCCCGCGATGTCTGAGAGCATATAGCCGGCGGCAGCGCCAACAACAGCTATGACGATCCATGCGAGAACTATGAAGGATATGTCGAACACCCACCAAAACCTCCACAAGAACTGCTTTGACCATGTCATGTAGTCATATGCCTTGAATACTCTGGCTATCTCTAGGGAGGGGATGAGTGCTAACGCTAGTGCTACAGCCGATACCACAATGGATGCCCACGCAAAAGAACCGTATTTAGCTATGAACTCGACTATCTCTCTTCCAGACCCGAAACCACCGCCTATCCAAACACTCTGAAGAATTACGGCAGTAGTAGCAGCATAAGCCATACGCCTTAGAAAGGGAACTTTTTCTTTAACCATAACAGGTCACCGTGGTCCCTTTATACTCATTGGACGAGAGCTTAAAAAGTTTTAACGAATTTAAGTACTATAGTCACAAACTAGCAAGTCTGCTCTGCGAGCTGGCTCCTATTAGTGGTTGGTCAAGCGTGTGCAGTATTGTTATCTGAGTTTACCCCCATCGCGGCGTTTGGATCGGAAACTAGGTCTAATCCAACAACATCGCCTTCAGTATAAAGAGAGTGGATAAGGCACTCGCTGGGAGTCACAAGTATTGGCAGAGCTCGAAAGTTAGTGGACACAGTATTGACTAAGACGGAATGAGCATGTCACTAGCTACTCTGGTTCTAGAAACACCTTAATCTGCTAACCATAGGTTGGGATGGGAATACATTTCGACCGGGATACCCCGGGACGAAGCCCATCGTTCCTAGGACATCTAGGTCTAGTAGTGACATATCTGAGATAATTATATTCTTGCTGCCGTGAACCAAGAGAACGGGGGGCTTTAATGGAGCGTTAACCACTTTGTAGATGTTCATATGCTTCGGGGACATAGCGTTGAGAACTCCTCTAGTGCCGGGTGCCACATAAGGCCAGTTCGGGCTCTCCACATAATCTCCAGGGTAATTATCTACACTTACTTCTACACTAAACGGCATGTCTAGAAGCTTCTTTTGAAGTTGTTCACTGATGACGAAATCGTCAGCAAATAGAGACTTAATGGCATTTTCTGGAGCTGAAGGGTGGTCTACTCCCGTGTACTTAGCTTTCAGCAAGTTAACGGAATCGGGGTTATACCTCAGAACTAGCCCAGCACCAGAGCCGGCATAGTCACTATGACATGGTGTTCCGAATTCGTCCTTAGTCCCCCCATATCCGTATGGAGAGATAGGGTCCACGAGTACTACCTTCTTGATTCTAACACTACTAGGAGCATCAAGTAGGGCTTGAAGGACTACGCCACCTCCCATACTGTGCTCAACCATAACGTAGCCTTTATAGCCGAGTATAGAGAGGAGCTCAAGCAAGTCCTCTGAGAAATCCCTAAGACCTCTCGTAGCGTCGACAGGAGCCCTCCCACTATTACCAAAACCCCTTAGATCTGGTGCGAGTACATCAAAGTCCTCCTTAACAGCTCTCATAACGTCCTCCCATATAGCGGAAGAAGAGAGGTTTCCATGAACAAGAACTACGGCTTTCAAAGAACTCCTACTCAGAAACCTATAGCTTAGCTCAACTTCCTTCGACTACACCCAGCGCACATAGAGGGACACGTAAACCCCCTCAAGAACATTTAAAGCAGATAATTAAATCTTGGGATAAGCACGTGTTAAAGAACCAGTTTAATGCGGGTCTTACTTACCCGATTTGACCTACTCTAAATTTTAGGGTCTAGGTAGGCAAGAGACTCGGTATATCGCTCTGAGAATTCGACTAGTCAACATGGTCTTTTACGAGCTCTCCTCCCGGCTCTACGTGTACCGTTGTTTCATATCCTAACTTACTCCTCACAGCATTCTCGATCTTAGTTGCTACTTCATGAGCTTCCCGGAGTGGTGTCCCACCGGGTAGCTCTATATGTAGTGTTACTTCTATATGGTTTCCGTATTTGTGGAAGTGTATATGGTGAACCCGCTTTACCGCGGGATAGGCTTCTCGCACAGCTTCTACGAGTCTGTCTAACTCTATTCTGCTAGGAGACCTCCCGAGCAGCTCTGACGAGCTCTCATAGACTATTTTAGCTGCTGTTATGAAAATAAGTGCTGAAACAGCTATTCCTAGTACAGCATCTAGCCACCAGTAGTCTTTGCCGACATATATGGCTACTGCCAGTAGGGCGGTAGCTATAGCATCACTAGCATGATGCCAGGCATCTGCCACTATCGGCTGACTCTCGTGTTTCCCACCGAGTCTATAAGCCCAAAGGCCTAGGGCGGCCTTAAAGATCGTCGAAGCGATTAGCACTACTATAAGTATGTCTGAGTACTCGAGGGGGACTGCAGTCAAGAGCTTCTCGTAGCTAGATACCGTAAAACTGTACGCAACAACGCTGAGTAATACACCTATGATAAGTCCTCCTACGGTTTCAGCTCTACCATGTCCGAACGGGTGCTCTCTATCGGCAGGCTTATCGGCAACTCTATACCCAGCTACGAGAACGATAGAAGTTAGAGAGTCGGATAGAGTGTGAAAAGCATCCGCAACAATAGCTACAGAGTTGAACACAATACCAACGAAGTACTTAACTAAAAATAAGGCTAAGTTAACCAACGTAGATATGAAACCCTCTAAGTAAGCAGCTCTCTTCTTTAAAACCCAAGATGAGCTCATGCTTCATGCCTATTGTTCTTGTACTTCGGTACCTTTAAGCACAAACAACTAACTTCACACTCTCGTACGCAGAGCTTTCCTCATAGTGCAGTACGGTGGATCGCGACAGCGCTCATAGATCTGTCATCAACTAGTATCCTATATTTATTCGTGCAAGCTTATTAGTCAGCTTTGATGAAACTGCTTGTAATTTCAAGGTTTAAAAGATTTTAAATGCAATATTTTCTGGTGTTTACAACGGATATCGGTAGGTTGTTCAATAAAATGACAGCACTCTCCCTTCTACTACTAATAGTTGTGGTATCTGCGATACCAGCTGCGTTACTAGGGCAAGTAGAAGAAACACTCATAGTGGCTTCGATGAAGTACATTAAGAACCCTAACCCACTCAGGGAGGAGACGTGGTATGACTGGTGGCTCAACTTGGTTACCTACGATAGACTCTTTCGAGAAGGACCAGATCTAGACCCACATCCGTGGCTCTGTTCATACTATGAGCGCAGTGCTGAAGGCTTAGTCTGGACCTTCAGGCTTGTTGAGACTGCTTATTGGCATGATGGTAACCCGATTACGTCCGAAGACCTGGCCTTTACCATAGAGTTCTATAAGAAGCATCAGCCTCCATCATGGTACCCGTCGGTAGAATTTATTGAGAGGGTTGAGGTACTAGATAGATATACCGTCAGAGTGTATCTGTCAAGGTTTAACGCATGGATACTTAGAACCTTTGGGTACATGATAATACTGCCTAAGCACATATGGGCACACGTAGCCGACATATTCGACGACCCAACATTCTTTAACCCACTCAGTTCATCAGACATAGAAAAAGTATTGAGGAGGATAGAGTCTGTAGAACCAAAAGAGATCTCATCAAAAACGAAGGACTTCGTGAGTAAATACGGTCACCTTAGGATAGGGTCCGGACCCTACATGCTGGCTAGATGGGTCGAGGGTGAGCTCCTAGATCTAGTGAAACATCCGCAGTACTTCAAGACGGGCTTTCCGAGGGCTGTGAGACTCATATTCAAGGTTTACGCAACAGACGAAGCACAGTACCTAGCTGTAAAGAAAGGAGATGCTCATATAATGATGTGGACTGCTCCGTACGCCGTTCTGGACGAGGCTATGCGAGATCCAAACCTCGTTGTCCCAAGGAGCCCGGATGTCTACGTAGGGTTCATAGGATTCAACTTGAGAGACTCGATCACGGGGATCAAGAACTTTAGGAAGGCCATCGCCCACGCTTTAGACAAGAGCTTCATAATCAACACGCTAATGCTAGGCTTCGCCGAGAAAGTACACACGTTCGTCCACCCGGGTTTCACGTTCTGGGTAAACTTAGAGGTCCCTAGATACGACTTTGACCTCACTATGGCGTCTAAGCTCCTCGATGAGGCAGGGTTCAAGGATGTCGATAAGGACGGTTGGAGAGAGTCTCCCACCGGCGAGAAGTTCGAGGTCACTATATACACACCGGAATACGACCCGGTTAGGGTGAGAATCGGAGATCTGCTGGTCGAGAACTTAGGTAAGATAGGTGTTAGAGCTAAAAACGTGCCCCTAGATTTTGACACGATGATTGACTACGTCTACAACCAGCTTAAGTTCCAATTGTACATAATAGAGAACGATGCGAACTTCATGCCATGGTACTACTCATCCTTTTACGTAGAGGAGCAAGCTGTACCTGGCGGGAACAACCCGTGGGGCTTCATTAACAAGGAGTTCGAGGATATGCTGAGGAAAGCTGAAGCAGAACCCGACGAGGGAGCTAGAGCGGACCTCTACAAGCGCCTACAACTCATACTAGCAGAGGAGCTGCCGATACTGCCCATATACGTTAGGTACTGGATACAAGTATACAGAAAAGAATTATCCGGTGTAGTAGACATGCCAGGTGGAGCACTAAACTTCTGGACTTTAATCAATGGAAACTTCAGGAAGCTCGCACCAGAGCTACCCTATACTGAGCTACTACCACCCATAATAACGACACCTACTCTACCAACCACTGTAACAGTGATCCAGACAGTCTCCATCACGTTAACCGCACCCGTGGGGGTGACCTACACCACTAGGGTGGAGGTGCCTTACACACCACCAGAGCTAGTGGTCGCTACTGTATTAGCCGTTGTTGTGATAGGGGCACTAATGTTTTTCCTGGGTAGGAGAATGCGGTAAGCGGTGAGTGCGTAGTAAGACCTAGGTGGCTGACGTGGGTCTGCCAAGATATGCTGCCGCGAGAGCATTCCAAACCCTAGTATCCTTTTTTATTTTGATAAGCATAGCTTTCTTCCTCTTTAGGGCCATGCCGGGGGACCCCACGGCATTCCTACTTGAAAGCCCGAGAATACACCCACAGACTAGGGAGCTCCTCAAGCAGAGGCTTGGACTGGATAGACCCCTCTACGAGCAGTTCTTCGTCTACATAGTTAACGTATTCACTGGTGAGCTCGGCTATTCGCTTTACTACGGGAGGCCAGTAACCGAGATAATGTTTGGGAGAAGAATGGCCAATACCCTAGTCCTCGTAGGCTCATCTACTGCTGCGGCAATAGCTGTAGGACTCCTACTAGCGCTTGCCTCAGCCAGGAGGTACGGCTCTAAGTTAGACTCTTCTCTAACTGCTTTTTCTTTAGTGACATACTCAATACCGACATTCTGGCTCGGTATGATTTTCATAATGCTCCTTTCAGTGAATTTACGCTTGTTCCCGGTTGGTGGAACCATAACTGCTACGAGAGTACATGAAGGTTTGTTAGACCTAGTACTTGACTACGCATGGCACATGACTTTACCGTTCGCAGTCCTAACTCTCATTCAGATAGGCTATAACTTCCTAATAGTGAGGAACTCCATGCTGTCGCTCATTCAGGAAGACTTCGTCTACGTAGCTAGGGCCAAGGGATTAAGCGAAGACGCTGTGATAAGGAGACACGTGTTCAGAGCGGCACTCCCACCTTTCGCAACTATAGTAGGTCTGCAGTTAGCTGGAGTACTCACAGGCGCTGTGATGACTGAGACCGTGTTCTCTTGGGAGGGACTCGGTAGACTAATGTACGAGGCTGTCTCAACTAGAGACTACCCGCTTCTACAGGGGTTCTTCATACTCGTACTCGCGGCCTTCTTGGTCACGAACTACGTAATTGACTTACTCTACGCTTATCTAGACCCCAGGGTGAGGCTCAAGTGAGTTCTTGGGGAACCATGAGGCTGTTCTTGAGGAACTCTTACGGGAGGCTCGGTACTCTCCTGTTAGCGGGCCTCGTAGTAGTCGCAGTTGTCGGCCCCCTCCTCTCCCCCTATGGGATCTGGCAGTACGGTGTGTGCAAACCGTTCGAGCAGCCGTCTCTTACTCACCCATTCGGCTGTGACGAAATAGGTCGAGATCTCCTCACTCTCTTCCTCAGTGGAGCTAGGATGTCTCTCTTTATTGGCTTCGTGGCGGCGTTTCTCTCTACACTGCTTGGGGCTTTAGTCGGGTTGGTTGGAGGCTACTTCGGCGGCCCCCTTGACGTTGTACTCATGAGAGTTGTTGACGCCCTCCTCGCCATACCTACTCTAGTCCTCATGATAATTTTCGCAGCTGTTCTGGGTTCAGGGATCTCTAACGTAATTTTCGTAATATCCGTCCTCTCTTGGCCTCCGGTGGCGAGAGTAGTCAGGTCTCAGACTCTCTCAGTAAAGGAGTACCCGCATGTTGAGGCTGCCAGAGCGTGTGGAGCTAGCTCGCTAAGGATACTGTTTAAGCACATCGCTCCCGCTACGACCCCCTTAGTGGTGGCGAACATGATCCTGCAAATCTCTAATGCTATAATTGCTGAGGCAGCACTCAGCTTCTTAGGACTCGGAGATCCGAGGATACCGTCTTGGGGAGGGATACTTAGGTTTGCCTTCAGAATAGGAGCTATGTCAGCTGGATACTGGTGGTACGTAGTACCTCCGGGTCTCGGAATAGTTCTAGCAGTACTTTCGGTTACGTTCATAAGCTACGCACTAGACGAGATAGTAAACCCGAGACTAAGAAAGTACTAGGGGGAGAACGGGTATTTAACCCTCTCCTAGGTATATTCGTGGGTTATAGCTTGGAGGAGTTGCTCATTAAGCTCAAGAACTACGTGTCTAACCGCAAAGACTACTTAGTCGAAGAAGTCCGAAGGCTCATCAGAATGCCCAGCATATCCGGTACTGGCGAGGGCATACAGGAGACTGCTGAATTCTTGAGAGACTGGATAAGGGAAAAGCTAGGTAGTGAAGCAGTGCTGCTGAGCTACGGAGGGCACCCGATAGTGTACGGGAGAGTACGCTCCAGGGGGTTAAGCAAGGTCGTAATCTATAACATGTACGATGTCCAGCCCCCGGACCCGCTCAGTGAATGGGACTACCCACCGTTCGAGGCTACCATTGCCGAAGGCAAGATAGTGGGTAGAGGAGCCTATAACACGAAGGCCGGACTTATGTGCTCTCTACTCGGCGTAGAGGCCGTTAAGGAGGCAGCCGGCGACATACCGGTTGAAGTAGTCTTTGTACTAGAGGGTGAGGAGGAGATAGGTAGCCTCTCGATGCCTAAGTTCATTGAGGACAAAGGTGGTGAGTTAGTAGGCTCTGACTTTGTCTACTTCGCTTACCCATCGGAAGATGTTCCCGGGAAGCCGACAATAGAGCTAGGAAATAAGGGGATAGTCTTCGTAGAACTCAGAGTTAGGACAAGCCGCTACGATGCGCACAGTAGCCTTGGCTCCGGGCTAGTGAATCCGGTAGCAGTACTAGCTAGAGTCGCCCTCGAGCTCTTAGACCCTCTAGCTGGCCCCAAGCTCGGGTGGCTAGAGTCTAAGGCAGTGACCCCTACTGAGGAGGACCTAAAGTACTTAGGGGACATCATGGAGGCCTGCCCATTGAATAGAGTCGTGGAGGAGTACGGGGTCTACAGGACTTTGCTAACCGGTAGGGACTGGTACATCAGGGTGTTCTTCAGGCCCTCTGTCAACATAGACGGCTTTGCCTCGGGCTACGTGGGTCCCGGTACGAAGACCATAACGCCGGCGGAGGCCGTCATGAGGTTAGACTTCAGACTCGTCCCAAACATAGAGCCTGAGGATGCTATCTCTTACTTAAACGAAGTCCTGGAGAAACTCAAGCTCAAGGACTTAGTCGAAGTCAGAGTGCATGACTCATACACGTGGAGTAAGACTGACCCCAGACACCCCGCAGTCAGAACAGCCGTCGAGACGTACTCAATGATGGGGTTAAAGCCCTACTTGATCCCCATGATGCCGGGCTCGGCGCCTTCCTACCTCTTCACTAGAGTACTGAAGCTACCAATGATCTCCACGGGACCGGGCCACGGCGGGAGGGCTCACGCACCTAACGAGTACATAACCTTAGACACAGTGACAAACCTAACCCTATATACAGCTCTGCTGATAATGAAGACAGCTCTCAAGAGCGGAAGCGGTTGGAGGTCTTAAAGCATTCACCGCATCACGATCTAAACCTCTATGTAAGTAGTGTTTTTTGTGAAAAAGACATGACATCCGACCACAGAGCCTGTAACTGCTATAAGGGTTTGCACTAGAGCGTAGGTGTGAGGATAGCATTACGGGCTGTCCTAGGCTCTTCTACCGCGAGCACTCGCTAAAGCGCTCCCGAAGGTGAGACTTCTACACTCCGGACATAGATCCATCCTCTTTTTAACTAGGTATGCGACCTCTGATACTGCTCTGAGCTCTCTTAAAGACCCGAATGGTCTACCACAGACCTTGCACTTAACCACATCAATTACTATGACGGTCTCAAGGTCTTCGACTCTCAGCGCTGCATGCTCGAACTTATTGGTTATTGTTATAGCCCTCTTGGGGCATACTTCCGAGCACTTACCGCAGAAAATACACCTCCCGAGGAAGTAGTAAAGGCGTACATTATCGTCTTCGACCTCTACCCTAATGGCATTGGGTGGGCAGGCTAGTGCGCATGCCCCACACCCCCAGCACCTCTCTGGGTCTATCTCTATAGACCCGCGAAAGCTCTCTGTCACCATTGGTGCCTCGGCCGGGTACCTCCTTGTCACTCTGCCAGTCTCGAGAGCTAACTTCAGGAGCTTCAAGTAGCTCAAGCTACACTACCCCCAGAGTTATTTAGCAAGTCCGACCTCAGGGGTTTACAGAACCCACTCTGCCTATCGCAGTAGATCACTCTGTCTGTGCACGAAAAGCACGGGTCTATGCTTGCTATAGTCAGCGGAGCGTCTGCTAGGGGAGCACCTTTGAGCATAGCCCTGAGAGCTGGTAGGTTTTGGTACGTGGGTGCTCTAACCCTCCACCTATATGGTCTACTGGAACCGGTAATTATGAAGTGTACGTCTTCACCCCTCGGGGCCTCCACGGAGGCTACAGCCTTTCTCAGAATAGGTATCTCAACTCTATCAGTTCTCACACTACCCTGGGGAAGTCTATCTACTAACTGCTCGACTATGTCGATACTCTCGAGCACCTCGTCAACTCTAACCATGAGCCTGGAGAGGTTGTCCCCCTCGGTGTAGAGCGGAACTCTAAACGAAGCGTGCTTGTAAGCAAAGTACGGGTAATCCTTCCTTACATCTCTATAGAGGCCGGACGCCCTGGCAACAGGACCCACCACGCTCAGCTCTCTCGCAATACTCTTCAACAAGATCCCTGTACCTGAGGCTCTCTTCCTAACTTGCGGGACACTGAGGAGGACTCCGGCAAACTCCGAGAACATCCTCCTAACCCTCTTTAGGTCTCTTACTGCTTTCTCTAACTTATCTCTATCTACGTCTCTCCTCAGCCCGCCGATCGCGTTAATACCATAAGTCTTTCTTGACCCCGTGAGACGCTCTGCCGCAACCATTACCGGCTCTCTAATCCTCCAAGCATGCATGAACCCAGCGTCGTACCCCAGTATGTGGGCAGCTACACCGAGCCAGAGGACGTGACTATGTATCCTCTCGATTTCCAGGAGTAGAGACCTTATGAACTCTGCTCTCTCAGGAACTTCTACGTCTGCTGCCTTCTCGATCGCTAGAGCGTAGCAACAAGAGTGCACGAAGCCACATATCCCGCATATCCTCTCAGCTAGGAAGAGCACGTCGTCATAGACCATGCGCTCAGATTCAGCCAACTTCTCGATACCTCTGTGGACGTGGAAACCCCTGTAGACGACGTCGGTAACGATCTCGCCTTCACCGTATATCTCGAAGTACTCTGGCTCATGGAGAACTGGATGATAGGGACCCATCGGGAGGCCTCCTACCTCTTGGAGCTCTCGTCTAGCTGTAGGAGCAGGTCTACTACTGTACTTAAAGGTCTTTCTAAGCGGGTACACTCCCGCAGGCCAGTCCTCCGGCAGTACTAGCCTCCGCATCTCCTTACTCTCAAACCGCACTCCAAGCATATCTCCCGCTTCGAGCTCGCACCATTCAGCTGCGGGAACTTCTGCGGATATCGATGGGAAGACAGGGTTTGCTACGGGGGCCTCAGCTCTCAAAACTACGTCAAGTCCCGCTTCGTCGAAACCGAAGATGTAGTATAGAGCCATACCTCCAGAAACCAGGGTCTCGTCAGACCCCACACAAGTCTTAAAGTAAGCCCCGACACTGTACAGAGCCTTAGCCATATGCTTCAGGTTAGCTCGACTCACCCTAAAGTAGGCAGCACCATGAGATACTTGCTCTAGTACTCCACCCAGCTTAGCTACCTCGCTGATCAAGCTCTCAAAATGACCGGAGGCTCTAGCCAAAAGAATGCACCTAGATAGAGCGGAGTGCGAGAAACAGTAAAGCTAGCGTGGTTGCTACCCCGGAGAGCAGCGCTGAAGTGAGCAGCGACCTCTCCAGAGATCTCTGGAGCCTCTGTAGAGACATTGAGATAAATAGAGCTCTGGTAGTGAACGTATTTTCAGTCCTCGAAGAGTACCTGACTATTCTCTGAACGAGCCCTCCCTCAGAACCAGTGAGAGCAGACAAGACCTCACTCTCTATCTCTTCACTAAGTACTGGGACTACGTGAACACCGTCAAGAATGCCAGTAACAACCTTGCTCTCTATGTCCTCACTAAGCGCTGATATAGCGCTAGCACCGCCAAGAAGATCGTTAATAAATCTCTCCGAGAACCTGCTGAAGTAATCTGGAAATTTAACTGCTAGCTCCAAGAACTTTTGGAATAATCCCCGGACTCTAAAGCGTCCAGCAGACATCATCTTCAATCTATAGAGAAAGTTGAGCACTACATGACTCAGTTAATCCACCAACTCGACTCACTCAACAAAGTTTAAAATGTTTGTGTTTTTATTACATATCAGTCCTAGCAGGAGACCGCAAGGATACGCCTCAGAGGTACTTGAGCTAGCTCTTTAACCTCGAGAGGGTGAGCCTCTCCTGAGCTACGTTAACTTCTACTATCGCACAACCCTCTAGAACCTTGCTCACTCCCAGCACGTTCTTAAGAATAAGTCTTTCTCCTTCAATGCGAGCATATATAACGTCTTCAAAGACTAACTCGCCATCTAGGAAAACTTTGAACTCACACATATGTTCCACCCTATCGTAACTACCTCCGAATTTATATATACAGAGACTGGTATACGCTGGGCCAGGCTTTCGTGACGGGACTAAAGATAGCTGTCTCCGGAAAGGGGGGAGTAGGCAAGACTTTAGTGGCTGGCACACTGGCTAGGCTTCTGGCTAGGAAGGGGTTCAAGGTCTTGGCTATAGACGCTGACTCAAATCCAAACCTTCACGTGACTCTCGGCATAAGGGCTGAGAAGCTCCCGACGCCCGTGTCGATGAATGAAGCTCTAGTCGAAGAGAAGACCGGGGCTAGACCGGGGGGGTGGGGAGCCATGTTCTCCCTTAACCCCAGAGTCGATGACATCCCGGAAAAGCACTCGATTATGGGGCCAGATGGAGTAAGGCTACTAACCGTGGGAGCTCCAAGCGCTGGTGCTGGGTGTATGTGCCCGCAGAATGCTCTTATTAGAGCGCTCCTCGACCACGTGGTACTAGAGAGGGATGAGGTAGTTGTGGTAGACACTGAAGCTGGACTAGAGCCCTTCAGTAGAGCTACGGTCAGAAGCGTTAACTTACTTTTAGTGGTAGTAGAGCCAACTCGGAAGTCCCTAGATGTAGCGATAAAGATAGCTAGCTACGCTAGAGAGCTGGGGGTAAAGAAAATTTGGGGTATTTTAAACAAGGTAATCGACTACAGAGAAGCTGAGGAGTTCTCTAGACTAGCGGGAGAGTCCGGTCTCGATATTCGAGTCGTAATACCGTTCGACCCAAAGGTGTCAGCCGCGGAGAGAACGGGTGCCTCTGTCTTTGACTACTCCGAGAACTCGTACTTTATACTATCAATAGAGAAGCTGTGCTCAGATATCTTGAGAGAATTCCTCCAACGAATACATTGCTCCACGCCCAGCTAAAGCGTAAGCTGTATTAAGCAAGTAGAGTCGTTTCCTGAACAGAATACCGCAGGTCTATTCTAACAACGCTGCTTACTAGTGGTTGCACATAATAGTTGAAGTGCGGGACTTTCACTTTAGTTCAACGCTGACCCAGCCAACCTCCTCGAGCAATATGCGAACCTTAACTGTGTTGGGGTTTAGTATATGTAGAGCATTGAAGTCTGGGTGCATATAGAACATTATGACGTGCACATAAAGGTATAAATAGCTTTAAGCAAAGAAGATATCGAGTGGTATATTGATTAGTGGGGAGATAATTTATGTCGATATAGAGCGTTGCGTAGGATGCCTGTCTTGTTACATCGCTTGCGCTGTTGAGCACTCTCTCACTAAGAATCTGTATACCGCAATCTACGAAACTCCTGGACCATTGCCTAGGATTAAGGTGGCTCCTGCTCTGGGCTATAACGTGCCGATCCGTTGCATGCACTGCGAGAAACCTCCGTGCGTTGAGGTATGTCCGACGGAGGCGCTTGTGAAGACTCCGGAAGGCCTGGTTCTCCTCAGGAAGGAGGCTTGCATAGGTTGCAAGGGATGTATACTAGCGTGTCCCTACGGCGCCATAACTCTCAGTATAGCGGAAAAAGTCGTATCAAAGTGTGACTTTTGCTTCGAGAGAACCGAGAAGGGGCTACTGCCGGCATGCGTTGAGGCTTGCCCAACTAAGGCTCTCAAGTACGGCAGGGTCGAGGACGTCCTCAGAGAAGTTCATGAGAGAAAAGCTCGAGAGTTCGTGACAGGACTGACTGGTGCCCCGAGTGGGACCAAGGTTTTGTACGGTAAGCCTCCTGCGAGGTGAGACTGTGGCGTTCCCTATAAGGAAGCCGGAAGAGAAGACTGTGGACAAAGCAGCGCAGCTAATGATAAGAAGGGCTGAGGAACTGGGGATCGAGACTGTCTACCATAGATACGAGCGAATGCAGCCGCAGTGTGGATTCGGTCTATTGGGGCTGTGTTGCTGGCTCTGCATGATGGGTCCGTGCCGCATCGACCCGTTCGGCGTCGGTCCGAGTAAGGGAGTGTGTGGAGCAAATTCCGACACTATGGTTGCTAGGAGGGTGTTACTGCATATAGCTAACGGTGAGGCGGCCCACGGGGAGCACGCATTTCACGTACTTGAGACCTTTAAAACCGCAGTAGAGCACTCTTCTAAGAATCTACCTTTCCCATACAGAATAGCCGACGAAAAGAAGTTGAGAGCTATAGCGAGGAAGCTAGGTATACCCGACGCGGATACCAGGCCAGTTCTAGACCTAGCTATAGAGGTAGCCAAAATCGTTGAAGAAGACTTCGTTAGGACTACAGAAGAGCCTCTTAATCTCCTTAAGGCCTACTCCATCGAGAAGCGCAAAAGGACTTTTGAGAGACTCGGTATAGTCCCCAGGTCCATATGGCGCGAGGGGTTCGAATCCCTTCACAGGATACACGTGGGAGTCGACGCAGACTACAGAAGCTTGCTCATTCATGGTCTGAGGACTGCTCTAGCCGACTGCTACGCTATGGCGGCCGCAACTGAGCTCCAGGACGTGCTGTTCGGAACCCCGAGACCCGTCGAGAGCTATGCGAATTTGGGTGTACTAAAGCAAGATGAGGTCAATATCGTTGTACACGGCCACAACCCACTACTTTCTATGAAGGTAGTCGAACTAGCTAGGAGTGAGGAAATGCTGAGCCTCGCCAAGAGCGTTGGAGCTAAAGGTATAAACGTCTGCGGCATATGCTGCACTGCTAACGAAGTCCTCATGAGGATGGGGGTACCTCTAGCGGGTAACCTCCTCCACCAAGAGCTCGCTCTAGCCACGGGGGCCGTTGAGGCTATGGTCGTAGACTACCAGTGCGTGATGCCTTCTCTAGCGGATATCGCCGGGTGTTTCCACACTAAGCTGATTACTACAATGCCTGTAGCTAGGATTCCCGGAGCTGTGCACATCGAGTGGAAGGCTGAGAGAGCTGATGAGGTAGCCAGGGAAGTCTTGAGGCTAGCGATAGAGGGGTTCAGGGCGAGAAACAGGGAGAGAGTATTCATACCGGACGTGAAGTCTAAGGTTATAGCTGGTTTCTCGGTGGAGGTGATACTAGAAGCCCTTGGAGGCACACTTGCACCACTCGTAGAGGCGGTGAAGAGAGGCGATATTCGCGGAATAGTCGGGATAGTCGGCTGCAATAACCCGAAGGTACCCCAGGACAGAGGGCATGTAGAGCTAGCGCGGGAGCTAATATCGAACGATGTCCTAGTCGTCGGGACTGGCTGCTGGGCTATCGCAGCAGCTAAGGCAGGCCTCATGACCTTAGAGGCCCAGTCTATGGCGGGGATGAGGCTTAGGAAAGTTCTAGAGGTACTGAAGATACCTCCATGCCTCCACATGGGCAGCTGTGTAGACAACTCGAGAATACTTGCTGCTTTAAACGCCATAGCTGACGCGCTAGGTGTGGACATACCTGACCTCCCAGTCTTCGGGTCCGCACCGGAGGCCATGAGCTCTAAGGCCGTCTCCATAGGGACATGGTTTGTCGCTCATGGAGTCAACGTTCACCTAGGGGTTGTACCACCAGTACTCGGGAGTGAGGTCGTTACGAAGTTGCTCACGGAAGACATAGCAGGTCTTGTGGGAGCTAGATTTGTAGTTGAGCCCGACATGAAGAAAGCCGCAGAAATAATCCTCGAGCACATAGACCAAAAGAGAAAAGCTCTAGGGTTACCGGCATAGCTAGTGTCGACACTAGAAGCTGGATTCCACGAATTAAACCTAATAAGTTTTTCTCTACGAAGTGCTCGGGCTTCTGAGTAGTTCTTTGTGGGAGTTCGGAAAAACCTTTAAGTCATCCATAACACTCTCACTAGCTACTAGACCTCTTTCTAACTAGCCCGAGAACTATAGCTAGGATAGCCCACAAAGCTACCCCTCCTAATACCATAACGAATCCGAGCAGGGAGCTGCCAAACGGGTCTTCGAGTACCTCGAGTGGCACGAACTCTCCCTCTTCTATGTAACTCCACATCCAGTCAACAAACACCATTAATGTCGCAGCCCAGAGTATTAGTAATAAGTACTTCGAGACCTCTTTTCTACTGAAGTAGACTGCTGTAGCTGCTACTGAGGCAGACAAGAGTGCTACTAGCCACACGTCAGTGCACCGACATATTGAAGTTAGTGCATATAAAAGCTCTAACCAGAGTATACTGGGGAATCAGGCGTGGCCTGCTTCCTAGCTCCACTAGTTGCCGCTGGGCTAGTAACGGTAGTTCAGAGACTTGCCAAGGCAGCAAGTGAGAAGCTAGAGCTAGGAATACTGAGTACGGTACTCTGGGGAGGCTCCATACTTTTAGCCATTGAACACGCATGGCACGGCGAAATAGTCCCATACCCGCCGTTCCTAACCGCCATGTCTAGTCCGGCAAACCTTGCCACAGCATTACATGAAATCTCAACAACGGGAGTAAGCTTGGTGTTAGCTTCGCTGGGAATGTGGGGTAGTATCCTCTGTTTCAACAAATTACTCATCCACAGAAAAGCCCTCAGCTACCGAAGACCTTTAAGGTGAACTAATCGATTATCTGTTCTTAGCTCTTCTCTATTTCTTGTCTATTTTACTAGATATATCCAGGACCCGTGCTTTGTTCCTAGAGCATGGGCTAGCATACTCTCCTCCCTCCACTCTCAGGGGCAGTACTCTGCCACAACATCCTTTCTCTAGTATAAATCTTGCCCCCTCGACTCATATTCCTACTAGTCCCTAGCGCTTACTAGGAGGTGGCGGGGAAGCCTTCTCTACAATCCTAGCATCCTAACATATAACATGGGATTATTTTTGATTGTTCCCAATACCAACTAGACCGTTAGTTAAACTAATAGTCGTGCTGTGACATACTCAGTATACCACCGATATATTACTACCCGACTGGGGATCTATCGAGTCGGGCTTCCGGTGTAAGCCATATAGAAGCGTTTTATTTTAGATCAGTCTTCGAACAGCGTGTAAGGGGTGTGTTAGATCGTGAACGCTAAAGCCCTCGCTTTAGCATGCCTCATGTTAGTCATCGGAGCGCTAATTGGTTACAGCATTAGTGCCTCAAAGCCTCCTGTTTACCACACAGTTACGGCAACGTTCTTGAGTACGACTACGAGGACTCTCGAGCTCTTCGCTACAGTGGTACAGACTTTACCTACGACGATTACGGGGACTGTTGAAAGAACTGCGACCTCGGTCTCGACTGTTACAACTACGAGGGCCGTTACAACGACTTCCACAACTACTTTCACGATAGCTTACACGACGACATACATAGTCACGAAGCCAGTCACAGTAACTGCTGCCGTTAACGTAGACCTGCTCGTGGACGATGACTACTACTACGCTTTACTGAGCATCTTGAGTAGGGCCAACAGGAGCATCTACATAATGATGTACGCTATGAAGTATGACCCCAGCGAGACCGACGATCCAGTGAACACGCTGCTGTACACAGTCGTCGACGCCTACAAGAGGAGCCTCGACGTGAAAGTGCTCGTCGACGACGTGACCTACAGCAGCTACAGTGAAACGATAGACTACCTAAAGAGTAGCGGGGTGCCAGTGAGGCTCGACAAGAGCAAATCTGTGACTACCCACGCAAAGTTGGTTGTAGTCGATGATCAATACGTGTTTGTTGGCAGCCACAACTGGACTGAGAGCGCCCTGATGTACAACCACGAGGTATCGGTACTCATAGTATCTAACACCATTGCGCAACAGGTCAAAAACTACTTTAACATGCTGTGGAGTGAGGGAAGAACAATCTAGTGGCGGGATCCGGTCCATATACCAGGCTTGGCTTATACTAGTGCCTTACTCATTTCTCCCGCACTAATCACTAGCCCGCACAACTAAGGGCATTCAAGGGTACTGCGACCCCGATATCCTGAGTACCCTAGGAATGAGTTCACGCACGCTATCACGCCTCTACCTCCTTGAACCCCACATAGTGCTTTAAAGAGTTCTAGACATGCCGCAGCATAGAAGGCGCTGTTTTACAAACGAAAGTACGTCCTCTAGTTGGGAGGAGGTCGGCATAACCTTTCTTGAGGCTACTCGCAACTTCTAAACACCCCCTGCGTAACTCGAAATAGAGTAGAGAAGCCATGCTCCTTCTTCTATCTCCTCTCCTCCGAAACACGTGTTGACTCTCCCAGCCCGCTCATACACTCGCCGTACTCCACGATGGTATTATGCTCGCTCTCGCTGATGCCCAGGAAGCATCTCGGCGACCTCGAGAACTCGAAGATCGCGACGTCCCTCACTTAAGGATTGCCCTCAAGAAACTTTATCATCCGCCTGAACCCGGGCATGTAGATAGCTCTCACGGAGCTGTACACAACCTCGTGGTGAACTACAGGACCGCGAAGTCCACGCCCTTGGCGTTCTCTTCGACGGCTATCTTTTCTACCGTAGGTGCGATCTTGTTCCTTAATTCCATCTCGGCGGTTCTCTCCCGTAGTTTTTCACAGCTTTCCTGAAAGAACTTGTTTCGCTTCCGTGCTTCTGCTGCTTCCTGTCATAGTCTCTCAATAGCGCTATCTATACTCAACTCTCTTTTCTATCGGGTCTAGACTCCTGGAAACATTAAGATACCTATTACTTCAGCAACAGATACCCAAACTCCAAGACCCCTCACTAGCTCGACTAAGCTATCTCAAGCCACCAATCCTTACTGAGGCTCTAGCTGTATCGTGACACCTCCACACACACTCTATTAGAGTACTAAGTATCTTGAAGTTAGTGCCCTCAGCGATCGGTATGCCCGCTTTTACACCTGGTTGCAGTCTGTGAAGATAGTTAATTTGGTGTTTTTGTTACTATCTTGGAGAGCATGAGGAGAGTAGGTGTTGAAGACTACCTTTCGACTATATATAGACTGGAGGAAGTCTTCGGAGTCGCTAGAACTAACGATATTTCCAGAGAGCTAGGAGTTAGGCCCGCAACTGTTAGTAAGGTATTGCGCAGGCTTGCGAACGAAGGTTACGTCGTGTGGGCGAAGTTCCGGGGCTTTAAACTCAGCGAGAAGGGAATAAATGCAGTTAAAAATCTAGTTAGAAAGCACAGAATATGTGAAGCTTTTTTGACCGAGCTGGGCTTCGACCCAGTAGAGGTTCACGAATACGCACACCACATGGAGCACCTGCCCCAAGAGATAGTCGAGTCTATTTACAAGTACATAGGGTCTCCCAAGGAATGCCCTCACGGCAACCCGATCCCTGGGGAGGGATCTACTTTAGTTGGGAAACCCCTCTCCGACTTCGGTATCGGAGACACCGTCAGAATTATTGGCTACAGAGGAGAGCTCGTTACGTACATGAAGAAGGCTCTAGCCTCAGGCCTCACCCTAGGTGTGGAAGTCCTCATAGTAAACAAAGCGGGAAAAAGTATTGACCTGAAAATCGCTGGCCGCTTAGAGAGAGTGGACCTCAAGACCGCTATGACTGTACTAGCAGAACATCGACATTAGTCTGCGAGCTCTTCACTCCAGATAGCATCACTTTGAGGTCTCAGATCTGCAGTGGAATTGAGCTATACGTTGCCAACATCTCCTCTGCGCTAAAGGGCAAGACCCTCAACAGCATAAATCGGTGTGTGCTCGAGTTCCTAATCTAAGTGCAGTTTTGATATCGTTAGTAATTTTTATCTGGGTAAAACAGGTGGTGAGATCAGCTCTAGTCGGAGTAGACTCCGGAGCAACTAAGACAGAGGCCGTCGGTATCGATATGGCTAGTCAGGTGTGCGTCTTTACTTCCGAGAGCTCATCGAACCCTTCTGTAGTAGGAATAGAGAAGGCGAGTACCGTAATCGCTAGTGCTATTGAGAAGGTCCTCGCAGGTCTAAGCTACGAGAAGCCTACACCATACTTAGTCGCCGTAGGTACTGCTGGAGTAGTGAGCAAGAACTACGCCGACGCACTCCGTAAGAGGCTAGCGGAACTCGCTGGCATTCCAGTAGACAGGGTGGTAGTTTTTGAAGACGTCATAGCTGCCCACGCATCTGTCTTCCTCTTGGATGACGGCGTCGTAGGGATTTTGGGAACTGGGAGCTGCGTCTACGGTGATTACGCAGGACACAGCATTAGAGTCGGAGGGTGGGGACATCTCCTAGGCGACGAGGGGAGCGGGTATAGACTGGGACTGAAGAGCCTCAGAGAAGTCCTTGAATGTCTCGATAGTTTAAAAGAGTGTTCAGACCTAGCTACCCTGATAGCCCGCAGTATGGGCTTTAGCACTGCTAGTGATGTACTCTCGTATGTTTATTACTCGGAAAACCCGAAGACTGCTGTAGCATCTGTAGCTACCGCAGTAATGAAGGCCTATAAGAGTGGTGACAAGACAGCTGCCCGCATAGTCGAGGGTGAAATCGAAGAATTTGCGAAGCAGGTTGCGGCAGCTATCAGAAAAATAGGCGTCTACAGTCCCAAGGTGGGGTTTACGGGTTCCGTTTATAGAGAGAATAGAGAATTGCTTAAGCACCTCCTGAAAAAGAAGCTTGAGGAGCTACTCGGTCTAGAAGTAGAGATCTTCGAGCAAAGAGTTAGAACATCCTGCGGAGCCGTAATTGCTGGGCTAAAGCTGAGGGGCGATAGCGCTACTCTAGCAAGAGCTCTAAACACCATAGAGAAGTGCTGCCTCTACTAATTGAAGTCCCTTTGAGGGCTCTTGCCGAGCAGTAGCTATATCTGACTTCTCACTAGTGCTACGTATAACTACTCAATATCAGTGCGTCTTTCCCAAGTTTTACTTCTTGTATCTACGTGCCGTGTCTGTGTGTCGTGTAGTTTGTTGGTTGCTCAACAGCCTCCTACAGCAGGTGTGAAGGTGGTGAGGTCCAGTTATGCAGAGGAGTTCCTACCTAGCGTTCTACCTTATTTTACGCTTCTTTTTCCAGTACGACCGCTGTCCCGTATGCTACGACTTCTGCTGCTCCGCTCATGATGTTCGAAGTAGCGAGCCTGACTCCGACTACTGCGTTTGCTCCCATGGCTTTAGCTTTCTCGATCATCCTCTTCAAGGCTTCGTCTCTCGAGCTGGCAAGAAGTTCTGTATACTCAACTATCTCTCCTCCCGCTATGTTTCGGAGGGCTGCTACTATGTCTCTACCTATGTTTCTGGCCCTAACTACACTCCCGCTAACTACTCCCAAGACTTTCCTAACTTTATGTCCGGGAACATACTCTAGGGTTGTAACAACGAATTCTTCGTCCACGGTCTCAGCCGATCTGATCGCGGTGGATCTTCCTTAAGTATTTTAACGTAGGCAGCGCCACTCCAGCAAACAGCGAGAAAGACACTGTGGCTATGACTAGCTCCACTAACCAGGCATCCTCAAGAACTAGTAGAGCAGCTACAGCAGCTAAATTGGATAATGAGTGCAGTACAGCTGAGGCTACCAGTAATCTAGCACTCCGGGGGTTTCTACTCAGTAACACAGTTAGAGACAAGTGAATTAAGATAGCTGAGTTCCTCTCCAGAGCGCCGGGCAAGAGGTCGACCCAGTCATATCCGTATACGGGTGCTGAGAGCGTCACAGGTATAGCATAAACCAGTAGAGCCTCTGAAAGCCCCCACCCGAGGCCTATAGTTAGTAAACCACTTACCTCCCCACTCCTTGCGATACTGGCTCTCAGTATCAGAGACCTGGTAGACTCCTCGAATACCCCCGCCAGTATCGAGGCAGCGATTAAGTAGGTAAGTCCCGGTATTAAAGTCTGCAGTAACGATAACAGGGGCATCCTCAGGGCTATGGCTAGTAGCCACCCACCTCCACCAACTGCTGCAACCAACCAAGCACTACTACTCCGTCTAGCGATCCTCGCCAACGCGACAAATCCTGGAACCAGTGAAACGAGCACGGAAGCTATGTAGCTAGACATGCACTCAGCCCTAACCGCATGGTGAAATATTAGCTTTAGAACTAATATAGAGAGTTTGGAAAGAGCAAAATGGGTGGGTACGAAAAACACGTCCTCCAAGGAGTGCTTTCTGGTATCATTACTGGGATAGTGATCGCCATAGTGACATTACTCGTACCGATCGAGGGCCTCAATAGCTTAACCGAGGAGCTGGTGAAGAAACAACTACCAGCAGCTATACCGCCTGAGGAAGTGGAAAGAATCGTTAAGAGCGTTAATGAAATAACTCAAGCAGCTATACGAATAGCACCTATCGCTCAAGTCATTCAGTACATACTAATCGGAGCACTATTCGGGCTACTAAAAGGAGCCTTAGGGAATAAGTTAAAGCTGAGTGAGGCAGTATCTGCCATCGTGACTGGGATTATCTACACTCTCGTTCTAGGTATAATACCCATAGCAGTACTCTCAGCACTAATGCCGGAGCTAGCAGACATGTTCACAAAGCACTTAAACCTCAATTTGTACTTAGCAGTTCTCCTACCAGGAGCTGTGTTTACTGCTTCAATAACCCTAGTTAGCTTATCGAGAGGTCCCTGGTCGAGACTTATTGAGGCAAAGCCTAAGGCGGTATAGTGAGCTCTCTATGAGAAACTCCATCGTCCTCGCGGCACACCGTTTTAAGTATGTCGCACGAAGTTCCGCACTTGACTGAGGAGTCGACTTGCGGACTTGGAGGGCGTGTTCCTGGCTTCTGCTAGTGCTCAACGGAGATGCCGCAATCTTGAGGAACTCTCAAAATTGCTATACTGTGAAGCATCTGCTCAAGGCTCAACTCACTAGAATAAAGCCTTAGTTGAGGTGTGTAAACGGGATAGAACAGAGTTGCATAGGGATCATCTCATAGAGGAACTCGACAGAGCTCTCGAGGAGAACTACGGAGACGTGGGTGCTAGAGTTGTTTACGAGAGAATCGAGGAGTACGGTGAGCCTGAACCCGGTCCGGCAGTGCAAGACTTAGGTCTCTCAGAGGCTGTCGTTAGAATATTACTAAAGCGCGGTATTCGTAGGCTGTACAAGTTTCAGTTTGAAGCATATAAGCACACCTTGAACGGTCGGAACGTGGTAATATCTGCGGGAACTGGAACTGGTAAGACCGAGGCATTCTTCCTCCCACTACTCAAGAAGGCATCAGAAGAAGTGGGACCTAACCCTAGAGCACTAGTATTTTATCCAACTAAAGCCCTAGCCCGAGACCAGCTCAAACGCTTCTCCGACTACATGGTATTCGGCGTTACTAATGTAAGTGTTTACGACGGTGATACCCCGAGGAGTGTTAGAGCACGTATAGCCTCCAGACCCACAACAATCGTAATCACGAACCCGGACATGGTCCACGTTGGGCTAGTATACAGCCCTCACGTAAGGAAGTTTGTTGCTTCTGCTAACATTATGGTATTCGACGAGCTCCATATTTACGAAGGGGTACTTGGCTCCCACATGCACCACCTGTTTCAGAGAGTCAAGATGTGCCGTGGGTCAACACCACAAGTAATAGCCTCTTCTGCCACTATAGGGAACCCAAAGGAGTTCGCGGAGTCGTTGTTTGGGGAGGAGTTCATCGAAGTAAGGGGAACAGCCATGAGAAGGGGAACGGCAGTACACGCTCTCATCTTTTCGGGACTTCTGAGTAGGTGGAGTATTACGGTGTTCGTATCTAAGTTCTTAGCTAGCAGGGGTCTAAGGTTCATAGTCTTCGTAGATAGCCAGCAGCTAGCCGAAATGCTCACGAACATCTTGCGCAGTAGGTACGGTATTGAGGTCCTAGTCCACAGAGCCGGGATACCGGCAGAAATAAGGAGGAAGGTTGAGAGCGACCTTAGGGACGGCAGAATACAGGGAGTAGTCTCGACGCCGACTCTAGAGCTCGGAATAGACATAGGGAGTCTCGACGCAGTTGTTCTCGTGGCACCTCCACCGTCGTATGCTAAGTATCTCCAGAGAGCAGGTAGAGCTGGAAGGAGAAGGAAGGGGTACATAGTGACGATACTGAGCGACGACCCTGTAGACTCCTACTATGCTAGGAACCCGGAGAAGTTCTTCGACCAGGACATTCCACCGAGCACCATCGAGCCTCAAAACGAGGAGGTTGTAAAGACTCACTTAATAGCTTTTCTCCTCCAGCAAGGTAGAGCCAGAGAAGGTGACCTCCCTCAGGTGTGGAAATCTGTCATAGGAGACCTCCTCTCCGAGGGCTTACTAAGAGTCCGTGGGGAGATAGTATTCCCGCAGTTTAGTGAGGCTAGGAGGTACCTGTCCCTAAGGGAAGGGATAAGGTCTCCCGGCCCCGTAGTCAAGTTGGTAGATGTGGATACAGACCAAGAGATAGCTGAGAGGGAGCTCCCTAGAGCTCTACTGGAGCTATACCCCGGTTCTCTATACTTATACCTCGGTAGACCCTATAGAACGGTAGAACTAGACCTAAGTAAGCTGAGGGCCTATCTCGAGAGAACAGATGATGCACTGGAGTTCTATACTAGGCCCCTTTACACCGTCGACGTCTCGAATTTCGAAGTTACAGCTACGAGAGACTCCGAGCTCGGCGTTAAGCTTGCCTACGCACACGTAGAGCTGGAGATGATGGTTGGGGGATATGTAGCTAAAGACTTATTCAGCGGAGGTATCATAGAAACACAACACTACGGTAAGCCTATAGCGTTCAGGTACCCTACTAAAGCCGTCTTAACGAAGTTCGAGGAGTTTGACGAGCTGGGGTTTGAGGGCATGGCAGAAGCTTACCACGCCATTGAGCACGCAATTATATCGGCTACGAGAGTTGTGTGCGGCGCTGGTCTCGGCGACATGGGTGGAGTTAGCTACCCAAGTGGCGACATAGTCTTCTACGATGCGGACATGGGTGGCAGTGGTTTGGCTAAGCTACTTTACTCAAGATTCGAGAAAGCTGTTGACGTAGCCTACTCGATCGTTAGTAGATGCGATTGCGACGATGGATGCCCGAAATGTGTTTTCAGTCCTTACTGCGGAAATAACAACAGAGTCTTGTCTAGAAGAAAGGCTGCTTACGTACTAAAGCAGACCATCGATGGAAGACCAGCGGTATTCCTAAAACCCCTCGAGGGGAGGTACGGCACTCCGTACGTTTGATACCACTGATTCTCAAGACTCGTGTCAACGGCCTTCCTGATGTACCTAGTGTAAGACATGCGATGTTTAGAGAGGGTTGGCTAAGTCTCTGGTCCCTGAGCTCCACTTCTCTTCGAGGCCTTTACACGCTTTGGCGTGACTGCGTACTTTTTACGTGCTTTGTAGGCTTTAAACTGCTCATCGGTTTCTCTAAGCCCCCGAGACTTGAGCTAGGTTAACTCAAGGGGTCTATGACCGGAAATGGTTCAGTCCGACCCCCTTCATGCTTCGAAAGGTCGGGCTTTAGACTGTGATGGAACCCCAGTAGCTAGAGTAGCGAGTTCAAGCCTTAGGGGTAAGCTATCATATAGCTTTGTGTGGGACGACATTGGAGTCTCGTTTTGCTTCTTCGCATTCCGCTCTAGTTCTCATCGAGCCCGAGCACGTACAGAGTACCATGGACGTCCCATATCTCGAGTGTAGCTCCTGTAGGCAAAATAGCAGAGAAAGCCTGTACGTTTTAGTAATGCTGGTGGCAGAGGATTCTGCTTCAACTAGTGCCATGAGATATGAAACCCTAAATAGTCGTGTTGGGCTACATAACCAGCGCAATTCTCTAGCTCCTTAGTTATCTAAGTTACGACAGTCCTATGGAACGTCAGACCCACAAGCATGTTCATAAACTTCTCGTAGTTTTCATTGACGGATTTAAGAAGCTTTGTCTAAATCTTAAGGACTCCTCCTAACTCCATAGGGTTGGCAACTGTTTTAGTGTGTTAGGTTTATAAATGTTTTTGTGGGATTTCTTCACGATGATGAGAGGTACTTCGAGACACCTAGAGGTAGAGCTAGATGTGAGCCCCGTGCCGTTGGGCTCGAAAGGTGCCCATGACACCTGCGTAGAGTGGTTGGTAGCCACAGTGAACCGCAGGGTAGGAGGCACAACCCACCCTAGGAAAACCTACAAAAACCTAGAGCGGGAAACGATTAACCAAAAACGAGTACGTTCTGACTATAATCCAGGGCTTGGTCTAAACTGATGCTGAGCACTCATAGGCCTATTCTCTTGCTGGACCACGCTCATAGTAAGGAACATGTGGTCGCTGTAGGTATCGACGCCAGGTCTCTGTTGAAGTGCCTACGGGTATAGCTCCATCAATTCGTATGACTCTCGTAGTGCCTCCGTCCTGACGTTTAGACCTAGTTTCTAAATCTCCCCAACGGTGATCGGGTAATCATGGATATAGTAGCCCTCCGTCAGGTTGCAAGCTACTTCAGTAGCCTTCTCTACCTAACTTATCCTCGAGGAGTTGAACAATGAGCTCCTGAACCTCCCTGATCGCCTTCTCGGCTACGTCCGCTAAGACGTTGTGTGATCGCTAGCCGCACTACTCTTTATCTTGGCTACCCTTATCAAACTGGGAGCCGGGGATATTGCGTTGCTTACCTGAAGCTGGGGATCTAGAGGTCCAAAACCGCATCAGGGTTCATTATTATCTCAACGGCATTTAGAGCTATCGACGTTCCACCACTCATAGCATAACGAGGCACTATCACAACCTTCTTCACTGGATGTACATTGATCTTACTGATACCGGCGCGCACGCCGCACAGCACCATTATTTTAACGAAAGCGATAAAGCTTCTTTGGGCTGATTACTGAATACCTCCGGATTTTACAGTATTAAAACATCGTGAGAGAGCCGGATACCGCAGCGAGTGAGCTAGCCCCAGTACTCCAGCTCCTTCCGGTAGAGGAGGGGCTTATCGATCTCCTCGAGGTAATTTCTCACACTAGCTTCTGCCTCGCTTAGGTCGATGAGCTTGAATCTAGCCCTCTGACCCGGGTTTAGTTGCGCTAAGAAGTCGGTGTCCTGCGGGATTACGTGGAGAGCTACTGCGTAACCGCCCGTTGTCTGAGAGTCAGACATCAGCACTATGGGCTTACCGTCTGGGGGTACTTGTACATATCCTCTATCGGTTGGTACAGACGGGAGTCTCCCGAGTCTTCTAGCCGAAGAGAGGGGTTCTCCATCAAGCCTGTAGCCCATTCTATCGCTCTCTGGAGTAATTAAGTACTCGCTACGTAACAGTAGATCTGCATCCTCTAAGAGGTGCATATGAATACCTGCGGTAGCCCTCAGAGTCAGAGATGCCTCAGGTTTAGCATACCTACTCACCAGCTGTTCGGGAGGTCTTAGGTCGGATACTCTCTCCCATACCTCGACTGGATCAGCTGAACCTACATCTAAGATATCTCCGGGCTTTAGAGGTCTGCCTAAGCACCCCATAGCACCCCTAGTGTAGGTAGACATACTTCCCAGGACTTCCTCACAGACAACTCCGCCTGATATGGCTACGTAGTGAACACGCCCAGCTCCAGTCGGGTATATACGAAGAGTACTGCCCCGGCGGCAGTAGAGAGGCGTCCAGGGCTCTACCTCCACGTTGTCTAGAAACACCTTTGGATAGCCCCCGGTAACGGACATTATGGCATCCCCTTGGAGACCTAACGTCATGGTTCCGGATACCTCGATTACCGCAGCCCCCGGCTTGTTGCCAACTAGAGCGTTAGCGTATACTGCGGACAGTCTGTCAAGAGCTCCTGAGACTGGGACTCCTATAGCTCTATACCCCCTTCTACCCAGATCTTGAACCGTTGCGTAGCCAGCTATGTGCACTACTCGAATGTTACGCATTGTAGTCACCAACGTATACTCCCAAGAGTTTCTCGAACTCTTCGGGCTTGATAGGCTTAAATTCTACTTCGTCGCCGGGGTATATCGGTATGGGTGGGTCTCTCCTACTATCGAACATAGCCAGCGGTGTTCGCCCAATAAGCCTCCACCCCCCGGGGCTCTCTAGTCCGTAAACTCCTGTCATCCTCCCAGCTATGCCCACTGAGCCTTTGGGGATCTTAACTCTTGGGGTCTCCAGTCTTGGGGCAGAGATTGCTGGATCTACTTCACCCATGTAGACGAAGCCTGGAGTGAATCCTAGAGTTATCACAGTGTAAACCCTAGACGTATGTAGTTCCACTACTTCCTCCTCAGTGAGCTTAGACCAGCTGGAGACGAACTGGAGATCGGGACCGAACTCGCCACCGTAGGCGACTGGTATAGTGAACCTCTTGGGTTTATGGAGTTCCGCAAAATCTACCCCCCTGCTCCATATCCACAGTTCCCTAATTCTAGACTCTACTGCTTCACCAAAGATCTTCCTGGGATCGTAGTACACAGCTATAGACGAGACCCCGGGAACGACTTCGTCGACTATGTCTGCTAGTTCCTTCTTTATAGAGTAGTAGAGCTTGTGCATCTCCCTGACGCATTCCATGCTAACTTCTTCGCATATGTCTACGTGTACTATGTAGCCACCACTTCGAGCTACCCTGACTTCCGCGTGTCTTCTCGACATGCTCTACACTATCTCGGCGATAGGTCTTAGCCCGATCCCTAGTTCCCGCAGTTTCTGGTTGACAGCTCTAGCTATCTCGATGGCCCCTGGGCTATCTCCGTGTATACAGAGGGTATGAGCTCTGACTTCAACTGGCTTGCCGTCGACGGATACGACTACTCCCTTATCAACAATAGACACCACTCTTTCGAGTATTTTCTCGATATTCGTGATTAAGGCACCAGCAGTACCCCTCGGAGCCAGCCTTCCGTCGGAAGTGTAACCTCTGTCTATGAACGCCTCGTATGCTACCCTGATGCCGAGCTCCTCAGCTACCCTGGCCGAAGCAGACCCGTAGGGAGCTACTAAAACGAGCCTCGGATTGTAGGAATAGACTGCTTCAGATAAAGCCCTAGCGTAATCCTCTCTAACCCACGCCATGTTGTACAGAGCTCCGTGGGCCTTTACGTGCTGCATTCTCATGCCCTCAACCTTCAGAAATGCGTCTAGAGCACCCAGTTGGTAAAGCATGTAGGACTTCAGTTCCTCAGTAGAGAGAACCATCTCTCTCCTCCCGAATCCCATCAGGTCGGGAAAGCCTGGGTGAGCACCAACTGAGACCCCTAGAGACTTAGCTAACCTAATTGATTTCCATATACTGACTGGGTCACCTGCGTGAAAACCGCACGCTATGTTGGCAGAAGTTACATACCTAAACAGCTGGTCCTCGTCTACTAGAACCCACCTTCCGTAAGACTCCCCAGCATCCGTATTGAGATCAACTAACTTAACCACTATTCCCCCGACAAAGGAGTTCTTAACTGAGAATAAAAGCCTACGGCAAAGCGGGTAAGTAAAAAAGGTATATATTTTTAAATCTAACCAATTATTCTGAGTGAAACCTTGACTTCGAGCCCGGCTTCTTATAGAAAGTCCCGAGACCTCCTCTACACCCTTGTTGTCGTCATAGTGTGGGCAGCAGCGTTCGGTGTCTACTTAGTCAATAGACCTGACGCTTCTCTGTGGGGGCTTAGCGCTGCTTACGCGTACTCGCTGCTGTGGTGGCTGGTGGCAATAGCTGTCATAGTACTATACGCAATGATAGACATAAGGGGTGGTTAGCTTGGAGGCCTGGCAAGTAACTACTGTAATAATATTCGTATACTGCTTGCTGGTCGTTTTGATCGGCTATGTATCTGGGCGAGTGTTAAAGAAGTCTTTAGAGGACTTCTACATCCTCAGCAGGCGTGCTGGAACTATCGTAACGTTTCTAGCTACAGCCGCTACTTATCATAGCGCGTTCGCATTTCTGACAAGTGTAGCTGTATTCGCTAGGACTGGTGTGACTTTCTGGATTGCCTCATCTGCTTGGACCACTATGGCCGCAGTGTTCATGTACCTAGCTGGAACAAGGCTCATGAAGCTGGGGAAAGCTAGAGGACATATATCCCCAGCAGACGGCTTAGCCGATTTCTATAGGAGTGAACTCCTTCGAGTACTAGTAGCAGTGATAATGGCTCTCTTCGTGATAGCCTACATAGTAGTACAAGCCGTAGGTCTGGGGCTCATACTGGATATCGGGAGCAACGGAGCGATCCCCTATGCCTACGGGTCTCTGATCCTGATGGTCGTGGCAACCATCTACATGGTTTTAGGAGGTCTTAGAGCAGCCTACTGGACTGACGTTCTTCAGGGTGTTTGGATGTACTTGGGTATAGTTTTAGCGGCTCTTCTAATAATCGGCAGATTAGCTCCGGGGGGACTACCAGAGGTGATGAACCAACTTAGGTCGCTGAAACCTTCTCTACTAACTATGCAGTGGGATCCGCTGATGATGTTTGGAACGATAATGATCTACGGACCGGGTCTAATGCTTTTACCGCATCTCTGGATAAAGTACTACGTAGCGCGAGACGAGAGGATACTTAAGGCTTCTGCCGTTGGGACAGCACTCTATCTATCGTCTTACTACATACCGGCAGCTATGATCGGGCTATCAGCAGCGGTAGTAAACGCTGTAGGCATGCCCGGCGTCCTCGAGAAGGGCTTTATGGACGTCCTGAGGGCTAAGTACGGGAGCGATGATGCTATAATGGCTACCATGATTACTACATTCCTGCACCCAGCGGTAGCAGGTTTCCTACTAGCAGGAGCTGCTGCGGCAGCTATGTCTACTCTCGACTCGTTCTTGGGCTCGACGTCACTTCTGCTTACGAGAGACATATACCAGAGGTACGTTAGACCAGGTAGACGTGAAGAGGAATACGTGCTCATCAGCAGGCTCCTCATGTTCGTCTGGATGCTGGTCGGTTGGTACTTTGCCATACTCAAGCCTGGACTCATCTTCGATATAACCGCAATAGCCGTCGCCGGGGGCCTTCAGCTAGTACCGATGACCATCCAGATGGTCATCCCAAAGCGAAAAGTAATAAACAAACAAGGAGCAGTGGCAGGCTTCGTGGCCGGCTCCATCATCGTAACGCTCTTTACGGTACAGACGGGGAAGTACTTCGGAATGCCTGTCACTTACCACGCAGCAGTTGCCGGGTTGCTAGGCCTCGCTATCAACATAGTCATAGCCCTCGTAGTAAGAGCTCTTACTAAGCCATCACAGGAAGAGGTTAGGACTTTCGAAGAGTACAAAAATATACTGTACTCCTAAAGTCCTAAGCCTGTTTTTCTCTCTTCTTCTCTTTTACGTTCTTTCAGATCGGCTTCTCGTAATTACGAATACCGCCATTCCCGCGACTAAGCTAACGAGGGGTGCTCCCAGGCTAGCTATCCACCACTCAGCCAGTAGTTCGGCATTGAGTGCCCACTCTAGGAACAGTCTAGAGACTGAGCCAACGACTATAGATGCTGTAGCGCCTTGCCAGTTAAACCCTGCCCAGAAGAGTCCGAGAGTCAAGGGTATGAAGAGACTGGCAAACAAGACGTCGAAGGCCAGAGTTAGCCAGTATAGGACGTCGGCTCTCGCTAGCCCCGCCACTATGGCTAGAACCCCTAGCACTATTACAGCATATCTACTCACTCTAAATAGCTCTTCCTCACTCATGTCTTTTTTGAATAAGTCTCTTACGATGTTCTTGGCTAGTACTATAGACGGAGCGAGGAGCATGCTGTCCGCATTACTCATTACAGCTGCCATCAACCCCGAGAGCACTAGACCTGAGAGACCGACTGGGAGAAAGTACTTGATCAAGACCGGGTATGCTAGGTTCGGATCGTCTAGACCTGGCTTTAAGTATTTAACTACTAGTCCAACTAGTACAGAGGTCACCCCAGCAGCATAGTATGCGAACCCTGCTAGTAGAGATGAAAACTTCGCTGTTTTCTCGTCCTTAGACGCGTAGACTCTCTGTATGAGATCTGGTGCTGGAATATCTCCTAGAGATAAGACGAGAAATAGAGCCCAGAAGTCTATAGTTAGTATCACTCTGAGGTCGAAGGCCTTGGTTTCACTAATTAGTATCGATAGCTTATCTAAGCCGACATAGCTTACTCCAATAACTGTAGCTACCAAGACGCCAGCAAAGATAAGGAGTATCTGTACGAAGTCTGTTAGAGCGACAGCCCAGAGACCCCCCATAACCGTGTAGGCAACTATGACACTACCACTCACGAGAACGGAGGCGCTATAGTCCCAGCCGAATACTGCGGAAAGCAGTACTGCGCCAGCAACTACTTGAGCAGTAACAGCAAATACGTAAGCAACGTACATCAATGCCCCAGACAGCCCGCCAAGCCAGGACTTACCGAACCTGTACGCGTAGTAGTCAGCGAGAGTATGAAGCCTAAGCTTGCGTAGGGGACCTGCGTAGAGCAACCCTAAGAGTATTAGCGTCGACCCGAAGCCTATGGTGGTCCCCCAGGCACCTATCATTCTGCCAGCGTATGCTCTAGCGGCTACACCAATAGTTATACCGCCTCCTATCCACGTAGCAGCAACTGTTGAGAAAGCTAACCATAGCTTAAGCCTCCTCCCAGCTACTGAGAAGTCTTCGAACCCCTTAGTCCACCTAGTAGTCATGTAGCCGATGACTAAGAGAACAGCCAAGTAAGCCACGAATATTAACGAATCAATTAACGCAGTCACGAGGTTCACACCTTCACTAGTTAACCGGAGCAACAGATTTAAATACGTTGGTTATGTGGTTCAGCTCTGACATCAGTTCATATTGTTTGATTATACTACCTTATCTAAATTCCCCCGCATCCCGATCAGGTCATAATCGGGCTTAGGGGTTTTCAGAGTTCCCTAGAACCCCACACCTTGAGTACCTAAGGAATAGGTTTGAACATGCTATCGCGTCACTGACTCCTATCCACTCGCATCTAAGGCAGGGATCTCACCAGTGCAGCACGAGCTGGAAATTGGTTATGCTAATCCGCAAACGCTCCGAAAGCGTGGTGCAAAACTAGGCAGTTTCAGAAGGTTTTATACCTGGATCTGGTTAGCTACTGGGTAAGGCTTTGAGTAGAGCCCTGAGGGTCGGTATTCTTCAGTTCGGTTCTTCTCCGAGTAAGAGGGCTAACCTAGAGAAAGTTTTTCTGTTAATTAAGAAAGTTGAAGCCGACATAGTGGTTCTCCCAGAGTACTCCATGCTCGCACTAAGTGGCCGCACTCCAGAGGAGGTATACGGAGAATCTGAGAACTTAGAAGGACCATACATCTCAGAGTTTAAGAGGTTTGC
Source organism: Sulfolobales archaeon (assembly GCA_038841535.1). Lineage (GTDB taxonomy): Archaea > Thermoproteota > Thermoprotei_A > Sulfolobales > NBVN01 > DRZP01. The sequence continues at coordinate 43,945 of JAWBTQ010000002.1, read as the reverse complement.
TAAAGAGTTCTCTACGCACGTCCTCGTTACGTTTTTTGAGAAAGCCGAATACCCTAGAGTGTACAATACAGCCGTCGTCTTATCACCTAGAGAAGAGGTTATCGCAGTGTATAGAAAGCTACACCTATTCGACTCTCTAGGTTATAGAGAATCTGAATACGTAACTCCTGGGAATGCTCCAAGCAGGGTATTCGAAGTTAGGTCGTGTAGGGCAGCTGTCGCAGTATGCTTTGACCTCAGGTTTCCAGAGGTCTTTAGATACTATGCCCTCTCGGGGGCTGAGGTAGTCTTCGTACCGTCAGCTTGGTACAGCGGACCCCTCAAAGAGGAAACCCTCGAGTTTCTGTCCCGCAGTAGAGCTAGCGAGAACGTGTACTACGTAGTAGTTGCTAACCAGTTCGGGCCTACCTTTACCGGTAGGAGCATGGTCGTGGACCCTCTAGGTGTGGTTTTACTAGACCTCGGGATAGGCGAGAAGTACGCAGAGTACGAAATAGACGTCGACTACGTGCACGAAGCTAGGAGAATCCTGCCACTGCTGAGCCTTAGAAGAGAAGACGTATATTCATTGAAATTTAACTTCGGCTAATCATGAAACCAATAACTCCTTCCTCAGTAACTCAGCTATTTCGCTACGCACCATGTTCGTGTAATACTCTACGACATCTCTGTGCTTTTTCCCTAAGTGAAGAGGTAAGTTGGAGATGACCACACCGCATAGACCGCAGTAGCCTCTAGTACCTACGGACGGCACTCTCGATAAGACTACGTCTACAGCTGTTGGCAAGACCTTCACGCACAACTGATAGCGCCCACCACATACATCCCTGAAGACGTTCTCCAGGGAACCCTGGTTTACTCCATACCTCTCGGAGACTTCTCGGTAACTCGATTTACCAGTAGAGAGAGCTTTTAAAGCATATAGCAAGTCTACCTTACCAGCCAGCCTATAAAGCACTAGTACCTCTAGGTACATGCCCCTATAACTTCTCGAGCTTTGAAAGACATAAAAAACCGGAAGCACATAGCCCGGTTTACTACAGTTTGTCTCTACATTTTATTGGTGCTCTGCAGAGTTGTTTCTGGTTTTGTATTGGTTTGTAGTGATTGATGCTACTCTCGCTAATGCGTTAGAGACACCTATAAGTGTCTCTTTATAGAATAGTGCGTAGAAGCTTCTCGATGAAGATATGGGAGCTCGTAGGGAAGCTGAAAATCGGCTCACTCAAGAGCGATCACAGACATCAGATACACAAAATTCGGGGTGCCGGAGTCGTCCTGAACGCCCCCAAGCCGATAACCCGAGCGGGATGCGGGGGAATGAGATGAGGCAATGACACTGCCCAGTGTAAATCAACACCAGAGCTAACCTCCTGACTACATCCCCTATCTCATATCTCTCAGTCAACTCGAGGGGACCTTGTGCTCCCATAGGTTCGTGAATAGAATGGCCGTCGGGACTAACGATCCGCAGTCCCCATCTAAGGGTAGAAGCTATCATAAGGTTATTTAGGTCGGTGTTTCCGTCTACTCTATACTTAAATCATATACTGCTCTAGCTTATAACTTATAATCGAGATAGCCTAAAGCTTGTAATTTCTTCTCAAAACACTAAGATGAAACTCCCTAGATATAAGTCCTAATAACCTTAGCGGACTAAGTTACTCAAAACTGTTCTGAAGCACGAAGCAAGGTCCATGAACTACGAAAACCTGTGGTTAGGCACTCTAGCTGCGTAACCGCGACGCTACTCTACCTTGATCTCTCTTTCTTCTTTCTCCGCGTGTTTCCTCTTCTTTAGCTCTACTTCGAGTACACCGTTTCGGTACGTAGCCCTTGCAGTGGAAATATCTACTTCTGCTGGGAGCTCCACTTCTTTATAGTACTTCTTGTGATTGCTTGCCTTAATTATCAGCTTCATCCCAGAAGTCTTCAGGCTTATCTTGTCCTTCTCTACTCCAGGGAGCTCTGCTACGACCCTAACCTTGTCTTCCTCGTCGATTACGTCAATTATGGGCTCTACTTCCTCGGACACCTTGGGAGCTCTACCTATCCTCCTTATATTTCCGAACTCCTTGATCTTAGGAACTCCGTCCGGTCCTATAGTTATCTCAAAGCCCCATACATAAGGCTTTCCGACCATAGACCTGTAATGCTCTAGACCGAACTCATGAGCTCTCTCCATTTCTCTCATCAGTCTCTTGACTTCTTCGTCGAACTCTTCGAACATCTCTCGAAAGAGCTTGTTAATCCTTTCGAACGGGTCTTCCTCCTCTTTTCTTCGCTTACTCACTTAAAGCCCTATATTTAATGATGATGAAGCTAATAAGTCTTCTTATTCACCATCCCAACCGAGCTAACTTAAGATGCGGAGTTAAGCTCCGCCTCCTCTGCGCAAGAAAAGAGAGAAAGTTACTTACCCTAGTGCTATTTTACCTATGATGCGCGTGCAGTATTTGGTGTACTATATCATGAAGAACTTAGACAGAGCCTTCATAGTAGCTACTGTATTAATGATGTTGCTGGGGCTACTCGGTCCTTACACGAGCACCTCCATAGCTCAGGAAGTCGTCCTTAAGTTAGGTATGCCTGACCAAATTGACAACTTCAACCCCCTAATAGGGTTATTCGCTGCTGCTGGCTACATCAGGGGAATACTCTATGATACCCTGGTATACATATCGGCTAATGGAACCTATATTCCGTGGCTGGCGGAGTCCTACTCTGTCGACTCTGAGAAGCTACTGTTGAGATTCAAGCTCAGGTCTGGTGCTTACTGGCACGACGGTAAACCGGTTACAGCGGGAGACGTCGAGTTTACGTTCAACCTAATCGTGGCATCGAACTACTCGGATAAGCTAGATAAGTGGGGTCTTCGAAAGTACATTGAGTACGTTAAGGCCGTAGACGACAGAACGGTAGAGTTCAAGCTAAAAGAGCCCTACGCACCGGCACTATTCTACATAGGAGCTCTGATCCCACCCCTTCCCAAACACGTCTGGTCCGAGGTAGATCCGACTACGTTTAAGAACATGGAGAACCCCGTCGGCAGTGGCCCATTTAGATTTGTGAAGTACACACCTGGAGTCTCTATAGAGCTTGTAGCTAACGAAAACTACTACAGAGGGAGGCCGAAGGTCGACAGATTAGTTGTAGTACTATACAAGAGTACTGATGCACTGATGCTAGACCTTCAAGCTGGTAACATCGACGCGATAACCGCTACAACTGTAGCTCCAGAGCTAGTTCCAGTTCTCCTAAAAGACCCGAACATTAGGATCGTGGAGCTAACGTACACAGCCTCGCTGAGATTCATAGGTTTCAATAACGACAGATACCCCTTCTCCATTAGAGAGTTTAGAGAGGCCTTAGCGTACGCTATAGATAAGGAAGCTATAGTTAGGATAGTCATGCTTGGGTACGGATACCCGGCTGCCGATGGGTGGGTACAACCACTCTTCGGTACTTGGTACAACCCAGATGTTAAGTACAGGAAGCAGAACTTTACTAAGGCAGCAGAAATACTAGACAAACTAGGATTTATAGATAGGGATGGAGACGGCATAAGGGAGACCCCTAACGGTACAATACTTAAGTTCAAGATTCTCACGATATCCGGCCTCGCTGAATTCGAAAGGTCTGCGGAGCTTGTCGCAGGGTGGCTTAAGAGGATAGGTATTGATGCCTCCATCGAGGCCCAAGCTCTCGGCACCGTAGATCAGAGAGAGGGTGTTGGAGACTTCGACATTGGCTTTATGGGTATCGGAATGTCTATAACAACAGACCTAGATTACTACCTATACGAGAGGTTCCACAGCTCGCAAGCATATCCTCTTGGAACATACGCTGGAAGAAACTGGTTCAGATACAGGAACCCGGAGCTCGATATCCTGCTAGAGCTGCAGAGAAGAACTTTAAGCCCGGAGGGAAGGCGTGAGATAATATGGAAAATACAGGAGGTAGTAGCGAGAGACATACCCGCTCTCACGATCTACATGAAGACTGCTCTTGTAGCCTACAGAACCGAGAGATTCGTCGGGTGGGTGGAGTCCGAAGGCCCTACCTCGAAGATTTCCGTACTCAATCTATCACCTAGGAGACCTGAAGTTGTAACTATCATAACCCAAGTACCGGTCATAACCACGATACCTGTAACCCAGGTCAGGGAGATTACGCAAGTCGTTGGGGGAACCACGGTAATTATGACTCAGACCGAGGTTCGAGTTGGAACATTAACCGTAACAGGGACTCCTCCGCAAATAGCAGGTATACCAACGGAAACATTAGTGCTAGTAGCCATACTACTGGTAGTATTCATAGGTGCCATCGCATTCTTAGTTACTAGAAGACGGTAGGGTTCGAGAATGCTACGGTATTTTTTACTTAGCAGACTCCTTAGAGTGTTGGTTGTTTTCTTCATTATCGTTTTACTGAATTTCCTGCTGCCCAGAGCTATGCCGGGAGACCCGGCTTCTATCTTAGCAAACGAGTACAACCTTCCATCAGATACTGTTAGAGTTCTCAGGAGTTTATGGAAATTAGACCGACCTCTTCACGAGCAGTTCTTTGCTTACCTGGAGAGCCTTTTTACCGGTCAGTGGGGCTACAGCTACAAGTATTACCCGATGGCAGTATATGAGTTAGTCATGGAGAGACTCCCGTGGACTTTGCTACTCCAAGGTATTACTTCTATGACCGTATCTATCTTTGGCATTGTGATGGGGATTATAGCAGGATGGAGAAGAGGTACTAAGGTAGACATCTCGGTCACCCTATCGGCTATCGTAGTATATGCCATCCCCTACTACTGGCTGGCCCTTATGATGCAGTACGCTTTCGGATACATCCTTCGGATCTTCCCGGTAGCGCATGCAATAACTCCTGGCATAACACACACTAACTTCCTTGAGTATGTTGCCGATGTAATCTGGCACTTAACTCTCCCGGTAGTCGCTGTTACTCTGACAGCCTACGCCTCATACACCCTAGTAACCAGGAACTCCATGGTCGACGTTTTGGAGGAGGACTTCATATTTGTTGCTAAGGCTAAGGGTCTCCCAGAGAGCGTCGTGATGAGGCACGCTATGAGAAACGCTCTTCTCCCACCGTTAACTATGCTCGCAATAAGACTTGGTCACATAGTTGGAGGTGCCGTTATAACCGAGACTGTGTTTTCATATCCAGGTGTCGGATACCTCATATATGAGTCAATAATATACAAGGACTATCCAGTACTCAACGCTGCGTTCTTCATGCTAGCGATCACCGTCATAGTGGCAAACTTCATTGCCGACATGCTTTACGCCGTAGTAGACCCTAGAATAAGATACGTAAGGAGGGGGTGATGATGGCTTCCGTGTTTAAAGAAATGTATATAGCAATAGTGGGAAACAAGTTCGGACTCGTTGGATTATCTATAATACTTGCTTTCGCGTTGGTTGCGGTGTTTGCCGATGGTCTAGCCCCTTACAACCCATACGAGTTAGTAGCTCCCCCCTACACCCCACCTAACGAAAGATTCCTACTGGGAACAAACGATATAGGACAAGACATATTCAGCGAGTTTATCTATGGTGCTAGAGTCAGCCTATTTGTGGGTCTCACTGCTCCATTCATAGCTTCTATTCTAGGCACCATGCTTGGGCTCATCGCTGGCTATTTGGGGGGTGTGGCAGATGAGGTCATTACTGGAGCTATCGACGTCATGCTAGCCCTCCCATCTCTACCACTAATAATAATCCTAGCCGCTTACTTGGGACCTAGTTTAAACAATATCATCTTAGTACTCGCATTCTTTGGGTGGTCCGGGTTTGCGAGAATGGTAAGGGCTCAAGTGCTCAGCCTCAGAGAGAGGCCTTACGTTGAAGCCGCTAAAGCTGTTGGTGCGGGAGGCTTTAGAATAATGATTAGACACATTCTTCCACACGTAGTTCCACTAATAATAGCAAACATAGTGTTGAGTGCTACATCAGCCATCCTGACAGAAGCTGGTCTAAGCTTCCTGGGCCTTGGGGATCCTACAGTAAAGAGCTGGGGACAGATATTGAGGAGGGCTCAAGTAGGTCACGCATTCCACCAGGGGCTATGGTTGTGGGTCTTCGTGCCGGGGCTAGGAATAGCATTATTAGGAGCAGGGTTCACGCTCCTCGGAATAGCTATTGAAGAAAGAGTCAACCCCAGACTCAGGTTTTCTAGAAAGTGACTTCGATGTATAACTTCTTGAGAAATGATGAATTTCTTCGCACTATTTAAAGTAGAACATGAGTATAGTTAGCCGCTATAGCTCTATGGTCCGAGAATGGCTGTGCCTAAAGCTCGACCCAAGGCATAGAGAGCTGTTGAAATACCTAGTAGGAGTGCTACATTAGAGAAGAACTCTCTCAAGAAGCTTTTGCTAAGTATTACTGCACCATACACCGAGATGTACGCTATGACTATGTTAGCTATAGCGACCATTAAAGCGAATGCCGTTAATAGAGATTCAGTGAGGAAGTAAGGTAATGCGAGCAGAGATACTACCGCTAAGTACGATGTACCTGTGTATATCGCCGCTAAGTACGGCTTTTTCCATACCTCGTGCTTTGCTTGAGCGTAAGATGCGGCAGCCATCGAAGCTGAGGCCGATATACCTGCTAGGAGGCCTATGGTTCCGGCTGTTTTCGTAGATTCAAGCATACCTAAAGCCCCTGTATAGACTCCCGTAAGCTCGATTATCGCGTCAGATACACCTAAAGTTATCGAGCTCAGATACTTAATCCTTGCTTCATCAATGCTACTGGCAAACTCACTCTCGTGTCTGTCTTCGTCTTCAGCCATAGCTTTTAAGACATCTGAGAACTCGGGGTTTTCTTTAGATAACCTTTCATACAGCTTACTCGTATCTCCTTCAGCGCGCTCTAAAACCTTAATCAGTATTGTGACCCCAAAGAGAATCGAGAATAAGAAGAGAGCTAGAACTTTTATCGAACTTGTTATACCACTGCAGTCGCCGCACAGCTCACTCCAGAACCTGTAGTGCCTGAACTCGTCGCTTAGAGCTTTCTCGAGCGCAGATTTCAGCTTTCCACTCACGACATACTTACTAACGTACATGTAAGTTCTATAAGCTACGTACTCAGACTCACACATCTTTCTAGCGTAACTTCTCAGGGTCAACTCACTAATGCCAGTAGAATATCGCAGGAATGAGTATTAAGAATTATGGTAGGGGACCTTAACTTAACCGCCTTTCTCACTACTCTTCGCATACATGTCCAGGGTTCGGAATTGAACTCTCCGCAGAGTTTTCCAAGATTTTCTAATACAGCAAGGAGTACTTCCAGACTCCTTTACATGCTTCAACCATTTAATCGTCCTTGGATCTGAAGGATACCCGCTCCCAATTTCTCCATGTACAGAGCTCAAGACCTTGATGAGTCCATCTCTAAGGCATTTCGCTACAATAGAGGCTGCCGATACTTGCACGAAGTCCTTATCAGCCTTCGGCCTCATGATAACCTCAGCGCTCGGAAAGAGGTCCCTGACAGCTGTCTCGACCTCTACCCTCCGCCCGGCTATTTCGTCTACTACTACTTTTGTGGGATCCACTCCCCTAGACCTAGCATGTTTCAGTATTCTCTCTATAGCTCTTACCTCCAAGTCATTAATATTTTCTTTATCTATGTCCTCAGGTAAAACGCGGCTAATCACTATCAAGTCCGAGCACCTTATTATGTCGAGTAGGAGCCTGTACCTCGTTGACCTACTTAAAGCCTTACTATCTCTTATACCAGCATCCAACAGCACCTTACTTTGCTCATCGCTTAAGGCGACCCCGGCAACAAACATGTCACCAACGAGCGAGCCCCTACCTGCCTCATCTATCCCAATCACGGTTCTTCTTGAGCTCGTCAACACACCACCTCAGCTTGTCAAACCTCACAAACTTTCTCGACTCCGCAGAGTAAAAAGACTCTAGAACAGTATATTTAGGTCTTATCACACCATTACGTATAACTTCTACGTACTCCTCTAAAAGCTCCTTACTGGGCTCTACGTGCGATTCGATAACATAGTATCCACTCAAAACATACCCATGAAGGTGGACGCACCCTATAGCTTTTAGAGACCTAGGTGGTGCATCCCAGAGGATGTCTCTAAGGCTCAGTGGAGTTTTACGCAGCCTGCTGTACCTCTCAATAGCGTGTGGTATATCGAAGCAGAGGCCCACTTTATGCTCTATGTAGCTAACAGCTTGCTCAAGTCCTCCACAGCAGAAGTTCCGTGTGGTCTCAACATAGAGAGGTACACCGAGTTCGTCAGCTACTTCCGCAAGTACCTCTATAGATTTCGTGGACGCTGTAATACACTCTTCAATGCCGTCAGAGCATACTGCTTGGTCTGTAACTACGTGTAAAACTGCGTACTTTGGCTCTAAAACACGAGATTCCTTAAAACATTTGAGCACGATATTTAAAGAAGTCTTTCTTACTTCGTCGACTGGTGATGCCAGATATATCTCGCGCCAAGGTAGGTGCACACCTGCTTCAAGCCCCGACTTCATTAGATCTCTTATTTGAGGCATTTCATCCAGCTTCACTCTGCCACAAATAGGGTAATCTAGACTCAACTCGAACCCGTCGAAACCTCCCCCAACTAATTCACTCGCTAAGTCTCTCCTCCTGAAGTCCTTAAACCAAACAGTGACATAAACCTTCATGCCAGATGCCCCCAAAGACCTAACTAAGTTCTACAGTCTCTCCTCAGAAGCCACCACCCGAAAGTATTCCCTCGACTACGGTAAGTGGGTCTTCAAGAGATTTAGCTCTATCAACATAAAGCTCTTTATCGCTCTGTATAGATCTTTCTACTAGTTCTCTAGACACTGTCTCCAGCTCTAGCAAGGACTTCACCCTCCTCAGTGGAAACCCCCAGGACTCTAAACATGAGTTAACGTATAGCTCGAGTGGCGTATACGTTATAGATGGTGTTCCAAGGAGGGCTGCTTCCCGAGCTATTGAGGCCCCACCTGTAACAACTAATTTCGCGAAATAAGTCAGTGAGGGACCACTAAACCCTTCCTCAAGCAGGATCACTCCCTCTTTCTCCAGCTCTCTGTGCTTAGAGTATCGTGGAAGGAGCACGATGTCGTAACCTAGCCTAGCAATTACTTGAAGAACTTCACGTGCTGGTAAAACGCTTAAACCCCTGTAGTACGTAGCCATTTCCTCAGCAGGTCTAAAGACGACATATTCCCATGGCTTCAGTCCGAGAAGCTTAACATCCTCTTCTTTAGGCTCTAACCTCTTAATCCAGCCCACTTCATCAACTCCACGGTATGTGACAAGTTTAGTAAACTTCTCGCTAACGAAGGATTCAACTTCATCTACTGGTATGCACTCAGAAAAGACTACGAAATCCGCTAGAGGCAGAGAGAGCCTACTTGGAATAATTGCGTGAGGTGAGTCAGTTAGTGCTATGTACTTTATACCCACTCCGAAAGCTACTCTAGCAGCGGAGGGGTTAGGGTAAGCTACGAGGTACTCGGGCGAGAAGTCTCTAACTATGCCCGCAAGTGCTGAGACCCTCAGTCCATCTTCATATACTTTCGCAGCAGGTCCACCCTCCGAGTATCTACCTACTGATAAGCATGGAACACGCAGAGCGTTTAAAACCTTGCACGCGTATTCGTACTCTCGGCAGGTCACCAATACTTCGAAGCCTCTGCTTATTAGTTCTTTAGCGAGAGTTCCAAGCAGTACCCCCTGCTTAGATGTCAACACATCAACCCAGACTCTCTTCTCCTTGCTAACCTAAGTTCACCTCCGATATTACATAAAAGAATAGATAAATCAATCTAAAGTAGTGAAGCGTAGCGTAGTATAGAGTTCACTACTGCGCCTCTTCCGACACTCATTCGTTTAATTCAACAATGCCGTAATTAAGAAAAGCCCGCTGCTAAAGTTGCTAGAAGTTGACGTCGATGTTGGAGTATTCCCTTGCCCCGTCTCTAGCTTACGAAAGACTTTCTGCTTGTTGTGGGTGCTGACGATGTGAAGACTTTTTACTCCTTATAGCAGGAAAGCGGGTAGACCTTAGCTATCATTCTGTAGCTATCAATACCGAGGAACCTGAATTAGTATTGTCGCAGTTATATTGTTACCGAAATAGGGTTGACTGGTGTGTTTGAGTGGTCGTGGTTAAGTCTGCGTTCGGTACTAAGGGAGCTTCCTCAGACTCCTATCTTGCTACAAAAGCTGCTTTAGATATCTTAGAGGAAGGTGGAAACGCTTTTGACGCAGCCATAGCCGCTAGTGCTGTTCTATCCGTAGTACTTCCCCAAACCGGTGGGCTAGGTGGAGACGGTTTCATGCTGGCCTTTATAGATAGCGATGTTATGGCCTACATGTCTAGCGGTAAGTCTCCGTCAGGGCTTAAACCGGAGGAATACCTGAGGCAACTACCCAAAAGAGGCCCCCTTACTGTAACTATTCCCGGCCTAGCTTACTTATGGGGGTTCGTTAGCGAGGAGTTTTGTACTCTACCTCTCGAGAGGCTCCTACGTCCAGCTATTTCGCTAGCATACAACGGCTTTCACGCTGGATACTACCTATCGAGAGCCTCAAGGCTCGTTGAAAGTGAGCTTGAAGGCTATAAGTGGTCGAAGTTCTTTAAGGGTATTCAGCCGGGTAGCTACATCAGCAGCAAGGAAATGGCTAGGACGCTTAGGACTATAGCTACTCGCGGGTGGGACGAATTTTACTACGGTAAGCTAGCTGAGAGGTTCGTAGATGAACTGCGAGAACAGAAAGTCGATATTGGTTTAGAGGACTTAATGGACCACGAGGGCTATGAGACTAGGCCCCTAAAGCTAGACCTAGACGGTAAGGTGCTCTACGAGCTACCACCCAATACTCAAGGAGCTACAACACTACACATGCTATCAGCTATCTACGACCTAGACATTAGCACTACGGCATTCGACGACCCTATGAGAATTGAGAAGTGGTCTGAAGTGGTTGAAACATCCTACAGCTTCCGCGATGCTTTCCTAGGGGATCCAGACTTCATGGGCATCGACGTTTCTTCGTACCTAGAGTACAGTAAGATCAGGCAACTTTTACTTAGTAAGCAGATCGAAGGTAGCGCGGAGTACGGAGCTATGGACACAACATTTCTTGCTGTATCTGATGGAGTATCGACGGTGGGATTCATACAAAGCCTCTTCCACCCGTTTGGGTCTGGTCTAATAGCTCTCGGTTTTCCAGTACAGAACAGGGGCTACGGGTTCGCTAAAAGAGAGGGCCTGCCTAACAGTCCGGCTCCCAAGAAGAGACCTCTTCATACGTTGTCGATACTAGGGGTAGAGCACGGAAGTCGAAGATACGTAATAGGGTGCGCCGGGGGTGACTTGAGACCGCAAATACACGCAAGAATTTATGAGAACATATTCTTATATGGATTCGATCTGTCTCGAGCACTTGATGCACCAAGGTTTATTTTCACAGAACCTATAGGGAGAAAAAAAGTAGTTGTCGAGGACTTCCTTCGCCCACCGTCATCGACTAACTTAAGTGTAGAACAAGTAGAAAGGTACGGACCTACGGGCTTAGTTCACATTGCTCTCACCGATATATCTAAGCGTATAGCGCAGGTAGCCTCAGATCCTAGAAGCGAGGGAGTAGCACTAGCATCTCAGCACTCTTGACCGATCTCCTTCCTTCTAAAGGAACAGGATTCGGTTGTAAAGTACGGTAATCGGTGATGGATACGCTTTTAAGGGTCTAACCCTGATATTGTGGGGCCTATGTCTGGTGCTCTAGACATCCTAGCTATAGTCTATGCCTACCTGCTTGCCTTCATTATACTGGGTATGATAGTTTTCTTTATAAGGATATCATCGCGGTTTTTAATGGGTAAAGTAAGTAAGCCGCAAGCACCTCGAGTCGAGGCTCCGGCAGTAAGACCAGAGGTAACGGAAGAGGCTCCTAAACATGTTGTTACAGATGAAGCTAAAGTAGCTGTAGCTGTAGCTGCTGTGGCAACACATCTATCTCTTCAAGGTGTAAGACCTTCATTAACAATTTCGCATGCTCCGTATCAGCTATCTCAACCATGGGTTAACCAGTGGCGAGCGCAAGTAAGTAAAAGCCTAAACGAGCTTTGCTTAACTAAGTACTTCTACAAAAGAACCCGGACCGCCTAAACTGATTTGATGCGGTGTTATACAGACCCGCATGGAGAGAAGCTTGTCAAGGTAGTTAAAGCTAGTTAGCTTTAGTTATGCGTGATTCAGTTCTCTACATGTAAGGGTCACTGTTTATTGCACTACCTTGTTCTTTGTAATAACGCTTTTATTTGTCATATTCCACAAAATACGGTGGGGCTTGTGAGCAAGACGCTAAGCTTTATTCTAGACCTCTTAAGTAAAGTTAGCTTAATTGAGCAAGAAAAAATAGCTATAATCCCTAGAAAGTACCTTCACTTGTTTTCTAAAACTCTCGATCTTTATCCATCTGTATTTGTTTTAAGCTCAGGTCCCGGCCCTAAAGCAATTGGCAATTGGAGGCTCGTCAACACTAGGTCTCTAACGGTAGAGAACCAACTTATTAAAATGCGTCAGACCGAACTGGAGGACTACGAAAAGTTAGCGGAGGTACTGATTTCGTACATGAGTCCCAAGGTAACTTCTTCTTTAACTGTTGTTACAGACTTACATGACGAGTCATTAGTAATCGCATACAAGGTATTAAGGTTCATGCGAAATCTGGGAATAACGCCTCACGTATATCTATTCATAAACTTTGATTACAGAAACATAAGCGACTTTGATAAAGTAAACCTAACTTCCCTAGTCAGTGCTACTGTACAGTACGGGAAGTACACCATAATTCCGCTATCTATCGACAGACTAATCAAGAACTCCACGAGAATGGAAGTCATAGACTACGTCGAGAAGTGTTTGTCTGGTCTAGCAATAGAGCTACACGAACACCCAGCTATAGGTACTTACGTACCTCTATGCTTTAGGCTAGAACCAGCCTCGATATTCAAAGACCTCTTTCAAGCACTCAACCTAATCTTCTACATCTCCACCGGGCTACTGAGGTTTCCAGTTGAAAGCCTAGCCTCCGGTAGTATAGAAGTATGGAAAAACCTCTACGAAGAAGCAAGAAAGCTAGAGAGGCTGGCAGAAAACAAAGTAAAGATAAACTACATAGACAACGACGTACTCGACGTTAAAGCCCTCGCTGAATTTAGTTTGAAGAACATCGTAGCAGAAGGAATCAATATCATAAGTAAGACAGTCGCTACAGCAGATGCGGTTGAAATCTTAACAAACCTAAGATTTTTAAATGTAATTAGGGTGTAATAGGACGTGCTTCGCGAGACACTAGTAAACAGAGTAATAGCAGCTGGAGCTTATGCAGCAGTTGCTGGTTTAATAGCTTTTCTAGTATATCCTAACCTATATCTAGAACTTCAGCTTGCCTTCTTCATTTCTTTCGTTGTCGCAGCACTCGCGGGTGGCAGATTTCCAGGCGTTTCTCCAGCTCTATTACTGCTGTACATAGCGACATATCTCTACATAGTTTACTCTTCAGAAAGCGTAAGTTACGTCCTACCTTACGCGGATGTAGCAATCTTCTCGCTACTCCTCGTTCTACTGATTCCCGTATACCTCTCTATAACCCGAATACGGAAGCTAGATGATATACTAACTCTCTCTTATCACTTAGTAGTCTATGTGCTGGCAGTAGCGTGGATAAAGTCTCTACTGGTATCTATGGCTCTTTTCGCTAGTCTATCCACACTGACCTCCGGTTCCGTTGCTGTGATCTCGGTAGCATCCTACTCGATCTTACTGCTACTCACGACTTATGTTAGCCAGTACTCAGCAACCAACCTACAAGACTTGAGAGCAGTTCCCCGAGAGTTTTTAAGTATGAGCAAAGAGATTATAGGTTACGAAGTCGTCTTAAGATTAAGTGTAGTCCTAGTGGCATACTTCCTAGGTTTACTCCTCATTAGACTAGCTGACAGCAGGTTCCCCATCTCCAATAAAGGAACGCTGAAAGGCTCTCTCCTAGAGCTCGTAAGAAGGGCTATAATAGCCACTCCCCTGTCATTGGTCATTACATACACTTTCAACCCTCAACCCCTAAACCTAGCTATAGTCTCGATTTACACTTTAGTCTTTATTGGAACTCTTAGCTTAGCTAAAAGCCTTCAAGAGGGTACGACATTAGCCCATAGCTACATACTGGAGTCTAGAGAGCTCGTTGAAGTCGTAGGATATAAAGTTGGAGTATTCGAGGAACTTATGAAGCACTTTCGTGAGGGTGACTTAAGCTCACTTACAAACGCTGGAGAAATGATCAACGAGTCGAAATCAACTATAAATGAGTACATGAGAATGCTCTCCTCAGTTATTCTCTCTCCACAGAGAACTATTAGGGTGTATGAGAAGCTTACCAGACTAAACGCAGAGTTCGATAAAGCGCTTGAATCTCTCTTCGAAGAGTTGCGCACATTCATAGAAGTCTCACACGGTATAAGCCAGGTTGCCCCTAAGAGAGACTTAGCTACAATATATGAAGAGATAGAGACAGCTCACACCAGGACTGAAAAGTGGAAGGCTTTTCACAGCTTGATACCGAAGATCTCAGAGACACTTAAGCATTACTGTGGCGACCTACAAGAAACCCTCATGAACATGCTACCAGAGGCTTACTACGAACTCTTCGGCTTTAGGCCTATGCTTAGACCCTTAAAGAGCTGTGCTGACTTAGGAATTAAAGCCATTCAAATGTATCAAAACTACACTCTAATACTTCTCCTGGGACTCGAACAGCAGATAGATGCTACTATTGAGACTCTAAGTAAGCTAGCTGATGAAGCAGAGAAGTTAAGTAAGCTGTCAGGTTCCTATGAGGTAAAGAATCCATACGTTATTGAACTCCTTAAGACATACCAAAACTTCTTCTCATACGCACACACTTTAATCGCTTCAGACCCTCTGAGCAAATTAAGTTGGGCTGTTGATGCGAAAAAAAGTGCTCTACCTAGAGTCTCGGATCTCTTAAGAAGAATAGCATCAATAAGATTGGAGATCGAGGAACTTAATAGAGCTCTCAGTAGTTCTCTTGAACCTGTGAGAAGAGCATTAGACTATATTAACGACCCCGAGACTCCACTAGTCGAGTCTCTGCCCACTCTTAGCACTGTGCTTAAAGCAGTATTCAATACTATGGGGCCTCTATCAGAGATCGGCGTAATCATTGCTAGTTTAAACCTGCTTGAAAAAATAAGACCCCTGATTGAGGAGTACATTAGGGAGGGAATTAGACAAGGCTATAAGTTTGAAGATATCTTCCCACTTAGGGAAAACTTGCGCTGGCTGTGGACGCTCTTGTACGGTCCGGGTGATGAGAGTGCTGTGTAGGGATGGTGAATTACTCTTTGGCTGTGAAGTAGAGATCGGTGACCGGTACGTAAATGTCTATATACGGAGAACTAAGAGGACGTATAGAATTGACCTAAACTCCATTACAGACCTCACATACGAAGAGCTATCCGGCAAGCTGCTGGCTACGCTCGTAAGCGGTAGAATTATAGAGATACAGCCACAAGTTACGGAAGATAGAGATGTAGTCTCCAAGGTACTAGTGTACTTTACTTTACTGAAGAACCCCTCCAATATAGACCATATTAACCAAGTACTCAAAGCATTCAGCTCGTCTATAGACGCAGTACTAAGACTGACATCAGCCCTTCACGAAACATGGTACGGAATTGACTGGAGGAAAATTATGGAGTCGACAGAAGCAGTAGCAGAGACTATAAGGCTAAGCGAAGATCTCTGGGCTAACCTAGATAAGGAAGACCTATATCGTCTCCTAGATTCAGTCTCACGTAGAGACATCAGGGGTGTGCTTGGATCCGCTAAGAATGTCATCGCATCACTCTGCTATTCGGCCAGGTTATCTCTATCTCAGGTTCTACCCGGTACTTCCCCTGAAGTACTCTTAGATGTAACCCTAGCCGCGATCTTGAGTTATGCTCTTGGGACCCTCAAAGTATCCATAAGCGAGAGAGAGCTGTTGAGTCTTGAAGAAGTGATTAGCTCATCCATCAAGAGGTTCGGAAAGGTTATGAATATAGATGAATCTATATTGAAGGAGCTTGAGGCAGATCTTCGGAGCACTCAGAGTACTGAAAAAATAGTGAGCAACATTGTTAATGTACTGAGGAGGAGCTATCAAGACATTATCGAGAGCTCCCGAGAAGCACCTCGTCGAGTCGAATAAGGCTCTCAGAGCTTACTCTATCTCTAGACATTACAACGTCTTCCAGCTTCAGCAGCTTTAACTTAAACCCTCGGTCTTCTTTACCGCCTAGAGTGTACCCTCCTAAGTCTCCAGAAGTTCTAACTACCCTGTGGCATGGAATGACCACTGGTTTATCGTTTTGCTTAAGCATCCTCCCCACGGCTCTGGGGGAAGTCTTCATAATCTTCGCCAATGACCTGTAAGTTGTTACCTTACCAATCGGGACTAACTGAAGTAAAATAAACAGTATCTCTTTTTTTCTCTCCTTCAAGCCTTTACCTAGCCTCAGACTTTTTTGATTTTATCAAAATCATACCTTTTTCTTCGTCTCTCTCAATTATGTAGTCTTCTCCCCACTTTTCGACCATGGACTTGGGGATATATAGGTTTAGTGGAAGAGTGTAGTACTCGTATGTGTAAGTTTTACCACGAACGTTCTTCTTGCCGGATATCTTCTTGACTTTTGCTTCCCTTCTCCTTACGGACATTCTCTACCCTGTAATTTCATGCTTAAGAGTTATTAAGCTTTTTTATGAGAAAGAAGCAGAGAACTTCTACTTAAAGAGAGCTTTTCTCTAGGAGTTATCAGTACTTCGGAGTCTTGCTCATATTCTCTCCATAGCTTTAGAGCAAGCTCTGCCTTTCCCAACTCGTACCCAAGGTACGCTGCGTGCTCAATCGATAGCTCAAACTCTCTTAATATAGCCCTAGCTAGAGAAGTTGAACTTCTTCCAACAAACCTAGCTACTAATTCCTCACTCTCTATCCTCACTACGTCGATCACTATCTCTCTCCTAGAGTGGTTTACGTAGATTTTTACGTAGTAGTTGGGATCTCGTTGGTACTCAACTGTTCCCACTACTTTAGTAGTGCCTTCAAATGTAGGAGGATGCTGTTTCCCCAAGTTCTTGCTCTTGACAATGAGCAAGTCCAGCCCTCCCGGCATGTCTTTAGGTGGTGACTTCTTTAAGTGCGAGACGTAGGTCATGTGTCGGGCGATAGCGTGTTCCTCGATAGCACCATACGTCTTAGTGCTCTCCTCAGTTGCTAAAACTACTGAAGCACCTAACTCCATCGCCATGCTCATTAGTAGGGCTATAACTCCGTGGCTATCAGCGTCGATCATCTCGTAGATGTTAGCAGTGCTGAAAAGATGGGGGTAGCTTATTCGCATTCTCGAATTATAGAACCTGACCAGAGACTCCATGAAACCGGTTCCAGGAGGTCTCAAGAGGGGGTCTACGACTATATTGTTTATCCCTATCTCTTTCAGCATCGAAATAGCACTCTCGATGCTGCGCAACGACTCTTCTAAGCTCTCAACAGTTGAAGGTATTACCACTACTCCACCGCTTCGACCTATACTCTTACTTACCCTGCCGATATCTGTGTACGCTACGTTAAACAGTAGGTTAACACTTTCAAAGACATCTACCGGTAGCTCAGCAGGTCTAGCGACGTCGATCCCGATGATGCCTTCACTTATTAGCTCTCTAGCTCTATCTACGTATTTACTGAGCAATACCGTGTTACACCTACTCTCGCATCCGATAACGACTCCATCAAAACCTGCTTCAATAGCTCTCGAGATTTTTTCTTCAAATTCTCTGCTTGAGACTAATACCTCAAGCAGTAGCCTAATGGGAGGTGGGTCTAGGTATAGCCCAACTCCACCGATCTCGAAGTAAGGCTTTTTAGAGGAAACTTGGGAGTAGTACAGCTGCTGTAAGCTAGCTGTGAAGATGTTATCGTATAGCTCGTCAGCCGGAATCTCTTTACTCAGCTCGATTCCTCCACTCAGAAGCCGCAGCACTTGAGGTATATCACCGGCGTACTTCGACCCCTTGTAAACCCTACACCCAATAGCATCCTCGATGACTTTTGCCGAGCCCCGAACTAGTCCGGGAATGACGACATAATCATAAGAACATCTACCTAGCCAAGCTCGCAGCTCTTTAGCTAGCTCCTCGCATGTAGTGAACTGAGCTACTATAGCTTTGGAAGGATATACGTCTACCACGTAATTCTGGGTCAATCCCTTAACTATCTCTAAGACAGTCCGGTACGCAGACTGCGTTGATACGAGTAGTACCTTCATCACTGTGTCTACTCCAAACTCAAGTAGAGCAGGTAACTAATAACCAACCTCTTATTTGTAGATTACTATATTTCTTAACAACCAACTATCTACAGAGTTAACTTGATGGCTGCGATCTTGGGGTCTCTATTACCCTCATAAACTACACCATTAGAACTTTTTACTTAGTAAACACGCTATAAACAGAAGTTGGGCCCGTGGCCCAGCCAGGATAGGGCACCGGCCTTCGGAGCCGGAGGTCCCGGGTTCAAATCCCGGCGGGCCCGCCACACCCCATGGGGGCTGATTACTCATAAAGCCATCGTTTCACGGTTTCCCTCGCAACCATGAGATGTTTTATGTAGAGCAGTAACTCTTCATAGGTATGATAACGGTCGGTGTAGTTCGAGAGCCTAAACCCGTGGAAGGTCTCGTAGGAGAATAGGGAGAAGCTACTGCTACACGCAGTGGACAAGCTGGGCAGGAGCAGGGTCCGGGAGGCGCTGGAGGTATCTAAGGTGGCGATGCGGAGGCCTGAGAAAGGTCTTACTGCAGTCGACAAAAGTAAGCTGATGAAGCTACTGTCCCTAATAACCCCCTGGGAGTTCGAGGAGGTCCTAGTCGCCCATAGGTATCCGTCGATGCTACTCGAGGGCTTCCTCTACTCGGTCTTCCCCCCTAATTGCGGAGATGGCCCCCATAGTCGAGGGTGTGACTACAGGGCTCACTAGTAAAGGCAGAGAACAGAAGGATCCATAGACGTACTCCTCAAAGATAGAGCTAGAGCTATAGGAAGTTCTGTATTGACGTAGTTCGCTGTCTACTTCCCTGGGGGTATGTCGATAGACGAAGATCGAAAGAGACGTGCTACGTAGAGTTATAGATTAAAAAGCTGTGAGGATTTCGCCAGCTACTCTCTAGCGTAGAGGGACTTAGGTATTTTTTCTCTTAGAATTCTTAGCTCGTTGTCCGTAGGCTCAGGGGTAGTGTGTATTTTTTCTGGCAGCTCCACCGGGAAACCGGTGTTGTTGACGACTTCTTCGACAGTAATTCCTGGGTGAATACTCCTTATAGTCATTCTCTTCATCATTTTATCGAACCTGAGAACAGCCATGTTTGATATAACTATTATATCTCCCCCACGTATACCTAGAGCTGCTCTATCCATTCCGTTAACGTATCCTGCTGATGTGATAAAGAATACTCTTTCCGGCAACTTTCTCACTTCGTGTCTCGTAACTACTATCACTTTTCTAGCTGAAGAAACTATGTCGTTACCACCTCCACTGCCAGTAAAGTGTCTGAGCTTACCACCAGCACTAACCAGTGAGGAATTAACGTTGCCATACATGTCTACTTCGAGCACACCGACGAATCCGACGTCTATTCTACCTCCCTGAAGCATAAAGCCTAGAACCTCGACTGCCCCAGTAAAGTAGCTCGAGCCAGCCCAGGCCTTAAGGTCTGCTAATCCGACTCCATAGTCCGTAGACTCTGGATTCACTACTCCGTTTTCAAAGAATATGTTAGCTCGAGGGGCATGTGTCTTTTTAGCGAGAATGGCACACGCCATTGGCAGACCTATTCCTACTAATACGTTGTCTCCATCCTTTATTTCTCTAGCTCCAGTAACAACCATAAGTTCCTCTGGGGTGTATCCCAAGGCGTACCACCTACACTAGAGTTTTAGCTAAGTATATTAGCCTCAGCATCTTTTCCGGGCTAACCGTTTTTCTAAGAAACTCGTCGAAGCTGTCAACGCCTAGAACGTGATCCTCTAAGTACTTTCTAAAAGGCTCATCTTCGCACTGGGTTCTAGCGTAAGACCTTATGTGTTCCTCATCGTGATAATAATACCCGTATAGGTTAGTCGGATAAGCACCAAAGGGCCGCGGTACGATAGCGTCAACACGATAGCTCGGGATATATATCAGGTCATGACTAATTCTATCTTTAGGTACTACTTCCTCGACGGTAACTACAACCCTATTGCTGGCAAAAGCTACTTCCTTTATATCGAACTTAGGACCGTGAATGTATATGTTGCCATCTGTGTCAGCTGCTTGAGCATGTATAATGGCTACATCAGGTCTAAGGGTCTTTAATGCGATGTATTTCTCTCCCGTAAATGGGCAGACTATCTCGGTTGCCTCACCTCGATCCTTGAGTATTTTAAACATATCGGATTCTATCATGGACTTGGTTGGCATGAACGTGAGTCCTAAAGCTCCACCCAAGAACTTAGAAACCATAGAAAAGTTACTGTACTCATTGACCCTGATTCTTTTCTCTACTATAGCTCTATTAACGCAATCTATCCTACCAAGCCTGTCTAGGGACCCGCCACCGTAGTTTACTTCTTTAACTACTCCTGCTCCAACCATTAGGTCAAGTGCCATATCGCCAATAGACTCAGATACGATCAAGCCGCGCCTACCATGCCTTATAATTTCGTGAGCTATGGCCATAGCGTTCCTAGTGATGGCAAAGCCAGCCATAGCGATGTGCGATCCATCCACAATAAACCTCCTCACAGCATCTGGGAGATCCATAAGTTTCAATTCTACTTCTTTCAAAGCATTCACCACATTCTACTCAAGCTCCTACTTTAAAGCTTTGCCGCAATATGGTTGATATTTTAAATCGTAATCGCATTATAGATTTTAAAATAGCTGGGCTGGATGGCGGCTTAAAGTAAAAGTCAGTTAAGCCTATAGTGGTAAGCCAAGTAACTTAGGTAACCACAGTGCTATGTCTGGAACGACTACTAGTAGGAGGTATAATATTAAGTAGGGCACCAACATCACCCAGGCTTCTTTTATGATCTTAGAATCGATGTTGCTACCAATAGCTTTAACTGTAGTGAAAAGTACCGTACCTATCGGAGGTGTCACTGTTCCAATTAAGTTCCCTAAGGCAAAGAGAGCGTTAACGTGATATGGGTTTATACCCATGGGTCGGAGTACTGCGGCAATCACCGGTGCCAGCGTTATGTTGAAAATTATTAAGTCCAAGAACATCCCCAGTATTAACAGCAGTATTACAATAAGTAGAAGTGTTAGCAGAGGAGAGAGCCTGCTGACCGATACCAGCATACTGTTGAGTACTAAATAGACTTTAGACATACTCCACACATAGCTTAGCATGTATGAGGTTGATATCAGGAAGAATACTGAAGCAGTGGTCGCAGCCGAAGTTATGAGTATATCGCATAAAACTCTAAAGTTCAACCTTCTATAAGCTATCGCTAAGACTAGGGATATGAGCCCTCCAATAGCGCCGGCCTCACTTACCGAGAGAAGACCCGTGTAAATACTCCCCAGAACTCCGAGTGGAACGGATAGCAGAGGTAAC
Source organism: Sulfolobales archaeon (assembly GCA_038841535.1). GTDB lineage: Archaea > Thermoproteota > Thermoprotei_A > Sulfolobales > NBVN01 > DRZP01. The sequence goes on along the minus strand of JAWBTQ010000002.1, from coordinate 22,204 downwards.
GCCTTGAGTACATTCGCAACTATGCTCTTAGCTGGATACTTAGTCGTGTCAACCTCACCGTACTTATGCCGGTTTGATATGATGGCTTCCCAAACCAGGAGGCCTATTGTAGCCACAATCCCTAAAGAACCGACGACGGCGAAATTAGTAAGTACCGATGTGTTTGTAGACACAGACAGTACCAGTGCTGGAATAGATGGTGGAATTAGTGCACCCAGAGGTCCGGCCGAGGCTAAGACAGCTACAACGTGTTCCCTTGGGTACTTTCTCTTCTCCATTTCGCTCCCCAGGAGTGATGAGAACGTCGCAGCAGTAGCTACAGCAGAGCCTGTTAATAGCCCAAATATCGCAGACCCTATTATTCCTATGAACGGAATTCCATAACGCTTTCTTCCAACGAGTGGGTAGAGGAGCTGAACTAATAGAGACGCAAGTCCAGTTTTCTGAAATACTACACCCATGAACACAAAGAGAAATATAGCTATTAACGCAAAAGAGCTGAAGGGCTGGTAAAAAGCCTTTACAATAAGATAGGGATAAACTGTGCCGACTATGGCTGTAACTACTAAGCTACTTAATCCCAAGGCTATCGCTAAAGGTATACCGGTAAATGCGAGAGCGAAGAACACCACAAAGAAGGAGACTGTAGCAAGTGTAGGAGGCTCTATTCCTAGCATTATTTATCACCTATACAGATGCTCATGGCCTGTAGGATGTACCTTACGAGCATAAACATTAAGCCAGCAACGATTGCTGAGTAATAAGCTGCGAAAGGCCACCTCATGTACTCTGTAACAGCGCGCGTTAAAAGAGGAAATGTCTGGTATAGGAACCAGAGCATTAACACTATAAACGAGATCTTTAGTAATTCTACGAACAGTCTATAGACTCTACCTATCCTCCTAAGGGTAGCCACTCTGTCATAAAGTATCTTTGTCGCGACATGATCTCCCTGCCTAATTACTAAAGACATACCTAAGTTCACCATCCATAGATGTATTAGTAGGGAGAATTCCTCCTCGTATGGAGTGGCCGTCTGAAAGAAATATCTAGCTATGCCTACGTAGACTAAGAAGACTATAAGTAACAACCCCAGGAAGGAAGTAGAAAACTCGACCGAGAGAAGGACCCTGTCAAAAAAAGGTATAAGCTTGCTTACTGTTGTGCGCATCCTCTACTCCCCTACTACTTCGGCGTTATTTACTTACTAGCTCTAAAGTTCTTCAGCCAATTAATTACATCTTCTCCTATGTCACTCTTTTTGGACTCTATGAACTGCTCGTATATCTTTAAGAATGGCGCTGGGTCAGGGAATGTTACTGCGAGCATCAGTTTCTTCAGCTTATCGAGAGCTATTTGTTCATATAGGACGTCCCAGGTGTTCTTAATCTGCATAGCCACCTTTAGAGCAGTAAGTATAGCACTCTGTATGTCTGCGGGTAAGGCTTCAAACTGTTGTTTGTTTATTAAGATTACGTGAGTTCCTATCATCCACGGAAACACTGCAAGATAGCGCTCAATCTCATACCACCTTGAGGCCATGTATCCTGTAAGGTCCTGGTCATGACCCTCTATCGTTCCAGTCTGTAGTGCTGTAGCTATCTCGGTGTAAGGCATTGGCACCGCGATGAAGCCTAACGCCGTTGCGGCATCAACCACTATTGGACTCTGAATAACCCTAACTTTAATGCCCTTGATATCTTCAATTGAGTTTATAGGCTTCTTTACTGTGGCGAACCACCTTTGCCCATAATACGACGGACCCAGAATAATGACATTGCCGATCTCTGCAGCAGCTTCCTGCAACCTTTTAGCACAAACATCGGACTGAGCGAAAGCCCAGTACTCCTCTAGGTTTTGGAAGAGTCCCGGGGTGTCGAAGAACAGTAACTTTTTAGTGTAAGCAGAAAGCACTGACACGGAGGTCGTAGTCATGAAGATCGTGCCGGTTCTCACATGCTCGACGTTGTCTCTTTCAGCACCAAGTTCTGCTGCTGTATGTATAATCACCTTAACTCGACCGCCTGTCCAGCCCTCTACTAGAGTCTTGAATATCTTGTGTATCATGTTATGATCGTTGCACTCGCCCCACTCGTTCAAAGTACAAGGATTCGGAGGCATGTGGGTTGCTGTATGGAGCTCTATTACCTGTGTTGGGGGTGGAGTTGGCTGTACCGTTACTGTTTGAAAAGCCGTTATCGTCTGTAAAGCCGTGACAGTCTGCGTGACTAGCCCTCCAGTCCCCACGGTTACTGTAACTGGTTGCGGTGCTGCCGATGAGCCGGCAAAGTAGCCACCGATACCTGCGATAACTACTAGAACGATTAAGACTGCTATTATGGGCGTTAGAGGTTTTGTGCTCAATGTATTTACACCACTCTGATTATCAGGTACGGTTAATAAGCTTTTTTAGCGCTATCAGAACCCTTAAAACCAGCGATGACAAATTGCTGGCACAGCTATACTAGAAATTTAGGTAACTCTAATTGTAACATTAGCGCGGTCTTCTTCAGTAATTCCACTGTATCCCGGTCCAGCGGAATTCCATCTCTCAGCCTCTGCTTTGAAATCTTCTCCTCTATTTCACCCGGCAGATATATTTCTGAGACCCCACTAGCCTTAGGAGTCTCCTTGATTATTTTTATGAAGTTCTCTAGGTCCTCCAAATATTCTTCGAATGGCCTGAAGGCCTGCACGTCTATAGCCTCAACGAAGAAGCCCGTGCCACTCGGACCGCTATAGTCATCTAGGGCTTTAACGTGAATACTGTAAGCTGAGCCAGTGAGTACTCCGCTGAGAATGTCAACGGCAATAGCTAATCCGTACCCCTTAGGACCCCCTATGGGGGCTAGTGTTCCTCTTAGTGCTGCCTGCGGATCTGTTGTGGGGCGCCCTTCTTCATCGAAAGCCCAACCCTCAGGTATTTTCTCTCTCTTTAGAGCAGCGAGTCTTATCTTGCCCCTAGCTACGACACTTAACGCCATATCAAGTACGATGGGTTTGTCCCCATACGGAAAAGCTATGCTTATGGGGTTCGTACCCAGTCTAGCGACTTTACCTCCCCATGGAGCTATAGCTGGAGGAGCGTTGGACATGACAATACCTATCATTTTGTTCTTAGCTATTCTCATACCGTAATAAGCAGCCATCCCGAAGTGACTTGAGTTTCTAACACCAACAACTCCGATGCCGTACTTTCCAGCTTTCTCTACAGCCAGGTCAGAGGCATACACTGCTGCGACATATCCGAGACCACTATTGCCATCGACAAGAGCTATTGCACTAAAGTCTCGAACAATCTGCGGCTTTGCTGAGGGATTAATAAGCCCCCTCAGTATCCTCTCTATGTAGCTATGAAGTCTTACAACTCCGTGAGAGTCTATTCCGCGAAGATTTGCGGCAACTAGGGCGTCAGCTACAATAGTAGCGTCCTCTTCCGGAACGCCAGCGCGTGTTAGGGCGACTTTACTGAACTCGAATAGGTCGCTGGGGCTGACTATAACGTAAGCCGTGCGAACCACCTGCTCTACTTATAGCTCGAACACCACTTTTAAGCAGTTTCCGCTAGTAGCTAGTTTAAAAGCTTCACCGCACTCAGCCAGTTTGAACCTATGTGTAATAACTTTGACTAGCTCTTGAGAGAAATCCTCTCTCCTTACGAGCCTTAGGGAGTCGATATAGTCGCCTAAATATATTACTGACCCCTCGAGACTCAGTGTACCTCTAACTAGAGGAAACACCTCGACCTCTGCCTTATGACTTAATAGACCCAGAATTACCGCTTTACCCCCAGGTCTCAACCATTTAAACGTCTGCATAAAGCTACTAGTATTCGACACAGTATCTAAGACGTAATCAGCCTTAGCTCCATCGAAGTAGTATTTAATTGTTTCATCCGAGTCTTCCCTAGATGCGTTAACGACTTTTCCTATCCCAATCTCCTTCAGCATCGATACCCTTGGTTCTATAACTTCGGTAACTACAAAGTTTACGTTCATGTACTGCAGAACTTTCGCTGTCATAGCTCCCAAGGGTCCACCCCCGATGATGAGTACGTTATCTGAAGGCGACAAGCTCAAGCGTTTAATTGCTCGTAGAACTACAGACAGGGGCTCAACTAAGACGGCTACGTGCGGGGATACTCCGTTCGGAACCCTCCACGCAAAAGCCTCAGGTACATCGACGTACTCTGAAAATACTCCGTTTCTGTTAATGCCGTAAATCACTTTGTTTTCGCATATGTCCATTCTACCTTTGCGGCAGTAGTAGCACTTACCACAATATACATTCGGCTCTACTACAACCGTGTCACCCGCCCTTAGGTGTTCCACGTCTCTACCAACTTCAACTACGACACCTACCGCCTCGTGACCCATCACGAGAGGTGTTTGTATATTCCTCTTTCCTCGGAACACCTCCAAATCAGAGCCGCAAATGCCAGCCACATTAATTTTCACAAGAACATCTCTGCCTCCTATTTTCGGGGCATTCAATTCTTCAACGACGACATTGAAAGGTCCTCTATATACGCATGCCTTCATACTAAGGACACCAGAATTCTGTATAGATAAGGTTTAAATAAGGCTCGCTACACCAATGAGAATTGGCATTTAGGCTACGAGAACGCCTCGGCATCAATACTGAGGAAAGTTGCGTAAAAGGAGTAGTCGACCTGGAGTTATGTGCCATTAATGTGTTTCCGAAGTGAGTCAGATAGTTCCCTAAGTGTCGACACTTATGGTGGCACTTAACCTCGATCCAGCGACAGAGCGACTACGGTTGAAGCTGACCCGATCTAGGCTGAGAACTGACCCAAGCAGTCGATCGTTAGGCAGAGCAGAAACTTTTAAATCCTTGGAAATAGATGTAGAAGCAAAGCTTTAATACCCAAAAGAATCTACTGAGGCGTGGCGTCCTATATGTTACGAATAGGGCTTAATACGAATGTATATATAGACCATTCTATAGATAGAGTAATTAGAATGGCCCACATCATGGGCTATGACGGTATAGAGATAGCGCGAACGCATCTGCTAGAATATAGTGAGAGCGATATTAGCACAGTTAAGAGTCTTATAACTAAATATGGATTGACAATATACGGAGTTCAAGGAGGTAACCCCTATACAAACATGGATTTCGGTAAAAAGAGGATAGAACTGGCTAGAAAGCTCGACTGCCCAATAGTTAACCTAGGTCCAGGTGTTCCGTACAAGCGAGGTGAAAGCTTTGAAAAAGCTTTGGAAATTACCTTGGAAGCTCTAAGGGAGCTCAGAGATTATGCTGGGGCTCATGGAATAGAGGTAGCAGTAGAACCCGAGATAAGGGCTCTACTGTCTCCATACATACCTGCTATAGATAGGTACCAGCTTTACGAAGAGGTGCGTACTAGACTACAAGACATAGGTCTTGTACTGGATGTCGAGCACGCTCTAGCAGTATACGAAAACCCGTATTTCATAATCAGGAAATATAGAAATTCTCTTAAAATAATACACGTAAGTGACACTATAGGACACCTCCACTTGCACTTGGTTCCTGGAGTTGGTGACATAGACTTTAGAGCCCTCTTTGCTGTACTCAAAGAAGTGAACTACAGGAACTTCATCTCAGTGGAGATACCTCCATACTTCAATAATCCCGATGAAGCTGCCTTTGAGAGCGTGTCCTATCTACATAGAGTACTACTCGAAATGGAGTAAGTTAAAGTAAGGTTTACGAAGGACTTAGAGTGCTAATAAGCTTTTTTAGACGACCCATACTGACTTAGACGCTTTACAGCAGACCGAGTTCTCTCAGTTTTCCCTCAGTAGGTATGCCGTCCTGAGTCCAACCTCTTATCTCGTAGTAGTTCTTCAGCATTAGCTCTAAGTTTGGCACTTTTCCAGCAGCTCCTCCCTCCTGGAGAGGTTCTAGCATTCTGCGTGGGAGCATATCGTCTTTCGAAGTTACACCCCACTCAACGTTAAGTAGTCTCTTTAGAGTAAATATCCTCTCACCCGTCCTAGCTAACTCAGCGGCACTAATCTCCCAACCTGTAATTAGCTTGAGGAGCTCGAGCACATCCCTTACCTCGACACCAGCTGAGATAGCATACTTACACATAACTAGTGAGTCAAACACTTCCATGTAGTCCTGCATTATTTTAACTATGTTCCAGCTTTGGTCTACTTGGAATCTGTCGACAGGCTCTTTTATCCCCAGCTCAGGAACAACTGATCCCTGAGCTATTCTGTGCGGCCAAGCAAGATGACAGGCACCTCTATTAATTGTGGCGTAGCTTAATCCCTGTACAAAGAATGCTCTACCGTCGTGCGCGGGAACTTCCAGACCCTTTACGTGAAGCGCAAAGTCGCAAGAATTCTTTCCTATGAACTCGCAGGCTTTCTTAACTCCTTCACCAAGCAAGTACCATAAGCTACCTCTTCTTTCAGAGATTCTACGCACAGCCTCCACTAAGGAGTCCGTGTTACCAAAGGCAAGTCTCACGCCCTCAGTTTCAGCTTCGGATATTATACCCCTTTCGTATGCCTCCATAGCGAATGCAAGAACACCGCCCAGAGAGATCGTGTCTATGCCGTATTCGTTGCACAGGTGGTTTGCGAATATCAAAGTCTCTGTGTCATCTATCAGTAGGTTACTACCCAACATGCACACCGTCTCGTAGTCCGGAGTTCTAACTACTAGCTCTAAAGACCCGTGCTTGATCTTTGAGAGCCTCTTACAGCTTATAGGACAGCCCCAACAAGGACTAAGCCTGTAGAGGTAATTGTTTAAGTGCTCTCCACTTATCTTAATAATGCTCGCATCGTTCCATGTCCCCCTAGAGAAATTTCTTATTGGAACGTTCCCTAGCTTGTAATACCTTTGGACGGCTCCGGCTGTTCCAAAGCCTTTCAGTCTCTGACTACCGGGAGACTTAACCATCCTGGCGACAAGGCTCTTGTAAAACTCTACTAGCTTGTGAAGGTCGACCAGAGGAACCTCACCGGTACCGCTAACCGAAATAGCCTTTAGTTTCTTAAAGCCCATTACAGCGCCAACACCACTTCGACCAGCTACCCCACCATCGTCAGCTACGATACTGGAGTATCTAACTAAATTCTCCCCTGCTTTACCTATGGCTAAAGAGCTGACATCCTTACCCACTCTACGCCCTATCTCCTCAAATGTCTCGGAGGTGCTCTTACCCCAGAGTTCTTTAGCGCACTTTATGTCCACGTCCTGGTTTTCTATGTGTATCCAAACAGGTTCATCCGACTTTCCAGAAACGATTACAGCATCGAAGCCTGCTTTCTTAAGTACTAGCGCGAATTTGGTGCCGACGTGGGCCTCACCCCACGCGTTCGTAAGTGGGGATCTGGTTGCAATAGAAACCCTAGCAGAGGCCGGAACGTACGGAACATTAAATGGTCCTGTAGCTATAACTAGGAAGTTTCCCTCACTAAAAGGATCGCTCCTTAAGTCCATCTCGCTTCTGATAATGTGTGCAGCGAGACCTGAACCACCCAGGTAGTCTCTAGCTACATTAGGCTCCAGAGCTTTCACACGAACTCTCTGATTTGATAGGTCTACATACAGCATTCTACCTGCGTAACCGTAAAGTGTCGTCATCCGGACTTCACCTAGAGGTAACTTGACGTAAAGATTTAAAACTACGTCTGGTCTCAGCTTAAAACGGGAAAATAAAAACAGTAGCACGCTAAAAACTAGGAGAAAATCGTGAAACTAGTGGTCATTTCGGTCATTCCAAGACTTAAGATAGAGCTAGTAAATGTAGACCCGGAGATGAGTGTTAAAGATATCTTAAGTAAAGTATGTCAACACAGTGCCGAAGTTTGTCGGTGGGATGACTATATAGTATCAGTAGTGAGCGAACATGGTGTTCTTCAGCTATCGCCTGCAGAGTTCGCAACTACTAAGTTGACTGACTTAGAGCAGAGGGTACATAATGGAACAATTAAGCTAATCGTCGCGCCCATATTAGAAGGAGGATAGGTCAATAGTGTTAGACTTCGAGCTCCTGCTATGGATATCGTTAACCTTTTCTTTGGTATTGACGGACCTCGGGTACCTGAACCTAACTTATATAGCCTCTGACCAGAACTTGAGAGTATTTCCTTACTCCGCTTACAATGTCGTAATCCGGTGTGTATCCTAGCTCTTCACGTGCGCGCCGTATGCTCAAGGGTCCCCGCACAGGGTAAACAAAGATTCCTGGTTGGTCGCCAAAGCTAATTTCTGCCTTAGGGTACGTCATTCTGATGGCCTCCAGTATCTCTTTTAGAGTGTACATTTTCCCTATTCCGATGTTATACACATTACTTGGAGTCCTCTCAGTTTTCAGAGCCAGATATAAGGCTTTAACTCCATCATCTACGTACAGAGGCTCTACCTTCATATGTTCGACAAAGGGTATCGTAGCTGGGACATTCTTTGCTGCTGCTTCTATCATGTAGTTAATTGGTCTAGTACCACCTGCGTAAGCCCCGGGGCCATAGAGCATGGGATATCGTAGAGCAACGAAGTTGACACCATAAATATTACTGTACCTTATCCCGAGGTATTCTGCCGCAAGCTTAGTTATCCCGTAGACCGTTGCCGGGTTCTTAGGGTACTCCTCATGCACCGGCTCTTCTCCCGTTACACCATAAACAGCTTCAGAGCTAGCGAAAACAAGCTTTTTGATGTCAAACAGCCTGGAAACCTCTAGAAGGTTTAGCGTTCCTTCGATGTTTACTTTATACGCTCTCAGCGGGTTTTCTTCAGACTCCCTAGTTAGCAAGGTTGCTAAGTGTACTACGTATTCTACATCATACCTCTTAACTGTTTCTATAATTTTGAAAACATCTTGGATGTCTCCCTTTACGAATTTTATTCTTTTAGCGTCTATTCTATAGAAGTTCTCTAGCAGACTTAAGTCAATAGAAGTTATGTCATAGCTCACGACACTCCATCCTTCTTCGGATAACCTCTTTAAGACGTGTAAACCTAGGTATCCACAACCTCCGGTGACTAGAACAGACAACTACGTAACACCGCTAGTTTATCTTATCGTACTTGTCAATAGTGTTGAGTATTTCCTTAACATGATTACAGCGTATCTGCCCCTGCGCTGTGGGAGTGTCTATACAGCAAAACAGCATCTTGGACCCAAGGAAAGCAAAAGCTATTCTCTCTTTAGCGCTTGGGCTCATAGGCATTACAGCGACGTTATCTCCTAACTCTAGGATAGACGTAAGGTAGCTTCTGTACCCTGGGAACGTGACCGTGGCAACCTTAAAAATTAAGACCTTATCGAGATACTCTCTAGCTTTAGCGCGTAAGGTACTTAAATCCAGTAGTTGGGAAGAGTTAAATACGTGGTAAGACACTATCTTATCCTCGTAATTGACTTTATTATTGTATTTCTCAACAAACCGCATCTCGACGTCGTACAGCATACCGAGCTCGTTGAGGTATTTCAGTAGTCTAAGTTTTATCTCATCAGGGTGTTTTATGAAGCCTCCTTCATCAGCATCGCGTAGGGTGATTAAGACCTTTTCTTTTTCTAGGCTTTCGTAGTTTAATGCTAGTGGATCCTCCATGTAATCGACTCTAAGCTCGACAAGGTCAACTATATTGCTTACTTCATGCATTTTTTCTATATCCCTAACGTGCTTTACTGGGAGAGCAGCTATGATGAGAGGTCTGGAGATCTTCTTGGCGTATATACTGGAAAGTGCCACGTAGATCAATCCTCTATACAAATTATGCTTCAGGCAGTTTATAAATATTGGTAATTGTAGGACCGAGATAACCCCATTACGTACTAAGTGAACTTTAAGTTGATGGTTAACTCCACCAGTCCTGAATGGGTACTTAACTTCTGCGGTGTGGCCGAATATAGTAAACAAAGAGTAGCCAAGTGCTCATAAGGCGAAGTACATAGCTGGACTCTCTTATGTTAGCTGGGTATTTTAGCGTTGTCGCTTTAAGTCGCATGAATATTCTAAAGGAAATGCCTAGAGTGTGCGACCTATAACGTATTACGTAGTGTATGCCTTTCAATGTCTGAGTCGAGGTTCGCTTCTTAAGCTTATAACGGGGGTTTAAGTTTTATATTTATATCTAGCCCGAGATCTGTACTACACACTGAAAGTGGACTTAGCTACGAAACCTTGAAGGAATATTTAATCAATAAAAACCTCCTAACCTTTATTCGGACTCTCGAAGACACATATTGTAAGCACACATCCTTTCTCTGTCATACTAGCTGTTACCAGTTCGGAGGAGGCTTCACCCCTATTTTTCACTTCGTCTGCTACGTACATTATTGCGTTTGCTATAGGGCAGAACACGTAGGGTGGCACCTTCTTCTCCATAAGTTCTTTATCTATAGCGGAGTGAACGCATCCTCTCACAATAGCGTTAATAACTCTTCCAACAACCAAGTCATCAAACTCTCTAACATACTCTACGCCGAACTCTATCTCTCTCACGAGCCCAAGGCTCTTAGCAGCATCACTGACTTTGTTAAGAATGACACCCCAATCTTCATCCGCAGACACTCTATCCTTCAGTTTCTCGGCGAAGAACTCCCTACCTATTAGATAGGTTCTAAAACGGGAGCCGTCGCCTCGTTGCTCGTATAGCGCTTTCTTTAGCCCCTTGATTAGCTCATTAAAATATTTTGCGAGTTCTTCACTACTCATTGGCTCTCACCTCCCGTTTTAGTACTCGGTAAAAACTTCTTACCGAATTCTTCGTAAAAGACTATTTCGTCTAGCGGTAGTCTAGGTCTCGGCTTAGGCTGTTCATCTGGGTATCCGAGAGCTATTATAGCGTCAACAGTATACTCCTCCGGTACTTTTAACAGCTCTTTAACTTTCTTTTCGTCGCGAACGTCTATTACCGGGGCAACGAGCCAGCACGCGCCAAGTCCTAAAGCGTGTGCTGCGAGAAGCATGTTCTCTATAGCTGCTGAAACATCATATGGAGCATCCCACACGTCTCTCCTTCCGACCACAACTATAAGGACAGGCGCGTCTTTCATGAAAGCGGAGACCTCACCAGTAATCAGTTTTTTATACACCCTCTTCCTCTTTTCTTCGTCGGGTATCGGAATTCTTTGGAATATTGCCCTAGTCATGTACTCAGATTTAAACCTCCTACCACTACCTCCAGCACCCCACATACCCAACAGCTCTCTCTTAGCCTTATCTTTAATGACTATAAACCTCCACGGTTGCGCATCTTCACCGCTGGGAGCCCACCTACCTGCTTCTAAAACCTTGAGGAGGACCTCGTCAGGTACGTCAGCATTTTTGTACTTCCTTATACTTCTCCGTGTTAAGATTACGTTCGTGAAGTCCCCCATTGCTTGACTCAATGTATTTCCCACGTTACTGTTATGGGATTAGTTTAAAAGCTTTAAAACTCTCCTTGAAAGTAAGCTCTCACTACTTGAGCGCCTCGTTAGTTTCATGGAAACTCTAGCTAGAAAACATCGTTTCACGCAGAGGTTGTACGTATACTATAGACCGCATCAAAATCTTTATCTATGTCAACGCCTAAATCCCAAACCTTGTAGAACATGATGCCCACAAAGTTTAAAGCTGTTTCGGCATATGGTCTTAGTTTACTTATTCTTAGTTCTTTGTTAAAGCGTACACAGCTAACGAAGATATATCACGAAAGCTTTAAAACCCATTCGTAACCATTTAGTGGTGAAAAATGTGCCTGAACTAATAGTCGGTAAGAAGACTAGGGAGTTCTTAAGTAGACTAGGTCTTCCTGGACATGACCTATATGAACTTCCGACGTCTCCCCTGAGGTTTCCAGATGGGGCACACTTCAGAATCGAGATTCCAACAGTCAATACTGCCGAGGCTATGAGAGCTGTTCTCGAGGTTACCGAGAAGCATGGTGTTGTTGTAAACAGGATAACAGAGACTTACGGCATAATGCGCCATACTAATAAAGAACTAGAGGAAATGGTCCAGCTTGCCAAGGACTTCCAGCTCGAGCTGGTGATGTCCGTCGGTCCGAGAGCTGCTTATGACACAAGTGCTCAAAGAGCTACAGGTACTCCAGAGGGAGCCCGAGTCGGGTACAGACTGAGGGGCGTCGAGAACCTGGTGTATGCTATAGAAGACATCAGAAGAGCACTCGAATTCGGTATACGAGCTTTTGTGATCTACGATGAAGGATTGCTGTGGGTTCTTGGTGAGATGAAGAAAGCTGGCGAAATACCTAAGGATGTAAAGCTCAAAGTGTCAGCCCACTGCGGTCACGCAAATCCGGCATCCTTTAAGTTACTTGAGTCTCTCGGAGCCGACAGCATAAACCCAATTAGGGACCTACCACTACCTATAATAGCATCTCTAAGAGCAGCAGTTAAAATACCTATAGACATACACGTAGACAATCCGAGGTCCACCGGCGGATTCATTAGGAATTTTGAGGCCCCCGAGATAGTCAGAGTGGCTGCCCCCGTACACATAAAGACAGGTAACTCAGCAGTTGAAACACACGGAGTTCCAACAACTAGAGAGCAAGGCAGGCAAATGGGTATACAGGCAGTTATAGCAGTAGAGCACATAAAGAGGTTCTTCCCAGAAGCCGTACAGAGCAAAAGAGGATCACCGGACCTAGCTATTCCCAGGTAACATAAATAGCACACCAAATTCGTTAAAGTTTTAACTGATTTATACTTCACTAGCGACTCCTATTAGGGGACTGGTTTATACAATCAAATAGACCCTAAATTTCATTGAACTGTCTTTTCTAGCTTTTATACCGCCCACCAGGTGAAACGTGGTGAAATCCGTGAGCACGAAAGGCGTGGATTGGTTTACGGTCTCGCTAGAGCTCCACAGGAAGTACAAGGGGAAAATCGAGGTTGTCCCAAAGGTTCCTGTGACTAAATTAGATGACTTTTCTGTTTGGTACACTCCTGGTGTAGCTTATCCCTGTAAGAAGATACGCGAAGAAGGTGCTGACTTCTCATTTGATTATACTCTAAGGTGGAATTATGCTGCTGTAATAAGCGATGGAACTAGAGTTCTCGGACTAGGCAACATAGGCCCTGAAGCCGCTCTCCCAGTTATGGAGGGGAAGTCTCTGCTCTTTAAGTATCTGGGAGGTGTCGATGCTGTTCCTCTCGTTGTTAGAGAACGAGATCCCGATAAATTTATCTACCTAGTAAAAGCCCTAGAGCCCAGTTTTGGTGCTATCAACCTAGAGGACATTGAATCACCTAAGTGCTTTTACATACTCGAGAAGCTTCAGGAAATCCTTGAAATACCTGTCTGGCACGATGACCAGCAGGGGACAGCTCTAGTGAATATCGCGGCACTAGTAAACGCACTGAAGGTTGTGAACAAGAAAATAAGCGAGGTTAAAATAGCACTCATAGGTGCCGGAGCAGCTAACATAGCCCTATACAAGTATCTTAAGGTGGTTGGCGTCAACCCGAAGAACATACTTGTAGTAGATACTAAGGGAGTTCTACATTGGAGTCGTCCCGATTTAGAGAAGCTAAAAGAAGAGAACCCGTGGAAGCACGCTATTGCTATAGAGAGCAACGGAGAGGGAGTAACAGGGGGTATCAGAGAAGCTATGAGGGGTGCCGATGTGGTTATTGCTGCTTCAACACCCGGGCCGGGAGTAATTAAGAAGGAGTGGGTTAAAGAGATGAACAGCAATGCTATAGTCTTTGCTGAAGCCAACCCGACACCGGAGATATGGCCTTGGGAAGCCAAAGAGGGTGGTGCTAGAATAGTTGCTACAGGGAGATCCGACTTCCCGAACCAGATAAACAACAGTCTAGGATTCCCGGCAGTATTCAGAGGAGTCTTAACCGTGAGAGCCAGAAAAATGGCTGACGAGATGTTCGTATCAGCAGCATACGCGTTAGCTAGGTACGCCGAAGAGAGGGGTATCCACGAAGAGTACGTAATACCTAGAATGGACGAAGAGGGGGCGTATGTTCTAGAGGCTATAGCAGTAGCTGAGAAAGCTATGGAGCTAGGACTAGCTAGGAGGACTATGAGCCGTAGCGAGCTAGAGAACGAGATACGCGAGCTGATAGAGCGCCCGAAGAAATACACCAAACTAGCCCTAAGCAACAACTTAATAACGGTGCATCCGCCCTTCGGTTGCTGGTGACGCGCTTTTGAATGACGGTCTGGCTAAAGCGATAGAACTCGCAGCTATAGAGAGCATTAGGAGGGCTGTAATATACATTCCACCAGATGTTAAGCAGGCTCTATCGAGAGCGTACCAAGAAGAGGATAGTGATATAGCTAGGGCACAGCTTAAGTCCATACTCGACAATATAGAACTTGCCGAAAAACTTCAGAGACCTGTATGTCAGGATACGGGAACTATATATTTCTATGTAGAAGTAGGCTACGACTTTCCAGCACTACGATACATAGAAGAATCTCTAGTAAGAGCTGTTAGAAGAGCGACACAACTTGTCCCCCTAAGACCAAATAGCGTACACCCGCTTACTAGGGTTAATACTGGGGATAATACTGGCAGGCATAACCCCCACATCTACTGGAAATTAGTACCTGGAGACAGCCTTAATTTTACGGTAGTTCCTAAAGGTGGGGGCTCGGAGTATCCTACTGTTTTACGCATGGTCCCACCCGGGATGGGCCTCGATGCCATCAAAGAAGTAGTAGTGGACTCGGTGCTTCATGCTGGTGCGATGCCGTGTCCACCAACTATTGTAGGTGTAGGAATTGGTGGGGGGACTGATACTGCTGTTTTTTTAGCGAAGAAGGCTGCCTCCTTAAGAAAGATCGGCACTTCCAATGAGGACCCTGAACTGACTAGGCTTGAGGGTGAACTTAGAGATACCGTTAACGAACTTGGCATTGGTGTAATGGGCCTCGGTGGTAGAATTACTGTTCTAGCAGTCCACATAGACTACGCCCACAGACACCCAGCAACATACCCTGTAGCAGTGGTATTCCAGTGTTGGGCTACTAGACGTGCTACGGCAATCGTGAGGGCTGACGGCACCTTCGAAATCAGTCAGTAAGAGGGTGTTGTAGGTGGCAGTATTTACTCTTAGAACACCTATTGAAGAGCCTGCCGTCAGATCTCTGAAGATAGGTGATGTAGTATATGTAAGTGGAACTATCGTTACCGCTAGAGATGCTGCCCACAGGAGAATTGTAGAATACCTGAAAACCGGTAAGACTCTCCCAGTAGACCTCCGAGGTGGAGTTATCTACCACTGCGGTCCCGTAGTAGCAAGGAGCAATAGTGAGTGGGAAATACTATCTGCAGGCCCGACGACTAGCACCCGACTTGAGCTCTACGAACCAGAGGTAATAGAGAAGACCGGAGTGAGGCTTATTGTAGGTAAAGGTGGTATGGGACCTAAAACAGCAGAAGCATGTGCTAAGTATGGAGCTGCTTATGCCACTTTCACCGGAGGAGCTGCCGTACTTGCTGCTCGGGCAGTAAAGAGAGTTACGAAAGTGGAGTGGCTAGACCTTGGGATACCTGAGGCTATGTGGGTCCTCGAAGTAGAGAACTTCGGCCCCCTAATAGTTGTTATAGATAGCACTGGGAGAAATTATGTGGAGGAAGTAGTAGAGAAAGCCAGAGAGAGAGCTAAGATATTGAGAAGCCGCAATACTAGCACCAAACAATAAAAATCGTTCGTATTTATGCCTTACCCCCCTTTATTTGCTCCTAATTTAATGCAGGTATTTAGTTACTGAAACGGGCTAACTCCAGGCGGGAACTTCTTCAGTAAGTCGTTTATAAACTGCGATAGCCTGTTAACAGCGTCTTCAATGATGACCTTGCCTTTTTCGGCTGAGGCCTTGGTGGCATCACCTAGTATGCCCAACTTCAGAGTCTCTTTCTGGAAGTAGAATGCCGTTATATTGTGGTGCGGGAAGCCTCCCTCCTCGGGCATGTAGGTAGTTCCACCGAGATACTCATGGTCTACAAATGTTGGTGGCTTTTCTTTGCCAGCTCTACCCATGTCAACGAGCTCTGGATACAGAGCTAGCGAGATGGACGTTTCACACTCGTCGGCGTGTCTAAACGGTTCTTCACATACTTCATTTATGGTCTTTCTAGCTAGTTCCCAAAGGGTGGCTACAGCTATGAAAACTTTAACCTCGGGGGCTATGTCATGTAATGCACCAACAAGGACCCACTGCTGCCCATGAGCGTTTAACACTATTATTTTCTTAAAGCCTGCGTTAACTAGACCCCTTATGACATCTTTAAGGTACTCCTTTAGGATATCTGACCTTATGGGTACGGTTCCAGGAAAACCTAGCTGATGATACATGTGGGCTCCGTACCATATCGGAGGCGCAAGTACCGCACCCGTCCTCTCTGAGACCATTTCGGCAACCTTTATTGCGTTTAGGGAGTCGGTACCTAGAGGAGCGTGAGGACCATGCTGCTCTATAGACCCCACCGGAACTATGGCTACATCACAAACTCTCTTAGTATATTCAACTAACTCAGGCCACTTCATTTCCCATAGCTTTACTGCGGGCATTAGATACACCACACTATAACTGTGCATTCAAATATAAATACACTTTGAATAAAAGACTTATTGAATTACTTACTGAATTTTTTATTAAGATATCCTATAGTATTTTTAAACAAAGCTAAAGAACTGGTTGAATTTATTTCTTAGATTTTCTCTCGCGGATCTTTTTCTCTTCTCCAGGGGGAGAGTATATCCACACAAACACTAGGTCCTCATTGCCGGCATTCTCTATGGAGTGCTTAGTTTTAGGTGGAGCATATATTAAGTCGAGTGGTTCAGCGATCTCAAAGCTACCATCTTCGTTAACGACTTTGGCCCTTCCTTTAAGTATTAACATGAACTCTTCGCAGTCTTCATGGGCATGGGGTGAACCTTTCTCTCCGGGGGGATATGTTACTATACCTATGGCAACATTAGTAGAACCCAGTACAGGATCTATAAGTATTTTACTAACCTTTTTAGAGGGGGGAGGAGCGGGAAACTCCTCTGCCTCCTTAAACTTCATGACTCTAGCTTTCCCGACCATCTTTCTGTTCACCATGTACTCGATC
Organism: Sulfolobales archaeon; assembly: GCA_038841535.1. GTDB lineage: Archaea > Thermoproteota > Thermoprotei_A > Sulfolobales > NBVN01 > DRZP01. The sequence continues at coordinate 5,128 of JAWBTQ010000002.1, read as the reverse complement.
TCCTTTAGTATATAAGCTGAATGCAGCACGCATCAACCCAGTTCTCGAGTTAACGTTCATATTTTACTTGAGCTCTGTAATACGCTCATGATATCTTCCGAGGTGGTTAATGCGTTACGCGTAAAGTAGCGGGATAAGCTTTCATCATCTTTAAATAAAAGCTATACTTAATGCTGCTTTCAGGTTGTAATTTAGGAGTGATGTGGAAATGTTCAAAGTTGAAAATACTCTCCGATCGTCATTACCTAAACCACAGAACCGGCTCTGGCTTAATAAAAACTACAGCTATGACTGGCATCGCTAATGAAACGATAGAGACTGCTATACTATGCAAGCTTTGTGGACTCTCTGCTCCAAATGCTATAATCTTTGATTAACTGCTTTACTTCTTCGACTATAGGCTTTTCAGTAGCTCTTAAATCCGTACCTACCTATTAAGGGTACGAACGCACACGGGAGAACGTCTTCAGCCCAGAGCTTGCTGTTTTCTTTCACTATGATTCTCAGTACTTGAACCCACCTATTACCCACTGGGATGACTAGCCTACCTCCCTTCTTAAGCTGCTTTATTAGGGGTTTGGGAACGTCGGGTGCTGCCGCTGTAACTATTATTCCGTCGTAAGGTGCGGCGGGCTGAAATCCTTCACTGCCGTCACTTACGACAACTGTTGTGCGATCGATGTAGCCAGTCCTCCTTAGGTTTGCGAAAGCGTACTCAGCTAGCTCGGGAATTCTCTCTATGGTCCAGACATGTCCCTTAATTCCGACGATCTCCGCTAGTACTGCTGCCTGGTAGCCACTTCCAGTTCCAATCTCCAGAACTCTATGGCCAGGCATCGGATTGAGCTTCTCAGTCATTATGGCGACCATGTGCATAGCACTTATCGTCTGACCGTATCCAATAGGTAGTGGCGTATCGTAGTAACTAAACCTCCTGTACTCAGGTGGGACGAACTCCTCCCGAGGAACCTTGAGCATTGCTTCAATTACGGTCTGGCTAGATAGGTAACCCTCTGCCACTAGAGAACGTATCACTCTCTCTCGCTCATCCTTAAAGATAGGCCCACCCCGAATTAGATAGGTTATGGGGGGTGATAAGCTGTTTCTCGATATACTATGGGGTATGTCTTTGGAGTACTGTATAGATGTCGTGACTTTCGAGGGCCATGTAAACGTTCGAGCAACCCACCGAACCACGCTCGAAGTAACGAGAGATGATTACCTAACACCGAGAGGTGACTGCATAATTGGTATTAAGAGCAATAAGGGAGCTTCAGACTTGAGACAGTGCATAAAGGAAAACCTCAAGATAGGGGGGACACTGCTCGGAATAATCATAACTAGTAGCGGACTCTTTGACTACTTCATAGCTGAAGGCTCCGACAAGCTCACACTTAAAAACGCGCAGAAGCTAATAATCAGAAAGTCTCACTATGTAGATGACTCAACTATCGGGTTGAGATCCAATAAAGCTTCGAAAGACCTAGATAGGGCCCTAGTTGAAGCACTTAAGCGAGGTGAAAAAGGGTACTTAGTGCTAGTAACCTTTAGAATATCTCAGGAGCTCTCCACTCTCCCCACACTTCCCTTAGAGCTCCACTAATTTCTCCGATAGTAGCACCAGCTTTTACTGCTTCATATATCGGTATGAATATGTTGACATCCTCTTTCTCCGCAGCTCTCCTTACGTTATCGACGACAGTTCTAAGCTTCACTTGGTCCCTACTCTCCCTCAGCTTCCTCAACCTGCTGACCACTCTCTCCCTCGATACTGGATCTACCTTTAGGATCTTCACTTTCGGAGCCTCAGGCTCCGTAAACATGTTTACTCCAATTATAGGTATCTCGTTCTTTTCGACCTTTATCTGCCACTCGTAAGCAGCTCTAGCAATCTCGCGCTGCGGATACCCCAGCTTAATCGCTCTAAGCATTCCACCCATTCTCTCTATTTCCTCAAGATACTTCCATGCCTTCTCCTCTATCTGGTCTGTTAACCATTCTACGTAGTAGGAACCTCCCATAGGGTCAATAGTGTCAGCAACTCCGGACTCGTAGAGGAGCACTTGCTGGACTCTAATAGATAGCTTGACAGATTCTTCCGTAGGTAGCGATAGAGCCTCATCGTAGGAGTTAACGTGGAGAGACTGAGTTCCACCCAGAACTGCCGCTAGAGCCTGAAGAGTAGTCCTTATTATGTTAACCATGGGCTGCTGAGCCGTTAAAAGCACTCCAGCAGTCTGAGTGTGGAACCTTAAGACCATAGACCTCTGGTCTTTAGCCGAAAACCAGTCCTTCATCAACTTGGCCCACATCCTCCTCGCAGCTCTAAACTTGGCTATCTGCTCAAACAAGTTGGTTCTCGCAGCAAAGAAGAACGTGAGCTTGGGTGCGAAAGAGTCGACATCAACTCTACCTCTTTCCTTAACCCACCTAATGTACTCAGCGGCGTCAGCAAACGTGAACGCTACCTCCATCGCTGGAGTAGCGCCGGCTTCCTCCATGTGGTAACCGCTTATGCTTATCGGGTTCCACTTTGGCATCTCCTTAACTGTGTAAAGTATTAGGTCAACCGAGTACCTCATGGAGGGCTCAGGTGGATAGATGTAGTTATTTCTTGCAATATATTCTTTGAGTATGTCGTTCTGAGTAGTACCATCTAAGACGGCTTTCGGAACACCTCTACTCTCAGCAACAGCTACGTACATGGATAGAACCTCGATTGCGGTAGCGTTGATCGTCATCGACGTAGTGATCTTCTCCATCGGTATATCCTTAAACACTATGTCCATCTCAGTTATTGCCGGCACTGAGACACCTACCTTCCCTACCTCATACCATGCGAGCGGGTGATCCGGGTCATAACCAAGCTGAGTCGGTAGATCAAAGGCCATACTAAGTCCTGTCTGACCTATGCTTAACAAGTACCTATACCTCTCGTTAGTGTCCTCAGCAGAACCGTAGCCAGCGTACTGTCTTATCGTCCATGGCCTACCTCTATACATCGTAGGATATATTCCTCTAGTAAATGGGTACACACCCGGAAATCCGAGCTTCTCGAGGTAATCCCACTTCTCGAGGTCCGCTAGAGTATATACCCTCCTTACTTCAAGGCCCTCTTCAGTACTAAACACCTTCTTTCTCTCTGGTACCTTCCTAAGAAGTGGGAGAACTACCTCGTTCTCCCACTCTGCTAGCTTCTGCTTGAGTTTCTCGAAATCGGTCAACTCCTCTCCCTCCTAGTCATTATCTCAAGTAAAACCCCAAAGGTGCTCTTAGGGTGAATGAAGTTTATCCTTCTTTCACCGTGAGATACTTCCCTAGGCTTATCGTAGGTCAGCGTCACACCCTTAGACTTGAGTTCTTCGGTCTTAGCGTCTACGTCATCTACGTGTATCGATAGATGGTGAATGCCCTCACCTCTTCTCTCTATAAACTTGCTGACAGCTGACTCTGGGTCAGTCCCCTGCAGAAGCTCGATGTAGGAGTCCCCTACTCTGAACATAGCTATCCTAACTCTCTCCTCTGGAACCTCCTCGATCTTTACTAGCTCAAGTCCGAGAACGTCTTTATAGAACTTTACGGCTTCGTCGAGATTCTTTACCGCCACCCCTATGTGGTCTATCTTCACACCTCCTCACCTAGAGCTCTCTTAAACACTTCTACAACTTTAGATAAAGGAGTTCCTGAAGGCAGAACCTCATAGACTCCTATCTCTTTAAGCCTTGGAACATCTTCTGGAGGTATTATTCCTCCAACTATTACGGGAACTTTCACACCCTTTTCTTTAGCTATTCGAACAAGATCAGATACAAGCTCCTCATGACTCCCAGACAGAATTGAAACACCGATAGCTTCGACATCTTCTTCGAGGGCTACCCTCACTAAGTCCTCAGGTGACTGGTGGACACCTAAGTAGACCACTCTGAAACCCGCATCTCGTAGAGCCATCGTTATAACTTTAGCCCCTCTATCGTGACCATCTAGCCCGAGCTTAGCCACTAGCACTTTTTTTCTAGCGGGTTTCTCCTGGCTCAACTTGTCACCAAAATCACTTCTGAGCTACTAAAATATCCTTTGATTCTTTGAATATCGTAGACCGAGCAAATTTCCCCATCAAGCAACTTCAAGCATTATCTATGACCTAGTCAAAAATAATCTACAATGCTTGCGGCCTCTCTAACCGCGATATGAAAAACCCCTCGCTCTTATGTATGTGCGGGTACAGCCTGCATACGTTGTTACTAAATCCGTAGCTAGGGTACCCAGGGCTACAAAAGCTTCTAAATCTTGGTGGAACAACTAGCTTTACCGACGTTTTCTTCACGATCTTTTCGATGACGTCTTCTCCCTCGTCAGGTAATATTGAGCACGTAGTGTACACAACGCAGTCCGATAACTCGAGGGATTTTAGAAGAAGCTCGAGTTGGCGGTTACTATGAAATTCTACTTTACCCTGCGTTAGAGTAGCCTTTATGCTTGGATCTTTATCGATAGACCCCGAATTACTGCAGGGAGCATCTAAAAGAACCTTATCAACCGGTCGAACTAAGTTTATGAACCTGGAGTCAGCAAGAGCTAGTTGGACGCTGTTCTCGGGAACACCCAGCTTCTTAAGTAGTTGCCTCATAACTCTCAATCTCTTGCTAGATATATCGAAAGCTATAACTCTAGCGCTTTCCTCTAGCATTACAATCAAAGATGTCTTAAGTCCTGGTGCGGCGCACATGTCAACTACTACATCACCCGGCCTAACGTCGATGAACTCTACAGACACGGCAGAAGCGAGGTCTTGAGGCAGTGCCCTAAACTCCCGCACTGGGTTAAGAAGTCTAATCGGCTTAGGAGACTTAAGAACTCTGACCATATAAGGGATCTCGGAGTGTACCTCGAATTCCAGACCTTCAGCTTCAAGTTCCTTCAGGACTCTCTCCTCAGGCGCTTTAAGAGTGTTCAGCCTAAGCCACCAAGTTCTTTCCTCAAATGCTTTAAGCATTGTCTCAGCACCACTAGACCCCAGCAAGCTAGTAATCCTTTCGTAAAGCCACTTACTTACAGATAGCTGGCAATGAGGCTCGCTGGAATTAGACGTCTTCCCGCTTATCCACGCTCTCGCGAGGTCTCTATAGCT
>JAWBTQ010000001.1:0-244141 GCA_038841535.1 Sulfolobales archaeon | reverse complement strand
TAATATCTCACCGCTTGGCCCTAATTCCGCTGAAGTCCGACCACGCACTTGAGCGCTATAAGCAACCTGAAGAATGTAGAGGCAGTGCTTTAGCGGATGGATGCTATGCTAGTTTCTACCTTGAAGCCGAGAGCGGGCCTCAGGAAGAGCTGGTTGTGTACTCTAGGGACATAAAACCTCAAGACGACCCGGAGATTGTCCCCGTAGACGGGGGGATCCCTGTACTTAAGTTAGGCCCTCAGCAGAGAGTAGTCCTTGAAGCATGGGCTAGACTCGGTAGGGGGAAGGAACATATTAAGTGGTCTCCGGCGACGGTTTCTGTACTCACGTACATACCTAAGGTGACTATCTCTACCTATAGGTGCACTATGTGCGGGCTGTGCGCTGAGTACTGCCCGACCAAGGCGATAACTATCAGAGCGGGGGAAGTAGTTGTTGATGAAAGCAAGTGCACTCTCTGTAGGCAGTGCGTTAAAGTTTGTGGACCGGAGGCGATAGACCTTAGCTGGCGTAAAGACGAGTACAAACTGCGTGTAGAGTCATCGGGTGCTTTAAGTCCCGAGAGAATAGTTGGTGAGGCAATGCTTCAAATCAAGAAAAAACTATTAGAACTGCATGAGCATCTCGATAGAGTTTTCTCTGCTAGAGGTGTGAGAGCATGAAGCGTACGGGACCGACGAACGTAGTTATAAGGAAGCTAGTTAGAGAGCTAAGAAGGACTTCTAATCAATATAGTGTTAGAATATGGGACTACGTGGCTGACTTGCTGGAGAAACCCTCTAGAAGGCGCGTGGTAGTTAACTTAAGCAAGGTAAGCAGATTCTCAAGTCAGGGGGAATACATCGTTGTACCAGGAAAAGTCCTTGGAGCAGGAACCTTAAAGAAACCGGTGACCGTCGCAGCTGTATCGTTCTCGAAGAGAGCTTTAGAGAAGATCCGTAGTGCTGGTGGTTCAGCTATTCCGATTACCGAGCTTCTAAAAGTAAATCCTCAGGGCTCTAACGTGAAGGTGATAATATGAGCTACAGCAAGGAGATCTTAATAGATGCCGAAGGCCTTATCCTAGGTAGGTTGGCTTCGGTAGTAGCTAAGTTCCTTAAGTATGGTTACAGAGTTCACGTAGTTAACGCAGAAAAGGCTGTAGTAAGTGGGGACCCACACACGATTAAAGAATCTTACGCCACGTGGTTCGAAATCAAGACACTGAGAAACCCGAGTAAATGGTCACCGCACAGACCTAGAAATCCTGTGTCTATAGTGAAGTACGCCGTTAGGGGAATGCTCCCGAAGGATCCATTTAAGAAGATTACGCTACTCAAAAAGCTGAAGGTTTACGTAGGCTACCCAGAGGAAGTAAAGAAAATGAAGCTGGTCGCTATCGAAATTCCTGAGGCTAGAGCTAGTAAACTTAAGCATGAATACATAACAGTAGGTGAGGTAGCTAAGTATTTAGGCTGGAGGGGTAAGGTATGAGCGCAGGTGCGGTGTCTAGAACGGATCCCTCAAAGGGTAAGCAGTTGAAGGTTGTAATTGAGATCGGTAAAAGAAAAACAGCAGTGGCGAGAGCTACAGTAACTCAAGGTTCTGGTAGAGTTTGGGTTAACGACGTCCCCATCGAGATATTTCCCATAGAGCTAGCTAGAATAAAGATGATGGAACCCCTTCTGCTAGCTGGTGACAGTATTAGGAAATCTGTAGATATAAGCGTTAGAGTCTCTGGAGGGGGGTACATGGCTCAAGCGGAAGCCGTTAGGATGGCTATTGCTAGAGGATTAGCTAAGTTCACAGGTAGTGAGGAGCTTAAGCAGTTATTTAGAGAGTATACTAGGTACATGCTATCTGGTGATCCAAGGCAGACGGAACCAGAAAAGTGGATGAGGTATAGCGCCAGGAGGTGGAGGCAGAAATCCTATAGGTAGGTTGCCGTGATAGTTCCAGTAAGATGTTTTACTTGCGGCAGGATCATTGGGCACCTATGGGATGAGTACGCTAGGAGAGTGGCAAGCGGTGAAGACCCGGGGAAAGTACTCGATGAGCTGGGGTTGAAAAGGTATTGTTGTAGGAGAATGTTTCTATCGCATGTAGATTTAATAAACGAGATCGTTGTATATGGGAGAAAGGTGTAAGACTTGAGTGCACAGAAGCGATACCTAGACGAGGCTCCAAAGCTGGTCTCGGAGTTACTAGCTCCTTCAGAGCTTTACCTCGAGGCTGGAGTGCACATAGGGACGTATGTCTGCACAAAGTATATGAGGAAGTTCGTTTACAGGTCAAGACCCGACGGCCCTTACATACTAGACATCAGAAAAATAGATGAAAGGCTCAGGATAGCCGCTAAGTTCATTTCGTCATTCGAACCTCGCTCAGTGCTGGCTGTCTCCTCGAGACCTTACGGATTTACTCCAGTCCAAAAGTTTGCGGAGTTTACTGGTGCTAGGTTTGTTACTGGCAGGTTCATTCCCGGCACGATAACTAACCCATATCTAGACATCCATATTGACGCTGGGGTCTTAATAGCCTCAGACCCGAGAGTGGATGAGCAGGCTATTGAAGAGGCTTCCAAGGTCGGGATCCCCGTTATCGCTATAGCAAGTACAGACGCTAAGTTAAACAATGTAGACCTGGTTATTCCTGGGAACAATAAGGGAAGGAAATCTCTAGCGCTTATCTACTGGATACTTACTAGGCAAGTGTTGAGAGAGAGGGGTGTTCTACAGCCGGACGCTAACTTACCAGTAAGCTACGAAGCTTTTGAAACTAAGGTGTCAACTGTTGAGCGTTAGAAAACCCCTGGTCTCGGGACAGTTTTATGAAGGTAGCCCAACCGGTCTGGTAAGGCAGATCGAGTGGTGCTTTCTGCATAATCTAGGTCCGCAGGTTATTCCTAAGGGTGAAGGGTCTCAGGAAAGGGTTAGTCTTGGGTTTGTAGTTCCCCATGCTGGTTACATGTACAGTGGTCCCGCAGCAGCACATGCGTACTACGCACTCTCTATGGAGAAAAAACCCAGAACTATCGTACTTATAGGACCCAACCACACTGGTGTAGGACCTTCTGTGTCTGTTTATCCGGAGGGGTTTTGGGAGACACCCCTGGGGAGAGTACCAGTAGACTCAGAACTGGCTAAACTCATTGCTGGTAGCAGTAGATTTGCTAGGCTCGATACTACCGCACATGAATACGAGCACTCTATTGAAGTACAGTTACCGTTCCTACAGTACGTACTCAAAGAAGATTTCACTATTGTCCCGATCACTATACTAAATCAGACACCTAAAGTAGCTGAAGACTTAGCTAAGTCAGTATTATCGGCTGTTCAACTGTCTAAGAGAGACCCCAACGATATCCTCATAATAGCTTCGACAGACCTAACTCACTATGAGCCTCACGATATAGCTCATAGAAAGGACCAGCTCGTGATCGAGAGAATAGTCCAGCTAGACCCGGACGGACTGTTTAGGGTAGTTGTGGAGAAAGACATTAGTATGTGTGGACCGGGGAGCACTATGGCACTTATTTACTTTGCTAAAGCACTAAACGCGGGAGGAGCCCGCCTCCTAAAGTACTTTACCTCTGGAGACATAACTGGCGAAAAAAGTTGGGTAGTAGGATACGCAGCTGTACAGGTACTACGATAGCCCCGCTATACATAGCTTGAAGTCGCAAGGTTAGCAAGTTTTAGTGTTAATATAACTCGACTTAGCAGCTCTCTTTAACAAATTAATGAAAAATCAGAGATACCGCTTTATGGCGCTAAGCCCGTTTAGCTGTCCGTAAAGTACTTCCTCCAGTATCGACGATCTGAGTAGTCTGCTACCTAGAGCAACATATGCTCGCTTTTCTCGAGTATTTAGTCCGAGTAATACGTACACCTGAGTAGACTCCATTGGTGGGTCTGGAAAGCACAGCAGTCTTAGTATAGCTCTAAAAATATCTGCGACCATAGTTTTGGCCTTAGCGTCTTGCGGTTTTAGTACGAGGTTCTCGATAGTGTTTGCCTTGAGAGAAGAGTCAACGGTATTCAGCACTTTGTGATAAAATAGGAGGTTGCATCCACCAGAGAAAACCACTGGATAGTCTATTGGGGCGGACGCTTCTACTTTCACGCTTCTCACACTTCTCGACAGTAAGACCATTACAACATCCTTATTCAGTGTAGATGAAAAGAAGCAATCCAATAAAACCATGTCCTTCCGGCAAGATGGCTTTATTAGCAAGTGGGGTACCCACAAGTAATTGAGATTCTTCGGTAGCTTGGCCGCAGAAACATCAATAAACATATTTTCCAACTCGTGAAGAGCTATCCTAAGGGATAGTAGAAAGCTACTTAGCCGTCAGCTTTCTAGCCTCTCTCTCAGTCTCCCTAAGTATTATTATGTCACCCACTCTCACAGGGCCTTTAACATTCCTAGTTATTACTCTTCCCTTATCTCTTCCGTCCAGAACTCTAACTCTGACTTGGGTTATCTCACCAGTAACTCCAGTTCTACCTACTATCTGAAGCACCTCAGCTGGAAAACCGAATTCTTCCACCACGTTAACATCGGGTTGAGTTAAATCGATTTTCCTGACTTCACCCACCTCCAGCACCTTCTCTATCCTGCATACACGCTTTAAAGCTTTAAAGCAGAGCTCTGCAGTGTACGGGGGAATGCTGCGTGCCTAAGGTATACACGTGCAGTTTCTGTGGTGGGCAGATAGAGCCCGGCTCTGGGCTGACTTTCGTACTTAGGAGTGGAGTGATACTCCACTTCTGCTCTAGCAAGTGCTTTAAGAACTTCAAGCTACGTAGGGACCCCAAGAAAACTCCGTGGAGTGCCTACTACGTGAAAACAAAGTGATCCTAGTTGACTCAGAGAAAGGAGTTCTTGCTGATTAAGCCCGACGGAGTAAAGAGAGGCTTAGTGGGGGAGGTAATAAGGAGACTAGAGATAAAGGGTCTTAGAATAGTTAGGCTTAAAATGCTTCAGCTAACTCGTGAGTGTGCGGAGAGGCTATACGATGTACATAAAGGAAAGAGCTTCTATGACGAACTCGTGAAGTTCATGACCTCAGGTCCGGTAGTCGCCCTGCTAGTCGAAGGAGAGGAGGCCATAGACGTAGTTAGAGCTATGATAGGGCCGACAGATGGTAGAAAAGCGCCTCCTGGGACTATAAGGGGAGACTTCTCAACTTCCGTACTAGAGAACATAGTTCACGCAGCCGATAGCGAAGAGAGGGCTCACTATGAGGCGTCAATAGTATTTAACCCAGACTGCGATAAGCCTTCCTAAGTTTCTCCTTGAAGATTGAGTGTTACGAGCATCGGCAAGCTAACCGAAATAGTGCTGTCTCTCGGCTTCTAGGGAAAACATAGGTAAACCATTTAACGTAACGTTGAGGTAATCCAAGCTGCTAAGAGCTCCTCTCGAACCTAGCCTCTGCCCTCAGTAAACACTTGTCTAATAGGCTTAACTAAGGTCTTCACTCATCTTTCTTAAGTGTTCTTAATCGCGCCAAAAATATTCGTAAGTCTTGATGTATTAGCGAGTAGGTACTTCTAACATGGTCTTCGAAACCCGAACGGGGGTTAGACCTTGTGGCGGGCCCGCCGGGATTTGAACCCGGGACCTACGGGTTAAAAGCCCGCCGCTCTGCCTGGCTGAGCTACGGGCCCCTCTCTACTAGTACGTCAAGGAATATTTAAGCTTCTGTAGCTGGCTTACTTCACGGTTGAAGCTTTCCCCAGGATAGAGGAGGGGGGAGAAGCGGGTTTAAGCCATAAACCACTGCCACTTACAACCTCCCACATCTCCTCAAGCATCTCAAGCTTAATTAGAGATTTCACGCTTCTTACATTATAAGCAAATTTGGGAAGTAAGTGGCATGGCTAAGTAGTAGATGTAAGATTATAAGCTTTTAGACGCTTGTTGAGGTGGCGACTGGTAGTAGAGAAACGAGTAAGGGTGCTAGAGATGGTGCTAAGACATGACGGAGGAGTAAAGTGTCCTGTATGTGATGGTAGGGCGGCAATAATAGCTGAAAAGTCTGTGTCGGACGGTGGTTCGATAGTTCGATATCTTCTAAAGTGTTCTTCCTGCGGTTATCGTGATATACTACAAGAAGTGACTATAACTAAGTTGGAAAGCGGGTTGAAAGTGAGGATAAGCTCACTCAGCACACTTACTAGAGTAACTAGAGAGTGAGTTCATCTAAACTAGAAAACGATTTTAAATTTTAATTGCTAACACTAAGCTTCTTACAACTACGTCTGCTAATTCCTGCTTTAGTGCTTATGTTACATTGAGAGGCTACCCTGTCCACTGTAATACGTGAAAAATTCCAACTCTACGGAGCGCTGGAATCGTATTACTGGAGGTTATCTAAGGGAGTGATTGACCAAGATTTCTTTAAAATCTCAGTGTAGGTTTTATTAGGATGCGAGGAATGAATGCTTCACGAGAGTTGAGACTGCCTCCCAGGCTTTACGCTATCGCCAGGTCTATTTTAACCCTTAGAAGGGCTACAGTAGCTGAGATAGCTAGAGCTGTCGGCAGGCGCGAGCAAGACATAATGCGAGACATAGCAGAACTAGAGAGACGCAAGCTTATCACCATCTCTAGGAGGACTTACTTTAAAGTTGAGATAAGCGAGAGAGGTAAAAAGTACCTTAGAGATGGTTTACCTGAAGAAGTTGTCTTAAGAGAGCTTATTAAGAATGAGAGATTGCATGTGAGTAACCTGAAAGAGCTGGGTCTTGATGATGATGAAATTGAGATAGCGCTAGGGATTTTAAGGATGTTCAGTGCTATAAGGATACAAGGAGGACTAATAGACTTAAACGTAACTGGAGTTCAAAGGGTTCAAGAGTATATTCAAAGCGTTAAGAGAGAGTTAGAGCAGTACTCTCTCCCGATAACCCTAGCGGAGCTGCCGGATTCAATACGCGAGGTTAGAAGAAGGGGCTTGGTTCTAGCTCGCGAGCACAAGGAGATAGTTGTAGAGGCAACAGATATCTTAACTAGCTACTCTAGTGAGTTGAAGCCAGGCGATATCGTAACCGTAATCTCTCCTGAGATAATAAGCCTCGAGACTTGGGACTCTATAGAGTTCAAGCCGTTCGATCTCACTGTAGAGCCGCCTAGGTGCCCGATTGTTAGGAAGCATTTCTTTACTGAAGTACTAAACTATATGAGAGAATTGATGCTATCTCTAGGGTTCGAAGAAGTTAAAGGACCCCACGTTGAACTGGAGTTATGGAATTTTGACGCCCTATTCGTTCCACAACACCACCCCTCTCGAAGACCGACTGACGTGTACATAGTTGGCACGGCAGTAAACGAGCTTCCTAAATTAGAGCATCTGATTTCTACTGTTGGCAGCTACCATAAGGAGTACAGGGGGTATGAGTGGGACCCGTCGAGAGCATTAAGGCTAGTTCTTAGGACTCACTGTACTTCCGTATCCGTTAGAACTATCTGGGAGAGGGGTCCAGGCGACTACAGAGTGTTTACGATAGACAGGGTGTTTAGACCAGATACGCCGGACCCAACACACTTAATGGAGTTCCACCAACTCGATGGAATCATAGTTGGAGCGAGAGTATCTTTCAAGGATTTACTTCAGTTCTTTAGAGAGTTTGCTCGCGGTCTAGGGTTGGGAGAGGTTAGATTTAAGCCTGCCTACTTCCCGTTCACAGAGCCTAGCGTAGAGGGATACGTTAAACACCTAAAGCTTGGTTGGATAGAGGTACTGCCGGGAGGTATGTTTAGGAGGCAAGTACTCGAGCCGCTGGGGCTTAGAGGGTATAACGTGGCTGCTTGGGGTATAGGTGTAGATAGAGTGGCCATGATTCTTCTAGGAATTAGCGATATAAGGGACCTCTACACCGATGATGTGAGGGAGATAGAGAAAGCGGAGCTCCCCAGGGTGATACTCGGTGCCGGTAGTCTCGGTTAAGCTATGGGATATAGCTCGCTTAGTAGGCTCTTACTTAGACCAGGGCATTCTCTCGAAATTCTTCGATAACTTTAAGCTAGAAGTAAAGAAACTGGAGGGTGATACACTCACTTATGACGCTGCTCACGATAGGCTAGACCTTTACTCAGCCGAGGGGCTGGCGAGGGCTATATCTTACTATGCCGGTTTTAGGAAGCCAAATAAGTACCTGATATCTAAAAGCAGCGTCTTTGTAGACTCCAGTAAGGCACCTAGCTATAGACCCTACGTCTTAATGACCGTTGTACGGGGTGTAAAACTCGATGATGAGGCCATTAGCCAGCTGTTTCAGTTGCAGGAAAAGCTACACCTGACTCACTGTGGTGACAGGGAGCTAGTTTCTATAGGTTTATACGATTTGGACGTCCTTAAATTCCCGGTCTACTACCGAGAGGTCGATACCGTGGTTTTTAGGCCTCTAGGCTACGATAGAGATATGAGCGCACGGGATATATTAGTAGAGACGGAGAAAGGTAGAGAGTACGGTCATCTAGTTAAAGAGGGTCGATACCCGCTACTAGTAGACTCGAGTGGAACCGTCCTCTCCCTTCCACCGATCATAAACTCCGAAGATACTAAGATCACGGAAAAAACTAAGAACATACTGATAGACGTCACTGGAACAGAGCCGCGACTAATGGCTTCAATACTTTCTGTTATGACCCTAGCTACTTATGAGCGGGGAGCCTTAGGCGTAGAGGTAGTCCCGGTAGTTCAGGGAGCGATAGCAGAGGAACTAGTCAGTGAATTACTTCAGGGAAGAAGACTGACCGTTAGAGCTGAAAGAGTGGTGAACTTAGTGGGAGTTGACGTAAGCTTCGGGGACGTATTGAAGTACCTAGAGAGACATGGATACATTGTTGAGTCTGCTAGTGAGGACTCCGCTACTGTTTGGGTTCCACCGTACAGAGTGGACGTTATCGACGAGGACGATATAATTGAGGACATAGCTATCTCTATGGACTACAATAAGATAGTTGGGAAGTTAGAGCCTCCAACTAATCGCGGTATCGCACACCCTCTGGAAACTATATCTAGATACTTGCGGGACACGCTAGTTGGCTTGGGGTTCACGGAGGTTTTGAACTTCATGTTGTCTGATCCAGACTATCTCACAGCACTAGGTTACACTAAGTTTATTGATGTTAGAAACCCGAAGATGAGAATGTACTCAGTACTGAGACCTTCACTATTACCTGGGATTCTCAAGAGCTTATCTAAGAACGTAAAGAAGTACGGGCTTCAGAATCTCAAAGTATTTGAGATCGGGGACATAGTAGACCCAAGAACTCTAAATTCGCTGAGAGCAGTCTCAGGGGCAATATACGGACCGGGTATTACGTTAACTGATGGATTAGCAGTAATTAGAACGGTCTTTGAAGCGGTTGGGCTGAGACCGCGGTTTGAAAAGTTCGAAGAAACAGAGTTGACTATAGATGAGAGAACTGCTGCTGTAGAAGTTAATGGGATGCTCTTAGGTGTTGTTGGTGAGGTTCATCCTAAGTATTTGAAGTATCTAGAACTAAGAGCACCTGCCACCGTATTCGAAGTTTCCGTAAATAAGCTAGCCGAAGTTTTGGGAATCAAGCTTTTCAGAACTCATAAGCCGTGACATGCTTTGTTCGACTGCTTGCTCAGGTCATAGTCGATTATTTTAGTTGCTTTAAGTCCCCAACGAAAGCAATCTTAGGTCGTAGTGAAAATAAAGAACATGGTCGGTCGTTGATTAGGTAGTATGGACTTTTCTTAATCGTACCACGAGCTATCAGCTTGCGCTAGCTAACCTACATGTACTGGGCTGGTTAACTTATTTGAAACTACCCCAGCGTAATGCTTATAATTTGCTACAAGAACAACTGCAGTAGCTGGGGTATGGTTTGAGCAGTAAAAGAGTAAGTGTTGAAGAAAAAATATTGGAGCACGAATTGGTCCCCAAGCATGAGCTTTTAACTAAGGAAGAGGCTATTAGAGTGCTTAAAGAGCTTGGGGTTCGCCCAGAGCAACTCCCTTGGATTAGAGCATCTGATCCGGTAGCTAAACTACTTAATGCTAAGCCTGGCGATATCATAAGAATAACAAGAAAATCTCCTACAGCAGGAACCTCTATAGCTTATAGGTTCGTTGTCGTAGGATAGGGGGTAGGCATGACAGGTGAGAGTAGTTACCTAGTACCGGAGGTCAGATGGCAGATATACAAGGATTTCCTTCAGAGAATAGGGCTAGTAAAGCACCACGTAGACTCTTTCAATAACTTCGTCGATAAAGGGCTAAAGGAAATAGTCACAAACCTTGGTGTAATTGAAGTACCTACTAGAGAGCCTTCCCTCAAGGGTCTAACGATAGAGTTTGTAGACGTTAGCATCGGGGCACCAAAGTTTTACGAAGTCGAGGGTAATGTAGTTGATGTGACACCAATGATGGCACGCCTCAGAAACCTCACGTATAGTGTTCCAGTTAACGCTAAGGTTGTGGTTAAGAGAGACGGAAGTGTCTTGTATGAAGACGAAGTACCGATATGCCTGCTTCCTGTGATGGTGAGATCGAAGATCGATCCTACTTCAAAGATGGGTAAGAGAGAACTTATCGAGATAGGTGAGGACTGGAGAGATCCTGGGGGTTACTTCATAATAAACGGGTCTGAGAGGGTTATAGTAGCGCAGGAGGACCTGGCACCCAACAGAGTCTTCGTAGAGAAAGCAGAGGCTGGTGCCAATATAACTCACTCAGCTAAAATGATATCGGTTTCAGCAGGTCTTAGAGTGCCGACGATCGTCGACAGACTCAAGGATGGAACTCTCGTAATAAACTTCCCACCGCTGCTAGCTAAAGTTCCCGTGGTTATAGTAATGAAGGCTTTGGGACTAACTACAGATAAGGAAATAGTTTATGCTGTATCTCAGGACCCTGAGGTACAACAAGAGCTCTTACCTTCTCTTCTGCAAGTCCAGGAGATAAAGTCTCGCGAAGAGGCGCTAGACTACATTGGCGCTAGAATTGCTGCTGGACAAGTAGCGGAAGCTAGGAGAAAGAGGGCAGAAGAGGTTTTAGACAGGTACCTATTCCCCCATATTGGAACGGACTCGTCGGCGTCTACGAGATTGAGGAAGGCTCTTTACCTCGGGCAGATGATTAACAGGTTAATTGAGTTAGTTTTGGGGAAGCGTGAGCCAGACGATAGAGATCATTACGGGAATAGAAGATTGAGGCTTGCTGGCGATCTACTAGCTCAGCTATTTAGGGTTGCTTTCAGGCAGTACATCGAGGAACTGAAAAGCGCTCTGGAAAGAATAACGATAAGGTCCGGGCGCATCAATATTAAGGCTTTTGCTAGACCCGATATTGTTACTGAGAGAATACGGCACGCACTAGCGACAGGTAATTGGGTGGGTGGGAAAACAGGGGTAAGCCAGATGCTAGATAGAACGAACTGGATATCTACTCTCAGTCATTTAAGAAGGAGTGTGTCACCGCTGAGTAGAGGGCAACCTCACTTTGAAGCACGTGATGTACATGGGACTCAGTTCGGTAGGATTTGTCTCTTCGAAACACCTGAAGGACCTAACTGTGGCTTAGTCAAGAACCTAGCTCTCTACGTGAAGATATCAGCTGGTGCTAGCCTCGAGGAAGTACTAGCAATCGTAAAGAAACTCGGTGTTATCCCTGCCGAGGATGTATTTAGGAAACTCATTAATCAGAGCCCTGAAGTTGTTGAAGATGCAAGCTCATACGCAAAGGTCTTTCTTAATGGAACTCTAGTAGGTTATTACGCGGGAAGCGCAGAGTCTTTAGCAAGGGCCCTCACGCACTTGAGGAGAAAAGGTAGGCTACACCCTGAGATTAACGTTAAGTACTTAAGGACTGAGTACCTCAACGAGATCTATATAAACACCGACGAGGGTAGGACTCTCAGACCCCTAATAGTTGTAGAGAACGGGAAACCCAAGCTTACTCAAGAGGTAGTAAATGAGTACTTATCGGGGAAGGCAACTTTCGAAGACCTCGTCAAGAGGGGGATAATAGAGTTCGTTGACCCAGATGAAGAAGAGAACGCGTATGTAGCATTAAACCCAGAAGACCTAACTCCAGAGCATACTCACTTAGAGCTATGGCCTCCAGCGATAATTGGTGTAGCGGCTGCTACAATACCCTTCCTCGAGCACAACCAGTCCCCAAGAAATACCTATCAAGCGGCTATGGCTAAACAGGCCCTCGGACTTTATGCCTCGAACTACAACTTGAGGTTTGATAGTAGAGCGCACGTTCTCCACTACCCGCAGAAGCCCTTAGTTCAGACGAAGTTCTTAGACGTAATAGGATATAATGATAGACCAGCCGGCCAGAACTTCATTATCGCAATACTCTCCTATACCGGGTACAACATGGAGGACGCTGTAATTCTCAATAAATCCTCTGTAGATAGGGGTCTAGCACGTAGTACGTTCTTCAGGGAGTACATAACAGAGGAGCTCAGGTATGCTGGAGGGCAAATGGATAAGATAGAGATACCTGAGCCCTCCGTGAGAGGGTATAGAGGACGGGAGAACTACTCGCTGCTGGATGATGACGGTATTGTGAGCCCAGAGGCAAAGGTGCTTTCTGGAAATGTATTGGTGGGGAAGACTTCGCCTCCAAGGTTTATGGAGGAGTACAAGGAGCTAGGGATAGTTAGTACGACACGGCGTGATACTTCAGTGACTCTAAGACATGGAGATAGAGGTGTGATAGATTCCGTTCTAATCACGGTATCTGCTGATGGTAATAAGCTTGTTAGAGTGAGAGTTAGAGACTTAAGGGTTCCGGAGATAGGGGATAAGTTCGCTTCTAGACATGGGCAAAAGGGTGTTGTAGGGCTTCTTCTTCCGCAGTACGATATGCCATACACTCCCGACGGCATAACACCAGATATAATAATAAACCCACACGCACTCCCCTCTAGAATGACTGTTGGGCAGTTAATTGAGTCTATAGCTGGTAAGGTCGGATCTCTGGAGGGCAGGCTCGTGGATGGGACCCCATTCCATGGTGAGAAGCCGGAGGAGCTTAAGGTCCGACTGCTCCTTAGAGGGTACCCGAGGGACGGTACTGAACCCGTTTATGACGGGAGAACGGGGGAGCTACTATCTAATCCAGTATTTATCGGCATAGTTTACTACCAGAGGTTGCACCATATGGTAGCTGACAAGATCCACGCGAGGGCTAGAGGACCGGTTCAATTACTTACTCGTCAGCCGACGGAGGGGAGAGCTCGTGAAGGTGGACTTAGATTTGGTGAGATGGAGAGGGACTGCCTTATCGGCCATGGAGCAGCTTTACTTCTTCAGGAAAGAATGCTGGAGAGCTCAGACAAGGTACTAATGTACGTTTGCTCCGATTGTGGTTTAATCGGGTGGTTTGATAGAAAGAAGAACAAGTACGTCTGCCCGCTACACGGGGATAAGGGAAGACTTTACCCAGTTAAAGTGAGTTACGCATTTAAGTTGCTACTCCAGGAGTTAATGTCCATGATGGTTTACCCGAGACTCGTTCTAGGCGATAAATACGAGGTAGTTGGGGGTGAGTAGCAGTGGCAGAGTCTGAGAAGGTAGTTAAGGGTGTAAAGTTCGGTATTCTATCGCCAGAAATGATAAGAAAGATGTCAGTTACTGCGGTAGTAACTCCGGAGGTCTACGACGAAAATGGGATACCAATAGAAGGCGGTGTAATGGATCCGAGGTTAGGAGTGATAGAGCCAGGTCAAAGATGCGCTACGTGCGGGAATACCTTAGCTCAGTGTCCAGGTCACTTCGGCCACTTAGAGCTAGCAAAGCCAGTAATGCATATAGGATTCGTTAGACACATCTTCATGCTTCTAAAAGCTACGTGTCATTCCTGCAACCGTGTTAAGATACCTGAAGACGATGTAATCAAGTATCGAGACCTTTATCGAAGGCTTAAAGATAGGTGGCCTCAGCTCGCTAACAGCTTAGTGGAGTTCATTAGGCAGAAGGCGTCGAAGGCACTAGAGTGTCCCCATTGCAAAGCACGTCAGTTCAAAATTAGGCTAGAGAAGCCAGCAACCTTTATTGAGGAAGGAGGTCGAGGCAAGCTTTATCCGGATGTCATAAAGCAGTGGCTCAGCAATATTCCGAGCAGCGACTTAGAGGTTCTCGGTCTCGACCCGGAGACTGCGAGACCTGAGTGGATGGTAATCAACGTTCTTCCTATACCCCCCATCGCAGTTAGACCATCGATAGTTCTTGAGACCGGTATGAGGGCTGAAGACGACTTAACACACAAGTTAGTCGATATAATTAGAGCTAATGAGAAGCTGAAGGAAGCTCTGAACTCTGGGGCGCCTGAGATAATAGTGGAGGACCTATGGGATTTGCTTCAGTACCACGTGATGACGTATATAGACAACGAGCTACCGGGAATCCCAGTGGCTAAAAGAAGGTCTGGAATGCCCCTTAAGACTCTATCACAGAGACTTAAGGGTAAAGAAGGTAGATTTAGAGGCAACCTATCCGGTAAGAGGGTAGATTATTCAGCTCGAACGGTAATAAGCCCAGACCCTAACTTAGACATAAACGAGGTTGGAGTGCCTTACGAAGTCGCTATGACGTTAACAGTTCCTGAGTACGTAACCCCGTGGAATATAGACAGGATGCGCGAGTACGTACTCAACGGTCCCTATAAGTGGCCTGGTGCTAACTACGTAATAGACCCGGCCGGGCGAAGACTCGACTTAAGGTACGTTAAGGACTTGAAGGCCCTAGCAGAGAGCCTCAAACCAGGGTATATCATAGAAAGACACTTAGTAGACAACGATATAGTTCTATTCAACAGACAGCCCTCACTCCACAAAATGTCGATCATGGCGCACAGAGTTCGCGTTCTCCCCGGTAAGACTTTCAGGCTACACCTCGCTGTGTGCCCACCATATAACGCCGATTTTGATGGCGACGAGATGAATCTTCATGTTCCACAAACAGTTGAGGCAAGAGCTGAGGCGGAGGAGCTTTTGCTAGTAGAGGAGCACATACTTACTCCAAGATACGGTGGTCCGATAATAGGTGGAATCCAAGATTACATAAGTGGAGGGTACCTTTTAACTCTCAAGTCAACACTATTGACTAAGGATCAAGTTTCCGACCTCTTAGCCACAATCGACTACTCAGGCGAAATTCCCGAGCCAGCAGTCTTGTCACCGATCGAGGCCTGGACTGGTAAGCAGATCTTTAGTCTCTTGATCCCTGAGGACTTCAACTTTATAGGTGAAACGAGGCTCTCTTCAGGCAACTTAAAGTGTGCTACAGAAGAGTGCTTCTGGGATACTTTACTAGTGGTAAAGAGGGGCAAGGTTCTCGCTGGAGTGATAGATAAGACCGTAATTGGGTCGCAGCAGCCCAAGTCTCTAATGCATTACTTGATCTCCGAAAAAGGTGTTAGGTTTGGTGCCGACTTCATGAATAAAGCCTTCAAGCTGTTCCTCAGGTATATCGAGATGGTCGGCTTTACTATGACTTTAGACGACATTAGGCCTGAAGAGAGGGCTCTAGAAGATGCTGAAAAAGTTGTTAAGGACTCGTATAGTGAGGTTCATAAACTAATAGAGATGTTTAAGACTGGGCAGCTAGAGCCGGTTCCTGGCAGGACGCTGAGCGAAACGCTGGAGATAAGAATACTCGACGTACTAGCTAGAGCTCGTGATGATGCTGGTTCAGCGTCTATAAAGTACATGGGCTTAACGAACCCGACCTACATAATGGCTCGAACTGGCGCTAGAGGTGGTAACCTGAACATAACCCAAATGTCGGTTGTGCTGGGGCAGCAGTCTGTCAGAGGTGAGAGAATATGGCGTGGGTTTAGAGGTAGGGTCCTTCCCCACTTTAAGTACGGGGACTTATCCCCTGAAGCGAGAGGGTTTGTTGAGAGCTCGTTCTATGAGGGCCTGTCACCACTGGAGGTATTCTTCCACTCGGCGGGTGGAAGAGAGGGTCTAGTAGATACTGCGGTAAGAACCTCCCAGAGTGGTTACATGCAGAGAAGATTGATAAACGCCTTACAAGATCTCTATGTTGAATACGATATGTCCGTTAGAAGCTCTTATGGAGAGCTTGTTCAGTTTAGATACGGTGAAGACTCGGTAAATCCCAAGAAAACGGCTTTTGGTAAAGCAGTAGATATAGAGAGAATAATCGTGAAGAACGTAGGGTGGAGGATGAGTCTATGAGTAAGAGCTCCAAGTCTAGGGGTAGGAAAACTAAACCCGCAAAACAACCTCCTAAGAAGGTTGAACCAGGTACTCTAGAAGAAATACGTAAGGCTGTTGCGGAACCAGGTGAGGTTGTAGCAAGGTTGATAGAGGAGTACGGTCTACAACAGCAGCTGCCATCGGTTTTGGTTAATACTATTAGGTCGGTAATTCTCGGAAAGTACGGTGCGAGACCCGACGAGACTAAGATAAGGCAAGAGTTTGAATTGCTTGTAAATTTGTCTCATAGAGTATACAGCAATATAGAGCCGATACGGAGTACTGTTCCCCAGGCTATAGTAGATGAAGTGCTCTCTAAACTGGTAGAAGTCGCTCATAAGTACTCTATAACGGATGAAGAATTAGTTAAAATAAGAGAAGACATAGTGCAGTCCTATTTACGAGCACTCGTTGAGCCAGGCGAACCTGTGGGGACAGTAGCAGCGCAATCTATCGGTGAGCCCAGTACCCAAATGACGTTAAGGACCTTTCACTTTGCTGGTGTTAGAGAGCTTAACGTTACTCTAGGGTTGCCTAGGTTGATAGAGCTTGTAGATGCTAAGAGGAGGCCGGAGACACCGATAATGGAGATCTACCTTAAGGATGAGTATAAACATGACTTGAGCATAGCTCTCGAAATAGCGAGAAAACTTGAGTACACTAGCCTTGAAGCTATTACTGAGTCAGCGGAGGTAGACCTAATAACTGAAAGCATAATCGTGCGGTTAGATAGGGATATGCTCGAGGACAAAGGCCTGAGCGTGGATGACGTGGTAGGAGCTCTCTCCAAGGGTAAGGTTCTAGCAGGTAGGGTAAGGGTAGATGAAGAAGACCCACTAACTCTAGTTATCGAAGTTCCTAAGCCATACGCACATATCTCTAAAATACTGAAGTTTAGGGAGAGGCTGCTTAAGTCGAAAATCAAGGGAGTTAAGGGGATCAAGAAGGTCATACTGCAGAGGAGATATGATCCATCTACCGGTAAGCACGAGTACGTTCTGTTAACCGAAGGGTCTAATCTAGCAGAAGTTCTGGGAATACCCCAGGTAGACCATAGGAGAACTAGAACTAACGATATACACGAGATTGAGAGAGTGTTAGGTATAGAAGCTGCTAGACAGGCTCTGATAAACGAGATGATGAATACCCTGCGGGAGCAAGGTCTTGAGGTAGACGTGCGGCACGTAATGCTCGTAGCAGACCTCATGACTTGGTCAGGTGTAGTTAGGCAGATCGGGAGACACGGTGTAGTAGGCGAGAAAAAGAGTGTTCTAGCTAGAGCGGCTTTCGAGATTACCACTAAGCAGCTTTTTGATGCTAGTGCTTCCGGGGAATTCGATAGCCTGCAGGGAGTTGCTGAGAACATCATTATAGGGCAGTTGATCCCCTTTGGAACGAGTATTGTGGAGCTTAAAACCAGTCCACAACAATTAGCTAGGGGTGGGGATACTCAGTGAGTGAGCTAACTAGACCAGAGCTGGAGAAAGAGATAAAGAACGTAATTAGAACAGGTAAGTACATACTGGGGAGTAAGAGGAGCTTAAGGGCTGTATTGACTGGTAAAGCGAAGGCAATCATCGTTGCCAGCAAGATACTGCCAACTATTGAGGCAGACGTAATTCATTACGCAAGCCTCGGTAGAATACCTGTTATAAGGTATCCAGGCACAAGTTATGATCTCGGTTTAGTTTGTGGGAAACAGTTTCCAGTCTCAGTGATGGCTATCCTAGATTTTGGGGAGTCCAGGTTTGCGGAGGTGGTAGCATCTGTCTGAAATAAAGCTAAGTAACGAGGAGCTAAGGTATATGGCTCTCTTTAGCGACGTTACTGGTGTTGACGTAAAGGACTGCATAATAGATTCTGATAGTGGTGCTATAGTGTTTATAGTTCCACCAGGTAAAGCCGGTCTGGCCATCGGGAATAGAGGGTCGAACGTTAAGAGGCTATCCAAGATACTTGGCAAGCGAATAGAGGTAGTCGAGTGGGCAGACAACCTGGAGGACTTCGTTAAGAACTTATTCCTGCCGGCGAGAGTTCTTGGTACAAGCTTGATGAAACTTAAGGACGGTAAGAGGGTCCTCTACGTCAGAGTAAATCCTGAGGACAAGGGTCTTGCCATAGGTAAAGGAGGTAAAAACGTAAACAAGGCTAAGACAATACTAAAAAGATACTTCGATATCGACGTAGTCTCAATTATTTAGGCTTATAAGGTAATAATGCTTTGACAACTTGAGGTGTGGACTGTGCCAGGCTCGAAAGCACCTAAGGGTCTCTATGCGGCTAGGAAACTGAGGTTAAAGAGGCTAAAGTTCAGATGGTCGCAAAGAGAGTTTAGGGTGAGAATGCTAAAGCTTAAAGAGAAATACGACCCGCTCGAAGGAGCACCTATGGCTAGAGGTATTGTTATAGAGAAGGTTGGGATAGAGTCTAGACAGCCTAATTCAGCTTTAAGAAAGTGTGTTAGGGTGCAGCTAGTTAAGAACGGAAAGGTTGTAACAGCCTTTGTTCCATGGGATGGCGGGATAACCTTCATAGATGAACACGATGAAGTGATAATAGAGGGAATTGGAGGCACTAGAGGCAGGTCGATGGGTGACTTACCTGGAGTTAGGTATAGAGTAGTTGCTGTAAATGGAGTATCACTCAAGGAGCTATTGAAAGGCAAAAAGCAGAAGCCGATGAGGTAGAATAAAGGAAAGAGAAACTTTGAGGATCGTTGTCACTCATACGGACTTAGACGGTATAGCGTCAGCAGCTATTATAACTCGGAGCCTGAGTAAAGTCGATAAGTACGTGTTTACGCAACCCCACACACTACCCAGGGCTCTCTCTAGGATCAAATGTCTCGATGGGTGTGAGGTCTACGTATGCGATCTCAGTCCAAATTATGGTAACGTTAGCTCTATCTTGAGTACTATAAAGAAGCTAGTTGAATATGGCTCTAGAGTCTGGTGGTTCGACCATCATATCTGGGATCCTTCATGGGTTGAAAGCGTTCTTAACTTAGGCGTTAGACTCAGTCAAGATACTTCTACCTGTTCAGCGGGGATAGTGTACAAGCAGCTCGGATTTGGAGACAGCACATCTGAGTACATAGCTAAAGCAGCATGTTCTTTAGATCTTTGGGTCTTTGACGACTGGGTTGGGAACTTTCTAGCTAGATATGTAGGTTACAGCAAAAGCGAGGATTGGAGGAAAAAAGTTGCTATTAAGCTATCTAAAGGTGTATTGCTCGACGAAGAAGTATCGAAAACCGTTGAGGAAAGTGTGGATCGAGAGCTCAAGATCCTCTCTGAGGCTCTCAAAAGGGGTGGCGTGAGCGATATTTGCGGAATAAGAGTAGCCCACTACTATAAGTCTGTAAAAGACCACATTACTTCTTATATAGCAGCACTATTAATGTCGAGGTTCAACGCCGACATGGCCGTTATATGTAGGAGAGGGTCTGTCAGCTTAAGAAGCCGGGGCAAAGTTGACGTCCGAGAAATTGCTAAAAAACTAGGAGGCGGAGGACACCCGAATGCTGCCGGTTTCTCCCTCCGCCCACCATGGCTTTATAGAGTCCTTCTATTAATAGGTATACCGAGTCCTTACGTCAAGTGGTGTATGTCTAGAATCAAGGCAGTGTTGTGCGAGCAATAGCTACTCGCATCAGCTATGGCTCTCTTACCATGAGTTCTGACTCCTTCTATTCCCTTAAGGGCGAGTAGTTTGGGGCCTCATTCCTTCTTTGGGGATTAGACCTACGCCCAGTTTCGAGCGAATATTTCCCACCTCAAATAGTTCGGCCTCGGAGGCGTGTTTCTCTTTCGAGTAGCACGCTTTATGTTTTTATATGGTCTGCGTTGAATACCTTATTACGCACGTAAATTTTTAGTAGACCTGTACGCTAGGGCTGTAGTCTAAGCTACTAGGAGGAGCAGTGGTAGGAAACCTGTTCCAAGAAGACTGACTGTGAGAGTTGGTGATAGAGGTATCTACGTATCTATTTTACTCCAGGAAAATTAAGCTAAAGGACAATTAGAGCAGTTATGACCGTGGACATAAACTTGGACGGCACCACGCTAACCGTGTTTAATAACAAAGGTAAGCTCCTCAGGCTCAAGAGGTTCAAGACACTCTTAGGAAGATACTGACTCACAGAATATGGATTCAGAGCATTCAGAAACGCTATCCTAGGTCCTGAAGGCTTATTAGAGACGTTAAGAAAGCTATCGAGAGGCATGGTGAGAGAATTAGGAGCATGGTTTGGGGACCGTTTCCTAGGTGAAGTCTTACAAGCTGGTTTTGTTATATAAGGTATTTGAGGATAAAACAAGTACTATAATGTCTGAGTGACTCTACAGGGCTGTTTGCTGGTTGCTTAGTTTTTGGTTCTTTTAGTTACCTGAGAGATTTTCAGGGATTTCGGCTCCAAGCTAGCCACTAAAAAGTACTTGGTACTTAGATTACTTAGATATATCGGAGCCCGTGAGCTGATGAGCCATTGACGAGGGACGAAGCTCCGTGAACTACTCTTGGGATAAAAGCAAGGCCCGGTAGCCGTAGGGGAATACAGGGTTGGCAACTGTTTTAGTGCGCTAGGTTTATAAAGGTTTTGTGGGATTTTTCGTGATGATGAGAGGTACTTCGAGACACCTAGAGGTAGAGCTAGATGTGAGCCCCGTGCCGTTGGGCTCGAAGGGTGCCCGTGACCCCTGCGTAGAGTGGTTGGTAGCCGCAGTGAACCGCAGGGCTGAGGGCACAACCCGCCCTAGGAAAACCTAAAAAACCTAGAGCGGGAAACGGTATGCTCAGGTGGAATGATCTTATGCCCACGAAAACTGGTGGACACGGGCAACTATCCGTTCCTCGGCTACTCAGGGTATGGGGGTTCTGGGTCGCCTCGAACACCCCAAAGCCCGATGAGAGCCCGAGCGGGATGCGGGGGAACGGAGATGAGGCGACGACATCACATAATATGAAATTATATCAGAGCTCAACCTTGATATAGAGGCTCTAAGTAAGGCGTCAGTATATGAAGGTTTCCGGGCTGGACCTAGCAGCTGAAAGCTATAACTGCAGCGGATATGCAGTCATAGACCTCAATACTATGACCTTGGCTAAAGCAATTTGTCTCTACAGTGATGAAGAGATAATGACCAACATACTATCAGACCAAGTAAGACTAGTCAGCGTCGATTCTCCCTTATCAAGAGAACCAGTGTTTAGGCACGTAGATAGAGAAGCTATAAAAAGAGGTTTTAGAGTACTACCACCCAATTTCGGATACATGAGGAAGCTTACTCGAAGAGGTTGGAGACTGTACGAGAGACTATCAACAGAAGGTATCGAGGTCATAGAGACTCATCCAAGGAGTGCTTTAAAGAGTTCAGGGCTCAACGACTGTTTCGTACTCGCAGAAAAACTTGGGGTAAGTTTAGGTATCTACAGACGAAAAGCACTAGGTAAGGACCTACGCGACGCAATAGTATCTGCTCTCGTAGCGCTTTGCTACATAAGAGGAGACTGCCTACTAACCGTTAGTGCTGAAGACGGTAAAATACATTTAATAAAGCCGGTAAGCTAGAGGCTAACGCTATTTGTGAAGGTACTAGCGATGATTTTAGAGAGCAGGTAGGTCGGACATCGCAGCACAGCGGGAGGCGCTTTACGTAGATAACCTCTTTTTAAGTGTATCATTACCCTAATTATGGGGTTTAGATTGGAGAGTTTGGAGAGTAAGGTTGTAAAGATTAGGGTAAGGGATTTCGCAGATCTTGTAAGGCTGGCTGCCTCAGGCATAATGATGGGTCAACCTACTTACATACTGAGGCTTGTTGCGGGAGGTGATGTGTGTGTTTATGGAATAATGGCAGTGTTTAAGGACTTTTATAGGTATTACGGGATCCCACTCATATATTACTGGCCCGATGAAGGCTGTAGAATGCCGATGGACAGAAACTATGCCGTAGTGAGATCAGATGAAACAGGGGAACACATAGAGTTAAGCAAGGGATTTAAGGCAGGAGTAATAAACGTCCCAATAATAAACGTCCAAGAGGTCCCCAACTTCATTTGGGAAAGCGGTAAGTAGAGTTGACGTAACTTACTAGCACACAGAGTCTAACCTCACCCAAGTTTCCCATCCCTACATATTGATGTTCTTGACAGAGTCTGCTCTCCTGTTTGCGTTAAAAATCCGGAGGCAGCAGAGGCTCTAGTACTGGGCGCCCCTGCGTGGATGCCCTACTAAGTAGCTTCCTTGAGAAACACGTTTACTAAATCCCGCAAACCGACAAGTACAAACTTCTGATAATAAGGAGCTTCGCAACTCAGTTAGAGCAATCTTCGGCGGACTTTAGCATAGCTAGTCTAAGCTAACGGAGAATATTGGAAAAGGGGCTTTCTAAAAGCTAGGTCTGGAATAGCGGACCCGCTATAGCATTTAATCTGTAGAGAGCTTAGGTCATTCAGCTACTCTAGCTAGTGGTGATGGAGGATTCGCCCACAAAACCTTCTTTAAATGCCAGAGAAGTTCTCTGCCTATAGTAACCTACAGTAAGGAACGATTCTTACGGTTTCAGGCACTTGCTTATAAGGTTTACTAGATACTAAGATTGGTCGTATATGAGGAGGATTCAACAGTTAGTGCCAACGGTCGTTATCCTGGAGACTGTGGCAAGGGCGGGAGGTACGATAGCTGGTGACTCCCTCTTTATGGAGCTTAAAAAAGCTGGTGATATTTCGTTTAGTGAGTTCCTTAGGTTACTAATGGTTTTAGAGCTGAGGGGCTTGATTAGAGTAACAACTACTACGGAAGAAAGGTTTTTTGTTCACATAACAGAAAAAGCTTTAAAAATTCTGACGACGAAAGAGGAACCTAAGAGCGACTAGCTTTAGTAGAGAAGGCACTTACTTGCGTCTTCTCGCATTTAGAGCTCGGATCATTACTTAGCGCTTTTTGAGTGCCGAGATCTTTAAAAGTCTTCGTAAGCTTAATACGTGGATGCTACATAGTGGTTAGGATCGTCGTAGATAACATGCTAGGCAACCTAGCTCGCTGGTTAAGAGTGTTGGGTTACGATACTGAGTACTCCAGGAAATCGCAGGATGCAGACATCCTCAACTTAGCCATACGTGACGATAGGGTCATAGTCACTAGAGACTTAGGGTTGCATAAGAGAGCAACTAAGAAGAACTTGAAGTCTGTTTATATCCCCCCGGATCTGACGGAGATAGCTGACATACTCGCTCTGGTAGCAGAAAAACTAGGTCTGAACGTAGAATTTGATAAAGGTAACACAAGGTGTCCCCTCTGCAACAATAAACTCTCGATAGTACCTAAAGCCCAAATAGCTTCTTTTGTACCACCAGAAGTCTTAAATAAGTACGATACCTTCTGGTATTGCGGCAAGTGTCACAAGGTGTACTGGCAGGGAAACCACTGGAAGACCATAAGTGATACCCTTGAGATGGTGAAGAACAAATTAAATAGAAAAACCGGAGGAATATCGACCTCCGGACCTCAGGCCTAAGCAACCAACCTATATTAAGCGAGAACATTCTGTTGCGTAGCTAAGGACTTACAACTTTGTTCGAATTCTCTTACCATCCCCTATGACCCAGAATGCCCCGTCTTCTCTTACCTCAATCTTCCAGATAGCCGCCTCGCCTTTTACTCTCTCAACGACTTCTTGTAGTGCCGCAATAGCACTCTTTCTACCCCGACTAACGACCCCTACAGCAAAGACTATGTCGCCCGGCTTAAACGTACCTATGCTGTGGTGTATAGCAACATATTTTACACCCTCGATTCTTGAAACCTCTAGAGAGATTTTCTCAAGAGCTTTCTCTGTGTATTCTTTATGGTGTTCATACTTGAGTTCCTCGACTTTACTACTCTCCACCTCACCCTTAACTACACCAAAGTATAGTGCTATAGCACCAGCTTCTGGGTCTAGTTTACTTAGGAGATTACGCAAGAAAGCTTCAGCATCCACGGCTTGCTCAAGTAGGATGCGGGTTTCACTAGAACTCTCACCACCAGCAGAAGGAGGAATTAGGTCTACTGTAGGTTCCAAGCATAGATCGAGTTCATGGTCGAGCTCTCTGATTATGCTCCCCCTATGTATTACTAGAACGAGCCCACCGGAAACCAGTGTGGATAGCTCCGGGTGTTTACGAATTACTGCTTCTAGAACCTCTCTAACAGTCGCATGGCATGAGTCGAAAACAAGTTCTTCGCTACTTTCCCCAACTACCTCTCTTAGTACTGCGAAATATTTTACCGCCACCTTCATGGAAGTCCTATTGTAAGATCCTAACGAGTTAAAAAGTTAAACGACGGCGCAGTAAGGATACCTTATCACTTAAGTGTTCGTTAGAGATTTAACCCGAATAGCTCGATTTTCAAAATTACCTAGATTAAAAATAGTTTTCTCGGCCTTACAAGGAGGTTTTATTGGCCCGCATTGAGTATTCATTTTGTAGAGAGCTAGTGAGATAGGCTAACTCCGAACTGTTTAAGGCTTTGCGTGATATATTTCAAGCAGAACGTTGAGTATAGCTAGAGACGAAATTAGTGCTTCATATGTTCTGACGGTTAGGGTTCCTTGTCCTGGAATAAAGTTTATTACAAGGTCCTTTCTCACGTCTTCTCCAACAAGTTCGTCGAAGTCCTTCCTTGGGTTGCCGAACAGTAAGCAAATAGATTTAGCCCCTCCTAGTTTGTTGAGAATTTCCCTATCCTTGAGGACGTTGTGTACGAGCACACCTTTTTTACTAGTGTTTATAACTAAGTCGTAATGCTCGAGAAAGTCAGTAAGACTAGCTCTGTCAGTTAAGTTTACAACTCTATAACCAGCATAAATGGGTGGTTCACTCACTTCGCGACATAGTAGTGGTTCCGTGCTCTCCAATTTAACTAGCTTTATGTCACCGGGTCTAGCGTAGTACACATCAAGTAATCTGCAAGGTCTCTCCCAGCCTATGTCAACTAAACCGTGCTCACTAAGTACTAGCCCGAACCTAATGTCTCCGGAGGCTACTTGCCTACTTTCTGGGTTATGAGGGTAGATCGTTAGTGGAGGCAATAACCCAGCAAACCGGAGGTCTTCACTCAACACCTCGGTTTTAACACGTAAGTAGGGTGGTACAAGCATGTACCTCGAGATCTTTAAGAAGAGATTATGGTCTTCCACAGTGGAATCCGGGTCTTTAAATACAGCAAGAGTGGAGACTCTAAATACAGCTAAAGCCCTAATGTAGTCTCCAGCCAACCTTGTCTTTAGCCTTAGTTCTTTATAGAGAACAAGGTTTGAGGAGGGTATCACTACAGCTACAGAATGGCGCCCTAATGGGGGAGGCCATTTAAACACTAGTATCCCGGCTACTTACTTTTTCTTCTTCTCCTTCTCTCCAGCTGCCTGCTTTTTGCCTTCGCTTTTAGCCTTTTCGGCTTCCTTGGAGCTCCCACTCTCACCTATTCCCATAAAAAGAGTTGTCCTCTGTCTACCGCCCATTTCACGCACCGAGTGCAGTGTATTCCATAGCTTTTAAGTGTTATAGCCGATCAGAAGTGGATGATGTAAAAGCCGAGTACCGAGTTGTGAGGTATCTCCCGAAGCCTGACTTTCTATCTTACCTATTGCCAGCATCGGTGGAGACATTGATGCTAAAAGTTAAATGGAGTATATAATGAAAAAGCTTTAAAGTGGAGTACTGGTAATGAAGTAGGTAAGGCGGTAGCGGTGGCACGAAGAAAGCACTCAGCTCCACGTAGGGGTAGTTTAGGTGTTAGACCTCGAAAGAGAGCACAGAGACTACTTCCGAGAGTGAAATCGTGGCCTGAAGTAGACCTAGCCAGTCCAAAGCCTCTAGCTTTTGTTGGCTATAAGGCTGGAATGACGCACCTCGTTATAGTAGATAGCAGACCAGGTTCTATGACGTATGGTCAAGAGATTACGGTTCCTGCTACAGTTATCGAAACTCCCCCAATGGTTTCACTAGGTGCGAGGTTCTATACCTATGGAAGCATGGGTAGTCTTAAGACATTAACTGAGATATGGGCAGAGCCGCCGAGAGAGTTAGGACTATGGCGCAAGATATCGGCATTATCTGTAGACCCCCAGAAGAACGAGCATAGAACCAAGATGGTTCTAAGTTACGTAGACAGAGTAGTAGACGTAGCGATAATAGCAGCAACTCAGCCTAGATTGACCGGAGGCTTGAGTAAGAAGGTTCCTGACCTCTTAGAGGTTAAAGTTGGAGGTGGTAGCATTCATGATAGAGTAAGCTTTGCGTTATCAACTCTGGGAAAGCCTATCGAGATCTCTAACATCTTTTCTACTGGTCAATTTGTTGATGTAATAGGTGTTACTAAGGGTAAGGGCTTTCAGGGAGTTATTAAGAGGTTTGGTGTTAGAGAACTTCCTAAATGGCATAAGCACAGAAAAGGGAGTAGGAGGATCGGAGCTAGATCTCCCGCAATGGGTTCCCTCAGTACTGTGCCGCAGGCCGGTCAAATGGGGTTCCACAGGAGAACGGACTTTAATAAGTGGATACTTAATATAAGCAATAACGGACACGAGATCACGCCATCCGGAGGCTTTCCTCATTACGGGGTAATTAGGTCTACTTATGTTCTGCTCTTAGGCAGCGTATTTGGTCCACCAAAGAGACCAATAGTGCTTCGGTGGCCAATAAGACCACCAG
The DNA here is from genome assembly GCA_038841535.1 of Sulfolobales archaeon. GTDB lineage: Archaea > Thermoproteota > Thermoprotei_A > Sulfolobales > NBVN01 > DRZP01. The sequence continues at coordinate 217,238 of JAWBTQ010000001.1, read as the reverse complement.
CAAAAGCTATATTAGAGCCTCCTAAAATTGTATACGTTAGCTTGGAAAGCAAGCAGTAAGGTGGATAAACATGATGACGATAGTGTTGCCAGCGAAGGTCGCACCGAAGAGGGTACCGCTATACGGTCTTGATGGGAGTATTGTGAAGGAGGTAGAGCTACCGCTAGTCTTCTCTGTCCCGGTCAGGAGAGATATAATAAGGAGGGCGTTTCTATCAGCTTTAACGGCGCGTATACAACCCAAGGGTAGGGACGAGCTGGCAGGTAAAAGAAGAGTCGGCGAATCATGGGGGATAAACTACTCGGTAGCTAGAGTCCCCAGGCTTGATAACGGTAGAGCCGTAATCGCTCCTCAAGTCAGAGGTGGTCGACTAGCGTTTCCACCTACTATAGCCGAGAGAATACATGAAAGAGTAAATAAGAAAGAGAGGTTACTCGCTCTAGCGTCGGCACTAGCAGCTACCTCGGAAACCGACCTCGTTAGACATAGGGGCCACAAGTTCTCCGCATCTACTCTGCCGGTCGTCGTCATAGACGATCTAGAGAACATAGATAAGACGTCAGCTCTAAAGAAAGTCCTAAAGACTCTCAAGGTCTGGGATGATGTCGTGAGGGCCCGCAGAGGAACAAAGATAAGAGCTGGTAAAGGCAAAATGAGAGGGAGGAGATATGATGAGCCGAGGTCTCTGCTAATAGTTGTCTCAGGTAAAAAGAGCCCCGTTGTTAGAGCGGGCAGAGCCTTACCCGGTGTTGAGGTAGTCTCTGCGGACCTGCTTGGCGTTATGCACCTGGCTCCTGGGGGTCATCCTGGCAGACTCATGGTAATAACTGCTAGTGCTCTCAGCAAGATAGGCGAGAAGTTTGAGGTGATAACACTGTGAGTAAGTTGCCCAACGTAATTAAAGCCGCTGTCTCAAGCGAGAAGGCAATAGCTTATATGGAGAGGTACAACACGCTCATATTCATAGTTGACCTGAGGGCGACTAAGCACGATATTAAGAGAGCGGTTGAAGAACTATTTGGTGTTAAAGTGCTGAGAGTCCGAACCGTAATAACGCCTAAAGGAGAGAAGAAGGCTTACGTTAAGCTAACTCAAGAATATAAGGCGTCAGACGTAGCCACTAAGTTAGGTATGGTATAATGGGTGGTGGTCTGAGTGGGTAAGAGGATACTGTCGCAGAGAGCTGGAAGAGGGACTTCAGTATTTAGAAGCCCATATCATCTAAGAGTAGCACCGGCGAGGTATCCCACTCTAACTGAGGGCACTAAGAGGGGAGTTGTAGTAGAGCTAACGCACGACCCTGGACGTTGGGTCCCTCTAGCACGGATAGTACTAGAGGACGGTTCAGAGTTCTATGTTCCGGCAGCTGAAGGCATTTACGAAGGGCAAGTAGTCTACGTAGGACCTCAATCTCCGATAGCTGTTGGAAACATCCTCCCATTAAGTAAGATACCGGAGGGCACGAAGATCTTTAACATAGAGCTGAGACCAGGTGACGGTGGTAAGCTTGCTAGACAGGCTGGGAGCTACTCTGTAGTGCTTGGTAAGTCCGGAAGCTATGTGATAGTGCTCTTACCGAGCGGTGAGCAGAGAATGGTCTTGGGGAGCTGTAGAGCTACTATAGGTGTTCCCGCTGGTGCTGGTAGACCAGAAAAACCATTACTGAAAGCCGGATTATCTTATCATAAGTGGAGGGTTAAAGCGAGAAAGTGGCCTAAGGTGAGAGGAGTGGTGATGAATGCAGTATCGCATCCACACGGCGGTGGCTCCCACCAGAGCGTTTCGAGATCTTCGACAGTATCTAGAAACGCTCCACCAGGGCGTAAGGTGGGTCACATAGCTGCTAAAAGAACTGGGAGGACGAAGAGATAGCTTATTAGGCTAATAGTCGAGATGTTGAGGGGATAGACTACGCCTGATACGAGAATGGAGCTACCGCCCGAGTGGGCTAAATTCAGGTATAGGGGCAAGTCTCTAGAGGAACTCATGAACATGCCTATGGACGAACTAGTGAAACTACTGCCTGCCAGAGTTAGAAGAAGCCTCTTGAGAATGTCTGACCCGGAAATAAGGGTCAAGATGGTTGAGTACGGTATGTTGAACTCAGAGAGAGACGAACCGGAGAGATTAAAGCTACTCAGGAAAGTCCTAAAAGCTAGAGAGATGCTAGCTCGCGGGAAAAACGTAGTGGTAAAAACCCACGTAAGAGATGCTATAGTACTCCCAGTAATGGTGGGTTTAACTATAGCTGTGTACAACGGCAAAGAGTACGTTCCAGTAAAGATCACGCCCGAAATGATAGGACACTACTTAGGAGAGTTCGCTATATCAACAAAGAAAGTAGAGCACGGTGAACCAGGTCTCAAAGCAACAAGGTCGACGCTGTTTGTAGCAATGAAGTAGTATTTTATACGATTTCCTCTAGGTGCGGGAATATACTGTTCCCACCCCAAGGTTTCCTCAGGTTTTTCTGTGGTGGCTGGGTCTCGACTCCGTGGCTCAACGTCGCTACCGACTACTCCACATGAGGGTCTTGAGCCCCTTCGAGCCCGACGGCACAGATCCACATCTACACTTTCGTAAACATCCCCTAGAGGCTCCGACATCGCCCGCCAACACCCCCCAAGGTCGGAGAATGCACTAGGCTCCTCCTGACTCTAAAACATCGATGGAAACTTCAATAACCTTACACACTAAAACAGCTACAAGACCCTAGAACTCTTGAACTGATTTCCTAGGTTCGCACTTAGTTGTCTTTATAATTATACTAGGAATCTTGATAGGGATTGCTTCGAGTAGTAGGGGTAGAGTGTTGCTAACTGATGCCAGAGGTAATGAAGAAGCTAGCCTGGAGTGTTTAAGCAAGTTCCTTAAGAACCTTGTACCCTTAGAGACGATTAGGAGGCTTCTAGTGGAAGCTGAAGAGTACGTTGCTAACACCGTAAGAATGAAGTTCGATTTCAGTTGCAGTAAAAATCTATTAAGAGATGTAGCAGTATCCATAATCTACACTCCACCGAGTGTCAGCAGTATCGTCGTTGAGGTAATTCTAACGTCTGAGATAGACGCACGCGACTTTGTGACACGAATATATCATTCCCTCACCTCGAAGTCATGTTACGTAGAGGTGTCCACCGAAGGAGTTTACGTATCTAGGGAAGTTAGTTGCTTTAAAGCTCTGGATGTAGAGCTAGTGAGTGTAGTTAATAGTATCTTGAGCGAAATAGGTGAGAACTGTGTTTTAAGCTTTTCAGGCTCTTACGAATTGCTTTGGCATACCGTTACCTTTAATAAAGATAGAACTTAGAGTTATTAGCGTCGGAGGTACCTAATATACTGGTGAAGGCTGTGTTTGAAGAAGCTGCGTACAGGGGACCCCCTCCCAAGGTGCCCTTAAAGAGAGTGGACGAATATACGTGGGAGATCCCTAGGGATTACAAGAACTGCATGAGGGTTCCTGCGGTAGTATTCGCTGACGACTACCTCATCAGCAAGATGAGAGAGGATTTAACTTTAGCACAAGCAGCAAACGTCGCTTGCTTAAACGGAATAGTTTCAGCTTCCTACGTAATGCCGGATGGTCACCAGGGGTATGGATTTCCGATAGGTGGGGTCGCCGGAATGGAGTACGAGGAAGGAGTTATATCTCCTGGTGGAGTAGGTTACGATATTAACTGCGGAGTAAGGTTACTGAGAACGAACTTGAGTTTAGACGATGTCAGAACGAAGCTAAAGGAACTTATCGACACTATATTCCGCAATGTTCCATCCGGTGTTGGAAGTACTGGTAAGGTTAGACTCACTTTCTCCGAGCTAGATAAGGTCTTACACGATGGCGCGGAGTGGGCTATAGGTAAAGGGTTTGGGTGGCCGGAAGACCCGGACTACATAGAAGAAAGGGGTGCGATGCGTGGGGCAGATCCGAGTAAGGTTAGTAGAGTAGCTAAAGAGCGTGGGGCTCCTCAGTTAGGTACGTTGGGAGCGGGAAACCACTTCCTTGAGGTTCAAGTAGTAGACAAAATTTACGATGCCGGTGTAGCCAAGGCGCTTGGGATAGAGCATGATGGACAGATCATGGTGATGATACATACGGGCTCTCGCGGGTTAGGACACCAGGTAGCTAGTGATTACTTAGTGATAATGGAGAGAGCCATGAGGAAATACGGTATAACACCTCCAGATAGAGAGCTTGCTTCAGTACCTATAAAGACTAGAGAAGGAGAAGATTACTTTGCTGCTATGGCCGCAGCAGCCAACTATGCGTGGACCAATAGGCAGCTTATAACTCACTGGGTTAGGGAGTCTTTCGGAAGCGTATTCAATGTAGATCCAGATAAGCTAGGTCTTCAGATAATTTACGATGTAGCGCACAATATAGCTAAAATTGAGGACCATGTCGTTAACGGGAAGCGTCTGAAGCTAGTTGTTCACAGGAAGGGAGCTACTAGAGCCTTTCCACCAGGTCACCCAGACATACCTAAGGCACATCAGTCCACAGGTCAGGTAGTGCTGATACCTGGCTCTATGGGGACGTCGAGTTACGTTATGGTCGGTATACCAGAGGGTAATAGGACGTTCTATTCAGCAGCTCACGGTGCTGGTAGATGGATGTCAAGAGAAGCAGCTATTAGGACTTACAGACCTCAAAGCGTGACACAAGAACTGAGTTCGAGGGGGATTTACATAAGAGCAGCAACATCGAGGATTGTGTCCGAGGAGGCGCCTGGAGCGTATAAAGACGTCGATAGAGTTGCTGTAGTTAGCCACAAGGTAAGGATAGCTAAACTGGTGGCGCGTTTGAGACCTATCGGTGTGGCAAAGGGTTGAAAAAAGTTAAGGTTTTATTTAGGAGTAGTAGGTTCTTAATGCCAGCTACTATGCTATTGAATGAGAATGGACTTATTGAAGTAGTTCTTGATACGCAGGTCTCAGAATCACGCAGGACTAAAGGTTCACTGTCTCCTCGAGAGGTTAGTAGCGTTATATCGAGGTATGTGAAGCTTATTCTTGAGGGACGCGAATGCGGATTCACGGTGAGAAAGAGTAAGAGAAAGATAGAGGTGCTTGATAGAAGCGAGGGGAGGCTACTTAAGTACTTGGGGGTAAGCCCTAGCGAAGTTATAAAGATTGGTGGAGTATTCTACTGCGAGATTTACGTAATTAAGATAAAGATTGGTGGTTTGGTTCACACTCTAATAGCTAACAGGAGGTCTGCTGCTATTTTAGAAAACTACCTTAGTAAGTACTGTAGGGGTTCAGCTCCGATATAGGTTTATATTGGTTGGTTTCATTGCTTCATCTCTGTTCCCCCGCATAGGTCTTGGGTTTGCATCACCCTTGGGGGCGTTCGGGGCTACCCCTAGCACCCCACATCTTGGTGTACCTCGGGGAGAGCCGTCAACTACAGCACTACAGCGGCTCTCGATCCCTCATCGAGATGTATCTACATATATCACTGTAAAGGTGTTTATAAAGTTTCCGATCAATATCAACCAATACAAACAGATATGAAAGACGAAACAGTTGCGCAAGGCTGGAAAGTGTTTCATAGGAGCGCGGCTTACCGCTCTTCGTAGATCTATTGAGTATTGATCGTAGCAGAGACGCTATGTGGTAGTGTTTAGTGCTAATATAGGTACTAAGATTACATGCGCTAATAATCGAGATAGCTTCTCTTTACACATACCTGAAGCTTATAAGGCTTAGTCCGAACATTAAGGTTTGGTCTGGAGTATGCCGGTATGGAGCTACTCGCTAAAGTTGCGGGACGAGTCGCGAGTAGCGAAAGCTATGATGTGGGATGCACCGATATCTAGGAAGGAAGCCTACGAGATACTTAAAATATTGAGAGGTATGAAGCTCAGTGAAGCCAAGAAGTTTCTTGAGGATATTATTGCTATGAAGAGGGCAGTACCTTACACAAGGCATAAGCTTTCAATCGCGCACAAACCAGGTCTTTCAGATAGTTTTCCTAAGTGGAGCTCGCCTATCGGGAGATATCCCGTAAAAACGGCAAAGTATATTCTTAAGCTTCTTAGTAATTTAGAGAATAACGCGGAGTCGAAGGGGTTAGACCTAGAGAGGTTGGTAATTATACACGCAGCAGTACATAGAGGTCCTTACTTAAAGAGGTGGATGCCGAGAGCCTTTGGGCGAGCGACACCTAAGTTCAGGTCACTGACTCACGTCGAGGTTATGGTGGAGGAGGTGTAATCTGTGGTAGACATAAAGAAGTACTTTCTAGAAATGAATGTCACCAGACTGAAAATCGATGAGTACCTTGCTAAAACGCTCTCTAAGGCCGGATATGTTGGTGTCGACCTCTTTAGAACTCCTCTTGGTGATAGAGTAATCATATATGCTGATAGACCAGCTATGGTCATAGGTAGAAGAGGTCAGCAGATTAAAAAACTGGCCGACCTTCTTTCTAAGTACTTCAAGTTGGAAAACCCGCAGATTACTGTGACTGGCCTCGAAGTTCCGGAGCTTAGTGCTAGGGTTATGGCATCTAGAATAGCTCTAGCTCTTGAGAAGGGTTATCACTTCAGGCGCGCCGCATTTGTTGCCCTCAGAAGGATAATGGCTGCTGGGGCTGTCGGTTGTGAGATAGTAATCAGTGGCAAGCTGACTTCCGAGAGAGCAAGGTACGAGAAGGTCAAGGCCGGTAAAGTATACAAGACAGGAGGACACTCTGATAGACTTGTTGATAGAGCTATATCGAGTGTTCTTCTAAAGCCCGGGATTTACGGCATTGAGGTAATCATAGTCAAGCCAGGTACTCCCGACGACCTTGTTGTTATTAAAACCCAGACTCAGGAAGCTTCACCGCAGGTGCTTCAGGGAGCTGAGGGTGGTGTTAAGTGAGTTTATCGGCAAGAGAAATACGGGAAATGAGTGCAGAGGATAGGGTTAAGCTACTTAGCGAGCTTAGAATGGAACTGCTGAAGCTGAGGACTCAGGCTAGAGTGGGGACATTGACGAATACTGCGAGAATAAGGATAGTAAGAAAGAATATAGCCCGCATTCTTACGGTCCTCAACGAGGAACGCGCAAGAGGTGTTAGCAAGTGAGGTATTCCAGGAACAACCTCAAATGCCATGAGCTGATAGGTTTGGAAGTAAGTGTGTTAGAGCACAGTGACAAACGACTTGAGGGACTTAGCGGGTTAGTTGTCTGGGAAACAAAGAACATGCTGGTTGTGGAGGCTTCGGATCGCGAGTTCAAAGTTTCAAAAAGGTTCGGAAGATTTTCTTTTAAGCTACCTAGTTCAGATAGCTTAGTGATAGTTGAAGGTGAGGAGATCCTCGATAATCCTGAGGAAAGGGTTAAAATGTGTTGGTGAGGGATATGAGTGAGGGAGTTAAAGTAAATAACGTTGGGATAGGCTATAAGGGGCTTAATCCTCCACAAGAGGCGTGCTCTGACCCGAAATGCCCATGGCACGGTCATCTAAAGGTTCGTGGTGGTTTATTAGAAGGCAGAGTTTACAAAACAAGAGCGCAGAGAATGGTTGTAATCGAGAGAGACTACTTGGTCTATATTGGAAAGTTCCGCAGGTACGAGAAGCGTAGGTCTAGGATACATGCGTACCTACCCCCCTGTATAAAGGTCTCTCCAGGGGACATGGTTCTAATAGGTGAAACAAGACCTCTCGCTAAATCAGTTTCCTGGGTAGTTCTGGGGGCACTCCGTAGGGGTGGCACTGAATGAGCTCAGTGAAGTCTACAGCTAGGTTTAGTAGATTAGGAAGGTCCCCGGGAATCATTAACGGAACTAGACTTAATGTGGCAGATAACAGCGGTGCTAAAGAAGTGATGATGGTAGGTGCAACAGGAGTTAAAACGAGGTTGAGGAGAGTTCCCTTCGCTACGGTGGGGGACCTAATCGTAGTGACAGTTAAACGAGGTAAAACAGAGCTCATCGGCCAGGTGATGCAGGCAGTAGTTATTAGGCAGCGCAAGCCCTATAGGAGACCAGATGGAAGCTGGATAGCGTTCGAAGATAACGCGTGCGTTATAGTTACACCTGAGGGCAACCCTAAGGGTAGTGAAATAAGAGGGCCGGTCGCGAGGGAGGCTGCTGAGAGATGGCCGGGGATAGCCAACTTAGCGACACTCGTGGTCTAGGGTGATAGCTATGGTGACACGAGATATCAGTAAGCAACCCCGTAAACAGAGGTTGGCTTTCTTTAAGGCCTACTTACATTCTAAGCACAGGTACTTTAATGCCCCCCTCTCGGAAGACCTTGAGAAGGAGTACGGAGTTGAGAGGTTACCGGTCAGAAAGGATGACGTAGTTAGAGTTGTTAGAGGGGACTGGGCTGGCCACGAGGGGAAGGTCTTAAGAGTCGACCTCAAGAGAGTTAGGATATATATTGAAGGAATAACAATCAAGAAAGCTGACGGTACCCCCGTGCCTTACCCTGTACACCCCTCTAAGGTAGTGATAATGAAGCTCGGTAAGGTAGATAAGGTAAGAGAAAAGATTATAGAGAGAAGGAAGGAGACTTCAGGAGGTGGTAAGTAGTGGGTAGGATGGGAGGTAGTAGGCACCTGAAGAGATTAGCTGCCCCAGATTTCTGGCCTTTGTTGAGAAAGGAGGCGATGTGGACTGTTAGACCGTCTCCCGGTCCACACCCAGTAAGTAGAGCGCTCCCGCTACTAATTGTAATTAGAGATGTCATTGGATACGCAAAGACCTATAGGGAAGCTAGAAAGCTGATAGCTGAGGGGCACTTTAAGGTAGATGGCCGCGTTAGGCGTGATTACAAGTTCCCAGTAGGTTTAATGGATGTTTTAGAGATAGTAGATACAGGAGAGTTGTTTAGGATAGTCCCAGTACCCGTAAAGGTTTTAGCGCTTATTCCGATATCGAAAGAGGAGGCATTGTTTAAGTTGTGCAGAATCGAAAACAAGACCACCCTCAAGGGAGGGAAAGTCCAGTTAAACCTACATGACGGTAAGAACGTGGAAGTCTCAAACGAGGAGGCAAAGAAGCTCACTACGATGTCAGTATTAAAAGTCTCTATTCCTGACTACAGGTTGCTGGGTTACATTCCGATAGAGAAGGGAGTTCTTGCGACAATAGTGGGCGGTATGAACGTAGGTAGAGTCGGCAGAGTCTTAAGCGTGAGTGAAGGCATGCGCCACTATAGGAAACTAGTCCTCTTAGAGGACGTCACCGGAGGCAGTTTCTATACATCGCTAGATAAGGTGTTCGTAGTCGGTATCGAGAAGCCAGAAATCGCCCTGCCCGCGACTGTAAAGAGTGGTGGGATGAGGTGACGATGATGGAAGCTGTGGAAGAAAGAGTGAGAGAGCTTACTAGTAAGTGGGCCTCTAACAAGATGCTCGAGCCTAGAGTAGCTAAAGTCGTTATTAACATGGGTGTTGGGGTTTCTGGTGAGAGGCTAGAGAGGGCGACTAGACTGCTTGAGCAATTGGTAGGGCAGAAACCATCTCTTAGGAGAGCTAAGAGAACTATTAAAGAATTCAACATAAAGAAAGGCGAGCCTATAGCAGTAGCTGTCACACTTCGCGGTCCTAGAGCTATGGAGTTTCTCGATAAAGCGCTAACCGCTATTGGTCGCAGGATCAAGTACTCAAGTTTTGATGACTACGGCAACGTTTCTTTTGGTATAAAGGAGCATATAGTGCTCCCCGGATCAAAGTATGACCCAGATATAGGAATCTTCGGAATGGATGTAACAGTAAAGCTGGAGAGGCCCGGCTACAGAGTTATGAGGAGACGGAGATGTAGGTCTAACATACCTAGAAGGCATAGGGTAAGTAGAGAAGAAGCAGTAGTGTTCTTCATGTCTAAGCTGGGTGTTAAGGTGGTCGGTTTTGGGTAAGTACCGGAGGCCCATAGTTAGGAGGTATGGAAAGGGAGTTCAAGTGTGTAGGAGGTGTGGTAGTCGTGATGCGGTAATACAGAAGTACGGTCTTTATCTATGTAGGCAGTGCTTTAGGGAGGTAGCAATGCAGCTCGGGTTTAAGAAGTACATGTAAGGTGAGACTATGGTGTCGGTGGACACTCTCGCAAACGCTCTATCAACGATATACAATAACGAAATGAGAGGCAATCGGGAGGCTCTGTTGATGCCGTCTTCAAAGTTAGTAGCGTCAGTTCTTAGAGTAATGCAGAGATATGGTTACATAGGGGAGTTCGAGCACATCGATGACGGGAGGTGGGGAAAGCTTAAGATACAGCTCTTGGGTAGAATAAATAAGTGTGGAGCCATTAAGCCAAGGTACTCAGTTAAGTACGTAGATTTGCTGAGGATGCCGGATTGGCTAAAAAGTTACTTACCGTCTCGTGATATAGGTATATTAGTGCTTTCTACGTCCCAGGGAGTGATATCGCATATAGAGGCTATAGAGAGAAGAATCGGTGGTGTGCTAATAGCGTATGTCTACTAGGGGATGCTAATGGCTCGGGCTGTTAGACTGAGGGAGGAGATAGTTATTCCGGTTGGAGTTAGCGTAGAACTAGAAGGGAAGAAAGTACGTGTGAGGGGACCTAAGGGAGTAGTCGAGAGGGACTTCAGCTACGCAAGAGGGATGGTGATAAGGATTGAGGGAGGAGCTGTAGTTCTTGAGGCGTACTTTGCAGATAGAGAGCTGAAGGCACAGTTTTACTCGATAATGTCTCACATTAAGAACATGCTGGATGGTGTTACTAAGGGCTATAGATACAAGCTCAAGATAGTGTACTCTCACTTCCCGGTAACTGTTAGAGTAGAGGGCGATAAGGTGTTTATCGAGAACTTCATCGGGGAGAGAGCACCTAGAGTAGCTAGAATAATGGGGAACGTGAAAGTTACGGTAGGTAAGACTGACGTTACTGTAGAAGGATGCGACCTCGAGGCAGTAGCTCAAACAGCTGCTAACATAGAGCAAGCGACTAAGATAAGAGAGTTCGATAGAAGGGTTTTTGTCGACGGGATATACATTTACGAAAGAGGTTACGCTGATTGAGGTGGTGGTAGTGGGTAGCACGCTAAGTTCAGACGAGGCTAAGAAGCTAATCGAGAAAAAGTTAAAGCTGCGTTTCTATAGAAACAAGTGGTGGAAGTTCTCTAAATTCAGAAATGACCCAAAGTGGAGGAGGCCGAGAGGTAAGGATAACCCGATGAGGTTAAGACTCAAAGGCCTCCCCCCAATAGCTTCATCTGGATATGGGACACCAGCAGCCATTAGAGGTCTTCATCCGTCAGGTCTTGAGCCAGCAGTGGTTAGTAGTTTGAGAGACCTTAGTGGATTAGATCCGTCAAGGAACATAGTCTATATTAGCTCTACCGTAGGACTAAGAAAGAGGTTAGAGATAGTTAGAAAGGCTCAGGAGATGGGGTTCCGAGTAGCTAATCCAGGTGGTGCGTGATGGTGGACCTAACACTGCAGAGGAGACTGGCTGCTGAGATACTGAAGGTAGGAGAGAACAGGGTCAAGTTTGATCCAGAGAGGGTTGCTGATATAGAGTCAGCACTAACCAAGGAGGATGTAAGGAAGTTAGTTAAAGAAGGTGTGATATGGGTCGAACCCTCCGGAAGAAACTCAAGAGGGAGGTGGAAGGAGAGACACGAAAAGAGGAAGAGGGGTCATAGAAGAGGTCCTGGCAAGAGAAAGGGAGCTAAAGGTGCGAGAGAAGAACCTCGCGAGAAGTGGGTTAAAACCATAAGAAAAGTCAGAAGGTTTATTAAGTGGCTTAGGGATAACGAGGTCATAGATACTGCGACATATAGAAGACTTTACAGACTAGCTAAGGGAGGGGCCTTTAAGAACTTACCGGACCTCAAGAGGCATTTGGTAGCTATGGGTATACAGGTGAGATAGTATGGCTAGAGGTGCTAGCTACAAGGTTCCTCTCAGAAGGAGGAGAGAGGGTAAAACTAACTACTACAGAAGGTACAGAATGGTTAAGTCCGGACAAAAAGTGAGGGCTGTTGTAAGAAAAACTAACAATTACGTAGTAGTGCAGATAATGGAGTTCGCACCTAAGGGAGACGTAACGAGAGTAGCTGTACACAGTAGAGCTCTATCTAAGTACGGTTGGAAGGGAGGTTACAACAACAGTTCAGCTGCTTACTTAACGGGTTTTATTGCGGGACTTAAAGCAGTGAAGATGGGTATTACAGGAGCTATTCTCGATATTGGACTACATAGACCTGTTAGAGGGTGCCGCATCTTTGCCGCAGTAAGGGGGCTGAGAGATGCAGGTGTCGAAGTTCCAGTATCTGATGAAGTACTGCCTTCAGGTGATAGAATACGGGGAGAACATATAGCAAAGTATGCTGAAGCATTATTTACTGAAAGTGAGGATAGATTTAGGAAGCTATTCTCCGAATACCTTGAGAGAGGGCTCGATCCACGTGAGTTGCCGAAGCACTTCGACGAAGTTAAGGCGAATATAGTTAAAGCCTTTTCTGGTGGTTAGCCGTGTCTGAGACTGGTTCAGGCCTGGAGTCGTGGGTGCCGAGGACGAAGCTTGGTATGATGGTTAAGGAGGGTAAGGTTGTTAGTATTAGAGAGATATTCGATAACAACTGGCTTATACAGGAGCCCGAGATCGTCGACTATTTACTGCCGGACTTAAAGCACGAAGTTATCAACGTGTCTATAGTCCAGAAGCAGACTGATGCCGGTGAGGTGTCAAGGTTTCGTGTTATGGTTGTAGTTGGGAATTTTGATGGTTACGTTGGAGTGGGTATCGGTAAAGCCAAGCAGTTAAGGCAGGCTATCGATAAGGCCATCAGAGAGGCAAAGCTAAACATAGTTCCAGTGAGGAGGGGTTGTGGCAGCTGGGAGTGCTCCTGCAAGGAGCCTCACAGCGTTCCATTTGCTATAAGTGGGAAAGCTGGGAGTATTAGAATGATTCTCAAGCCTGCTCCTAAGGGTACTGGTCTAGTTGCTGGAGATGTAGCTAAAGTGATTCTTAGGTACGCTGGAATAAGAGACGTGTGGACATGGTCTAAAGGCGAGACTAGGACTTCACTCAACTTTGCTTTAGCAGCTTACGATGCTTTAAGAAGGACCTATAAGTTTATGGCTCCTACTGACTGGCGCAGAGGTGTCTGAAATATGGTGCTCTACGCTATTGTGAGGATAAGAGGTACTGCAGACGTACCAACAGATGTTGAGCATGCTCTACGCTTGCTGAGGCTTGTAAAACCCTTCCATGCCGTGGTCTACCCGAAGTCAGAGAGTTTAGAGGGAATGCTGAAGGTAGTTAAGGACTGGGTGACTTGGGGTGAGATCAGTAGGGACGTACTGAAGTTGCTGATCTTGAAGAGGGGTAGGGTTGTAGGAGGGAAACCGATAAGTGAAGAAGACGTAAAGAGAGTGTTCAGAGTAGATAGTGTTGATGAGTTAGTGAGTGCTTTATACGAGGGGAGGATTTTGTGGCACCAGTATGAAGACTACGTGAAACCAGTCTTCAGGCTACATCCACCGCGCGGAGGCTTTAAGGGGAGTGTTAAGAAGCCTTACGGATCTGGAGGAGAGCTTGGATATAGAGGTGCGGAGATAAATAGTCTTCTCACTAGACTCATATAGCAGGTGGTTCAGAATGGTGGTGAGAAAGAAGAAGAAGAGCAGGTCGATGCGCGGTATAAGGACTCACGGCTACGGCAGTATAGGACAGCACAGAAAGAGCGGTAGTCGGGGTGGTAAAGGAGCAGCAGGTATGCATAAACATAAGTGGTCGTGGGTAGTTAAGTATTTCCCTAACTGGTATGGGAAACACGGATTTACTTACCCGATCAAGATTAGGGAGGAATATAGGACCATCAACGTTGGTGAGTTGAGTGAGTTAGTGAAATACCTAGAATCTAGGGGTGAGATACAAAAAGAGGGAGAGCACTACGTTCTCGACTTAGCTACTCTCGGATACAACAAGCTTCTTGGGCGAGGAGAGATAGACCTAAAGCTCAAGGTAGTCGTATACAAAGCAACAAGAGAAGCTGTAGAAAAGATAAGTAAAGCTGGTGGAGAAATAACGATACTAAAGAAGCAATCTGAGAAGTAGGTAGTCGATTCCAGTTTAGTTCCGCACTTAATAGTTTCCTCACAGTTAAATTAAGCTAATTTAGGATGCTCACACGAGCTATGCTACATTTCTATAAATAAGCAAACAATTAGTGGTTACAGCTGATGGTTGCACTACCTTTTATGGGAAGTAGTTAGTTGGCGAGGGTTTTCTTATAGCTATTGGATAGCTTTTAAGCTACCAGTTCACTGACTTCTAGGCAAGGAATAGGAATGGTGTGTCGTAGATGGGGGTACTAAATTTCCTCGCGCGGCTAGGTGACATAATTCCGTCAGCCCCAAAGCCGTCTAGAAGGCCTGACTTAAAGTACAGACTTTTGTTTACTTTAGCAGCTGTAGTTATATACTACGCTATGGCTTCCGTAGCAGTTTATCCTACAACAGCTGGTGCTGGACCTCAGCTTCCTGCCGTAATGCAGGTAGTATTTGCTGCTACTACCGGGACTTTGGCTCAATTGGGTATTGGACCAATTGTAACAGCAGGTCTCATAATTCAGGTCTTAGTGGGCGGTAAGCTCATAGAGCTAGACCTGACTAACCCAGATGATAGGAAGAAGTTTACTCAATCGGAGAAAGGACTAGCACTCATAATTGCAGTAGTGGAGGCCGCGGGATTTGCCCTAACCTACAGGCAGAACGTCTTCATAACGGTTTCTATTGCCCTACAGTTCTTCATAGGAGCCTTAATACTGATGATGCTTGACGAGTCTATACAGAAGGGGTACGGTATTGGCTCAGGTGTAAGTCTATTCATACTCGCTGGAGTCGCTAGAACCATCGTCTGGGACATATTTGCTCCAGTTAGCGTGCAGGTATACACTCTAGGTGGCTCTACTAGAAGCTACCGCTACGGTGTAATTCCATACATTATAACCGGGCTTGTAAGTGGGGAGATAGATACAGGGAGGTTACTATACGGGTACGTACCTGGGTACTTAGCTGGAGGTGAGGCAGCTATGCTACCATCACTGACGGGTATGGTAGCAACACTTATGCTGTTAATAATCATAATATACCTACAAGGAATGAAAATCAATGTTCCTGTTACTATTCAGAGGGCTCCCGGGATTCGCGGTAGAGTCCCACTAAACTTTCTCTACGTATCTAACATACCGGTTCTTCTCGTAGGAATAGTTATATCTAACATACTCCTGATAAGAAACATGGTTGAGGCTTACTTACCTCAGCTGCCGTGGCTAAGTGGAGCTCTTAACAGCGTTCTAATGTACTTGAGTCCCCCTAGGGGGCTTCTTGGCGTGATATACGACCCAGTAAGGTCCGTAATATACGCTACCGTACTCATTGGCCTAGCAGTACTCTTTGGACTAATGTGGGTGGAAGTAGGAGGATTAAGTCCAGCAAGTCAAGCGGAAAACTTGGTGAAGTCTGGGATAAGCATCCCCGGAATGAGGTCCAATCCCAAGGCTCTCGAGTCTGTACTTGCTAGATATGTATACCCGCTAGCCGTGCTTAGCTCTATCATAGTAGCCTCACTAGCTATCGTAGCAGATATCTTCAACGTTTACGGTGGGGGCATAGGTCTCTTACTTGCCGCAGGAATACTCCAGCAGATCTACACAGCACTAACATACGAGCAAGCCCTCGAAATGTACCCAGTACTCAGGAGGCTCGTGGGAGAGTAACCTTGCTACGGGTTGTTGTAGTAGTCGGTATCCCGGGAGTAGGGAAAAGCACTGTTTTAGCAGTAGCCTCTAAAAAGCTATCTGAGAAGGGGTACACAGTAAGGCTAGTAAACTTCGGTGACTACATGCTCAATTACCTCAGAAAGTCTGGAGTAGTTAAAAGCCGAGACCAGATAAGGAGTCTGAGCTTAACTGCTCAGCTGGAAGCCCAAGAAGCAGCTGCTAGAGATATCCGCAGAGAGCTTGAGGCTCTGCCCGGAGATAGTGTAATTGGTATAGTAGACACACACGCAGTAATTAAAACTCGATTGGGCTACTGGCCGGGTCTACCTCTGGTCGTCTTAAGAGAACTTAAACCGAGCGTCATAGCAGTTATTGAAGCCAGTCCTGACGAGATAATATCGAGGCAGTTGCGGGATTCAGGTAGATACAGAGCTGACTTATCATCTAGAGAGACCATAGAGGAACTTCTCCAAATAAACCGATACTATGCCATTGCGAGCTCAGTAATCTCTGGTGCCGCTCTCCGCTTCATACAAAACAGTGAAGGAAGTGTCGAAAAAGCGGCTGAGGAATTCATTAAGGTAGTAGAGGAAATATAGGTATGGTCGGCAACCTAGCTCTAGTCATACTTAGTCTTATGGTATACATAGTTCTGCCCTTAGTCTGTCTTTTACCTATAACGTTCCTCATTAGAGCCTACATAAAGAAGGTTAGGCTAGATAGAGTACTTCGAGAACTTGAGTATGTCGCTCTAAGGCTTCGGGAAACTTCACCAAGTAAGCAGAAAAGGTGGAGGACGATTAAGGCTAGGTACGACAGCCTCTATAAAAGCGTGAGGGGGTTAATGTGGATAAACCTTGTCACATTATGGGTTGGAGTCTTAGCTATGATTTATGTGACCCGCTACGTATCGTACCTCCTCGGAGTTCCTCCACCCTATTCTCCTTTAAGGTTAAGCTGGACTCCTTTCACTATAGTGGGTATTGCTGGAGAAGATGATTGGTATGTAGTCGATCTTTTTCTCTACCTAGCGGTAATAGGAGTATTCAATACTATGCACCTTAGGATCTCAGGGCTGAAGTCTCTCTATGAAGTTTAGAACAATAGAGTGTAGAGGTAGGAGAGTTTGAAAATCATTAGAGAAGACCTTAAGCACGGTGCCATCGAAGTCCGGGTGGAGTGCGAGGATGATTTATGGGTTTTGAAGAACCTGATCTCTAAGGAGGACGTAGTAATAGCGAAGACGATGCGTGATGTCAAAATAGATGGAGAGGGTAAGAGGCGCCTACCAATGGTTCTAGCTATCAAAGTTCAAAACGTGTACTTCCAGCCTTTTAGCAGTAGACTAAGAATACATGGGAGAGTAATAGAGGGTCCTGAAGGATACGGCTTGAAGGGTTCATTCCACACGCTGAGTATAGACACTGGGTCTGAACTGACTATCGTAAAACCTAAGTGGTCTCAAGAGCAGATTAGTAGACTAAAAAAAGCTTCAGCAAGAAGAGTAAAAGCTCTACTCGCAGCATTCGATTTCGATGAGATGGCGGTGGCTATTGTTCAAGAGCAGGGGATTAAGTACGTTGCTGAAAGAAGTCTCCCTGGTTTACGGGATGAGGGTCCTGCAGTTGAAGAGCTTGCTGAAGCAATATCAGAAGTGATCGTTAGTGCTGCTCTGCGTGAGAACCCCGATATTGTCCTTGTGGCTTCTCCAGCGTTTCTTAAGGACTACGTAGCGGATCTTCTCAGCAGGAGACTCGATAAACCGGTTTTTACAGACTCGGTTAGTACTGGAGGAAAGCCGGGTGTTGGTGAGTTGATGAGGAGGGACACCTTTAAAAGCATACTCCACTCCCACAATATCCTGATTATCGAGACTACATTTGAAGAATTTATGAGGCACCTTTCCACGGGAAGCAGTAGAGTAGCATACGGAATAAATGTTTTAAAAACACTTGCTAATTCAGGTGCGATACTAAAGTTACTCGTAAACGAGGACATGCTTTATAGCGAGCACATGGAGATAGTCAACGATATCATGGAGAAAGTTGAGTCCCGCGGAGGTGAGGTCAGGATAGTTCCAGAGGAGACGCACGTATTTAGTAAGGTTAAAGCGTTCGGTGGAATAGTGGCCGTACTTAGGTACCCAGTGGATACCTACGGATTGGTAGAGAGGATAGAGCAGTAGATTTCGGGTATTCGTAACACCGCGGTTAAGGATATCTATGCACAACGTAGCTTTTAGGTCTGCTCATCCGTTGTTTATTTCATGTTGTGAGTAACTGATGCTAGGGACATTGTTCGCGTTTTAGTGTTATGTAGCACTAAGAGTGCTATTAAGTCTTACCACTTAGAAAAATTTCGAGGACAAAAAGTAAGATGGAAGGAGATAGGATAGTAGGTAAGCACGTGTTCGGGGAAATATACGGGTTTAGAGAGCGTACGCCGGAAGAACTGAGGGACATACTTCTCGACGCCGCCAACGTAGCTAACATGCACGTAGTCGAGGCCATGACTTACGAAAAACCAACGGTATATGGTGCTATAGTACTTGTAGAAGAATCCCACTTAGCTATTCATGTGTATAAGGGATACTCCTACGGCATTGTAGATATTTACACGTGTGGTGAGAAGAGTAAACCCGAACTGGCTTACGATCTAGTGTTAGAAAAGCTAAGACCCCTTAGGTACACAAGGAACTACGCAGATAGGTCATCTACATAAAATCACACTACCTTTAACTACTCTTTTCTATTTCCACCTTTATTCCCTCGGAACCGAGAGAAGTCTTCATGGTGAACTCGCTCAAGAACCTCATGATTGTTTCAACAGTTTCTAGTTTCTCCGACTGGCTTAAGGCTATGACGCACCCGCCTCCACCAGCACCAGTAAGCTTAGCACCAAGTGCTCCAGAACTTCTAGCAGCGTACACTACTTCATTTAGCTTTCTAGTAGAAACTCCAAGAGAGTCGAGAAGCCCGTGGTTTAAGTTCATTAAGAGCCCTAATTCATGTAAGTCATGCCTCACAAGCGCTTTTTCCGCCGCTCTAGTGACTTCCCCTATCAACTCGATTATTCTTCCATAGAGTTGCGGGTATTTCGACAGTTTGTCACGAACCATTAAAACCATGTCTCTAGTCTTGAATTCTCTTTCTACGTAAGCTAGAACTATCGGAAGATCTCCATTCACCCCTAAGTTTTGCCGCTCTATTATTTCACCACTATACTCTATCTTCATGAACCCTCCGTAGGTAGTTATCGAAGTATCCATGGGTGACGCAACTCCTTGAACAGCTTTTTCGACTTCCCAGCCCAGCCTAGCTATCTCATCTCTAGAGAGCTCGTAACCACCGCTATACGCATAAGCAGCTATTGTTGCTACAGCAACGGCTGCTGATGTTCCAAGACCAGCCCCGACAGGCATTTCAGAGCGAACGACGAGTTTGACGCCGTGCCTACTATCAAGATACCTAGAGGTTAATTCTACGGCTTTATTAAGGTACGATATCGCCGGTAGCACTAGACCATACTCTGTTTCAACAGTTACTTCACCCTCTTTATAAGTAACAATTACACCCGGGACTCTAAGGTCACGAGCTTCAATAGTGATAGTGCCGTCAGGTCTAGGCTCAGCGAAAACATGGACTCTCTTATCTATGGAAGCCACGATAGCTGGTTGCCCATAAACGACAGCGTGCTCACCGAATAGTGTGACTTTTCCTGGAGCTGTTACGTAAACCCTCACTGGAAATACCCATAGAAGACTCTAGCTAGTCATGGTTTTAAGTGTTTCTAGAACCGAAATGAGACCGGGTACCCATATGTGTTATCTGATTGAACTAATCATTAGGTGTTCTTAGTTACGACACAAAAGTTAAATCTCTAACTAATATTTTGCACTCGCGGTCTAGTAGAATGCACACAGTGTATGTTGGATGCTGCGGTTATTGCTTGAGTAGGTCCAAGTACTACTCCACGTTTAAGACGGTGGAGATCCAAGAGACCTTTTACGACTTACCCTCAGAAGATAGGATGAGGATTCTTCGTGGAGAGTCCCCGCAGGGCTTCGTGTTCAACATGAAAGCTTACCAGGGAATTACACACGACCTCGATTCACCAACGTGGAGGAGAGCTAAGAGGAAGCTTAGTGAGACCTTAAGAGGTAGTATAGGGCTTCTTAGGCCAACACGAGAGAACGTGGAGCTGTGGGAGGAAACTGTGAAAAGAGCTAAAGCTCTAGAGGCTAAGGTCGTAGTAGTTCAGACTCCACCGTCCTTCGGCTTCTCCGACGAGAACTTCAGGAACGCTCTAGACTTCTTCTCAGTCGCAACACAGAGAGGGGTCGTAGTTGGGTGGGAACCTAGGGGTACGTGGATAGATAATCCCCAATCAGTTAGAAGAATCATAGAATCGCAGACTAACCTCATACACGTAGTGGATCCCTTCAGGTCCAAGCCCACCGTAGTCAAGGAGATCAGCTACTTCAGACTTCACGGGATCGGTGGAAAAGACGTTAACTACAGTTACAAGTATACAGATATAGACCTTAAAGTTCTTTGCGGCTTATTGGGAGAATTTGCTACTAGCTCCAGAGAGATATACGTAATGTTCAACAACATTTCGATGGCTCAAGATGCCCAAAGGTTTATCTCTGTTTGTTCGGAGGTGTGTTAAAATGAACTGCGACTACATTAAGTTCCTAGAACATACAGCAGATGCCTACATTGAGGTATGCGGTGAAAGCTTGGAGAGGGCTTTCGAGTTAGCCGGATTGGCCCTCTTTGAAGTAATGACCGATACCAGTAAGGTCGAGCCTAGAGTGGCCCGAGTTATAGAGGATAAAGGCTTCGACTTAGAGAGCGCTCTCTACAGGTGGCTCGAAGACCTCTTAATAGAGTATGGTAGGTCGAATCTGGTCTTCAGCCAGATTAGAGTTGAACATGTTACAAGAGAGGGCGACGAGTACGCGTTTAAAGCGCTATGCCTTGGTGATTATTTCGATCCAGAAAAGCATGAGGCAAGAACAGAAGTAAAGGCCGTTACTTACTCTCTAATGGAGATAAGCCAGTCTGACGGTAAGTGGATGTTCAGGTTCGTGCTGGACATCTAGTTCGATAAAAGCTTGGCTCATGCGGTATGCGCAGAACAGGTAGCCCTAAGAAACGCTTAAGCACAGCTTAATCTCTTGTTAGGGCGGTGAGGCGTTGGATATGTAACGCTTTATGCGGGTTTCTGCACGAACGATGTGCAGAGTCACAGATTTATTTTTCATGAGAGCGGGGAGAGATTTTTTGTTACTTAAGATCTCGTAGAGAATCGCAAGGTGGTCGTCATAGCTTACTCCACGACTCCAGATATTTACCCGCAAGCCCTCTATACCGGCTGCTTCAGCTACTCTAATCGCTGTTTTAACTGCTTTTGCTAAAAAGTAGTGCTTTCTAAGTTCCGCTTTCAATATATCTACTTCTTCCATGAGGTCCGACTTCTGCGCTATAAACGCATCTACGAATCTTGAAGCAAGTGATATAGCGTATAAACCTCCACCACTCAGGCTCTTGACCATCGACACACAATCACCTACCCCCATGGCTCTCTTGCTGTATGGCCTAATGGGGTACCCCCTAAGGACAACCCCTCCATAAGGTTTGGACAGAGGCTTGACGCCTCCACATACTCTAGAGATTGCCGATAGCAATAGGTTTAGGCACTTAACTGACTCAACCACCTTAGGTACTGTAGCGCAACCAGCTACTAGAGTTCTATCTCCAGTAGGAACGGCCCAGGCGAATCCTTCACCGAAGTGCTTAGACAGTAAGACTAAGACGGCATCTTCATCAATACGTAGTCTACTTCCAGTCTCTAACTCTACTTGCACACCCGATAGTGTGTCTGCCTTACACGACAGTCCGGCAGACTTGACCAGCCTAACGTTATATCCTGAGGCTAGAATTAGGAGATCGTACTTACTAGTACAGCGCTTGGAGTGGACAACCCACTCACCTGCCTGATCGACTACAGCGTGAACTGGGTCGCCGAGAGAAGCTTCAACTCCGAGAGATTGGAGCTCATGGTACAGGGTTTTCTCTAGCTCTACTCTATCTATTTTGACAAAACTGCGGTCTTCAAAAGCTATGTTGACTTCAACTCGAAGTTCGGGAACAACGACCTTTACCGCAGAATACTCATGTGAGATGTGCTTTCTAGCAAAAGGTATCCTACTAGCAGTTTCTGCGGACACGAGACCCGTGCAGTGGAGTCTTCCAACGCTATCCCTAGCTTCATAAACCTTTAGGTACGAGCATTTAAGTCCTTTCGCAGCATAGTACGCAGATAGAAGTCCAGATATCCCAGCGCCTACGATAGCGACGGATTTCATCCGTTAATTTCTCCCACCATATTTAACTCTTTAAGTCGTAATAATTACGTAAAGGGGAATTGCGTAGTTCGTTTCTTGTGCTGAACTACGTCGTTCGGCTATACCGGCATAGCCCACCTGACAATGCTGCTTTTAGAAACTTTTAAAGGGACTTACTTAACGTCGTTGTGTGGTGTTAGGTGTGGGTGTCAGAGCGTACGTTTTGATTACGACTACAATAGGGAGCGAGTATGAAGTTTTGGAAGACTTGGTAAAAATAGCTGAAGCAGGTATGAAAATTGATGCGGACGTAGTTTATGGTGAATACGATTTAATCGTAATTCTCGAAGCAATTGATTTAAGCTCTTTAGACAGAGCGATTACACAGGTAAGAAAGCACCCTAAGATAATGAAGACTACTACCTTGATCTCTTCGAAAGCTAGGTAATCGCATGCATTGAGAAGAGTATTTTATACTTTGTCTGGTAAATATTGGTTGAGGGAGTTAAATGGGGGTGTACAGAGACCTCGGGCGAGATTTTGATGAATGGTTTGACTGGATAGTGCGTGAAGCCGAGATTTATGATTATGGAAGGTATCCAATTAAAGGTATGGGCGTCTGGTTACCATACGGCTTCAAAATTAGGAGGTACGTCATAGAGCTGATGAGGGACTTACTGGATTCTACAGGTCATGAAGAAATACTGCTCCCGATACTCATACCAGATAACATACTGGCTAAGGAATCCGAGCATGTCCGAGGATTTGAAGACCAAGTTTACTGGGTTACGCATGGGGGCCTTACTCCACTTGATGTGAAGTTGGCGCTGAGGCCGACTAGCGAGACTCCCCTATCTTACTTGGAGTCTATGTGGATCAAGAGCTACAAGCAGCTACCAAAGAAGTACTACCAAGTAGTGAGCATATTCAGGTATGAGACAGCAGCAACTAGAGCGATGATAAGAGTTCGTGAGGTTACAACATTTAAGGAAGCCCACACTCTTCATTCAACTTACGAAGACTCAGAGAGACAAGTTATTGAAGCTGTTGGGGTGTATAGCACGTTCTTTAGGGAGCTGGGAATACCTTTCGTTATATCCAAGAGGCCTGAATGGGA
Organism: Sulfolobales archaeon; assembly: GCA_038841535.1. Taxonomy (GTDB): domain Archaea; phylum Thermoproteota; class Thermoprotei_A; order Sulfolobales; family NBVN01; genus DRZP01. Next base: position 194,078 of record JAWBTQ010000001.1, on the reverse strand, counting down.
TAAATTCCCTGGTGCTATCTATACTATAGCCTTTGATACCTTAATGCCTGACGGTAAGACTCTACAGATCGGAACAGTTCACAACCTAGGTAGGTCTTTCACGATAGCGTTTAATGTATGGGTACATATGCCCGATGGATCTATGGACTTCGGTTGGCAAACTAGCTACGGAATTTCTGAGAGGGTTATAGCGTCTCTAATATCAGTTCACGGTGATAATACCGGGCTCAGGCTGCTCTTCAAGTTTGCCCCGATCCAGGTCGTGGTGGTGCCTATACCGGCAGGACCAGAGGAGGTGCGTAAAAAGATAGTAGAGCTATGCGGTAAAGTCGCAGAAAGGCTCCGTGCTGAAGGATTAAGGTCAGTTATAGATGACAGAGAAGACATGACTCCTGGAGACAAGTTCTATTATTGGGAGAGAAGAGGGGTTCCTATAAGAATAGAGATAGGGCCTAAGGAACTACAAGAAGAGTGTGTAACGATAGTTAGAAGGGACACTAGGTCTAGGATTTCAGTGGGTATTGGTGAGCTTGCCGAAGGTGTTAAGAAAGTAGGTAGAGAGTACGATGAGGCCATTAAGTCCGAGGCGTTGCGGGGATTCACTAGTCGCATAATTAGAGCCAGTAGGATAGAAGAAGCAGAAAAAGCTGTTTCTAGTGGTAATATAGTCGAGCTTCCTTGGTGTGGTAGAGTATCTTGTGCTACAGAGCTGGAGGTAAGAGTAGGTGGGAAGGCTTTGGGAACTCCTCTAAAAGTCGAAGAGTCTGAGATTAGCGGGTTAAAGTGTCCCCTGTGTGGTGAGGAAGCTAGGACATTAATGAGGTACTCTAGAAGGTACTAGTGGAGCTTAGAACTATGGTTACTAACTTACCAGCAGAAGCTAGAGCTAAGTGGGTTAGGTACCTTGAGGCTCGGACTACCGAAGAGAAGATAAGAGCTCTAGAAGAGTTTCTTTCTTCCATTCCTAAGCATAAAGGCACCGAGAACTTAGTTGCTTGGGTCAGGAGGAAGCTCTCTGAGCTTAGGGAAGAACTTGAGGAAAGCAGGCGCAAGAGGGGCGGTGGTCCATCATTCTTTATCGAGAAACACGGGGTAGCGCAAGTCGTTCTGCTCGGGCACACGCTGTCGGGTAAGAGCTCGCTATTCAATGCTTTGACTAGCGCTAAGTCTAAAGTTACAGGCTTGCCTTTCACCACCATGTACCCAGTTCCGGGGATGATGCCATTTGAGGACGTTCAGATACAGCTCGTTGACTCTCCTCCTTTTGTACCAGAAGCTACTTCAGGAAAAGTTAGTTGGGGAGCCAGGCTAATCGGTTTAGCTCGAAACGCGGATGCTCTTACTATCGTTCTTGACGCTTCAGCAGACCCTGTGGGGCAGTACAAAGGCATACTGAAAGAATTGGAGGGTGCCGGTATAGTGCTTAGAAAGCCTAGAGGTAGAGTTCAGATAGAGAGAAGTAAGGCGTATTCAGGCATTAGGCTTGCGAGAATGGGAAAGATTCTCGATGGAACCGAGGACGACGTGAGAAAGCTCTTGGAGTCATATAGAGTTTACAACGCCCTTGTTAAAATCTATGGTGAAGTTTCTATAGATGACGTAGAGAAATCTCTCTTCGAAGCTGTAGTCTACAAGCCTTCTGTAGTGTTGCTAAACAAGGTAGACCTAGTGGGCTATGATGAGGTAAAGAGCCAGGTAAGGGAACTTAGTGTGCTAACGCCCCATGTCCAGATCATACCGGTATCAGCTGTCACAAAGCAAGGAGTTGACTTGGTACCCAAGTCGGTTTTCAACGTGTTGGAGTTAATTAGAATATACACTAAGGAGCCGAACTCTAGGGAGCCCTCAAAAGACCCCCTTGTAATACCAAAGGGTTCCACCATTGAGGACGCTGTTAGACACATACGAGAAGACTTCCTCAAACACTTTAAGTACGCAAGAATTTGGGGACCCTCAGCTAAGTATCCAGGAGAAAAGGTCGGTTTAGACCACGTTCTTTCAGATGGAGACGTGATCGAGATAAGAACCCATATTAGGGGCATCTAACGGGTTATAGTAGCGAGTAGTGCTGTCCATATATTGACCTTAATCACGGAGATGCCTTAAGTTTTCGAGGTGATGGTTAGGCTGAGGGCACGCTATATGGTGCGGGACTGTGAGAAACGAAGTTAGCGGGGTCAGCTCATACAAAATCACACGGAACTCGAAATCGCATGCAGGAGCTGGCGAGGAATTATAAGAGAAGTACATTATCAGTAGATTATTTTTATGTGTATCTGTAATTAAGTTGGTGAGTAAAATAGTGATTGATGTAGATACTGCTCACTGGGTTCTCGAAGAAGTATTAAAGAGGGGGGCCGAGCATGCTATTATTAGACTCCAAGAGAGGGTTTATGAAACTATAATCTATGATACCGGGATTTTAAGGAGCTATACTGTTAGCAAGGTAGTTGGTCTAGGAGTTAGAGCGGTGATTAAGGGAGGTACTGGTTATGCTTACGTTACTTCCTTAAATCGTGAAAGCGTTCTTAAAGCTGTTGATAGAGCTATAACTTTAACTAAAGTAGCAAGCCAGTACGGTAAGAAATCGTTTACTCCAACAGCCCCCGTTAAGGATAAGTATAGAGTAGAGTTTAAGACAGACCCCCACACAGTTGAGCCTAAGTTAAAGGCGGACTTAGTGAAAGATGTGAATACTAACAGCATTAAGCGTGCGGGAATAGTATCGGCTGTGACCCGCCTTGGGTTAGAGAGAGATAGAAGGGTTATAGTAACTAGCGAAGGTACCGTAGTCGAGGTCGATGTAGTGGGTGTAGGTCTTGCCCACATGGCTGTTGCTAGGTATGGTGCGGTCATAGAGAGGGTAGGTGATAGAGAATCGTATATCGGTGGGTACGAGCATATCGAGAAAAGAGATTGGAACGCTTTTGCCGAAGAAATAGATAAACTAGCAGTTAAAGCTTCACAATCTAAGACCCCGTCGCCGGGGACGTATATAGCAGTAGTTGATAATGAGGTAGTAGGGCTCCTGCTGCATGAGGCTTTCGGACACGCTAGTGAGGGTGATGGAGTGGTAGCTGGAGCGTCAATACTTAAGAATAGGGTTGGTGAGAGAGTTACTAGTGAGCTCATGACAATAGTAGATGCCGGGTTAGTTGAAGGCGGTTACCCTGTACCCTACGATGACGAGGGAGTGCAAAAGATGAGGACCGTCATAGTAGAAAAAGGTATACTTAAGGGGTATCTCACAAGTCGAGATACTTCTCAAGAGCTAAACCTCAAGCCAACCGGGAATGCGAGAGCTCAAGACGTATCCTTTGATACTTTGGTTAGACAAACTAACTATTATGCTGAACCTGGAGATTGGAAAGTCGAAGAGCTATTCGAAGGGGTTTCCCACGGCATATACCTAAGGGGTAGAGGTGCGATGGGAGGTCAAGTAAATCCGTCTGTAGGAACATTTACGTTTAGCATAGGTCCTTCCTACATAATACGGAATGGAGAGCCTGTGGAACTCGTAAGAGGTGTTGTAGTCAGCGGCAACATTCTCGAAACTCTAAAAGAAGTTGATGCCTTAGCTAATGACCTTAAGATAACCACCAGCGTCTTCGGGGGGTGTGGTAAGGGTGGTCAGACAGTTAGAGTCGGGGATGGGGGACCACATATACGGACGAGAAGAATAGTTGTCGGTGGTGGATAAGATGATCGAGAATATTGTGGAGCGAGGAATTAAGGTCGGTACGAAGCTTGGAGCAGATGAGGTAGAGGTATACGCTATTAGGAGGGTCGGAACGGACATCGTTGGAACTATTAGAGGTATAGAAAGGCTATCTTCTGGGGAGAGAATAGACGCTGGAGTTAGAGTGGTTATCGGTAAAAGAGTGTCCGTACAGGGAGGAATGATTTCACGAGTTGAAGACTTAGACTTAATAGTAGAGACCGCTGTGAAAATAGCTAAAACTCTCCCCGAAGATCCGCAGTGGATCTCTTTATCTAGAGAATTGGGTAAGTCTCATGTAGAGGAAACTTTAGACCCCAAAATCGTGGAGCCGGAAACCGATTACTTTATAGAGATAGTCCAGTTCCTCCTAAAGAAGTCAGGTGAGATAGACAAGAGAGCTTTTACGAGTTCAGCCAGTATCCATCTGAGCACGGTTGAGAGAGCCATAGGTAATAACTACGGAGAGATCCAGCGGGAAGATGCTACTGAGGCCAGCGTGTTCGTTAGTGTTAAAGCCGTAGAAGCTGGGGAGGAATCGGGTTACTATGAAGCGTACGTAGCGCCTACTCTAGCTCGATTTAACCCAGACGAGCTCATCAGTAAGGCAACGGAAGTAGCAGTTAAAACGCTTGGTGCTAGAAGAGTGGATACAGGCGTTTACGAATTAGTCTTTATACCCAAGGTTTTTGCTGGGGTTGTTCAGTCGCTCGTTGTACCTGCCGTCTGTGCTGACTCGGTACAGAAAGGTAGATCACCGCTTAAGGGGAAGTTCGGTTCTCAAGTGTTCTCCGAGAACTTGACCTTTATCGATGACGGCACATATCCCGGACTCACGGGGACTAGGGGATTTGACGATGAGGGTGTTCCAACTAAGAGGAAAGTAGTATTCGACAGAGGAGTTCTGAGCGGATTTCTATACGATACGTATACAGCTCTTGTGGAAGGCAAGAACTCGACGGGTAACGCTTTCAGGAACGTACCATACTCTACTCCAACGCCTTGGATATCGAACCTGCTTGTAGAACCAGGAAGTGGTGACTTAAGCAATCTAGTCAAGGACGTTAAGAAAGGAGTCATAGTTTATGCGACTATAGGAGAGTGGCTTTCTAACCCTGTCAGCGGATTGCTTAACGCCACGATAACAAACGGCATTTATGTAGAGAGTGGGGAAGAGAAGTTCCCAGTTAAGGGAGTCGTATTGTCCGGCAACGTGTATGAAGTTCTGAAGCCAGCAGAGGTTAGGGTCTCAAGGAGTCTCGAGAGATTCGGGAGATTCTCTCTTCCCGCTATCTACGTACCTAAAATCACTTTAGCAGGTAAGTAGTTTTAGAAGAGAAGCTCTTGGCAGCACTTAACTTCAGTTCTTTTTTATTGAACCTTACGAGCACGGCCGAAATGTGAGGCATTATAGGTCAGCAGTGCTGCGAGTCCCACAGATGAAACTCCGAGGGATATCTTTAGAGAACCTAGATACGTGCCGCCGAGCATTATTGCTACCGGCGGTCCAATTACGTTTCCTGCGTCAAACATTGCTGTGTAGACTCCAGAGCCCAACCCCCTACTTCTCGCTTTAATGTTGAGTAGAGCTAGCACTTGGAGAGAAGGAATTAGGAGGCCTCCACCACTTCCAGCTACAATCGCATATAGCATTAAATACGGAGATGTAGGGTCTAGGACTATAAATGTAATCCCGAGAAGAGCTAGGGCAAAACCTAGTGTCGCAGTTACTGAGTACTTAACTCTATTCATCAGTACCGAGAGCACTATTCTAGAAGTGAAGTTTGTTATTGAGATAGTTGTAAATAACATGGTAGTTACTGCTACATCCATGCCTAAAGCACTGTGGTATGCGGGGAGAAAGAGTAGAAAGCAATTGTATAGGACACTATACGCCAATACAGCGAAAGAGGAGACGAGGAAGTCTGTGCTGAGAAGGTCTTTTAATCGACCACCTTCTTCTATTCTCCCAGAGGGTTTCAAAGTCTTTAAAGCTAAGGAGCTCAGTAATCCTGATACTAAGAGATACGTAATGGTTATAGTAAACAGGAACCTGAAGCCGTAGACACTCACTATAAAGCCACCGATAGCTGGTCCAAGAAACACGGAGAGCCCTATCATAGTAGACCTCCACGCTAGCGAGCTAGCTATGTTTTTACTAGTTAGAGTAGCTGTGTACACAGAGGCAGGTATAAAGAGAGCTACTCCCATACCTTGAAGCCCCCTCCCGATGTATAGAAGAGGGACGCCAGTCGATACGCTATAGAGAGTTTGCGCAGCCATAGCTAGACCTATCCCTAATGCCATGAGTGGGCGCAGCAAGCCCCGGTCGATGAGTGACCCACTGAGCGGTCTAAGTGTTATAGCTATCAGCGAGAGAGCAGGGCCAAGCATAGCTACTTCGTACTCACTCGCACCGAGAGATACGGCATACCTAGATATGTACGGTGCTATAGAGTGAAGTGAAAGAAAGTATAAGAGAGTTCCAAGATTTAGAGCTACCTCGTGGATGCTGCTTTCTTTAGCCATTTGCACCGCATAATAACATGACGTATGATTAAATAAGAGTTTAAGAGCTTAAAGTGGCTTCGGTACTCTAGCATTAGATAACTAAGTAATACACAGTACCTACTACTAAAGCTAGAAGTACTGAGGGTAGGAGATACCTGTAAGTACCTAACAAGTTTGCTTTAAAGTACTTAACGGTGTACAGAAGACATAGATGTGTTGGTGACGCTATGTAGCCTAAGAAGGAGTACGTGTAGATAAGAAGTATTGAACCAACACTATCTACGCCGAGTGATGAAAGAATAGGTAAACTAACGAAGAGCCCGGTCATGACTGAACCCGTAGCTATTGATACTAAAGTAGATAGTATAGCTAGGGCGAGCTCTACTCGAATAAAGCCGCTGACAGCTTCCTGTAGCTCCATAGATATGTTGCTTAATGATATTACTTCCCTAAGCACTATTACTGCTACAACAGCTAGGATGATGTCACCCACCCTCTCTGAAATGAGAGCGTGCGGCAGTAGCTTTAAAGCTTTTCTAAGTCGAACTAGAACGAGGACAGCAACTGAGGTACCCAGAGGAATAGCCCAATTTCCTATGAGTGGCACTAGGGGCACTAAGAGAGCTACAGCTACACCTAAGGGTACTAAGGCTTTGAGGTCCTCTCTACTGCGTCTACTAACTTGCTCAAGTGGTTCTACCTTAACTTTCAAGAGAGCTGCTGTCCCTATAGCAGCCATCAGTATAGTCATAGGTAAAGTTGCTGTCATTAGGGTTAAAATCGGGACTCCTGTTAACTGAGAGAGAACAACTATTAGTTGAGAAAACGGGTATGAGTAAATCAGCACATGCCTGAACCACACGTTTATGTATGCTAAAGCTTCTGCTGTAAGTCCGATCGGAGCCCCGAGAGATTCAACCACTGGTGCTGAGAGTAGGGCTCCACCAGCTACTGGCATGAGACCAACTACTGCAGGTATAGTAGCAAGTCCCAGCCTCGGGTCTCTCAGTGTGCTGGACAGCCCTTGACCGAGTTCTTCCACAGCGTTTGTAATTCTATAGAGTTCAGCCAGCGTAGCTATAGTTAGTGCTGAGAGGATCAGTATCCAGGCGTCCTCGTTTAATAGGGTCGCTACAAGGGCTTTCTGGAGGTTACCCATAAGAAGGCCTAAGCCTATAGTTGTTAGAGCAATAGATAGCCCAAGACTCAAACCGATCTTCAGGCCACCTATGATAGCTACTACGACAGCTACTAGGGTTACTAGTCCTAACACCCTTACTTACACCGTCACTTAGTTCATTTCAATAATTTGAGCTTTAGATTACACCCAAAGTGTCAGCTGGAGCTGGCTTCATCGCTTTCGCGAAAATCTGCTTTACTTACTAAGTCTATAAGGGTTTCAACTACCAGCTTTAGCTCGACTAATATCTCGACAATCTTCTCCTTGCTTAACCCTGAGGCTTCGAGCATGCCAATAGCCTGCTTTTTTATTCTTTCGTTAACCTCTTCAGGGTCTACACCCCGTGATAGAAGGTATCGTCTAAGTCTAAGCATCGAGAGAACTGCTCCCTCAACATATCTAATAACCTTGTCGCTCACTACTTTAGGCATCCAACCACCGCCAGTCTCTAATTTAATCGTTAGTGAGCGCTATAATAAGTAAACACTATCAACAAAGGTCTCGAGGGTCTGATTTAAAAGAGCCGGGTTGCGCTATACCGCTTTCTTCGATATACCTCTGAGTACTCCTCACGGTGCCTCCGTATTAGGGCATCAGCTAAAGTCGATCTACTCGAGTTAATTCCTAGCACTCTTATAAAGTGCGCACCGCTGACATAGAAGCCTGGTCATATTAGGGTGGGGAGGATTTCAGACTCAGCAACAAATATTAAGTTTAAAACCTGAGGATGATCTTGAGGTAACAGATCGTGTCTAGAAAAACCGTTACTGAGAGAAAGTTCATGGTTGCTACAGCGGTCGTCTGGTTCATGTTGTCCATCGTCTTACCCATAATTAACAGACCTAACGTCCATATTGCTGGCATACCTCTGCTCTGGTTCTGGGTGCTGATATGGGTTTTCGTAGTTCCTGTACTATTGACGTTAGCTTACTACATGCTTGAGGTGAAACCATGATAGAGGCAACAATAGCTACTCTAATCATTGCTGTCACTTTAGCAATAACCTTCATTATAGGTGTTCTAGCCTATAGACTAAGAATTAAAGTCCTCAGAGTCGACACGTACATGGTGGCTGGTAGAGCCCTCGGGTTCATAGTAACGTTCTTGAACATGGCGGCAGTTATCTATAGTGGCTTCGCATTCCTAGGGGCTTCGGGTTGGGCGTATGCGTATGGTGCACCAGTTCTATACATATGGATCTATGGGGCTTTGGCATACACTTTCGCGTTCTTTTTCGCACCGAGGATTTGGGAGACAGCTAAGGGGCAGGGACTCCTCACTCAGGCGGACTTCTTTATGTGGAGATACGGCAGTAGGCTACTAATGGTTCTTACAGCACTGGTGGGAATAACCTTTAACATACCTTACGGCCAGCTTCAGATTCTAACTACTAAGTACGTATTAGATCTCTCTACCTATGGTGCCTTACCCACTCTGCATGTTGCCGTAGTATCATTTGTGGTGGTGATGATATACGTCTTCCTTGGTGGCATGGTTAGTGTAGCAATAACTAACGTGTTTCTTGGTGCGATAATGCTCGCAGCTATGCTGGGCGGAGGGCTCTCATTAATATTCTATTACTACGGTGGACTTCCTGGGTTATTCGCTGCGGTAGAAGCAGCATCTCCTAAACACGCATACCTTTGGGCAGCAGTAGGTAGGAACTCTGTTCAGTGGGTTATAACAGCTGCTGTAGGCTGTGGGCTGGGGTTCTGGGTGTGGCCACAGCTAGCTCAGATGGTATTTCCAGCAAGAGACGCTAAAGTCTTGAGGAGGAGTATAACTATGACCTCTTGGTACCACGTTCTAGGGATTCTTTGGGCTTCTCTAACTGGGCTCGTAGCACTCGGCTTAGGTATGAAACTGGCAGTAGCTGACCACGCCTTCCTAGCTCTAATAAGAGATACGTTTGGCCCCGTGGCTCTAGGCTTTATAGGCGCAGCTGGAATGGCGGCAGCACTGTCGTCAGCAGCAGGCATTATACTGACTCAGGCGAGTCTGCTATCTAGGAACATATACCAGGGGTGGATAAAGCCGGGAGCTAGCGAGAAGGAGGTGATACTAGTGAGTAGACTGGGGATAGTTATATTTACTGTTATAAGCGTCATCTTAGCTTACACAGCACCAGCATACATAGTCTACTTACTGCTTGTCGGGTATACAGGGATCACCCAGATGTTTCCGGGATGGGTTCTGGGGAGCGTATGGAAGTGGATCACGAAAGAGGGTGTTCTAGCAGGTCTCATAGCTGGGTTAGTGATGGGTGTCTTGACGTGCTTTATTTGGCCAGACTACTTAGGTGTACACTCAATAATTTGGGGTTTGATGTTCAACTTACCTATTACCTTAGTAGTATCTAGAATCACGTATAGAGGTGGTTGAGTTGAGTGAGGTAGATCGACTAGCAAAAAACACTGAGTGGGGTCTCAAAGTTCTAAAGGACATGGTGTCCGTGGCAACTGTCAACCCACCGGGCGAGAAGTACGGAGACTTCGCTAGGTTATCGAAAGAGGTACTAGAGCACATCGGTTTCGAAGTCTCCATCTCCGAGGTTCTTAGAGAGTACGTTGGGAGATACTACCCTGACTACAGTCAGTACCCTAGGTATATAGTGTTAGCAAAGTACGGCACCGGTAAGCCAGTTCTGCAGTTCAACGGTCATTATGACGTAGTTCCTCCAGGGAGTGGTTGGACTAAGGACCCGTTCGAGCCCATTATTGAGGGAGGCAGACTTTACGGTAGGGGTTCTTCAGATATGAAGGGTGGTATTGCTGCTTTTATTGCTGCTGCTAAGACCTTAGTTGAGTCCGTGGGTAAGGTTAAGGGGACTTTAGAGCTAGCCCTAGTACCTGACGAAGAGATCGGTGGTGAGACTGGCACTGGGTATTTAGTTAGGGAGATGAGTTCTAGACCTGACTACGTAGTAATAGCTGAACCCAGTGGCTCCGGGACTATATGGATAGGGCACAAGGGTGCCCTCTGGGTCGCAGTCGAAGTCTACGGTAGGCAGGCCCACGGCTCTACCCCGTGGCTAGGTATAAACGCTTTCGAGTACATGGTTAAGATAGCAAGTAAAGTAATAGACGAGTACGTATACCAGCTAGAGTCTAGGAGGAGCTCCTACGAGTACGATGACCCGAGGGGGGCTAGACCTACTGCCATGATAGGTGGGGAGGTTAAAGGAGGCGCGAAGGTTAACGTAGTACCAGGTTACTACTCATTCTCTATAGACCGCCGAATCACTCCCGAAGAGAAAATTGAAGAGGTAGAAAGCGAGATTAAGGGGTTTGTAGAGAGAATATCTCAGGAGTTCAAGAATGTCAAGATAGGAGTGAAAGTAACAAATAGGCTACCACCAGCACTTACAGACCCTAGCTCTGACTTAGTGAGGACAGCTAAGGAGGTAGCTAAGGAGGTGCTCGGCTTTGAGCCACGAACAACAGTTTGCCTCGGCGGGTTAGACATGCGGTACTACACGCAGGAGGGTATCCAGACAATCACGTATGGACCGGGCCTCCTAGGAGTAGCCCACATAGCAGACGAGTACCTCCCAATAGAAGAATTTGAGAGAATGGTTAGAACCTACTACCTACTAATGAAGAGATACCTTTGACGAAGGCAAGAGGCCTCCACTTAATACATACGAGTAAATTGCCTCTTTTTTATTCTATTCTAAGATCCTCTTACTAGTTCTACCGAGCGCGTTACGATAGAGTAGCTATGTTTTAAAAGTGATGAAACTAGAGAGCTCTTCTATTAACACCATTCCAGGCTTAGGAATGCTACTCAGAGGGAAAACCTCCTGAGGTTTATAGCTCTATTAATCAACGGGTCTATGTGTACTCTAACGTTCTTTACGCAGTCCTTTAACTGAAGGTTTCTGGGTTTAGTGAGGAGAGCTTTTAGGTCCAAATACTCAATAGGTTTTCGGTCCTTGCTAACCACGTATATATAGTTACGTCCATCGTACTGACCTAGCTTTATGGGCATAGATGTCATTACATTACCTATAGCCGCATCGGCATCGAAAACTGAGTCCTGGGTATTTAATAATCTCTCCAACGCTTTCTGAAGGAGACTTCGATTACTTTAGAAACTTCGGCTGATAGCTCGGTAGATAAAATCTTAAGTACCTTATACCCCGTTTTCGACGGAAGCTTAAACAGCACTTCGACTACATCATCTACGTGGAGTTTATTGAGTATTTCAGCTAAATCATCAATACTTTTAACGCCAATTATCTCAAACACCATTTCGTCAGGTAACCGCACTAAAACCTCGATAACGTTGCTGAGACTTGCACCAAACAATTTCCTTCTATAGAATTCGCTATCAAGTCTTATAAGAACATCCACAGCCTTTGAAGGGTTATGCGATTCAAAATAGTTTAACTGCTCCAAGATCTATCCTCCGTCAGTGAGACTACTTATGCTCTCTACGATTTCTTCTGTCGATCGCAAACTCTCAGTCCTGAGTTCAAGGCTGCTATAAGTAAGATGCTTTTGAACTTCCCAAGATCAAGAATTAATAAACCGGTAATTAACTATCCTTCGTTCTAGGTCATCTTAGGTTTAGCAGGAGTGTTCGGTGCCTCATCTCCTCACCTCAACATAGCCATTAGGCACTAATAGTAGTGCTCGAGTGAATTCTGGTGCTGTTCAGCAGGGAGCTAACAGGTGGGTTGGGTATGAGATAGTTGCGAGGCAGATTACGAAGAAATGCGGGGGCAGAATAATTACAGATAATCTGTTGCCGGGGATTGTGCGATCGCTTCTTTCGTAGAGAATCTCAGGTATGATCGCGAAACTAGTTCGATATCTATGCCAAGGTTGCTACTAGGCTTGGGTGGACTTTGGAATTCCCGGGAACTGCTTAGAGAGGTTAAAATAGTCTTGCTCAGGTACTTCAAGGAAGCAAATACATCTTAGGGTCAACCTTTAGGGGTAGATGCTCGCTCTAGCTAACGACATAGACGTGCTAGCAGTAGTAATGAGGTTAAGTACAGACCCATGGAGAGTAAAACTTTGCTATTGAAGAAGTACTTAGAGTACTTGCTAGAGTTCTACATCATGTCGCTCAGAGAGTTCAACTAAGTATCTCGGGCTTCTTAAGTAGGTTGAAAACGTGAAGAGAGCTTGGAAAATCTTTAGTTATTTAAGCCCTTTCTCTAATATAGAGTGTTAGTGGTCGCATCGCGACTCTACTTGAAGGTATTACTGAAATAGGGAGTGAACTTGTGAGGTCCTTTTCTTCTTATACATTCAACCTCAAGGTTTTAACGTGGAGTCAGCCGGTTTCAAATCCGTATATAAGCTTTGAAACATGAATAAAATGACCCTTTAGGTGTGGTGCGATCCGTGTCTTTGAGATATGTTGGAGCCGGAGTCTTATCTGTCCTAATAGTCATTGCGCTCATCACGGTAGCTCCAGTACTTTCTGCTGTAGCTCCCACGGTCAGAGTAGTGGTCGGTGTTTATGGTCCGTACTCGGTCTCGATGAACATGCTTTTAGGTATCGGCAGAGTAGACCTAGAGGTTCCCGAGATTGGTGCGATGGTCCTAGAAGTCCCATCGGCTGCGGTAATTCGCATAGCTGCTCTACCCTTCGTTAGATACGTCGAAGAAGACAAGCTAGTTAAAGCTGAGGAAGTCGGCTGGAACGTCGAGATAGTGAACGCTACAGATGTCTGGAATATGAGTAGCGAGTACGGTAACGCCGCCCTAGGTTACTACCCGGGTATTACTATTGCCGTACTCGATACTGGCATAGATTACGCACACAGCGACCTTAAGGGAGCGGTAGTGTTCTGCATAGTATCTCTCAGGGATGGTAAGACATTCTATAGGGGAGCTAACTTAAAGAACTGTGCTGACCCGAACGGTCACGGAACACACGTAGCCGGAATAATCTCTGCTAGACTAAATGGCGCAGGTATAGCTGGTGTAGCACCTAAATCAGGCCTTTATGCTGTCAGAGTACTCGATGCGTCAGGTAGGGGCTATGTAAGTGACGTAGCTAAGGGGATCGTTGAATCTGTTAAGGGACCGGACGGCTTGCCTGGAACCGACGACGATGCCGACGTCATATCTATGTCTTTGGGGGGACCTGACTCACAAATATTGCGTGACGCAGTCTCCTACGCCTACGGATACGGAGTAGTGCTAGTTGCTGCCGCTGGCAACGAGGGTGCTCTAGCACCTAGCTGCCCTGCTTGCTACAGCGAGGTAATAGCCGTTGGTGCTGCAGATTCTAGCTACGCAGTCCCCGACTGGAGCAATAGAAACCCAGACATAGTAGCACCGGGTGTAAACATACTCTCGACGTGGCCTAAGAATAGGTACGCATACGCCAGTGGAACGAGTATGGCATGTCCCCACGTTTCGGCAGCAGTAGCTATAGTTCAGGCAATGAGGTTAGCGAGCAGCATGTCCAAGTTAGCACCAGGCAATATTAAGGATGTTCTAGCGAGCTCGGCTATAGACCTGGGAAAGCCAGGGTACGACAGTAGCTACGGCTACGGATTTTTAGACGTGTACGAACTCGTTCGCATATCCTTAAGTAAATAGGAACTCTCGAAAGTATTCTCCAACAACTTTTTCCTTACCATATCACCCAAACTTCACCTCAGCAGAGATTTACTAAGCATGCTTCAGGCTTTCGTATTATCAACCCTCTGCCTTCAGTCAAGGTTAGCATTTGGAAGTATCTTTAAGGGAGTGGTATACGGGTTTAGTTCTTGTATCACTTTGTACTATTTTGTCGCGGGTCTTCAGCGTGCTTGGGGGATTCGAGGCGATCCCACGCACCCTACGTCTTGGGTTTCTTTTGGGAGGACTCCCACTCGGATTGAGGCTCTAGAATTTTTCGCTCAAGACCAGGTAATGTGGAGGGAGCTTGTAAGCCATCTACTGAGCACCAACCTACGTGAACTAGTATGAGAACCAGAAAGCAGTTTTGCTAGGCATCAACGATCTTAGGTTCTAAATTCATAGAATTCCGAGCTCCGCAAGAAGGTCTGGTTATAGTAGATGGAAGGTTGAACACTTTCAGCTAGGTAGTTAGCATAACTAAATTTAGAGCCGGGAAATGCGGAGATCTAGTTTCTTCAAGCTCTCCTTTTTGGTCACGGTTTATATGCTTGTTACGCAGCTTTAGTGCTGTGTCCAACAAGGGATCTGCTGCTTTTAGCTACCTCGACTGGTGACCTGGCCGAATTGTTCGGTGATGCCTCCAATACCAGGTCTGATCCCACGCAGTGAAAACCTTCAGTTCAGCTTCAACCTCCTTATTCCGCACACGTCCGCCCCAGCCTCGGTATAGCTTAGGAACTCTAGTCCATAAACTACATGATTAGCTCGCAAATAGTCACTGCTCTACATAAAAACGTTTTATGAATTTGGGGGAGGGTCATGAAACGATGGCCTTATAAGTAATCAGATCCCTTGGGAGTGGTGCGGCGGCCGGGATTTGAACCCGGGATCGCCGGCTTGGGAGGCCGGCGTCCTAGACCAGGCTAGACGACCGCCGCCAAGGTTTATAGCAATAACTGCTTTTTATGTATTTTTCTCAGGCAGATTACACACGACAAGTGGAGAGCTTTTTATTAGGTTTTCTTTCAGTTGGTGGGTAGAGTGCTTGAAGCAGTTAAGTGCTACCATGTTCGTCTGTTGAACTTAGTATGTAAAAAGCACAAACTCCTTACTCGAGGGTCCGTATCTACTCTAGCAGCTTCGATAATAGCTCTATTAGCGCTTTCTCAGGTAGTAGCTGCCGTGCTATACAGCATCTCGAACAGTAGTAGATACCTCGTAGACGTAGCTGGAGCTATAAGTAGAGCGAGCTCTGCGGAGATCCATGCCTTAAGGCTATCCAACGGCTCTATTAAGCTAGTAACTAGCTTACCCATTAAGATACTAGCTGCGTACTTGACCAGAAATGGCACTATAGTTGAGGGTTATGGAGGTGGTTTAGTCGAAGAAGAGATAGTGTTTTCTACGTCAGCTAGTGGCGGGGACTCACTACTGTTGATCTTAGAGGGTGGTAAGTTTCTAGTAATCCCACTTCAGAGCCTCGGGGAGCTAGACTCGGGCAAGATAGTTTTAGAAAACGTAGGTTACAAGCTATCTATAGCGCATGTGCTGAATTACGCCGAGTACCTAGCGTACGGTCCTATACACGCGAGAACGGCTATGAGCCAGCCACCTACCTACGCAGATACCGGGTATAGACCCCTATTCCAGGGTAACGCAGTATTCTATTTCACGGGTTTAACATACAGTATTCAGACCGGGAATCATTGGAGAGTCGACGGGGAATACCTTGTAGTTTACCCTAATCAAGCCATACTCGTTACTGGAGTTAGTCAGAATCCAGTAGCTTTAACTCAGGTATTAAGGGTAGTTAAAGGCAGCGACTCTGAGGTCAAGGTGAGTGTGCGTGTTGAAATTAGTAATACCTCTATAACACAGTACTATCCTAGGATACTAGTTGTATACTACGTAATCCCAGGAAAAACAGGACTCCAACTACCTGCAGCAATATACCAGCCACCGGCAGTAGACCACGAGCCGTGGCTCTCGAGAGAGGTTCTATACCTCTCTCAACCCGGGCAGTTAGCGATCGAATACTCTGGAGAAATAAAACTTAGCGGAATATCTAAAGATAGCTACGTACTAATAGGGACCGAGGTTATCACACTTGGAATAGGTACCGCCGTTAAAGCAAGCATCTCTATATCTGTTTGACTTGTGAATACAGCGTCGTCGGGCAGTGTAACTAAGAAGAGCTTTTTCTAACACTCTTAATTGCTTTAACTATGCTGATTGCCTTCTCGAGGCTGTCCTCAACTATGTTGCCAGTCACAATCACATCAGCACCTGCTTGGGCTAGTCTGACAGCTGTATCCGGGTCTCTTATACCACCACCTACGATGAGGATAGCATCGGGTACTACTGTCTTAACAAGTTTAACTGATTCTCGCGAAACAGGCTGAGGTGCCCCAGAGCCAGCTTCGAGGTAGATATAGTTCATTCCAAGCATATAAGCTGCTAGTGCGTAAGCAACCACTATTTCGTGCTTTTCGTAGGGTATGGGTCTAGCCCTACCTACGTAGCCAGCAGTTCCACCGTGTCCAACAACAATATAACCTGTTGGTAGAGCCTCGATACCGTACCTAGCAACTACAACAGCACCAGCCACTTGAGCTCCCACTATGTAGTAAGGATCTTCGGAGTTCAGTAGGGACATAAAGAGAACGGCATCGACGTACCTCGAGAGCCCACTAATGTTTCCGGGAAAGGCGATTAAAGGAATACCGAAATTCCTTAGTTTGATCGCTATTTCGTCTACATCTCTCTCAGAGACGCCGAGTGAGCCACCTATCATAAAGCAGTCTGTTCCAGCAGCAACTAGTGAGCCACCTATCTTCTCAGCAGAGCTCAAGTCCGGCAGTTTTGCTGGATCTATTAGCGTAAAGTGAAGTGTCCGACCTTCTCTAACTCTATCTCTAATATACTTACTCACTCTGTCTTCTCTCCTCGCTCTCAGAGAGACACTCAAATCTAACACCTATTTCACCAGCATTATAGAGGTCTAGGAACCTGTGATACGCATCTACTGGTTCAAATATCATAGGTAAACCAGAGAGCTCTGTCTTTAAGCAACATGAGGGATTATTACAAACTATTTGAGCGATTTTAGCTAGTCCGGTATCCGTCTCGATTTCATCCATACCGACAGTTAGAGTTACCTGCCCACACGCAGGACACTGAAACAGCTTTGGCAGTCTTCTAACAATTTTTACTACTTTCCTCCTCTTTTTTCTCCTGCCCATGAGCACACCTTGTATCTAGGGTCTTTACAGCATAAAAATTCACAAAATGCGACGGGCTTATTTTACAACAAGCAATAAATGCTAGGGAAGCATGGTTACGATAATAGATACGACACTACGGGACGCGCATCAATCACTACTTGCGACAAGGTTTAAAACAGAAGACATGGTTCCCATACTAGAAAAAATAGATAGAGCCGGCTTCTTCAGTCTCGAGGTCTGGGGAGGTGCCACATTCGACGTAACCGTTAGATACCTTAGGGAAGACCCTTGGGAAAGGCTAAGGACGATTCGCGAGAATGTTAAAAAGACAAAGCTACAGATGCTTCTTAGAGGTCAGAACCTAGTTGGCTACCGGCATTACCCCGACGACGTCGTAATTAAGTTCGTTGAACTCGCCTACGAGAACGGCATAGATATATTCCGCGTATTCGACGCCCTGAACGACTCCCGCAATCTGATTACTAGTGTTAAGAAGGCTAAGTCCGTTGGTGCTATAGTGCAGGGGGCTATATGCTATACGATAAGCCCGATACACACTATAGACTACTACATGAAGTACGCCGAAGAGCTAGTAGCTCTGGAAGTTGACGTGATCACTATAAAGGATATGGCGGGAATACTAGACCCTTATACAGCATATACTCTAGTTAGTGAGCTAAGGTCGCGGTTTAAAATACCAGTAAACGTCCATACTCACACAACGAGTGGGATGGCTGTTGCTACATACGTAAAATCCGTTGAAGCCGGGGCGGACTTCATAGATACAGCTATAAGTCCGCTAGCTTTTGGCACAGCACAACCAGGCATTCAGTCCGTCTATTTCTCGCTGAGGGAAGACTTACGGCCGAAAGTAGATCTTAGTGTCATAAGTGAGATTTCGGAGTACTTAGAAAATTTAATCACTCAGAAGTACTCAAAGCTACTCACATTTAAGGCACTGATGCCAGATCACAACGTGCTAATACACCAAATCCCCGGTGGTATGGTAACTAACCTAATAGCTCAGCTAAAGGACTTAAAAGCTGAGCATAGGTTGAGGGAGGTTCTAGTTGAAGTACCTAAAACTAGGGAGGATCTAGGGTGGCCGCCCCTAGTTACTCCCCTGTCCCAAATAGTGGGAACTCAAGCAGTTCTAAACGTCCTACTCGGGAGGTACAAAGTGATAGCAAGAGAAGTCATGGAGTATGTCGCCGGTTACTACGGGAGACCTCCAGGTAAAATCAATCCCGAGATAAAAGAGAGGGTGCTTAAAAACATAAAGGAGATTGAGGTGAGACCGGCGGACATCCTAGAACCAGAGCTCGATAAGTGCTACGAAGAAGTAAAGAAGATGGATATACCACTCACGGACGAGAACATAGTGACTTATTGCCTCTTCCCGGACGCCGCCAATGACTTCTTTAGGGAGTACTACGGCGAATACATGAAGAAAATACGGGAGCTTGAAGTCGAGGCCATGATCGGGTACTCTCAATAATGGAGGTTTTTAGACTTGGTTGTCGCGTTAGTGTGTTGAGTCTTCCTCATAAATTTGGTACGTCTTATAGAGGTTCTGTGCGTAGTCAGCTATTTAACTTCTATGTAATTAAAACAAAACAGTATGTTTGATCTTGAAACAAAGTAGCATGCTTAAAAATTAGTGATGAAGAGATCAGTGACCCTGCTCAGCGGGAGCAGACTGCGTCTGCGGTATAGTAGTAATTGGGGACGGGAGTGTTGGGAACATCTCCTTCATTCTCTGTTCGGCGACTACTTTGGCTTCTTCGAGTATCTTCTTTGCTTCAGCTGATGCAGCTATTCCAGAGCCTGGAATTCCAACTACTTCACCTATCTCAATCATAGTCTCGTTTAATATGTCGTGTACTTCACCTAGCTCTATCCCGATTTCGGGTAAGACATCCTTTATCGCCACTCTAAGGTCCTTAATGAGTTCTACTACGGGAGCTAAGTTGATCGCTATGTCTCCAAGTTCTTGTATAGACTCCAGCCTTAGAGATATCTGCTCTAAGGCCACCTGAGTCAGGAATACCGCTTTAGCTATCTTCCTAATCTCAGCTACCTCGTTGGCGAACATAGTCGCCCTTATCTGGTCTTTAACCATTAGAGCATCTACTACTTTGTTGAATAGGTCTTGGTCTCTAGACCTCAGTTTTTCACCATATACTTCGAGCTTTCTCACCATAGAGTTTATCCTGTATCTCGCACTTGCGAGTCTATACCTTATGGGTCTCTCTCTACTGAATAGCTTCTTGAATACATCGCCAACTGTTTTTTCTTTACCTGACCACTCTCTCTTGAAGTCCTTTAGCTCGGGTAACCCCACGGCCCTCGCCTCGACTTAACTCTAGGTAGTAGAGCGTTTTTAAAAAGTAGTAACCACGTAATACAGAGAGGTACGTATGAGGTTGAGTGTTCCCGACTTCAATCTCATAGTGGTTCACGAACCGGGGATCGAGAACTATGAGAGAGTAAGAAACTACGTTAAGCAGCTTCTTGGGAGTAAAGTCATTTATGCTTACTCGTATCAATCGGTAGTGTTGTACAAGTGCTTAGATGATCCCCACTTATGTGCTGAAACCATTAGAGGGGGTTCTCGCGAAGCAGGAGTACCAATAATAAAAGCTATACCGGTTGATTACGTTGTTAGAGCAGATATCGCATCTGTGAGAGAAGCAGTAAGGAAACTCGTAGGTAGAATACCTCAAGGTGAAACCTTCAGAGTAACTCTCCAAGGACACTTAGAGGAAATAAGGGGAGACTACTCCATCGAGTTAAGTACTGACACGGCCGTAAGAGAGATAGCCAGCGAAGTCGATAGACCAGTGAACCTAGAGAACCCCGAGTGGGTCGTATACGTTAGAGTGATCAAAATAGGTTTAGCGAGGGTAGCAACCGTTTCAGTACTTAAACCACATGAACTCGCAAGAGTCCCTGGCGGTTAGTGACCTACTTATGAGTGCGGATCTACAGCAACTCCATTTCAGTGCCAGTAATCAGCGTATCTGATCTCCTACCTGCCCTGATGGACGATGGTCTAGCTCTGGTGCTGGTTTATATCAGGTGGTATCATCACCTCATTTTTCCCGCATTCCGCTCGGGTTTTCATCGTGTTTGGGGGCATTCAGAGTGTCCCCGAGCACCCAACATCTTGCGTACCTGAGGAACAGGTTTACGCATGCGACCAAGTCTCTATTCCCTACGAATCCGCATTTATCGCAGTACGTCGCCCTGATTCCGCCGTCTAGTAGCTTGCTTCCGCACCTCGAGCAAGAAGATGAAGTTTTCCACGGATTAATATATTTAACCTTAAGCCCTCTCTATAGAGCTTTGTAACTTGTAGCAAACGGTATCCTCCTGTAGAACCATAAGGACAGTTTCTTGTCGAATACGCTGTTTCAGTCAGCTCTGCCCCTAAGCATGTTCAGGTCTTCGAGAAATACGGGAGAGTCATGTTCTTTGGCTAACTCGGCTATCCCAAGTCTATAGTCATACTTGTCTGTTCACAGAGTAAGCCTCTTTAGGATAGGTCTGTGCTACTTGATTTATCTTTCATGTGTCGCTATTACGAGAAGCTTCTCTTCATATAATTCTTGCGCTTAGATAATGTAGTAGCGTGCCGACTAGAGCTCATTGGTGATGTCGTGAGATCTTGTCGAGGCTAATAATGTGGTCGTAACCGTGGATCAACTAAGTATTCAAGATGTAGTGCGTTAGGAAATGTCTCGTACTCATTGTAGTAAACGGAGACTCTGGTTAGGTGCGGGAAGAGAAGAGCTATAGGAGCAACCTCTATAAACTGATATAAGAGCTGAACCTCAGTCTTTGTGGTGCTACTATTGCCCAAGCTATTCGGTACTTCAGGAGTTAGAGGAGTGTTTCCGGAAAGAATGAATCCTGAGCTAATGGTTAGAGTAGGAAGGGCTATAGCTCAGTACTTTAATAGGTCTCCCTTTAGTGTTGGTCACGATGCTAGGACTTCGTCTAAAGCTTTAAGTTTTGCTCTAATATCTAGCCTAATTTCTTCGGGGGCTTCCGTAGTAGATTTAGGTCTAACTCCGATAGGGGTACTCGCGTGGTCAATAAAGAGGTTTAACCTGGGTGGAGGTATCTACGTCACAGCATCCCACAATCCACCGCAGTACAACGGGTTCAAGGTGTTCAAGAAGGGCGGAGTTGAAGTAACTACAATAGATGAGGTAGGCATTGAGGAGGCGTTAGATAGAGCAGGTTACGCTACGTGGAGTGAAGTAGGTTCGTATTCCAACTTTAGTCCCATAGAAGATTATATAAACGAGTTAGAGTCCTTGCTGAGCGTGCCGTACGTTAAGTATAAGCCTAGGGTAGTCTTAGACACAGCTAACGGACCCACGGTCTTAGTTGCCCCCAAAGTCTTAACTGATATCGGGGCATCTACACTCGTTATTAACGGAAACATTGATGGAAGGTTTCCTAGTAGGTATCCAGAGCCAAGACCCGACGTACTGGAGCCTTTGTTCCCTGTTTTATCTGCGGTAGGATGTGACGCATTATTTGCTTTTGATGGAGATGGAGATAGGCTATCTGTAGTAACCCCCAGCCGTGGCTTCATTAAGCAAGACCGGGTAATAGCTCTATTTGCTCACCGAATTTTATCGGAGAGAAAAGGAGTAGTAGTGGCTTCCGTAGACTGCGGTAATGCCGTAAGAAGAGTAGTGGAGAATTCTGGAGGTAAGCTAGTTCTCTATAAGCTTGGAAAGACGCATGAGGGCTTCCTAAAATACGGTAATACCGTTCTAGCTGCTGAGCCATGGAAGGTCATAGACCCTAGATGGGGTCTCTGGATAGACGGAGTGTATCAAGCAGCTTACTTAACTAAGCTAATGATGGAGGAAGGAAAGAGCATGGAGCAGATCTTGAACTACATACCCGACTTCCCACAAGCTAGGGTCTCTATAGTAGTCCCAGAAAACCTCAAGACAGACATCTATTGGGAGGTAGCTGAGGCAATGAAGAGCCGCCACTCAGAGAAAGCCGAAATCACAGAGATCGATGGTCTTAGAATAGACTTCGAGGATTCCTCGTGGATCCTCATTAGACCGTCTGGTACTGAACCGAAGATAAGGCTATACGCTGAAGCTATGGACTTAGAAGGACTTAAATCCTTAGTTGACTCCGTACTAAGCCTGCTGTTGAGGTCCTTAAGTGCTCGTGGTGTTGAACCACAGTCGATAGAGAGGTCTATCTTACCCTAGATCATCTCACTTGGGATCCTATCTGGCAGAACTACGTACTTAGGTCTTAAGCCAGTCTTCTTCATGAGTTCCTTAACGTGTTTATAGAGGATTATATACTCCTCGTCAATGATTTCTGAAAGTCCAGGATGTATTAGCTGAAGAGCGTTAGAGAACCTCTTCAAACCTTCCTCACCACTTAAGCTCAGCATAACTGCTGGGTAAACCTCTCTCGCGGGTTCTAGTCCAACCTCAACTAGGTTCTTAAGAGCCTCAACCTGAATATACCAAAACCTCGGCTCCGCACCTGTTAACTCGTAAAATTCCTCTGGGGAAGTACCCTTAATAGACACTCGAACCTCTAACCCACTCCCCTTAAACTTCCCCATTAACTCGCTGTACTCCCTATACGAGCCAAGAAGGATGCCGTTGGTTTCAAGAACGAAGCACAAGCCACTTGATGTTACTCGACTTACGACTTCAAGAAGGTGTTTAAACCCTATGGTAGGCTCTCCCCCACTTAACCTAGCCCGCCGGTATCCAGATCTCTCAGATAAGCTAACCAGCTTTTTAGCAACTTCGTCTGCTGTATAGAAATCTCCCCTACTAACACCCCCCCATGTGAAATACCATGCCCAACAGAACCTGCACCTCATGTTGCAGCCGACTACGTCGCCTGTTACGATACCTCCGTACCATCTATCGACTCTAAACCTGAAATACTTCCTGTAACTCGCACCCGCTTTCTCTACATATACTTTGGGCTCGACAGACTTAGACACTTCAACCGGGTCGTAGCCTAGCATCTTCTCACTGAGATAGAGCACTAGCAGCAATTATATCTACTCCTCGAATTACCTCTAAGGCTCTAGTATAGGGTGGTAGAGGCCTCGCTCTAGAGAGTGGAGGTCTTGAGTATATATTACTGACAAAGCACACATAAACAAGGTAGTGATGCCTAAGATAGCTTTAAACTTAAGCTCCGAGCAAGTCGAGGCTTTAAGTAAAATGTATCCCGACTTACCGATTGAAGACGCTCTCCTGACGATAATCACTAACGCCCTATCTTCCGGAAAGCCACATAAGGCTGAAGACAAAAGTCTTAAGTCGGTAATTGACGTGATTAACGCTTATAGTGGGAAGATAGATGAAATAAACAGAAAGATATCTCACTTACTCGAAGTACTAGAAGACCTATCGGCTAGAGTCCAGAACTTAGAAGACCAGATTAAGAACTTACCTCGCGTATCTCAGCAAGCTAAAGCCGAGGAGAAGCGTGAAACCAGGAAGTCGGCGATGGACATTTTAAGAGAGCAGAGGATGATGTTTGAATCAGATATAGCTAGTAAGATTAAAAACAGAGACGCCTTCTTTGAGAAGTTGCGGAGGAGTGGTGCAGTCGTTATCGAGCTAGCGAAGGAGAGAGTAGCTGTTGACCCAGAATACTTCAGTAAGTTCGTTGAGAAAGTCGAGAAAGTTACTGTAGGCTCTGACGAAGCTTTAAGTAAAGAGCTTAGCAAGGAGGACCTAAAGCTGCTGAAAGCTTTGATGAGCTCGGGGCTCGCCTACTTTGACAGCATAAAGAAGAAGTGGGTCATAGATGTAAATGCCTAGCTCGCGAGAGGTAGTCTACGAGGTCTTGGAGGTCTACGACGAGATAGCTGGAGGCTATACATCCTGGAGGAGTAGAGCGTGGGAGTTAGTGAGGGTACTCGAGGGAGGGATAGCTCTAGACCTAGGATCTGGTCACTGCGTTAACGGACTCCAGCTAGCACTTACAAAGGAGGTTAGCTACCTCGTTTGTACCGACATCGCTCCGTCCATGCTGGTAGAGGCTAGGAAGCTATCGAGAAGAAGGGGCTTCTTCAAGGTCGACTTTATAGCTGCTGACGCATCGAAGATACCTCTAAGAGATTCAGTAGTGGATAGCTTGCTGTCGATAGCAGTAGTCCATCACTTACCAAAAGATGAGCTAATTGATTTAGCTAGAGAAGTCTTTAGAATACTAAAGCCGGGAGGCCTGGCAGTACTGACCTCGTGGTCGAAGAGGCAGCTGAGGTTCGTTAATCAAACTCTATTAAACTGTCTTAAAAAGCTTCTCGGCTTCAGAGGCTCTTGCGAGTACCTAGTTGAATGGAGGACTCGCAAGAAAACCTATGTGAGAAGATACTTCCTATACGAAGTAGGCGACCTGAAGAAAATAGTCGAAACGGTCGGCCTCAAGGTTATCTCTGCAGGGTACGTAAGCCGCTCTAACAGTTTAAACTCGTTCGTAGTTCTTACTAAAAAGACTCCTTAGCTCTGAACGAACTACCTTGAAACTAGCTCGCCAGCACCTCTTTATGCAGACTTCTTAACTAGCTTATAGCGCTCGTACACCATAGTAACTCTATCTTTCTCTATGAAGAACTCTACGTCGACCCTACTACCGAAGCTAACGGTATAGTACTTGACGTATTCATCGCTTACTTCAAGCGGCACTAATGGAGTTACGGCCTCTCTATACTTGTCTTTGTACTCAATAGCTAAGAAGTCTCCCATTCTTCTAACGTAGACCCTATAGGTTCCTCTATAGGTTTCGTATGTACCAGTGAGCTTGTCTATAATTTTATCTTGCTTTATAAAGTAGAGAGAGCTCTCAGGGTCATAGCCTACCGCGAGGGCTAAAGCATATATTCCTATGAAGGATAGCGGGTAACCACTAGCGTTCGCTAAAACTACTACTCCCAATCTATCACCCGGCACATAACCCATGAACGCCGTGTATACGAGGACAGACCCGCTGTGGCGGACTAATCTCCTACCGAAGAATTCGTCCGTTATGGTCAATCCATAGCCATACGAGTCGTCCTTAAACAGTCCAGAAGGTATCTTTATGTATTTTCTCTCCATTAGTTCAATACTACTGCGACTTACAACCTCTGACCCACTGTAGTAACCCCTCTCTATTAGCATCATCAAGTACTTAGCCATATCTTCGCAATTACTCAGCAACCCTCCATCCGCTTTTATACCAAAGGGAAACCTGCTCTTTACGTGCTTTCCTTCTCTATCTATGATGTAAGGTACCGCCACGTCCGGGTCTCTCGATACTTCGTGCTCCTCGATGTAAGTCCTCTCCATCCCGAGGGGTTTTAGAATGCTCGCCCTCACGAAGTCTTCATAGCTTGCTCCACTAATTTTAGAGATTATATAGCCTAGGAGGACGTATCCCTCGTTTAAGTAAAAATACTTAGTGCCTGGCTCGGAGTGGACCCACGACTCGTAATCTGACATAAACGAAATTACGTCCTCAGGTGTCGATACAGGGAGCCACTGCGAGTCAAGACCTAGAGAGCCCCTGATGAATGCTTCAGCATATGCTAATGCCGGGATACCGCTAGAGTGTGTGAGTAAGTGGTGTATTCTAATAGGTTTCCCCATAGCTTCCAGCTTTATTGGGACGAACCTCGAGACCTCATCATCAAGAGATAGCTTACCGTTTTCAACTAGCTTCAGTATGGCAAGTGCTGTAAAAGACTTAGTAACTGAGCCGATACCGTAAATAGTTCTAGAGGTTGGAGGTAGCCCTCTCTCAACGTCTTTAAACCCGTAACTCCGCGAGTACACTACTTCCCCATTCTTTACTATCGTAAGTGATAGTCCAGGAATCTTAGTTTGAGACATCTTATCTATAACAAAAGAATCCAGCTTATTGAACTCCATATGTATCCTAGCACTACGTTAAGCGCAAATTTATATGTTTATTATGTATTCCAGTCAATATATCTGGTACTCACCATGCCTATCGTTAGAGCACTAACTCTACACGTTAAATCTGAGAAGTATAAAACGCAGGAAATAGTTAGTCTCTTAGAAGGATTTAAGAAGTCCTTAGAGGCTCAGGGCATCTCAGTTTGGACTCTCAGAGTGTCATTTAGTGAAGATTTCGATTGGAGAGAGGTAATCAGTTACTGTGGTGATAGGTTAATGCTTGCAGCCTACCATAGGAGTGCGGATGATGTGAAAGTTCCGGAGCTAGTAGAATACCTTAAGAAGTGCGGAAGCAGTTATGCGACTATCCTGGCGTCGGAAGAAAACCTAGATTACCTCTCTTGGCTCTATATAGAGTTATCGAAAGCATTAAGTGAAGATTATTTTACTAGAATCGGTGTTAGCTACGGGGGCTACATACAGACTCCGTATTTTCCAATATCGACAGCCTTTGAGGACTCCGTATCTATAGCATATCGCTACATCGATCTACTGCTTTCATCAGAACCAAAGCAGTGGACCACGGTAATCCAGGAGTTGACGAAAAAAGTGAGTATTTCCATTAGGGATATAGCTAGTGAAACTGGATTGAAAGTTTACCATGATGTATCTATTTCTCCATGGATGGTTGAGAGCTCTGTTGACGTCATCGAGAGGCTGGGTGCTGTATTTCCTGTGGTAGGAACTCTAGGTGCTGTATATAGATTAAACCGCGTACTTACTGAAGCATCGAGCAACATCGAGAGCACGGGGTTTAACGAGCTTATGATGCCGGTAGCTGAAGACAATAAATTGAAGGAGCTTGTGAAAAGAGGAAAACTAAGGCTAGAGGACCTTATAGGACTAAGCACAGCTTGTGTAGCCGGGTTAGATATGGTCGCAGTGCCAAGAGACCTCAACTACTTAAAGAATTTGTTCACAGATACGTACACAGCGTTCTCGATTAAGAAAAGACCCTACGGTGTAAGAATAGTGCCAACAGATAAGCCTATAGTAGAGCTATCTAGGTTCGGCGAATTACCTGCTTTCAGCTACTACTCAGCAGGTAAAGAAGTCTAGTGCTACGCGATACCGAATCTAGTATGGGAAGTATTAAGTGGGGCTCCGGCCGGGACTTGAACCCGGGACCTCGGGGTCCACAGCCCCGCGCTCTACCCCGCTGAGCTACCGGAGCCACCGGGTTTAGGTTACGTTTTTTGAAGTATTAAACTTTTGTCTTCTTGTTCTAGAGCTTTATTAACTCTGGAGACCTCCACACGTTTATGTCGAACACGCTCTCCGCTATCGACTCGAGGGACTTTCCTGCTACAGCGAATCTCTCAAGCATGTCTTTTATGCTGAGGTACATCTCGTCTAGCCCGAGGGTCTTGTACATTAGGTCAGCGTATTTTTTGAAGTGGCCTCTGTACTCGGCTACTAAATCTAGTAACTCGTTAGCTAGAGCTAGGTCTTCATAGTTTAGCGTCTTGATTATCCTGTCTATTATTAGTACGGCCATGTCTATACACTCGCTTAAGACACTTATCTCCCTCCTCATTTTCTCCAGTAAAACCGGCCCGCGTTCCTGCAGTATAACTGCTATCTCAGATAGGGAGTCTGCTGCTTCTTCAAGGGATTTCGCTATACTCCTATACTCTGTCGCGAGAGTGTCTCTAACCCCCAACTGCTTTGCTAGTCCCTTATGCTTTATTAAGTCGACTAGCTGCCTAACGATCAGGGCGTTGAGTCTGTCGACCTCTATCTCTAGCTCCTGGACTTCTTGTAGTAAGTGTACTGCCCCGGAGGCCACGTATGTCTCGATGTACTCGAACATAGATCGAACTAGCTCAAGCATTCTATTGATTACTGCTATAGCCGAGTACTTACTGGAGTCGATGAGTATCTGAAGCACGATCCTACTCGGAGAGTACTCAGTTATCTCCACACCTATCAAGGTTTTAGCGACGTTCCTTAAAGACCTAAGTAGGTTTTCTGGCATAACGCTTTCCTCACTCAGAACTTCGATTCTATCGACTCCCAGTAAGTACAGAGCGTATATAACTCTACCCAAAAGAGACTCTGACGCATTTTTACCTACATTAATGGAGGTCAAGAACTCCTTACTCTGCTTACCTGCTGATAGAGGTGACACTCTAACAGAGTTATCTTCTAGTATGTCTATAGAGACAGGGTCACCTGGTCGTAGCCCAATAGACCTAACCCACTCTGCGGGGAGTGAAACCATCAAGGTCGATTTACCGAATTTCTGGACTCTCCTAACTTCTCTCATACTAGTACCCAAACCGATCTAGTTGGATCAGGTATATATTTTTTTAGCACGAACCTATCTACAAAAGCATATATAAGCCAGAGAAGGCTGAACTTAAACCACTTAAAGAATCCTCGAAAAGCGATTCGGGTAAGTCTCTAGCTATTCCGGCATCTCGCCATTCCAACAGTACTCAGATTTAAGTCAACAGATTTTCTCTTTCTATAAATTAACTAGTGACTAGATTCCCTTTTCCGACATCCATGGACAACGTAGACCATCTCAGGTGAATGTAATGAAGCTATAGGGCAGGTCTAGGTCAGCCTGGAGTAAGGACAGTATATTACCGAGAGGTGTGTTGGAGTTGCTTGGTATATATTCGCCTAAAGGCGAGTACTTTGGGTAGTATTGCCGGTATGCTGTTTAGTGAGCAAATAAACTGGGTTGATCCTCTAACTAGAATGCTCGATAAGCTGAAGAAGCAGGGATACCACCTGATAGGTAGCCACGCAGCAGTGAAGAAGTGTCTCTGGGTTCATAACGCACTAGTTTACAACAAGTTCTGCTATAAGTGCAGGTTCTACGGTATTGAGTCGCATAGATGCATTCAGTTTAGTCCAGCAGTATCGTGGTGCTGGAATTCCTGTCTCCACTGCTGGAGAGCGAGACCTTTTGACTATGGTTTAGAGGGTCCAGAGCTCATTACGCTACCCTACGTCGAAGACCCGGAGTTTCTTGCTGAGATGGCTATTCTAGAGCATCGGAGGACTGTTAGCGGTTATGCCAAGAGGGTACCTAGAGAAAAGTATAAAGAAGCTATAGACCCTAAGCATGTTGCTATTTCCCTAACTGGTGAGTCAACTCTTTACCCGAGGCTTGGGGAGCTAATTGAGATTTTCCACAGAAAAGGGCTAACGACTTTTCTAGTAACTAGGGGTATTAGACCGGACGTACTAATCAACCTCGAGGAAGAACCTACACAGCTCTATGTCTCACTCGAAACGTGGAGCGAAGAGATGTATCGAGAGTTTAATAGGCCTATGGGAGCCAATCTCTGGAAACTCACTCTCCGAACTTTAGAGCTTCTTCGATCTCTCAGCACTAGGACAGTGATCAGGTTTACCATGATAAAGGGCTACAATATGAGAGATGCCGATGTCGCTGGTTTCGCTAAACTCATTGACATAGCAAATCCGACTTTCGTTGAGACTAAGGCATACATGCACGTTGGAGCGTCAATAAGTAGGCTCTCCAGGAGTAGCATGCCAAGTTACGAAGAAGTAATGGAGTTTGCTAAAAAACTCGCTGACGCATCTAGCTATAAGCTCGTCTCCAGCTCTAGACCCTCAAGGGTAGCGTTACTGACTAGGCTGGAGAAACCCGCAATAAGGTACGGGAAGGGTTGCCCGAAAGCTTGGGAGGAGGAAGACACAGAAGGAGAGAAGTACCTAGAGGAATATAGGTAAACTCTCTGCGATAAGCACTTAAACTAGATTAAGCACCTGCTTCTACTAGGGTATACGTAAGGTCGCGACGAGCTTGCTTTAGATATTCTCGCACTCACCGCTATCTACCGGATATCTCCTATCACCATCATAAGGTCCTCTCTAATATCATCAAGCAGCTTCGGCATTTTTTCGCAGGTGTGTGCTATTTCTACAAGCTCTCCATGGCGCCAATTAGTCGTGTTCGATATCATCGTTAACCTAGCAGTGCGGGCTTCGCCCCGGCACCATAGAGCATACACGTAGTTCTTTAGCTTGACTACTAGGGCTTCAGAAGTGCTTGAAGATATTCGCACCATGCTCACTCTGCGAAAACGAGCACATAGATCAGAGCTCAAGACCATCTTGACCCATAGCCTGCAGTCAGCTAAATCTCTAAGTACGTGCTCTATGAAGAACCTCTTCTTTTTCTCGAGGTCTTGAAGGTCCAGCATGTCGACTTTGAATGTACCCATAACTACACTCGTCCCAGGATCGTAAGACACTACGCGGCCACCTAATATCTCCAGGTTCCTGGAGACCCTCACTGGGTTTCCTCGACAAAGCCCAGAGAATTCAGCTATAGCTAGCATGTCGATGTTCCCAGTACTAAAAGTTAGAACCGATAATAGCTTTAGAGATTAAGCTTTTTTAGAGCTGAAATTGAGTTAGTCTCTACTGTAAGTCTTTAAATTAAATACTGTTTAAGTCATAAAAATTGGGGCTTAGGTATGTCGTCCGAGAAACATTTCATGATTAAAATAGATAGAGTTGCTAACGAAGTCGAGTCTTTATTAAGAGACATGGAAGCCCTGGAAGACGACTTAAGGTACGCTATATCTGAAAGTAAGGTATCGAAGGACGTAGAAAAAACAAGAGCTCTAGAAGACCTATCTGCGAGCTTGAAGAAAGCGTACGACGCATTAAGAACTTTCTACAAGCAGTTGAGTTTAGTGAGGCTTAAGTATTCGTAGTATACGTAGTTTTCAGTTTAGAAGCCGCGCAAGGTAAGACTTATAAGTGTTCCTCAGGAAAATCAAGAGTAGGCTGTGAGTCGGGTGCTTAAGCTTTGGACTGCGCGTCATCTAAGGCACTAGTGGGAGCTATTACTGGGGTTTTACTAGCTATATTTTCTCTACTAGCCACATACTGGTCATCAGACTTGTTTCACTACGTTACGGTAGCTCTCTACCTAACTTCTCCCTTTTTCGCACACATACCCGCCTCCCGGGTGTCAAGGTCTAGGTGTTCAATTCGAGAAGGAATATTCTTCTATCTATCGATTACATTTATCTCTTGGGTAGCTGTTTTTAACTTCGTTTACGCAGCTCTCAGGCCATTGTGAAGGTATGGAGTATGGCAAAGTACAGCACGTGTAGT
Source organism: Sulfolobales archaeon (assembly GCA_038841535.1). Lineage (GTDB taxonomy): Archaea > Thermoproteota > Thermoprotei_A > Sulfolobales > NBVN01 > DRZP01. Next base: position 162,759 of record JAWBTQ010000001.1, on the reverse strand, counting down.
AAAACCTCATCGCAGTACGTGGACCGCACTCCTACTTCCTTAAAGTACTCGACGATGAACTACTACAACACCATAGCAAGGTCTTATGATGAGCTTTACGGAAGTGAACAACTAGCTAAATACTCTGCCGCCGTTAGAACTAGACCTAAAGGTAGAGTTCTCGATGTCGGGTGCGGAGTTGGACTTTTCTACGGCTACTTGCTCAAATACCTACGCGTAGAGCCAGAGATCTACGTGGGGATAGATATCAGCTATAGGTCTCTAAGAGAGTTAAGGCACAGGTATCGAAGCTCTGGAATTGTAGAGGTAGTAGCTGCGGATGCCGAGTACCCGCCACTGAGAGAGAAACCTGGTTTTACACATCTATATGCTTTCACTCTCTATGCATGCGACTATGGAACCATTAAGCCTTTATTGAGCGTGATAGACATGAGCAATATCGAGGAGGCAGCTGTGACACTTCTATGCAGAGACAGGAGAGCTCGCTGCCCAGAAGGATTCGCAGAAGCCGGATACTTGAATAGAGTTGAGGTTTTATGCGTAAAAGTGCCGCCGGGGGGATTTGAACCCCCGACACCCCGGTCTCCCGGAGACCTTCAGCCGGGTGCTCTCCCAGGCTGAGCTACGGCGGCACCATAGAAATAGCTAACCTGAGTAATTATAAACTTTTCGCCGGGATACCAGAAAAGTTTTCTTAACGCGGAGTTAGCGTCTGACTCGCACGCAACTTAATCGCTAGCCAATCCCATCGCACTATTACCGATGCTCGTTTAGGTCTTGAAGTGCGCTACTCTCACGGTTTCAAGTCGCTGAAACCCTATAGACAGCCTACAAGCGATAAGGCAAAGAAGGGTTTAAACTTGCGTCGACATTAGTCAAGTAACTGATAAAACAAAGTGAGCCCAAACCCGGTCAAGGTCCTACACGATTGGTTAAAATTGGGCCACCCGAGTTTATGTTGTAGTGAGTAGAGTGGTGTTAAAGGATCGAAGAACACCTGCAGAGGGCGTTATGAAGACTAGTTACAGGGAGTTGAGGGAGTTCTTTAAATCAGATGTTACCCAGCTCGCAGGTAGAGCTTCCAGACTCTCAAGACTAGTAGAGCTCATTAATAACTCCCCCACATCTCCATCGTCATTGAAAATTGTAATGGGTGTTATAGGTAGAGATACTATCGGACACAGCAGGAGAATACAAAACCTATTTAGAGACTTCTTTGGAATTGAGTGCCTAGGCTGTCGTGAGGCAGTAGATAGACTGTCTAGGGGGATACCTTTCTCTCTAGTAAGTAGTTCCGTGAGATTAGTGTTTAGAGGATCGGAGTGGTTTAATGTGCTAGTTGTTTTAGATAAACTACTGCGAGAGTCTTTGAGGAATGCCGGGGCTGTCGAGATAAGCGAGAACTACGTAAATAGTCTAGTGGAGAAAGACTATGCTACGCTAACGGGTAACCCACTTAAGGTATTCAGTATACTGAGAGGCTTCTACGCTGCTTCACGCAAGATCTTGCCTTTATACAGCCCACATGCGTTCTTCATACAGTCCCTCAGGGCCGTCCCCAAATTTGCTATAGAGAAACTAGCAGGTAGCGACATTATGGAGTCAGTAAGAGCCTTCAACATCGTAGCTGAAGAGCTGTTGCCGTGCGTAAAGGACGAGTACTCTCTGGTTTCGCATACCCCGGGGTCGGTTGGCGACATGCTTACTTCAGCCATGGACTCCGTCTACAAGCTTCACGAGCTGGGAGTACTGTACGGTTCAAACTACTTAAGGATAAGGGACGAGATGGGAGTATACTTAAGCCTAGTTGAACCGATCGCTAGCTCCTTAGCGGAGTTACTGGGTGTTAAAAGGGAGTTTAGCTCGGTTTCTAGTCTTCTGCTAAGGGGGAGCGTTGTGGGTGATTATAGAGGATTCAAGCTGGTTAAACTAAGGGTTCGGACTGAAAAACCTGCTGAGAGCGTTGTTGTTGGGGGTAAGAAGCTAAGTGCTGAGGTGTTTTTGAAGGGTCTATCACCTTACTTCGTTCTTGGGCTAGGAAGGCTCGAGAACTTTAGAAGCAATAAAGTAGCTGTAGAGTTCGATTTAACTGCGTACGTGAAGTTGAAATAGAGGAGTATGTCGATGAGTTACTCCTCAGTAGATGTCGTACAACTCATGTACTCGTACACTAAGGCTGAAAGAGAAAAGCATAAGAGAGAGAAAGGAGTTTTCTGGGTTACTGACTTAGTTAGGTGCCCTCTCAAGATAGTGTTCGAGGAGAGGTATCCCGAGCTCTCGCTTCAGGAGGTCTTCAAGCCCAGTCTTATAATCGGTACTCTACTTCACCGAGGTCTAGAGAGTTTATTGAAGGAGCTGATTCAAACTCGGGGTTATACTGTCGAGACCGAAGTGGAAGTATTCAAAGATGTTGTACTAGAGGATAGTTCAGTAGTTTATGTTAAGGGGAGGCTTGACGTAGTTCTTAGCCGAGAACAAGAGAGGGTAGCTATAGAGGTCAAAACTTTGCGGTCTGATAGGAATATACCTCAAAAACATCACATAGACCAAGTCAGGGCGTACAACTGGCTGACAGACTCTAGTGGAGCAGTACTACTCTACGTTACCCCTGCTAGGATTGCGCAGTTCTATGTTGAGGACAGAATGGACGATACCGAAGTAGTGAGTAGGATTACATCCAAGAAGGCCCCAAGGTACAGCTGGGAGTGTGTATATTGTGCATATTCTGTGATGTGCCCTAATAAGGTAGAAGCATGATCTACGGCTAACCTCAGGAGCTATTTCTGAGTGGCTAGAGATGGAGCAGAAGCTCTTTAAAATAGATCCTACATACATAGGGGTTCTACTTGAGAGAACCGGGAGATTTGTCGTTAGAGTGAAAATAGGTAGCGACGTAGTTTTAGCTCACAACACGAATACTGGTAGGCTGATAGACGTTTTAACACCTGGTAAGAGGGTCTTACTCTCTCACATCGAGAGTAGGATGAGGTATAGACTAATTGGAGTCGAAGACGTCGCAGAAGACTGCTTTAACGTGGTAGACGTGCGCACTCAAGCGAGAGCGTTTGAAGAGTCTATCAAGCTAGGTTTGCTACCGTACTTCAGGGACTGCTCGATTGTAAAGCGGTCTCCGTCAGTAGGCAAGAGTAAGCTAGACTACTTACTCAGGTGCGGTAATAAAGTTGTCTTTGTTGAAACCAAGAGCGCAGTCATGAGAGGGCCGAGGGGTGAGGCCATGTATCCCGATTGCGAAACGAGTAGAGGAAGAAGGCACCTAGTGGTGCTAGCGGAGTTAGCATCTAGCGGAATGGTTGCTTACTTAGTTTTTATATCGGCTATGTGCTCCGTTAAGTGCTTTAGACCAAATGAAGAAGGAGATAAAGAAGTGTCCAGGCTCCTCGATAAGGCCATGGAGAGAGGGGTTATAGTAAAAAGCATTTCTATCTACATGAACAGTAGTGGAGAAGTATTCCTCAGTAACCCAGACGTTCCTCTGTGTTTATGGGATATTTTACAGCTTTAAAAGAGTTAATGGTACGTGCTTCAGGTTATTTATGATAGCGTCCGGTTCGTACACTCTCTCAATTCCAAGCCATTTAAGGTACGGATCAGACCCTGACCTCAATACGTACACCGCTTTCAAGCCGAACCTCTTGGGGTAGTAGACATCGAAGGTGTAGTTATCTCCTACCACAATCCTGCGGCCGTGCTCTGTAGAAACAGCGTAGAACCTCTCACAGTTCTTTAGGCACCCCCTAGTGTCCGGTGTGAATATGGATCCAAAGTACTTGTCCAGTCCTAGAGTCTCGATAACACATCTTTGGTACTTAATCAGACCGTTAGTAGCTAAGATGAGGGTATCCACAGATCGAGCAAGCCCTGCCAAAACCTCGTGTGCGTTATCCAGTAGCTTCGAGAGGTAGCACAATTCCTGGAGCCTTTTCTCGACGCTGTAGCCCGGGCTTACACCAAAAAATTTTGAGACTTCTCTGTAGATGTAGTCCCAGTCGAAAGCTAGTGGGTCAGATCTCTTTATAAGCTCTATGTGCGTCCTCCAAGAGTAGGACTCGATCTCGCTTACACTAATACCTGAGTGGAGAGCAAGATAGTTATAGGCCTCTTTAATGACGCTCGATATAGGGCTTACGGCTAGAGTGCCGTCTAAGTCCATGAACATTACGAGAGCCTCTACCACTCTCTCGTCACCTATTCACAGAGTTTCTCGTGTTTTTCCCCCACCAATGATGTTTTCGAATATTTGTGCATTCTCTACCGTTGCTCATGTACTAGTTCACTCAGCTAGCTGCCACTATTAATTCTGCGTGAAGTTCGACTAGATACCGTAACCAAGCCAGCTAGTAGCTACTGCGGGATGTAGGAGAGGTACAACCGGTCGTGGAAGTCTAGATGATCGAGACGGGAAATGCTATAAAGCTTAATATTTTTCGACAACCATAACTCTAGGTGTTTAGGGTGTCTCAAAAGGCTGAAAAGACGGTGTCGAAGGAGTTAAAGATAGTGGCTAGACCGGTTGTTACAGTAGATGATGCTATGAAGGATAGCAGGAAGGTTAGTGTGCTTGGTGTCGTCAGGAGTTTGGGGGAAATCAGTGAGCGGGGTTTGATAAGTTGTCTCTACGTTCTAAAAACTGAGAAGGATAAAGACCTGGGTTACCCATTTCAAGTAATTGGCACAGCAGTCAATAGTAGAGAGCTACTTGAAGACGTTAGAATTCTCCTTTACTTAGGTCTTCTCGAGGTTACTGAGGGTAGAAAGCTGAGACTTACCTCACTAGGTAAGGAACTACTGGATAAACTTACTGATAGTCAGAAGCAGGTGTTAGATGAGCTTACAAAGGTCGTTGAAGAAGTAAAGCAGAGAGTTCTCTCTGAGGACAACTTACTTAACATTATGACAGCAGGAGGTAGGGGGCGCAGGCGTAGGTAGGGAAAGAAAGGATATTTAAGTTTAACGCAGCAATGCTTGGTTAGGTGGTACTGAAGTGGTAAAGGCATCTCAAGGCTTGAGGCACAGGACCCGAAAGCTTCTTAGAAAGAACGTGAGAGAGAGGGGAGCCATACCAAGGCTCAGCTTAGTCATGCAGGAGTATAGAGCGGGAGATAGAGTCCACATAGCACCAAATCCAGCTATTCACGAGGCTCTCCCTCACAGAAGGTACATAGGTAAGACTGGAATTGTAGTTGGCAAGAGGGGTAGGGCATACTTAGTGGAGCTCCTAGTAGGCAGTAAGAAGAAGGTAATTATAACAGTTCCAGAGCACTTAATACCTGCTCAAGGAGGTAGCTAGGGAAAAACGTCATGAGGATACTAGAGGTTAAGAGCATACCTCTAGCTATAGCGCTCAAGAAGCTTGTGGAGTGCGAGAGAAAAGGGCTGATAGTGAAGGGGTTAGCTAAGAGAACTATGGAGCTGGCCGAGGTCTTGAGTAAGTGCAGTAGTCCTGGGGAGCTCTACGAGGAGCTTATTAGGTTAGGTCTTAACGACTTAACAGCTTCCATGATAGTGGATGTAACACCGAAAAACCAGGACGAGGTTAAGATACTACTAAACTTCGAGTCCTCGAACATCGATAATGAAGTGATCTCGAAGATCGTGGACTTAGTATCTAAGTACTGCTATAGGGATTCCTAGCTGTTAGTGAATAAGTGATAGCATGAGTTCTAAAGAGAGAGATTACTGGCTAAGACTTGTAAGTAGAGAGGAGTACGCACTAGTTCTCGACTTCTTGCCTAGGGGTAACCCAGCAGACTTACATCACCCCTCTCATCGAGACCGCCCAATAGCTCAAGCACTTGGATGCAGATACTTCACATTAGTCGAATTTCATCCCAAACCTGGAGCTAACGTTGCTATTGAGGAGCGGGTCTACATAGGCTTCTCGAGGAGAGAGCTTAGAGATAAAGTTGCTTACGTATGGGGTGAGCCCGTAGCCTACGACGACTTAACCGCTATAGCTAAGTCCAATCTGCCCTTGGCGGTTCAGAGACTTATTCTAGAGATGGAAAGAGAGTTCACAAAGTTCTTCAATATAGCACCACCACTAACTATAAAGTTCCACACGTTAGAGCTGGTACCTGGAATAGGAAAGAAAACTTTGTGGGTCGTGCTCGACGAGAGAGCTCGTGGAGAGTTTAAAGACTTTAATGACATCAAGAATAGGGTCAAGGGGTTTGACCCCTTGAAGGCACTAACAGAGAGAGTGATAAGTGAATTGAGAGGTGCTGAAAGATACTACTTGTTCGTGCACCCACCTAAGGGTGTATCTGCGGCCGTATACCTAGATTACTTAAGTAAGCTCTACAGTGAAAAGTGACTGGGTAGGTGTAGCTTTGTCTCTGAGAATTAGGCTAGTTTTAGTTGAACCTGAAGGAAGGATGAATTTCGGCCAAATTCTGAGGTTATCCAGGAACTTCGGTATAGATGACATTTGTGTTGTAAACCCTAAGTTCGACATAGGAGACAAAGAAGTAATCGATTTTGCTGCTGGTGGCGCGGTTCTGCTAGAGAAAGTTAGAGTAGTCGATACCTTCATTAAGTGTCTCGATGGTGTGGAATTCTCGGTGTGCACAACGTCTATAGCTGGTGCTTCTGAGGACCCTCTAAGGCAGGCTGTAGCCCCCCGTGCGATACCTCTACTTCTTCCACGTGGCTCTAAGATAGCCTTAGTTTTTGGGCGCGAGAGTGTGGGACTAACGAGGTCCGAGCTTGCCCTATGCTCTCTAGTCTCTACATTAGTGACTACATCTGATTACAACGTACTGAATCTATCTCACGCTGTAGCAATCTATCTCTATGAACTGGCCGGGAGGGAAGTTGGGGAGTTAGTCGTAGGTGAGAGATGTGTGGGAGACTACATGGGAATAGTTATTAAGTACGTAGAGAAGCTCGGATTAGCTTATGGATTAGATCAAAATGAGGTCTCAGCTCTTAAGCATATCGTAAACAAAGCCCTACTTACTAAAGCTGAGTGCAGAGTTTTATATAAGTTTCTCAAAACTTCTTACGCAATATGTAGCAAAGCTCACAAAAAAGGGGACTTCTCACCATCTCAGTAACCTGGTATAAGCTCACGATAGTTAGAGTAGTTAATTCAGACACTATTTCCTGCCGTATATAGCTACTACATGCGGAAGCGTACTCCTCGCTATCTATAGCTGAAAGTCTTCCCCTCTTCTTGGAGAAGATTTAGTAAGGTATTCGAGTAAAGGATTTTACCGATAGCTAGGTTTTTATTTGGGTAGGAGGTGGTGTGTGCTGAGCGTCTCAGTGGTGTTTCACGGGGACTGCGATGGGATTATAGCTGCTTATTTATACATAAAGAGGTATTTTCGGGACCTGTATCCTAGTGGTTTAAACCTCGCCGTTACGCACCCGTGGAGAGCTCATACTGACATTAAGAGAGTTGCGACTGGCGGGAGTGAGTTGGTGATTATCGACATAGCTCTTAGCGATAAGCTAATCGAGGTGCTCGGGGCTGTTAGCTCTAAATATAAAAAAGTTGTGTTCATCGATCACCACGCGACGTCGGAGTCTATGATACCAAAAATAGAGACTAAAATTAAGGTTGTATACTCAAAGGTTAGTTCTACTCCTCGATTACTCACGCAATTGATGGGATCTCCACTCAATCCTTACGAAGACATGCTAGTTGAGGTAGCAGATATCTGTGAAGGTAAGACACCCCACCCCGATATCGATGGGTCAGTACTTGATTTAGTGGACTCTATCAGAATGTCGATAGCGCTAAACCCGGGTGATCTCAACTTCATGAGGCACCTCATTGACTTGATGATGAAGTCCAAGAACCTGTCTCAAGACTCTCTAGTGAAGATGAGAGCTAGGAGGGCCAAGTTCTTACTTGGAAACCTACTAAAGATAATTTCCGAAGATTCCTTAGATGCGGGAAAGGCTAAAGTAGCCTTCCTTAGCTTACCGCTGTCGAGAGCTTTCGCAGGACTAATAGGTGTAGCGGCTACAGAGCTGTCTAAGGCTTACAGAAAGAGTGTTGTATTAGTTAGGGAGGAACAAGAGAAGATAGTTATTACAGTTAGATCAGCCCATAGAGATGCTCTAGTGCTTTCTCAAGCTATAGCAAGCTCCTTGAAAGGTGTCTATGGGGGACACGCGGAAGCCTCGTCGATTACGATAGGAAAAGAATCTCTAGCTAGAGTTGCGAGTAGCATAGTCAGTAAGGTGCTTAGTCACAGCAGCTAGACTCAGCATACTTCTAGCTGGGATCATACTTGAAGGAGATCATATCGAGTGGGATAGTAAAGCCAGCAGAACTTGTTGAGCTCGTAAATAGATGGTTTAGAAGAGCAACTATTGTTATGGTTTCAAGGTGCTCAGTAAGCTATAGCGGAAGAGCGTCTAGCATCGCTAGGGAATCTACGAGACTCATAATCATAAAGCAGGATGGGACAGTGTTAGTTCACGGGTCGGTAGGTAGCAACCCACTGAATTGGCAACCGAGGTCGTCACTAATAACTAAACAGGTAAACGAGTCTGAAGTGGAGCTAAGGGCGGTTCGGGTCAGCCCTAAAGAGGAGCTGGTCATAAGAGTTATGGGGAGCTCTCTAGTGATAGTTACTGAGCTAGGTGATGAGGGGCTAACCCTATACGGGAAGGAGGAAGACATAATCGAAGAACTAGCAAGGAATCCATCGCAAATAATAGGCGGTTCCACTCTCATAGCTCGCGAGGTTAGCACTCCATATGGAAGAGTCGATATCATGCTAAGAGATTCCTCCGGCAGGTTGGTAGTCGTCGAAATCAAGAGAGCGAGAGCGGATATAGAAGCAGCGCAGCAACTGCAGCGCTACGTTGAGTACTATAAGCGGTTGGGGCTGGATGTATACGGCGTTCTCGTAGCACCAGACATCAGCAGTATTACACTTAAGTACTTAGGAGACCACGGCTTAAAGTACGTAAGGTACTCACCAAAGGCTATCGAAAGCAGCCAGAAGTAATGATAGAGATTCCAGTACTGTTCTAAGCATACCATTCCCTGCAGTCAGTAGTTCGTAGACTTCAAACCTATATCTTCCGATCTCCTGCGGTATAGCTTCTAAAGTTACTATATAGGGTTTCAGCTCCTGTGCTAGTTTGTATTGGTTGGTTTCATTGTCTCGTCTTTGTTCTCCCGTATCCCGCTCGGGGATTCATCGGGGTTGGGGATGTTCGGGCGACCTCGGTCGCCCCACATCTTGAGTGACTCGGGGAGAGTCGATCTACAGGGCTCTCGATCCCTCATCGAGACCGCTTCAGCATATGGAGCGCTAGAGACATTCACAAAAGTTTCAATCTACATCAATCAATATGAAAAGATATGAAACTCGAAACAGTTGCGTTAGGCTACAGATAGAGCGGTACTTCAAGTTATGGGGGAGTACGCTGCATTTTCTTCAATGTTAGACCTTCTTGCTGAAATGGTGGTTGCTTATCAGAGAAGCTGGGTCCTGTGGCGCTATAGGGAGGCTCGGGCACTACTATCCTCGATGCACTTTGAGTCCTCCTTTATTTTGTTCCAAGGCACTGAATCTACTAACTTGAGTTTAAGGTTTTACTAAGTGGGGGAATGACCTAAGAATAGTTCTCTAGTTAGTACTCACCCACCTCCAACGACTAGAGTTAAGTCTACTACGTCTTCCTCGCTTAAGGAAGTTTCTCGGCATCCGTAAACTCTCCTTCCGTTAACTAGTATAATGATGTACTTCCTGTATTTCTCTATGGGCTTCTTTATTTCCTCTGGTAGGCTTGATAGGACCTCCTCTAGATTATTCCCTCTAACGGCGATCAGACTTACTCCAGACTCTTCTTTAAGGACGCCGTGTAACCTGAGTAACACCATAGTCTCGCCTAGGCAGTTTCAATCTCTTACTTAGCTCCTTAGCAACATATTCTAGCCCTAAGCCCTCAAGAGTTTCTTCGTACGGTAAACCGCTCTCGTAATCCCATCCCCTGTTTTGGTAGTATTCCCTCAGCATGGGCTCTAAGTCGCATGTGTAACCCTTTGAAGGTCCTGTAGGCATCGGCTCCTGCGTAAACCTCGCCGGAAGGACTTCAGACTCCTTGCTAACACCTTCTCTCAGGTTAAAGCACCTCTTGAGGTTAGCTATCCGCTCCCCGAGGATTCTCAAGTATTTAACTTCGCCGAATTCCTTAACTCCTGTCAAAGGTTTCAGGAGTCTCGCTATGAAGTCGAAGTAGTACATAGGTGGCCACATGGTGCCGTATTTACACATAATAACTGAATCAACAACTGCGAATAGGTCTTCTTGGTCCTTTACTATGAGACCTTTATGCTTTTCTGTAAGCCTATCGCACACTTCCTCAACTTTATCTAAACCAAACCTTTCGGCAGCTATGTCTCGATACCCTAACTCGTCTACAGTAGTGAGAGACCTTAGGTGGTCAGCACCACGCACGGATACAGCCCACGTACACCCAACAGACTTCTGTGCTCTCGGATCCTGAGCTGAGACCTCCAGTCCCTTTACATGAAGAGCATAGTATTCAGCACCTTTACCCATAGCCTTAGCAGCTTTAACTACACCTTCAGCTAAGAGATTCCCGATCCCCTGCCTAAAGGTTATCACCTTTATTAGCTCTATTGCCGCGTTCTGACTTCCCCAGAGGGGCTTGATGCCCCCTAGGTCGCTATCGGAAATCAGGCCTTTCTCATAAATCTCAAAGACGAACGAAATCACCTTTCCAGCAGAAATAGTATCAAGTCCGTATAGATTGCAGAGCATGTTCATGTGTATTATTGCCTTAATGTCGTCTATCAACAGATTTGATCCGAGAGCTACCACGGTTTCGTATTCTGGTCCCCCAGATATAGACCCTTCGTATACTCCATCATCTACACTAGTCATATGTTTACACATAATCATGCACGAAAAGCAGGAACCTCTCGAAACCCTATACTTGAGGAGTTCATCACCACCTATTCTATCAGCATGCTCCCAATACCCAGTCCAGTGGTTTTTTGTTGGAAGCCTCCCTATAGCGTTTATAACGGTTACTAGGGATGGCGTACCGTACTTGCCCAAGCTTAGCTGTGCTGGAAGAGCCCACCTACCCTCAGTATTTATTCTCAAGAACTCCTCCATGATCTCCACGTATTTGTCGGGATCATGGACCTCCACAGGTTTAGAACCTCTTACGGCTACAGCCTTCAAGTACTTCGACCCCATGACAGCCCCCATACCAGTTCTACCCAAAGCTCTGTAGTAGTCAACCATGATCGAGGAGAACTTCACTAGATTCTCACCAGCTTGCCCAATAGTCATAACGTGGAAGTCTTTTCCAAACACGTCTCTAATGTGGTTAGTTGAATCACGCGTGTTCGCGCCCCAAATACCTGACGAGTCGTAGAAGACCACCGAGTCGTCGTCTATTATTATTGAAACAGGTCTAGTGGACTTCCCCATAATTACTATTGCGTCATACCCAGCGTACTTTATCTGAGGCCCGAAGCTACCTCCCGCGTGGCTCTCACCCCAAACCCCTGTTAGAGGTGATTTCGATGCCACCATAAACCTCCCTGACGAAGGTGCGAGAGCCCCTGTTGCTGGACCGGTAGCTATTACTAATGCGTTTTCCGGAGATAGTGGGTGCGTGTTCTCGTTTACCAAATTCCACAGTAAGTAGGCTGCTAAACCACTACCACCTAGATAACCTTTTGCTGTATCCTCTCTTAGAGGCTCGGATACGTACTTACGCTTACTCAGATCTATGTAGAGTATTCTGCCAGCGTACCCTTTAAGATACATGTAGAGCCCCTCTAGCGCAGTACTTAACGCACTGAGGGCTACCTAAGCAGAGATCACACTTAAATGGCCTGCCATTTACGGAGATTAAAGCACCTATCGGACAAGCTTTGACGCAGGCTAGACAACCGCTACAGACACTATAGTTGATTATCACAACTCCGTTTACTACACCTATAGCACCAGTAGGACAGTAACTCACGCAGTAGCCACATTGAGTACACGCATTAAACCCCTCGGCACGGTAGAGTTCGTAGTTGTAGTGTACTCTAATAGCAGACATCTTCGGGTTGAACCTCCCGTGCTTGTAGAAGCTGCAGGCTAGTTCACAAATTCTGCAGCCAGTACACTTCTCTAAATCAAGTACTAAGTGCTTGCTCTGTATGCCCACTTTACAACCCTCTTCTCGACGACGTTCATAGTTTTAGATAAAATAAAGGTCGTTAAGGCGAGTAGCATCAAGCAGGAAAACGCCAGTGAAGTATCAAGTCTAGAAGTAGATGACAAAATAACGTATCCTAGACCTCTATCGGACGCTATCATCTCAGCTATCACTGTACCAACTAAGGCGCTCGTTAACCCCATGTGTAAAGAGCTAAGAAAGTACGGCATTGACCTAGGAATAGCGACTTTGACTAAAACCTGCCCTTTAGTAGCTCCAAACGAAGCTAGCATCTCCCAAAGTTCCTTCTCTATAGTGACCATAGCGGTGAGTGTAGGCACTAAAATAGGATAAAACGCTATAAGAAAAGCTGTAAGTATCTTTGGTAGCCCACCAAGACCAAACCATAGAGCCAGTAAGGGCACTAGTGCCGCCCTTGGAATAGCATTAAATCCAGCTATCAAAGGATTAACAGCATCCCTAAGTGTCTCGCTATAGGCTAGCGGAAGACTCAGTATGAGCGAAAAAGATGCGGCTATTGAGAGCCCAACTAAAGCGTGAAATAGAGTGTCTAGTAAGTTCGCAGACAGGTAGCTAAGGTACTGCAACGTAGTCCCAACTATCGATGAAGGAGGCGGTAAAACGTATTTAGGTACTTCCAGGATTTGAGTGAGGACTTCCCAGACTACTAGGATAGTCAGTATTACTGTAATACCCAAGGCAGCACCCCTCACACGCAACATAGAGTTCACGTCACTCACCCAACATGCTCTTAATCTTGGCTACGTACTCGTTAAACTCTTTAGTGTATTGAAGATCGAGACTTCTAGGTCTACTGAACGGAATCTTCACTTCTGCCCTTATCTTGCCAGGCTTACCTGTCATCACAATAACTCTATCAGACAGTAAAACAGCCTCTCTGATGTCGTGCGTAACGAGAACTGTCGTATATTTCTCGTAGAGAAAGACCGATTCCAAAAGAATCCACATGTCTTCTCTAGTTATAGCGTCAAGTGAGCTAAATGGCTCGTCAAGCAGTAGCAGTAGAGGTTTATGTATGAGGGCTCGGCAGAGAGCTACTCTCTGCTGCATTCCCCCCGAGAGCTCCCACGGGTAGCTGTTTTCAAATCCTTTGAGCCCGGTTCTTTGAATCAGCATGAGCGCTCTCTCTACGTAGTCTTCGGGGTTTTCACCTAATATCTCTATGGGTAGAAGGATGTTCTTGAGGACAGTGCGCCACGGGAGAAGGAGTGGTGACTGAAACATCACGCCTATTCTCTTTCTATACCCGTTAAAGGCGCAACCATTTAGAAGTACCTCACCTTCATCTGGTTTTATCAACCCAGCTATAACCTTCAGTAAAGTAGTCTTACCGCAACCGCTCTTCCCAACTACTCCAACAAATTCTTTAGGCATCACACTCAAGTTTACGTCAGCTATAGCTGTAAGGAATCCTCGGCTGTTGTTTCTGTACTTAACCGCAACACTGCTAAGCCTTATTACTGGTTCCATTGCCTATACCTTTACTAAGGCAACCTCTCCTCGCGAGATGGTAAGTAACTAAAGTCTACTATCTCACTTAGTGAGGGTTTTCTAGAGAGACCGAATGTTGCGACAACAGCGTTTATGTTTTCTTCTATAACTGAAGGCTCGACGTATCCAAATCCATGCTTGTCGGTAATTCCTCTTACGTTAATTATCTCTAAAGCCATTAGCAGCCTCTTCTTCTCTATAGTCTTATTCAGGGTGGGATCTCTCATCAAGAGTACATTTATTGCTTCATCTGGATTCTGTATGGTGTACTTAATACCTCTAATAATTGCTCTCAAAAACTTAGTGAGAGCATCGGGGTTTTTCTTCAGGAAGTCCTCGTTTACTACTATTCCGTTACCTATGAGTGGCAAGTAGTCTCCATACTTAAAGACTACTATATCGTCCTCACTTACTCCTAGACCCAGGAGGTTTATTACTACAGTGTAGTAGAACCCAGTTACAGCATCTACCTCACCTCTCTTTAGCATAGGCTCTCTCAAGGGAATGTCCATAGTAACCCACGTAATCTTATCCAAGCTTATCCCTACGGCTGAAGCAAACGCTGGAAACACTCTTCTCGCAGCATCACCAGCGGGTGCCCCCAGTCTCTTACCCTCTAAGTCCTTAGGAGTAGATATCCCGTACTCCCGGAGAGTCACAACACTCAGGGGAGACCTAACGTGTATTACCGCAACAAGCTTAACCTTGGCGTCTGGGTTCTTCGACTTAAACTCTATTAGTGAGTTTACGTCACCAAAGCCTATATCAAATAGTCCAGCTGCTACGTCACTTATAACCTTAGCTGAACCATAGCCCCTATCGACGGTCACTGAGAGACCCTCATCAGCGAAGAAGCCCTTATAGTAAGCAACGAGAAACGGTGCTTGAGGTCCCTGGTAAGCCCAGTCGAGAGTGAATCTAACTAGAGTAGACCCGGAATACCCAGGAGAAGGTTTAACAAGCCAACCAGCCAGAAACCCTCCACCAAACCCTATCACCAACCCTATTAATAACCCAACAGCAGTTACCCTAACCTTAGGGGAAGGATGCACTTATTACACCCAATATTACAATAATGTGTAAACTTATAAGCATGGTGCATTTTAGATCACACGAAGTATTTACATATTTTAATTAACATGGTTCACTAATCGCTATTAATCTTAAAAGAGTATGCGTAAGCTGCAACCAACAGTGCTCTCAATTTTAAACCACTGCTTAATCTTAAGTCACTTCTGGGTTAAAGATTTATTAGACCTTACTCAAAGTTTTAGTGGCTAAGGGCCCGTCGTCTAGCTGGCTAGGACGCCGCCCTGACGCGGCGGAGGTCCGGGGTTCAAATCCCCGCGGGCCCACTACTGCCGAGTCCACATACCGCTTTATCTAAAACCAGTATTACTCCAGCAGGGTGTGCTAGGTTCAGAGCCTTAAGGAAGTGTAGAGATAGTTCTATCGCATTTCTTCAGAGCTTAGCAACGGTACTGTCTGCGAACTGTCTTGCTGGGCTGTTCTAGATAATGTAGAATAGCCATTCGAGGCACTAGGCTCGAGGTTCCCTGATCCATAGAGGACCGTAGATTACACAGGCTCTCTACTCACTACTAGCAGCGAGTACGCTTACCCTTAGACAACTTATTGACTGAATAGCTACAACTTCGAGAGTTTTCTCGAGATATGTTCGGTAAGTAGTTCCACAATTTTCTCGTGGTATTTTTCCTGCATGGAGATTTCCTCGAAAACTAGTCTCATAGGTTCAGCTTCAATGCCTACGAAAGAAACTAAATCCTTCAATAGGTTAGATAGTATTACGCTGTAGACTTCTTCAGAAGCGAGCTTTTCTGTTGATTGAAGCTTTCTTAGGATATCTAAAGCCATCTCTAAATCTAGGTGTTCCACCAAACTCACTTCTCTTAGGAGACCTTCGTTAGTAAACCATGGAATACCTATGAACTCAGCACAGCCATTTTCTCTTATGTCTTCAAGCATTACTGATAAATTCTCTAGGTAAGTGGAGTGAGACCTGCTCTCCGTAGACAACCACTTAAGCATTAGAGTCAGAACTTCGTCAGTTACCTTATTTGCCATTCGGTCGTAAAGATCTGCCACCAACCTCTCAAATGAAGCCCAACACTTAAGTGATTTAGTTACGAGCTCTCGAGTCTTCTCAGGCTCCACCATCATAGGTCCCACGTATAGTCGTATGTGTATCATATATAGAGCTTATAAATCGATACTACTGCTAGATACCGAAAACCTTCGTCACAGGAGCACGGTCTATTGCCGAACGTGTGCACTTAGCATATAACTACAGCCGATAGCTAACTACGACCTCTAATAAACAACTTCATCCCCGTAATTTATTCGCACACGGTTACTCATTCAGCTAAAGACCTTTATGGGCCCCTACATGATTAGTAAGAATCATAGAACCCAGCACTATTAGGCTCCACATTCAGAGTAAAAGAGCTTTTACAACAGCTTAAAGCACTACTCCCATAATTACGTAGATCCACTATGGAGTATAAGCGTGCTCCCAATTACTTCTAAAAAACATTGTAAACGAAACCAACCTACTCACTAAGGGGTTATTTCCCGTGACGGATAGGTAGGTCCAGACAGTCCACGAAGCTTTCCCTACCCCCATACTAGCGGTACGACACAGATCTAGAACTCTGAGTTATCGATATACACGCACGTTGAAGCGAACTTGTGAAATCCCCGGCTAAACGGCGGCTAAATGGCAGTAGCGAGAGCACTAAAAGCTCAAGACAAGACTCATTAACATAAAACCGGAAATAACTAAACACTCCGTTACCTCATTTAAACCGAATGCGCTACATCATTCCTCTGTTTATGTTTGAGTGCTGCGAGTGCGTCGCAAGTGTACCTGGGAAGTATTCACTATGCTACCCATATTTTCTTTTAAAACATATTAAGCCAGGGTTTTAAGAACTTTTGGGGAGCAATTTATGGGAAGTAAGGTCTTCGCTAAAGGTCTATTGCTAGTCTTACTAATCTCTCTAGCTACGATAGCCACTCTCCCGGCGGACGCCGTCAGGACTGGGCAAGCACCAAGTTCGTTGAGGACTGCCTACATAAGCCACTTACTGTACGACGAGAGCTACTGGAGGTTTAGTGCTTACGTAGATGACCCAAGTGCTTTAGCTTTCGAGTTAGTGCCTGAAGAAGGGTTTACAGTGCTGAATTCAGATACTCAAGTTGCTAGAGCTATAGTAGTCCTCGACAGATCGGTACCACTCAGAATCCTCAAGGGGAGAGTCAGGGGGTTTCTCGGTTCCTACCCAACGCATTTGTATAGATTAGTTAACGTAGTGATTACCAAGAACGACCTCGAAACGCTCTCCAGGCTGCCGGGAGTAGTAGCCATACTCCCAGACATGAGAATGGATCCGGTCTTCATAAGGTCTACTAGAGCACTTGGAGAACAAAGTAGTGCCGTACCTAGAGAGCTAAGCACTTCTGGAGATAGTGGAGGCAGCTATCACTACACAGTTAACGTAACGAGGGCTATCGACGTCTGGCTAAAGTACGGGATTAGAGGTGAAGGTGTCAGCATAGCCATAATCGATACCGGCGTTGACTACGGGTCGCCTGCACTAGGCTTAGATGCGGTAGCTAGAGACGAGTCTGGCCTTCCACTAGTTTTCGACGTTAGTAGCCTCGGGCTAGCTCTAACCCCTGTTGAAGCCAAGGAAGCAGGTGAGGGCTACGTCTTCGTAAATCCAGAAAAGCTCTACGTGTTCTACCCACCATACTACGTATACAAGTGGTCCCAAGGTCTTTGGATATCGGTAAGTGGGTGCAGGTCCTACTCAGCATACGTCTCGTGGCCAACTGACAACCGGTGGTACGTTGGCGACATACCTAGGTATGGACCGGCCAAGTTCGGCCTCATGATGTATTACGCAAGCACCTCCGTGGGAGGAATTTCGACGACCTTAAGGTTTACGGTCCCCGCCCTAGTCGTCGACTCCGATGGTGATGGAAACTACGATACTGTCTACGTAGACACTACAACGACTCTCTATCTCCTCCAACTAGCGCTAGCTCCCCCACCGTGTTCTGTCATTATACCGTCTGCCCCCACAGCTCCCGACTACTCGTTTGAGGACGAAGAGCCGATACGCTACGGCAAAGAGGTAGTGTCTAGAGACCTAGACGGAGACAGTGTAACAGACTTCTCGCTCGGGACTCTAGCAGGTTACGTATACGATGCGGCATACGCAATAGTCTACGAAGTACTCGGATATTGGAAAGAGCTAATAACACCACTACCCCACGGATACGGATATAGAACTGATGCTCTACTTTATCGCGAAGTATGGGAGTACGAGCCAGTAGCTATGGTTTGGCCCGGTCTAGACCCATACGGGGCCTACGTAGTGTTCCAGTACGACTACGGTAATCACGGCACTTTCTGCGCAACAACAGCAGCAGGTAGAGACTACTACGCTCAGACGGGTTACGGTGTTAGAAGTATGTCGGGGCAGGCACCTGCGGCTAAGATAGCTGTTGCTCCAGCACTCTACTTCGGTACTACAATAACTGCGATATACTTCTTCACGGGCTTCGACCTGGCGACACCTTACGGTGAAGGCTCTAGATACCTCTGGCCAGCTCTCAGAACAAACCCGTGGATAGCGTTTGAGGGGTTCACCTGGGAGTGGGTCTACACGGGTGCCCCTAGGGTAGACGTCACTAGCAACTCTTATGGAATAAGTGGTTGGGCTCTCTGGGGTTGGGCTTCCGGAATGGACCCCTCTAGCATAATATTTGACTACACGACTATGATGACTGGTGTACCTCACTTCGTAGCCGTAGGTAATGGAGGACCCGGCTGGGGTACTATAGCTTCGCCAGCATCATCGACGTTCTCGATAGGGGTTGGTGCTGCAACAGAGTTTGCCTACAGGCCCATCTACGGCTATACAGTACTTGGAGCTAGTAGGCAAGTGATATCCTGGAGCAGTAGGGGGCCGACAGAGCTAGGTGTAGTGAAACCAGATGTCATAGCAGTGGGGTCCTTTGCTTGGGCTGTTGGGAGGACCTGGGAGGCGCTTGGTTCAAGAACTCTAAGGGGTACCGCAACTCACGCGCTCTTTAGTGGCACTAGTCAGGCAACCCCCATGGCAGCTGGTGTCGGCGCTCTCGTAGTATCAGCGTACAAGTCCGTTTACGGAAGCAGAATGCCGGCACACCTATTGAAAACCGTACTCATGAATACGGCGTACGACATGGGCTTTGACCAGCTTTCGCAGGGCGTCGGTTTTGTAAATGCCTACAGGGCTGTTACTGCGGTTCTAGATCCCAGTGTACCTAGGGTTTACTCAACTAGCTTGCCTCAGGACATCATGGCAGACCTAGCCGAGACATATAGCACCATAGCATACAGTGGCCTCGGTTCACTCACCTGGTATGAGCCTAAGATCTATATTCCGTACGTGAGACCCGGTGGTCTCGAGTTACGCACGGTAACCATAGAGGGTGCCGGAACCTTCAGAGCTTACTCAGTAATCCACACGAGGACAGGTGTGAGACCACTTTGTGACTTAATGAAGACGAACTTCGATCCAAAGATCGTGACTTCCTGTGTTGGAGACAGCGTTACACTGAACGTATCTACAGCCACTGTCTACGGTCACCTAGCTATCGATCCGAGACCTCTACTCTCAGCGAGCTTCTTCGAGATAGAGGTTACGTTCCCCTTCGAATACTTTGAAAGCGGTGGTAGAACTGGGGCGTTTAACAATCTGATACCGACCGTAGTCTTAGAACTAGCTTACTGGATAGACACAAACAGAGATGGAGTGTTCGCTTGGACTGAAACTGGGAGGATATACTACGACATCAGGAGGGCTAACTACGTTAGGGTGCAAATAGGCAACCTAAGCAAGCAGATAGAGGAAATAGAGTATCTAACAACAAAGCTTACAGGCATAAGCATCGAAGGAGCAGCGAAAGCACTAGTAGTTAGGATAGGTGTGTCCGGCGCGACCTTCCGTGGCTATCTACCGATGAGAGCGAGAGTAATCACATACAGCCTAATGCCCTGGAGAGACGTAACCGTTAGTCCAACAACACTAACTTCTAGAGGTATAGCTAGAGTTAATGTTATCGTAACGGGCGCTTACCCAGGGTTTTACAGCGGCTACTTAGTGATAGAGGAAACCACTAAAGCCCTAAAGTACCTCATACCTGTCTCATACTTTATACCGATCAACATGACGTATTACTCGACAACGTACAGAATGATGCCTAGAACTGAGACGACGCCGTATAGAAACACCTACCTACGGGGAGCGTTCGACTACACGTGGAGATACGAGTCGGGAGATTGGAGAGTATTCAAGGTTTACGTACCAATGGGAACGAGAGCCTTAGGTATTAAAGCCACTTGGCCTACTTACGGAAAGCCCGCATATGCTAGCAACATAGATGCGATGGTCTTTGGACCCTGGACGTACTACATGGTCGACGACACCACTAAAGAGGTACTTACGTATACAGTAAACGGCGTTCAGCTAGCAGCTGAACTCTCGAGAGACCCGCGTGGAGGTAGTGGTTACAACCCGACGAGGTTCTGGGACTCCACAGGTCCAGGGACCTCGACAATACTCTCTCCAACACCTCTACCAGGAATCTACAGAGTCGTAGTTAGAAACATACAGTACTTGGGCATGAGCTACGAGGAGGCATTAACTATAGAACTAACCCGCGTAAGCATCTCCGTAAGTATCCCCAGAAGGATAAGTAGCTACTTAGGTGCCAACGGCTGGATCTACGTGTACGGATCGAGCGAGTTCCTGCCGGTGAGAATAGAGCCACCAACCGATGGAGCAGTAAGACCTACCGGTGGATCGGTCTTCTACTACATACCCTCTCTAGCAGAATACGGAATACCTATAACGCTAGAGACTCTAGAAACAACCCCGACTTCCTACATAGCCAGCGTCCGCATACACCCATGCCCCACGGTTCCATATGGTGGCGACTACATAATAGCATTCAACTACGTTACGCGAGTGCCGGTTACCACAGTAGGTTGGTTAGACAGAGGTTCGCCGACAGTATATTTCGATTACTACAGTATGCCTATATACTTCACCTTCAATCTTTTGATATAGATAACTCAGCTTAAAACCTGTTTTTATTGAAGTTCGACCTAGTCTTAAACTTTGTAACATTGTCTAAACTGTACTGATTAGTGTTCTTTGTAGTTTCTGGCTAGAATAGGCTTATTTAGTAGCTATTGAGCACCGTAGTAGCTGAACAAAAGAAACCTAAGAAGGCGAGCTCAAATCAAAAGTATGGGGGTCTGTCCTTACGTTACTTAATAAAGCCTCTTTCTCAGCCTCTCTTCGTCGATTTGAGGTTTCTGAATATTGTTTCGTGTTCTGCCTCGTCCTTCATTATGTCTTCAACTATTTCCTCAGTTACAGGGTCTTTTCCGAACACGTACTGGAATATCTCTCTATAGTGCTCTAAAGCGCATTCTTCCGCCTTGACGCTTGCTTCTAGAAATCCATCGATATCGTAGGGATCCTTGGGTAGCTCCGTCTGCCTGCACTTAGATAGTTGCCATAGGTCTCTAAAGTCAGGAGGGTCAACGTCGAAGTCCTGCAGTCTATCAGCCAACTTCTTAGCGTGATCGTTGAGTTCGTCATCAGCTACTTCCCTGAACACTTCCTCTAGCTCGGACGCTACGCTACCTTTGAGAGCATAGGCAGTTACATAGTACTGATACCAAGCTAAGATTTCGTCAGCGAATGCCGATAGGAGCATATTAACTAAGACTTCTTTATCGATACCCATGACTTCAGGTCTCAGCGGGTACTTTGAGGGCTTATACACATACTTCCCGGGCTCGCTCAAGGACCTATCCCCACTTACCCTTCTTTTCGTGCGTCTCGAGCTCTGCCATTATCTTTTGGATAGTAGTTAAAGCAGATTCTCTTTCCTCGGTAGCCAACTTGACGCAAGCCGGGTCTAGATTATCTTGAATAAGTTCATCAGCGACCGCTAATAGATCCCTCAGAAGTGTAAGAGCCTTCATGTGTAGGTAGTTCGACTTCCTAGACCTCAGTATTAGCTGGACCTCCTGCTCTGATAGTAGCTTAAACCGCTCTCTAGGAGCACCGCACTTAGGGCATCTCTCTGGTGCTTCAATTCCTTCATAAACATACCCACAAACTTGACACTTCCATAAAGTCATACTACCACCATTACGATATAGCGATTTTCAAATATAAGCGTACAAAGATGTTAACTATAAGAGAGGAAAATCCAACTGTACCTTAAGTTTCTGAGTAAGTAGAGTGTGAGTATTTCCTTTTACTAAGTCGCCCAATTTAAATGATTTTTGAGAAATTAATAATTGGTGTGTAACTTGGTTAAGTACAGAGTAATCGTGGATAGGTCTATGTGTATATCGTGTGGTGTTGCTCCAGCAGTTTGTCCCGAGGTTTACGAACTAGGCTCCGATAACCAGAAGAACAGAGTTGTAGGAAGATATAGCACCGAAATAAGCGAGAACCTATCTATAGGTGAAATACCTGAAGAGCTCTTCGAGTGCGCTAAGAAAGGGGCTGACGTGTGCCCTGTGGCAGCCATCAAAGTCGAGAAAGTTGGGGATTAGTCTGTGACAGAGGAAAGATGTAGAAACTGCATTCACTTTCAGCCACACATATTCTTTCCATACATAGGTTACTGCGGCGCCAGCGAGACGTGCGTCCACGAGCATGGAACTTGTGAGAAGTTCAAGAAGGTCTCTCTAGACGAACTACTGAGTGCCCTGAATAAGAAGGGCGGAGTCTACTGTATAACGTGTGGAGCAACCATAGTCGATAGGTCAGAACTCGAGAACCATTCGAAAGGGCATCGAGTAGTCGCTGAAATAGTATTCGATGAAGCAATAGCAGCAGAAGCAAGATCTGCTGATTAGGTCTTGAATATGAGTTACAGTGAGCTAAGCATACTGCTCGGAGGACCTCAGGGGTCAGGACTAGAGACGGCTATGCTAGTGCTTTCTAGAGCTCTCGCCTACAGTGGTTATGGTGTGCTAGCAGACAGAGAGTACTTCTCCAATATAACTGGCAGACATAGCTACATACATATGGCAGTATCGTCTAAGAGGCTACCAAGGTCTCTCACCTACCCAGTACAGCTTTTAGTGGCTATGGATGCCGAAACTATTTTCACTCATTTCGAGAACGTGAGCGCTGGAAGTGCTTTAGTATACGATAAAGAAGTTGAAGCTAAAAAACTTACCGAGCTTCCTAGCATGGAGGATGCTTTAAGAGAGAGAATAAACAATAGTCTAAGAGCATCAATGTTAGGCGATGATGTGTCGTCGCTCCTTAAGTCTCTTGAGCGCAGAAGAGTGACTACCATAGGCGTCAGCTATCAAAAAGTTCTCAGGAAGCTAGTCGAGAGATTCGGCCTAGATCCGAGGACTCTATCGAGATACGTTAGCGGAATAGTCACGTCATCAGCAGCCCTCCTACTGGGTCTAGATAGAGAAGCCTTAAGATACGGATTTGAGTCAATATTCCGCAGTCGGGCTACGGTAATAGAGCAGAACATGTACTTAGCCGATTTAGTATGGAAAGAACTACAGGAATTCGAAGGCTTAATGAAGTTAAAGAAGCCGGAGATCGAGGTAGAGAAGGTCTTAGTGGCAACGGGTAACGATGTAGTAGCTATGGCTAAAGTAGTCTCGGGTCTTAGGTACCAGAGCTATTACCCAATAACGCCGGCTGCTGACGAGAGCTTCCTCCTTGAGAAGTACGAGCTAAGTGAAGTAGATGGAGCTGTAGTGGGACCTATAGTCGTACTGCAGACAGAGGACGAAATATCTGCTATAGCTTCAGCTATTGGTGCCTCTCTTGTTGGGACTAGGAGCGCTACAGCGACGAGCGGACCGGGGTTCGACCTAATGGTCGAGGGAGTTAGCTGGGCTGGCATGAACGAGGTTCCGGTCGTTATAACGTACTACCAGAGGGGTGGACCTAGCACTGGCTTACCTACTAGGGGTAGCCAGAGCGACCTGTTGAGTTCCATCTTCTCAGCTCACGGTGAGTTCGCTAAAGTAGTTCTATCGTCGGGGGACCACGTAGACGTATTCTACGACACTATCGAGGCCTTCAACATAGCTGAGAAGTACCAAGTTCCAGTCATACATCTCCTAGATAAGTTCTTAGCAAACTCGACTGCGACTTTACCTCCTCCAGACCTCAACGCGGTGAGAATAGATCGCGGGCTGCTAAGTAAGGGTCAGGAAGGGTACAAGAGATTCAGCCTCGATAGCTTAATGTCTCCGAGGGCCTTTCTGGGGGCTCCTGGGATAGTCATGTGGTACACCGGGGACGAGCATGACGAGCTAGGACACATCTCGGAAGACCCCGTGAACAGAGTGCGTATGTACTCTAAGAGGATTAAGAAACTCCAGTTAATCGAAGAAGAAGCTCCAAGAGATATCAAGTTAAGAGTGTATGGACACGTTCGAGGAGACTTCTGCTTAATTGGGTGGGGGTCTGTCAAGGGTGTGGCTTTGGATGCTCTAGAGGTACTAGAGAAGAAAGGCTATAGAGGGGCCTACATCGATGTGAAGATGCTGTGGCCGTTTCCAGCAAGAGAATTCTCTGAAGCTATCGACGGAGTTGAACGGAAGAAACTTATAGCAATAGAACACAGCTACGGAGTCAATATAGTCGCCCTAATATCTATGGCTACTGGTTTAGTAATCAGCAAGAAGATAGCTAAGTTTTCTGGAAGACCGATTGTACTAAGCGAGCTGGTTCCGGTAGTGGAGAGTCTACTAACTACAGACGCGAACTACGTGGTGCTAGAGTATGGGGAGTAAGTGGGTAAGCTATAAGAGTAACGTCTGGGTCGATTGGTGTCCAGGTTGTGGAAACTTTGGAATACTTACAGCATTATTCAAGGCGTTCGGAGAGCTTGGGCTGGATCCATCTAAGACAGTAATAGTCTCCGGAATAGGTTGCTCGGGGAAGCTACCGCACTTCGTAAACGTAAATGGTGTACACACCCTTCATGGACGAGCTATACCTTTCGCTACAGGAATAAAGCTAGCGAACCCCGAGCTCACGGTAGTAGTCTGCGGTGGTGATGGAGACATACTAGGTATTGGAGCAGGACACTTTGTTGCATTAGGCAGGAGAAACCTGGACATAGTGGTCATAATGCACAACAATGGAGTCTACGGCCTCACTAAGGGTCAGGCATCGCCGACGTTGCCACTCAACACTAAGACGAAGGCGCTAGCAAAACCCAACATCCAGCAGGCTCTAAACCCGGTCATGCTTGCGGTATCTTCAGGCTACACTTTCGTTGCCAGAGGTTATGCTTTCGAAGTCGAACACTTAAAGAACTTGATTACTAAAGCTATAGCTCATAGGGGAGCGGCTTTTATCGACGTTCTTCAACCATGTGTTACCTTTAACGACGTGTTTACAGCAGAGTTCTACGGGAAGAGGATCTACAAACTAGAGGAAGATAGGCTATGGGATCCTGTAGTGAGAAGCGCAGAAGAGAGGCCCACCAAGATACTTAGAGCGATCGAGAAGAGTATGGAGTGGGGAGATAGAATACCTATTGGAGTGTTTTATATTGATAGCACTACTCCAGCATTTGAAGAACGGCTTTCAGATAGGTTGAAGGTGTACCCCAAGGTAAGCCCATCTAACACTATCATAACAACCGTAGACTCTAAACCAATAATCAATAACGAACTGTTTGAAAAAATCTTCAGCGAGTTTATTGTGAAAGTACAACTAAATAAGCACGACATCACCGTTCAATAGGATGTGAGGTTCTTAAGTAGCTCTACTAGGTCAAATAAGCCGTAAATGCGGACTTTGTTTTTGTACGTTTGGCAAAGGCTTCTTCTTAGGTCTTTGGGTAAGTTCAGCGTGACCAGCACTAAATTAAATCTCCAGTAGCGAGTCCATTCTCTAAAGCAGTAATATATTAGCAGGTAGATAAGTAAGTCGGCGATCGTGAGGACTGAGGTTATGGTATAGTACAGTATCAGTAGGATATCAACTATCTTTTTCAAGATCAACCACCTCGTTCTTAAGGTATACTTTAACAGTTTTCCCAGTTCTCTTCATTACTACCACCCCTCTGTTCTCCAGAGACTTCAGCCTTTCCGATACGATCCTCCTTGAAGCGGTACCACGTAGTTCTCTAACTTTCCTAGTGAGGTCTGAGATGGTAACTCCCTCACCGTGAGTTAAGAGAACCTCCACTATAGCTCTCGTTATAGGGTCACTCATCTTAGCTTTGCGTAATATCGCGACGGTATCTCTAACTACTTTCACAGCTTTATGTGCCGGAAGCATCGAGAACATAGCTACTTCTAAAGCTACTGTTTGAGCCGGGTCTACAGTAGCAGTAGATAATAGATCCTCGAGCTTCTCCAGTTTTTCCAGCACTCTCAACAGAAGCTTCTCAATCCTCTCTAGTAGCTCGTCTGAGCTCAAAACTATCTTCCCAAGTAGCTAGCTCTCCCGGACTCTACTATAAGCTTCTCACTCGCTCTCTTGCCGAGACTCCTCCTCAGCTACCTGTTCGGCCTTCGATGATTCTCTAGAACCCCATTCTCTGAATATCTCTTTTAAGAAGGCGAGGCTTGGGATGGATTCTAGTCTCTGGACAAAGAACTTCTCAGCCCATTCTTTAGCTGTCTGCTGGTCGATCCCACTCTCAATGAGCGATTTATAGAAAGTAGCTACCTCTTTAGCTAACTTTTCACCACTACCAGCGTCGGTAACGGTCTTAATGAGGTTTTCCAGAGGTTCCCTGATCTCAGCTAGAAACTCCGAGATGGCTCTAAGTACTTCTCTCAGCTCTTCGACATCGCTCAAACCTTCCACTCTCTTTTTCTTTTCCTCCTCACTGCTCATACTGCTACCGTGAGATCTATTCTAGTGACCATCTTAATAAACATGCCGAAAACTCTGTGAACCGATTCCGGTGGCATACAGATTCCACCACTAAAGCCAGCGGCTGTTTGATTAATCAAAGTTAGCCGATCTCCATCAGGTGCTCTAAGCCGGTCCTTCGAGCAAGTGTGGACCCAAAGCCATTAAGTTAAAGGTGCGTTCATGAACTTCACTTAGGGTGGCTGATAGCTACTGTAAGCCATGTGGTTGAGGCCGTTACGTAGGGGGGTATACCATAGTGGAGATGTAAGAAGATTGGAAGCTATGGAAGCAATAAAATAGCATCAGTTTACATAAAATTGATGTGCAAATTAAGCAGTAGTAGGAACTCAGGTGGTCGCAGTGAGTAGTGAAGTAGATGCTAGAAGAGATATTAGGAGAAAGTTGATTGAGCTAGGTCTAAACCCATATCCTCACGCCCTTAAGGGCAGAGCTACCCCAGTGCGAGACATAGTTAAGTCACCGACTCTCGGTAGCAATGTTGGAGTAGCTGGTAGAGTTGTTGGGATTAGAAGACACGGTGGTTTGATATTCTTCGACTTAGTAGACGATGGTCATAGAATACAGTGCTCTATATCTAGGGGAGACTCTGGCCAGGAGGTCTTCGAGTTCTTTGATAAGTTCATTAACTTAGGGGATTTTGTTTACGTTACTGGCTTGCTGTACTATACTAAGAAGGGTGAGCTAACGATAGGTGTTAGAGAGATGCAGTTACTTGCGAAGGCTTTGAGAAGCCCACCAGTTAAGTGGGGCCATAGAGTCCTCGACCCGGAGGTTAGGTATAGGAAGAGATACCTGGATATCATGATGAGTCCACAGGTTAGGAGGATCTTCGAGATACGCTTTAAGACAATCGAAGAGATAAGGAAGTTCATGTGGAGCAAGGGGTACATAGAGGTAGAGACCCCCATTCTTCAGCCAATATATGGTGGTGCCGCAGCAAGACCTTTCAAGACCTACGTGTGGGCTCTAGAAACTGAGTGGTATTTGAGGATTAGTCTCGAGCTATACCTGAAGAGGTTTATTGTCGCAGGATTCAACAAAGTCTTCGAGATAGGGAAGAACTTTAGAAACGAAGACATAGATGTCGAGCATAACCCAGAGTTTACTATGATGGAGTCTTACGAGGCTTACGCAGACTACAACGACATCATGAGGCTAACTGAGGAGTTAGTATCTACTGTAGCTAGGAAGGTTCTAGGAACTGACGTAGTCGAGTATCCTGTCGGTAAGGACCTAGTTAAGGTAAGCCTCTCACCACCCTTTAAGAGAGTCACTATCTACGATGCTTTTAGAGAGTTCACTGGAGTAGACGTAGAGGCACTACCTGACGAAAAAATAAAGGAATATTTAGAGAAGTACTCGATCAGGCTTACCGGAGGATACGATAGAGGACGAGCTATAGTGAAGCTATTCGACCGCGTCGTCGGCAGAGAGCACCTGGTACAGCCAACGTTCGTTACCGATTTCCCGAGGTCGTCGTCACCTCTAGCAAAACCCCACAGGAACAGACAAGACCTTGCTGAGAGATTTGAGCTATACATAGGGGGGATGGAGCTAGCAAATGCTTATACAGAGCTAAATGATCCGGAGCTACAGGCGTCTTACTTTAAGGAAGAAGAAGTTAGAAGAAGCCTCGGAGACCTCGAGGCGCACCCCTTCGACTGGGATTTCGTAGAAGCCTTAGAGCACGGAATGCCCCCAACAGGAGGCCTGGGTCTGGGTATAGATAGACTAGTGATGGTATATACTGGAGTAAACTCTATTAAGGAAGTAGTGCCCTTCCCCATGATTAAGCCAAGAGAGTTCGACTAAAAAACGTTATTGAGAAGCCTATTAGAGCAAGTAGTATATCTTGCTTGCTACGTCCAACTGATTAAGCCTACACTATTTAATTCGGAGAGAACCATGGCGAGTATTTGCTTAAGTTCTACTTCCTCTAGCCCCTCTTCACCGCTTTCCTTTAGGTCTGACTTTACCTTCTCTAGTATGTCTCCAACGGACCTCAATCCATCGCAGAGGTTCCATATATAGTAAGCTGCTGGAGCTAGAGCAAAGACTTTGTCCTCTCCTAGGCTTACTATATACTCCTCGCCACTTAGTCCCACATCAGCACCCTGCTTTACGGGTTTTCTGTCTACGATGCTATCATATAGTGATATATAGTCTGACTGTTTTGGAGCTTCATGCTCTTCACTCAAATTCATCGCCTCTACTTCTACCGAACCTACTCCTCCTCTGCTGAAAGCCTCTATGCCTAGGCCTCCTAGGTACTTCACCTTCAGCTTTAGGCTCTTCTTCAGGGATATCTTCGGCTGAAGGTAGTTCGCCAGAGTCTTCAACGACCTTAACGTTCTCAGAACCACCAACATTAAGCTGTACCTTACCCTTGAATACTGTAGTCCAAGCTCCCGAAACCTCAACTACGTCTCCACGAGTTAAGGACTTAATAGACCTACCCCACATTACCAGCTTCACTCTACCGCTCTCGTCGCCAACAGTTGCTTCTCGAATCGTTCTCTCTCCAGCTCTTGTGGTGATTCTCCTCACTTCTCCTGGATCTATTACTCTTACGAGAATGGATACTTTTTCCATTCCCGGTTTTAGTTCCAATACCTTTAACTTACCCTCCGACATACGTTCCAACTCTGTCTGTTTTGCGTACTTAAGTCGTAGTAGGGTTTTTAAGCTTATCTGTAACTAAGACCTAAAGGAGAGCTCTAAATAGAGGCTACTTCAATCGTCCTCCAGGACCTCCGCAAACGAGCGGAGAGCAGTATAAGTCTACCGATACCTAACACCTTATTTAAGATATTATGACTACGTGAATATGAACTCGACTAGGTAAGTTCCTAGGTTTTCAGCTATAGACGCGATCTCTCTAAAGATGTCCGGAACTCTGAAGTAAGAGATTTTAAAGAGATGTGTGAAGTGGTTTCTCCTGTCAGTCGAGCCAAACTTTGGGATAGTAGCTTCAAACATTCTGCTGCTGAAGACCGCATTGTAGAGGGAATCTTCGGATACACCGTACAGTAATATGCCAGCTATCGGTCGAGTTTTATAGCTCGACGTTACCCGATCTATGTGCCATCGAATCCTTTTAGCAGGGGTGAAGTGTCTTAGAATTCTAGAGTATGGCCTCATTAAGCGGGCTGAGCCTAAGTACGCATAGTACCCATCATCTAAAAACCAGCTATCTCTCGCTATTTCTACTCTCAGTCTGCCGCATATCTTGAAGACTAACAGGTAGGATGATTCCACGGGAATCACTCCGATCGCTGGTGAATCACAGTAAAAGAATAGCTTTCTCTAGTTTATCTGTACTCAAAGCTTTAATCAGCACTGAGGAATTGATAGGGGCAACTGTTTGAGTTCAAGTGTGTTAGTGCTGTATATGGGTAAAGAGGGGAACACCGAAATACGGCTGTTTGACGATACAGGTATGCTAAAAAGAGAAGTACTCGCAGAGTCGATCAAGCACGTTAGAGTGTACGCAAGCGAGTGCTCAACTGATATATCTTTTGCTGAATTTGAGGCAGCTATAGTTGTTAAGGTTTCAGGTAATATTAGTTTCGAGCAGAAAGGCAACGTCCTCGAGGTTCGATGCGTTGGAAACTAAAGTAAGAGTCGAGAAGTCCGTTAGCAGAAGCGGCTTACACATGAGGATCTCTACTTACTTCACTATTAGTAAGGACTGTATAAAGGTCACCTCGCGGGTATTAGATAAAGCCGGGGTTAAACCTACTTATGCTAAGGGTGAAGCCTACGACGCACTCGTTGAGATACCTCCCGGGACCTTCCTCGTAGCCTTGGACGTGAGGAGGAATCCGAGAAGGAAAGTTAGGGGAGACGTCACTGTCTACAGCTCAGCGGGTACTGTCGTATTTAAAGCTGTCTACAGAAAGCTTAAGATAAGATTAATTGAGTGCCATATAGACCAGAGCCAAGCCTACAGCATAATTAAGTGCGTTGTAGACTTACTTAAACTACCGGTGAAGAGGTATGGACTCTCAAGATGTAAGAGCTGAAGTTATTGAGGCTCTTAAAAGATACGGTTTCTACATATTCGACAAAAGCAAACAGGAGGCTATTAGAGAGATAGTAAAGGTCATTGGCGACCTTAGGTCTCTAGTTAAAGTTAGGAGTCTCCCGCAAAACCCTGGCTTCTTCATTCTTGAAGTAGATACATACACGTTTGAAGCAGCATGCCGCGAGAAGTGCAGTAGAAACGGTGTGCTAGACCCCTATTGCCATAATAGGTGTATAGCTGACTACAGCAGAAACATCGTCGATAAACTAATAGCAGCTCTGAGTAAGTGAGCAAAATGAAGCAAGTCATTATAGTTAGGTCAGACTTGAAGATGAGTAAGGGAAAGCTAGCAGTTCAAGTTGCACACGCATCGGTAGCCGCGGCACTAGAAGCAATGAGCAGTAACCCAGGTTGGTTTAAAGAGTGGATAACCGAAGGACAGAAGAAAGTAGTAGTAAAGGTTTCATCTGAAGTAGAGCTCTTAAAGTATGCTATTGAAGCACAAAAAGTCGGAATACCTACAGCCATAATACACGACGCAGGCCTCACAGAGCTACCCCCCGGAACTCTAACTGCTGTTGGTTTAGGACCCGCTCCTAGCGAGCTATTGGACAGAATTACGGGTAAACTCAAGCTCTTATAGGTTTTAAACCACGGTAATAGCGAGCCGATGTGATAGGTCATTGAGAGATTAGCACATGCGTTATTAACTCTAACTGTGGATTAGAGCTGTTTATGACGGCGAGAAGGTGATATCAGCTTAAGTTAGGTCTAGAGTGACCACGTCCCGCAATCAAGTGAAAATAGTCTTATTCCTAGTACTTCAATATTTAGTGTATATAAATACTCAGGGTTAATCTTATATCGGTGTAGCTATGTCTTCACATAAAGACCTCGCCTCTACAGAGATTAGAGAGTTCAATAGTGTCGCAGAGTTCATTAAGGATATAGACGAAGATATTGCCGAGCTTAGGAGGAGGATGGGAGATCTTTTAAAGAAACTCGAAGAGCTGAGAATAAAGGCTGAACAAGAAAAGAAGATCAAGGAGCTCTTAGGGAAGCTGGGGGTAAAATCTGAAGTAGTAACTAACACCGTCTCCCTCAGAGGCTTAACACTCATATTTAATCCTACGGCAGAGCAGGAGCAAACAGCTCTCGAGGTTGCTGTAGAGAACTTGAACAACAAATTGACTGCTCTACAGTCCCTGAGGAGAGAGTTAGAGGTTGTAGGAGGTGTTGAGCTAATTACCAAGATACGCGTAATCTACGTGGACGGAGTTCCTAGAGCAGCTATGTTTAGGTTTTAGGCCTTAATATTTTCAGAGGATCTTTTTCGGTTATTTCGAGAGGTATCTTATCGGCATACCTACTAATAAATTGCTCTTCCTTACTCTTAATCCTAGGCTTTGCCCTCAAGTCGTCTGGGTACATAAAGGGTATCCCGTCGATCACGGGATACCATCTCCCGCAGTTAGAGCAGTGAAGTATACCCCAGAGAACATCGTGTTTAACGCACTCACTGCAGTTCAGTTCCTCTACTTTAAGGTCTTTTAAGTAAGAACTCTTCAGCCCGCAGTAGAGATCGCAGAAGGGAGTTTTAACACTGAGCTTCTTATCTATAACTCCCTCTTCAAAGACTAGTAACTTTAGCGGGAAGCTCTTGCACATAGGGCAAGCGAGTAGATTAAGCAACACGTACCTCACTTCCGTACACCTCTACAAAAATGTCTAGTAACTCTTTTAATATCTCGTTGACAAGTAGTTCTTCATCGGCTTCAACAAAAACTCTTACTAAAGGTTCAGTACCGCTTGGTCTCACTAAAAACCAGTACCTACTTGAGATACCCTTGAGGCCGTCTATATCAATAAACTCTACCTCACTAAACCTACTTTTTATTTTTTCGTAAACCTTCGGCAATAACTCCCTGTTAACGTACACCTTCTTCTTAACCACGTGCCTCCTCGGTAGTGTTTCGAGTAAACTCGATAGAGAGGTTTTTTCGTAGCTAAGTAGTTCCACCATTAAAGCCAGGCTCATAGCTCCATCCCGCACGTACTGGTGCTTTGGGTACATAAAGCCTCCGTTCTCTTCAAAGCCAGCTATAGCTCCAAGCTCCATCATAGTTCTCGATATGACTATACTCCCAACCTTAGTCCAGACGACCTCGATCCCGTATGCCGATAGTGCTTTACTAACTAGTGTAGAGCTAGAAACCGCAGTAACTACCCTAGGGGGCGTGACCTCTCTTCGGTTTTCCACTATGTGTTTACATAGTAGTAATGCCGATAAGTCTCCAGGTATGTAGAGGCCACCATCAGCAACGAATATGGCTCTATCTGCGTCACCATCGTGGGCGACACCGAGATCAGCGCCGACAGCCTTAACTACGGAAATAAGGTCTTCGATGTTCTCTGGAGCAGGCTCCGGACTCCTAGAAGGTGTATAGCTTAAGTCACCGTTTATAACGACTACTCTAACTCCTAGAGTTCTCAACAACTTAGGTGTAGCTAGAGCCCCCACGTTGTTAGCAGGGTCGACAACGACTTTCAAGCCGGACTCACGTATTCTCGCTTTATCGACAAGCTCAACTATGTTATTCAAGTAATGATCGACTACATCGTAAACTCTCGTGACATCGCCCGAGACATCACGCCACGGCACTCTCCTAAATCTGTTTTCATAGTATATCTCCTCAAGTTCTTCCTCAACCTTGCGTGGTGCCTCAACTCCATCGGGCATTACTACCTTTATGCCACTGTACTCAGGTGGGTTGTGGGACGCTGTAACTACTATACCGCCATCGAATCCTCTAGACTTCACGTAGAATTGAAGAGCTGGTGTAGGTGCTAGACCAGCGTTAACTACTTTTACTCCAGTAGAAATTAAGCCACCGATTACTATCTTAGTTAAAAAGCTGTTACCAGCTCTCACATCTGAACCGACAACTAGTCTCGACCCAGGGCGGAAGTACGTTCCAATAGCTAGCGCGAGCCTTAAAACTACTTCAGGAGTTAGATCGACATTCACTACTCCTCTAACTCCATCGGTTCCAAAAAGCCTCTTGGAGCTCATTTAGAGCCCTGGTACTATAATCCTTCGTTAATTTATATAACTCTCGTTAAAGACCGCAATCCATCGAGCAACCGAATAGAAACTTATAACCCCGCATTAACTAACATCTAATGGTGCGGGGGTGCCCGAGCCAGGTCAAAGGGGTCGGGCTCAGGACCTAGAGTGGGAACCCCGATGGCGTAGGCCTGCGTGGGTTCAAATCCCACCCCCCGCACTATCAGGGTTGACAACTGCTTTGATGCGTTAAGTTTTTAAGGGTTTTTGTGGGGTTTGTGTTTGTGTAGGTGTTTGGGTGAGTCTGGGTGGTGATGAGAGTAGTGATCCGAGCCACCCAGGGATCGGGCTAGATGTGAGCCCCGTGCCGTTGGGCTCGAAAGGTGCCCATGACACCTGCGTAGAGTGGCTGGTAGCCACGGTGAAGCGTGGAGCAGGAGGCGCAACCCACCCTAGGAAAACCTACAGAAACCTAGGGCGGGAAACGGTCTAGGCTAGTAGCTCTAGTACACTTAAACACCACACAGGTTCGCTCGGATTCCTGAGGACACGTCGTAGGGGACATGAGGGCATATATAAGCGTATTTCATCGTTTAAGATTCTGCCTCCAGAAAAAGTAATTAAGCCCTAAAATGCGAAGCCGTAGCAGCAAGCTTGAGGACTGTAATGAGGTGGTAATAGAACGATAGCTCTTCATTAGTTGGTGGGTACGGTGGGGAGAATCATTGTGTTAGTTTTAATCGTCTTAGTGGCCGTGTTCGTACTCTCGACTATCGGTGAAGCTGCCCCCGTCACTAGGGTCAGAGCGGTAGTAGGTGTGCATCAAGAGTTCGACCTAGGAAAGGTTAAAGCCGTCTTAGGGCAGTTTGGGTCGATAGAAAGAGAGATACCTGAGATAGGAGTTATAGTGCTGTCAGTATCGAAGAACTCTGTCGACCACATTCGAGGGTTCTCCTTCACTAGGTACGTTGAGGAAGACGTAGTGCTTGAGTTGGGTAGTAAGTCTTCTAGTAAGTCTTCGGGAGTTAGTAAGCCTAGAGTAAGTATAGCTGACTACACAAAGGAGCTCACAATTGCGGTAGAGGATCAGGGTGAGGTGTACTTCACTATCAAGAACGTAGGTAAGGTGGACGTCCTAGTTGTTGTAGAGTTACGAAATGAAAGAGGTGTAGCTGTCGCTAGGACGGACACCATAGCTTTACCAGCGGGTTTCAGCTACTCAGGGAAGCTAGGGTTTACAGCACCGAGTACGGCGGGCACCTACAGCTGGACACTAGCAGTAGTAGACTCTAGCGGTGGGGGTTCCGTTTACGCATCAGCTACCGTAACTGTAAAAGTGGTGGCACCCACTCCAGAGACCCCGAGCCCACCCTCGGACTCAACAACGTATAACGACACAATCGGGTGGAACGTCCAGATAATTAACGCAACTAAGGTCTGGGCAATGAGCACTCAGTACGGTGACTCAGCATACGGATATAGTGTAGCCGTTCAGCTAGCCATAGTGGACACAGGTATAGACTACACACATCAAGACCTCGCCGGCGCTGTAGTGTGGTGTGTTGCTTCGTTAAGCGGCACTCTCTACAGAGGTAGCGACATATCTCAGTGTGCTGACCCGAACGGGCATGGAACACACGTAGCCGGGATAGCCGCCGCTAGACTCAACAACTGGGGTATTGCCGGTGTCGCACCTAAGGTAGTCCTCTACGCAGTGAGAGTCCTCGACTCCTCGGGGAGGGGGTACGCGAGCGACATAGCTAGAGGTATAGTTGAGGCAGTGAAGGGACCCGATGGAGTAGTTGGCACAGATGACGATGCTGACGTTATTTCGATGTCTTTTGGTGGGGGCTCTAGCTCTGTACTGTATGATGCGATTAGGTATGCTTATAGTGCTGGAGTAGTTTTAGTTGCAGCAGCCGGCAACTCCGGTGGCTCAACCCCGCTCTGCCCTGCGTGTTACCCCGAGGTAATTGCGGTTGGAGCGGTTGACAAGTACTATAGCGTTCCTAGCTGGAGCAATAGGAACCCGGACGTAGTGGCTCCAGGGTCCGGGGTACTATCGACGTGGCCAGGAAACAGACATGTCGTAGCAAGCGGTACCAGTATGGCCTGCCCACACGTATCAGCCGCCATCGCACTAGCTCAAGCAATGAGGCTTGCTTCAGGTAGGCAGAAGCTGACACCTGCGCAAATGATGGAGGTAACCAGGTCTACAGCGTTAGACCTAGGCTCCCCAGGCTACGATCAAGAGAGCGGCTACGGTCTGGTAGATGTTTACGCTCTAGTGCTAAGGTCTTCAACTCTCTAGGCGGGAACCTCTAAGCCAAGCTCTTTTTTGTTCACGTAACTAGCAGCATAGAAAAGCCCGATCCTCTCTCAAGTCCTCAGAAAGTCATATCACGATAATTAATAAGTGGTGGAGTGAGGGAGAGCTGACATGCTTTTTACTGTATACGCGCAAAATTCTATCTGAAAGGCTAAGTAAGTACTTGCAACACTTTCGAGATAGACCTTCTGCTAAGTGCTACTAGTGCTGTTGAAATAGGGTAAGTTAAGAGAGATATTATGATTAATGCCGCAAACTCTTCAGCTGTAAATAGTTTAGACTTTAGTGCTGTTAAAGCTATTGCTGACTCTAGGGAGCCCCTGACCGTAATTAGTGCCGCAACTTCGCGAGTACTAAGTGGAGTCACGAGATTTATCTTCTTCAATACTGAGGTAGCCGCATGTTTTCCGAGTACAGCCCCAAGTAAGCCTAACCAAACTAGCTGTGTGCTAGCCCCAGATATGCTGACTCCCAGCCCTATATACGTGAACACTAGAGGTAGAAACACTAAGCTGTTAACGTGCTCCAGTCCGTCAACTAAGGCTTCAACGTTTCTAGCTACCTTTAAAAGCGGGTCACCTGAAGATGCCGTAGAGCTTAGTACTATACCAACTACGTATCCCCCCACTAGTGGCCCTATATTATCTACTGTTAAAGCGATGAGAATGAAGAGAGTTGCTATGGATATAGTGTTAAGTATAGCTCGGTCAACATTCTTCTTTAAAAACACGCTGAGGAATATAGTGACACCTGCTATAACTAAGGTAGCGAGCAATATCTCGTAAGTCTGCTGGGTACCTATGAGTGCTAGAACTACAGTGGAAAGCAAGAGTACTGCGATATCGTCTCCGATAGATATTTCTAGAGCGATCTCTGCGTCGCTCTTATGCTTAGTGTACCTAGACAAGCTCAGTACCCCCTCGGTAGCGGTATTAGCTAGCAGTACACTCATTAAAAGGCTCTTGATGAAGTCACCTGTCAGAAGAGCTAGGAAAATGTAAACAGCTGCTGCGGAAACACCGACATTAACTAGAGATACTAGCGCAATTCTCTTTATACTATCTCGCTTGATCTTAGACGACAATCCGGCGTGGAGACCCACGAAAACTAGCGAGAAGCCGACCAAGTTCTCCCAGATTATTCCAGAGATATTGAAAGGAGTAGAGCGCAACAGAATGCCAACAGCTATGTAGGCTGGTATTGGAGGTAGCTTAAGCAGTAGGAGAGGTAGAGAGGCTATGTGAGATAGTGCGACACAGAGTAGTATTAGAGCTAGTTCTCCTAGCACCATTTTATAGTCGACTAGTTTTGCTTAATCTTTCTCAGCTGTAACGTAATCTATGCTGTGGATGACGCCTCCAGCTTTCTCTATGATATCTCTTACTTCAGAAAAGTCTATGTTGTTACCCTCGATAGTGACGTTGAGGGTTATGGTTTCTACGTCTACTTCACTTACGTTAATTGATATTTTGCTTACACCATTTAGTCTAACGATCATTTCAGCAAGTTCTACTAGTGAAGTGCCTTTTATGGTCTTAAGCACGTCGAGAACTATCTTTTTGAGGGGCATTTCAATATACCACTATTTAACTCTAACTCTGTTTACTTTCTTAGAGGCCCATGAGTACCTCCTAAGCCTCCTACTCCTCCCGAAACCGCAAGCAGCGCAGTAACCTTTAGCTACGTTATACGAGTGTCTTCCACATCTTCTACACCTTATGTGAGTCTTTCCCTTGCTTCTCTTGCCCATCGAGGGAGTACCCTTCACGTTCTCACCCAGTGGTTGCTGGAGATATCATTACTATGTTTTCTCCCCTTATCACTACCGTACCCAGTCTTCTTGGTTTGTTTTCCGCTAGCTCGTAGGCATCTTCTAGTACGATATTTAAGTGTTGGTCAAAGCCTTTCAGCTTTCCCCTAACTAACTCGCTCGATCTCAGCTTAACTAGCACGTCTTGACCTAAGTTCTCACCTAGTAAGCGCTGAGCAGCATCGCTCATAGCAGACCCTTCAAATTCGTATGATAGGGCTTATAAACCTTAATCAAAGATCACACTTTCCCGAACTTCTTTAATACTTCAAGAGACACCCTCCATATACCGTCACCAGCGTAGTGCAAGTTCTTTAAGGCCTTACCCCTACGCTTGGATACCACTTCACTTGAACCCATAAGTGCTTGAGTTACAGCAAGAGGTGTTTTCTCGTCTCTAGACCAAACGACTACGATAACACCAGCACTAAAGTCACTTACTCTCAATATTCCTGGAGCCATGACGTCAGCTCCATTGAGTATCGGTTTAACAGCTCCCTCATCTACGACAGCGTAGTGAAATGCCTCGATTCCAGTCATCCTAGCAGAAACAAGTGTTGGAGCTAGTATTTCCCCACTCTTAAATGCTGCTGGGACTCCATCTATTACGTAAATCACTTCACCATCGAATACAGCTGCGTAAACTAGCGATGTAGAACTTGCCCCCAAACTCAAGCAGGCTCTAGGATATAACTCGCAGAATTTCTCGACTAGTTCTTTAGAGTTCTTCCTTCTAAGCGCACTATAAGCTACCCTTATAGACACACTAGGCCTCCAATACTTAAAGCTTAAAACTAAAGATATTAAATGTGTAAGATGGGGCCGGTAGCTCAGCCCGGAAGAGCGCTCGGTTGGCATCCGAGAGGTCCCGGGTTCAAATCCCGGCCGGTCCACCACTTTCGTGCCCCTTCAAAGAGTTCCCGCTATTAGTGACCATAGTTGCTAGCTTATGGATAGCAGGAATACTATTTACGTGAACGAAGTAGGTATCTAGGTGCTAGAGAGCATCAGGACTCAGGAATACATGCGAATATAGCAAATGCCCTCCATAAGTAGTTCA
Organism: Sulfolobales archaeon; assembly: GCA_038841535.1. Taxonomy (GTDB): domain Archaea; phylum Thermoproteota; class Thermoprotei_A; order Sulfolobales; family NBVN01; genus DRZP01. The sequence continues at coordinate 123,767 of JAWBTQ010000001.1, read as the reverse complement.
GCAGTTAGATGCGGTAAGTACTTCTAAATTACGTCGCGTCTTCAGATGTACACTTCAGTCCAGCAGTACTTGTGAGAGTGGATCTCAGGAGGTTCGTGAAGTGTACTTAATATTTCAAGGCTGACTTAGCTGAATTACTCGCGTGAAGACGTAACCAGAAAACTCGTATGCTATTTTTATTGCTGTAGCCCCAGGTGCTGGTTTATTTAATTCTACCTCACTACTTTCTCTAGGCCCTATCTTCCTCATAGTTAGCCTTTGAACTGCTTGCGTACCACGCAGGAGCTTCAGCTCGACGTTACTGATTGCGTAGTCACCGGTGTTAGTTAGTATCAACTTGACTTTCTCTGGCTCTACTATGATACTGGGTATGGAAATATCTGGTGGTTTACCAGCATAAGCGTTTACAACCATAGCATACACGTTTACTGGTCCTGCAATGTCTATTCTGTTGTTGGAGAGTAGCTCTGAAATCTCAAATGAGTTGTTGACTTTTTTCGACATACCATTACTAGTAATAGTCCCACCGTTTCCGCGACCAACTATACTGACAACAGAGAAGCCGTACTCACCAACGTAGAGGCTGTACTCTTTTTCGATTCTAGAGACGCCTACGTAAACACCAACCCTACTTTGAAGCTCCCCAGGAAGGAGAGCCACTAGACCCGTCGACTCTATGCGCACGTCTCTAGCGTGGCACTTTACTAAGAGCTCAACAGTATTGGTGCTCTTAGTGATTGGTGAAACGTCGGCAACGTATACGTAGTACAGGTCGCCTCGTATCTCGAGGGAGTGTTGCGGTTTGAACACTCTAGATACTTTTACTTCATTGACATAAACCCTCCAGTTAATGTCTTCAACTCTATCTCTTCCCCTAAGGACTACGAATAGTAGAGATGTGTCGGAGTTCTCCTTGATAGACATAGTGTACCTAGCTGGATACTCGAATGAGGAGCAAGTGTGTGGGTACTGAGGACCTGCGACTAGCATAGCGTAGCCAGAGCGCTCATCGCTTAGGTATTTCTCGAGTCCTGGCAGCAACCTGCGTCCCAAAGAATGCACTATTCCATACAGCTAAATAAGTTACGTTTCGCAGCATCGGCATCACGTCTATAACTCGGTTTTAAATGCTCTAGAACCAGGTCATATATAAGGTAGCCCAAGAACTTATCACGGTCGAGACCGTTGGGTATAATAACTGAAGCTAGAAACAGTAACAGTATAAGCGAGCTAGTCGGTATAGCGAAATCTGAGGGCATAGACTATGAGACCCTTAAGAAGAGGGTAGGTCTAGGTAGAGTAATTATCGTAAGAAACAGCAGAAGACCTAAAGTGAGACCCGCAGCAGTAGGGGAGGGATTGAGGACTAAAGTAAACGTAAACGTTGGAACGAGTGGCACGATAGTCAACGTCGACTTAGAGGTCGAGAAGGTTAAGACGGCAGTAAAGCTTGGAGCAGATACACTAATGGACTTAAGTACTGGTGGTAACCTAGACGAGATTAGAGCAAGGCTACTAGGAGCTTCTGAAGGAGTACCGTTCGGTACGGTGCCTACATATCAAGCTTGGATTGAAGGTATTAGAAAGTATGGAGGTGTCGGCATACCTTCGGAGTGGTTTCTATCGGTTGTAGAGAAGCACCTAAAGGACGGAGTAGACTTCATGACAATACATGCTGGAATTACTCTAGACTTAGCTAGAAAGTCTGTAAAGAGCCGCAGAGTCGCTCCGATAGTCAGTAGAGGTGGGAGCATGATAGCCGTTTGGATGATAGAGAACAGCGAGGAAAACCCGTACTTAAAGCACTGGGATTACCTGGTAGAGCTATTTAGAGAGTACGATGCCGTGATAAGCCTAGGTGACGCTTTGAGGCCTGGTGCTACAGCTGACGCTCACGACGAGCTACAGATCGGGGAGCTATTGAACAACTCTAGGCTAGCTAGAGATGCGGTAAGTAGGGGGGTCCAGGTAATGATAGAGGGACCAGGGCACATGACCTTAGACAAAGTAGTCGCAGATGTGAGGCTGATGAAGTCCCTCAGTGGTGGTGTACCCTACTACGTACTCGGTCCACTAGTCACAGATGTTGCAGTAGGGTACGACCACATAGCCTCAGCCATAGGAGCCGCTATAGCGGCAGCCGCAGGTGCGGACCTCATATGCTACCTCACACCATCAGAGCACCTAGGGCTACCCGGAGTAGAGCAAGTGAAAGAGGGTCTGATAGCAGCTAAAATAGCTGCTCACGCCGGTGACCTAGTAAAGTTAGGTAGGAAGGTAGCCTACGAAGACATTGAAATGAGCATAAGGAGAGCTTCTCTAGACTGGGACTACCAGTTGTCGAGATCCTACGACCCGGAGAGGGCTGCGAAACTGAAGACGCAGTTTCAGCAGGATTTGGGTTCATGCACTATGTGTGGTCAGTACTGCGTGTTTCTCTTGTTATCGAAGTACGTAAGTGGAAGAGAGCTGAAGACAGATGAGTTACTGGAGAGATATGGAGAAGGTGGTAGCTTGGTGTGGTAAAAATGGAGTGCGGTTCTTGTTCTTGGTTGTGGAGTACGTGGGTTAAAGCACCAGTGTTGGCGAACTCAGATATCTTAATAGTTTCAGCGTGCCTACCTGTAGTTAACCCGGAGTTATTCAAGCAGCTTTCACAAGGAAAAACAGTACTGCTTGCCTGTCCTGAGCGCGAGAATCCGACTCACTACGGTAAGATAGCGAGTATTATCAGGTCGTCACGGCCGAGGAGGATTACCATAGTTACTATAGACGGAAGTCCTCACTGCTTCACATTGCATGCGAGTGCTAATGAATCAGAATACATACTGGGTGAAAGATTAAGTAAAGAGCACTTCGTGGTTGTAAATGGGAAAGAGCTCGTTAGAGTATCTCCTGATGCGGTGAGAGCCGCGAGGTACCTCAGTCTAGTGAGTGAGATTATAGAGAGAGACCCAGGCATACTGAAGAAGCTGGAAACTCTAAGCAAAGAGTACAGAGTGGCACTAGGCCTTAACGGCTGACCGATATCTACCTATGAGTGAGGAGCCATCGCAACTAAAGCCCTTCGAGGCTAGCTCATGAAATCCCTCTCTACACGTATTAAACGCTAAACCAGCTCTTACGGCAGCATCTCTCACGCTCTTCATGTACTCGCGGCGAACTTCTCTCTTCAGATACCTGTATCCCGCCACTTTCTCACCAGCCCTATAGGACTCTAACAATAGTGAAGAAATCTCTGGAAAAGCCTTTAGCAGTCTTCTCAGGCTATCCGGCCTAGCCTTATAGGTTGAGCTAGTGACTTGAATAGCGCCAGCACTAGCTACATGATCCACCAACTTGGCTATTTCCGAGAAATCGTCGTTAATGTAGGGTACTATCGGGTCCACTCTAACGAGTGTTGGTATTTCAGACTTACTCAGCAGTTTCACTACCTTAAGTCTTTCTGATACTTCGGGGGCGCCCGGCTCTAGAACTGCGGCAATTTTACTGTCTAAAGTGGTAATAGTGATAGCTACAGCTACTCTATCTCTATACTTTGCTAAGAGGTCGAGGTCTCTAAGAATCAGAGTGCTCTTAGTCGTTATAAGCAATCTGTAGCCCCGCTTTAATATCTCCAAGATGGCTTCCCGAGTAAGTAGTAGGTTTTCCTCCGGTGGTGTATAGGGGTCGCTACTCGTAGATACTTCGATTACACTACCTGAAGAAAGTATTTCGAGGTCTCTGACCAGCTTACTTCCTAAGCCCTTCTTAGGCCTCGGATTAAAGAAGTCGCGTATGTAGCTACTAGCATAGCAGTATAAGCACCTATGTCCACACCCCGTGTAAGGATGAAGCACGTACTTAGCAGGGCAGGTACACAGGGGAGACCGCCAGGGATCGAAGGGTCTAACTACATACATACCACAATACGGTATGTATAAGGTATAATATACTAAATACAGTAAAACGAGAACGTGAGTGGGTAAGAGAATAAAGCAGAAGAATCCATTAAAGATAAAAATAACATTGTACTGTTCGGTTGGCTAATACCTTAATCTACTTCTCTATTACGGTTACCGAAAAGGAGTAGATCGCTATCTTAGCTACTTTTTCCTCCTTTAGATTCACTAAAACTGCCGCGATACTCTTCTCTTTGCGCAATATAACTAGAGCCTCGTCAGCTCTAAGACTAACTGATCCGTCTGCTTCTACATACGCCTTAATGATAGGTTTTATACTTGTTATGTTATAGCCATTCTCTAGGAGTTTAGCTACATCAGCATCCTCTGTAGTTATCCTGAGGACCTTTTCCCTATATTCCTCACTCATCTCGACTCGTGGTCCAAGACTTTTTGCGAACCTCATTTTCTCGTAGAGCAGCCTCATTCTGAGAAGGTTTGCTGGTTTATTAGTTAAGTTACAGTTTGTCTGCTGACCAATCCAGTTTAACATGCCTGCGGCAGGTCCTCCGAGCATCCATCTTTCGTTCGCACTTTTGGCGTAAGCCAGTACAGCACCCGTAGCTAGCAGAGCCGCTAAAGCTAGAGCGACTGCTGAAACTAGTGTAACAGTTCCCTTGTTCACAGTTACACCTCGGTTAGTATCTACCTAAATAGTATATACGAACTTTCGTGAAACTTTAGAGAGACTCTATGCAAAACTAGGGGATGCTGAAGGTAGAGCCAGGTTACCGCAGGGCTACCGACCCCAAGGTTTCTCTAGGTTTTCTGGGTCAGTTGGGATTTTGTCAGCAGCTCATCGTGGCTACAAGCCATTATGTGCGAGAGTCACGACCCCTCTTCGAGCACAACGGGGCGGGGCCCACATCTAAATCTCCTTATTCATCCTCTGAGCAGCTCTGGTGTTGGCTGTCGGTGCCGCCCCGAACCAGCAAAGGCGCTACACTCATCACGACTTAAAGACATTGCGTAACCTTCGATAAATATCGCAGTGAAACAGCTAAGAAACCCTTCATCTTCCGTATCATGTGGGCTCATATAAGTATTGATAGCCGGAGTCCTTCACTAAAGAGCCCTTGAAGCGCTGACTAAGTTTCTGAGAGAGAACGTAAACGATTACAATAAATATGGCAACTAAATTATTTCTGCTCATTTCGTGGAAACGTTTTCTTAAAGTACTCTGAAGCTTTAATCGTATAAAGTTTTTAATCTTAGTTATTAAGATAGTGGTGAGGTGACGTATCTGAAGACCTCTTTAGGGGTATTATTGGCTATTGCTGTTTTGGTACTCATAGCTGTTGTGTCTGGTATCAGCTGGTTGCGAGGAGTTCAGCTCTATTCAACGCGTGCTCCTTTTTCGGCCTTCTTAATACTCCTAGCTTTGCTAGTAGTAGGCTACATCTTTATGTCTGAAGCTAAGATAGGTAAGGAATTTCCCGTGAGAAAGATACCTGCTTTTGATGCTATAGAGGAGGCTGTAGCTAGATCAGTTGAAATGGGTAGGCCCGTACACATGACTTTTGGCTTTGGAACCATATCGTCTGCTATGGCACCGCAATTTATCGCTGGCCTAGGGGTACTGTCGCACGTTGCTAGATTGTGCGGTAGGTACGGAGCAAAGCTAATCGCCACTCTAGGTGTACCTGAGGCAATAGCTACGACAGAAGAGATAGTTAGAGAGGGCTACTATTCCTCCAGTAGACCGGAGCTCTATGACCCTACATATAACGTGAGGTACTTAACAGACCAGCAGTTTGCTTACGCCTCAGCTGTTCAGGCAACACTGATTAGAGAAAGAGTCGGTGCCAACATAGTCGTAGGTCCCTTCTACGCTGAGTCCCTAATATTTATGGAGGCAGGAAACATGGTGAACGCTTTTCAGATAGCAGGAACAGCTAGAGAGACTCAGATACCGTTCTTCGTTTTGGTAGCAGACTACTCCTTCATAGGCGAGGAAATATTTGCAGCAGGAGCACTAGCATCGGGAGATAAGGAGACTCTTGCCTCGATAAGGGGTCAAGACATAGGTAAGGTTCTCTCGATAGTGCTAATCGTCTTAGGGGTATTGCTGCTCTTCGGAGGCTACAAGCTGGTAGATGCCCTCAACTGGGTATGGAAGGTAGGGTGAGGATATGAGTATAGTTGTCAGGAGACACATCCCCCAGCTCATTGTTACGACCATAGTAATACTAACAGTTGCCTTCTACTATCTCTACATTAATAAAAATATCGCAGAATCTTTCACTACAGCCGATAAAGCACTGAGTGATTGGGCCGTAATTATCACGAGCTTCGCTCTAATAGTTGGAGGAACCGATATACTGAGGTTCCACCTGGTAAGGTTAAAGAGGGAAGGCCTAAAGCAGGCACCATTCAGTGCGGTTACCATAGGACTGCTCATGGTCATGGTTCTCTTCGCTTTGTACGGCTGGTTCCTCAGCTATGTCGACCCTAAGGCAGGCATAACGATAACTACTCAGCCTCAGTTTAGATGGCTGTATCTCAACGTCTACGCTCCAGCCGATGCTGCTATGTATTCAATACTAGTTTTCTACATAGCTTCAGCTTCGTATAGAGCTTTTAGAGTCAGAAACCCGATGGCTTTACTGCTCCTCGTTACAGCACTCATCGTAATCTTCGGAAACACCACTGTTGGTGGGCTGATCTGGCCCGGCTTCTTACCCCTGAGGGACTGGATAATGACCGTTCCAAACACTGCTGCCTTTAGGCCAATCACTATAGGTGCCGGTCTAGGAACTATAATCCTAGGCCTGAGACTGCTGATGTGGAGGGAGGTGAGCTGGATGGGGAGGCGAGAGTAAAATGAGTGGAGGCAGTTCCCTGGAGAAAATCCTGGGATCCAAAGAGCTCCTCTACACTCTTCTACTACTCTCAGTTATCCTGCCGATACTACATCCCCTTGGAATCCCGGTTGAAATATCTCAGAGAACTCGAGACGTGTATAACTATATCGAAACGAATCTGCGTCCGGGCTGCCGCGTTTACATAGAGGTATACTACGAGGTTGCTGCTAGAGGGGAGCTAGAACCTAATCTCATAGCTTTAACGAAGCATTTCTTCGATAAGGGATGCAAGATAGTCTACGGCTCGCTAAGCGCTTTCGGTGTAGTGGCTTTCTCTCTCTTTAGATCAATGGCTGCGGACCTATTTGATGGCAAGGAGTACGGGAAGGACTATGTATACCTTGGATACATAGCGGGCGGGGAAGCAGCATCCGCTTCTCTAGCTAAGAGCATCAAGGGTACGATAAGCGTCGATAACTACGGTAACAGGTTAGAGGATCTCTCACTGATGAAAGAAGTAGATAAGGCAACAGACTTTGACTTAGTAATCATAGTCTCATCCGGTACTGACATATTCTCATACTACATAAGGCAGTGGTACACACCTTACGGAGTACCCCTCTTATTCGCGGCTTTGAGTGTCATAGCCCCCTCAATAGAGCCATTCGTAGGTGCTAAGCAGGCCGTAGGGATGCTTGTCGGCCAGAGGTCTGCGGCCGAGTACGAGGTTCTAGTAGGGAGGCTCGGGCTTGGTATAGCATCTATGGATGCGCAGAGCACATCCCACATGCTGATAGTAGCCTTCATTGTTATAGGGAACGCCATGTACTGGAGCAAGAGGTTTTCAGCCAAGAGAGGTGAGTCAAAATGATCGGCTGGGAAGTGTTCGGGGCCTGGCTCTGTGCCGCCATGGTCGTCTGGATATACAGCTTTGTTTATAGAGATAACGTGTTCTATAAGGTGGCTGAGCACATGTTCGTAGGAACTGCTGCTGGCTACTCGATAGCTTTAGCTCTAGACAGCCTGAATAAGGTACTCGTGTCACCAGCAGTTAAAAGTCCTGGAACCTTCTGGAGCACCTCATGGCACTACTTAGTTCCAGCCATACTTGGCGCACTGATGTTCATTAAATACTCTAGAAAGTACTACTGGCTGGCTAGGTACGCAGTTGCTATTAACATAGCTGTTGGTACTGGGCTAGCTCTGAGAACAGTGCCTATAGCAAACGTAGTTAGACAGATTACTGCTACTATAGTTCCACTCTGGGGTTCTGACCCAGTCAAGGTGCTCAACAACTGGATACTAGTCTTAATAACGCTTGGCGGACTGACTTACTTCCTCTTTACTATATTTCCAAGAAGAGTAGAGGGTGCTGGGGCGTCTCCTCAGCACTTAATCTACAGAGCTTTCTATTACATCGGTATTTACGGAATGATGGTCGGTTTCGGAGCACTTTTCGCCAACACTATAATGACTAGAGTGGGGTTCCTAATATCTATCTACTTGATATACATACAGCCGCAGGCATGGGCCTCAATTATAGCAGCGATCCTAGCCGCTATAGCAATAATCCTAGGTATCCTGAGAAAGAGGTAATTATGTCGGGGCCTATCAGCGAGGACGAACTGCTAGAGAAGCTAGCGAAAAGAATAGTAGACTCCAAGCTCGATACGATAGTTATTTTTTTACTTAGTTCGTTCGGTCCCATGGGCCGAGTATGGGCCCAGCTTGCTAGACTCTATCTCCAGCCACTCCTTATCCTACTTGGAGATTACGGGGAGATATTCCTCAGCGTTCTCCAAGACCCAGAAAAAGTAGAAAAGCTTGTAAGTAAAATTGAAAAGCTAAGTCAATAGGGATAGCAAATGAATAGAGTAGCGTGTACACATTAAACCGTGATTATGAGAATACGGCCGTAATTATAGATATTCTCTACATAAGCATAGCATAGGCTACACCACAGAATCTAAGCCCCTACCTCATTTCTTAGACGTTTTTAGTTCACTAAAGTTTTCTCTTACTCAAGGGTACCGCTAGTGTGGCAGACCCGGAGTTCATAGGTTTGTAAGGTGGCGAGGCTTTCTAAAGGTCTTGGGGGGCACGGCAGCTAGATGTTTAGGACTACACCACCGTGAAAAGGTAATGTGGAGACCGGATGCGAGAGGAAATGAAGGTTGCTGTGGCTCTGTCTGCCGAGAAACAGCGAACTGGGAGTTTATTTAAGACTTTTTGAATAACTAATCACGATATCATTGGTGGTGCGTGACTTAGTCAACGAGCTTCGTATTTATTTGAACTACGTCTTCGCTTACAGTGTTCCCTCTTACCATTTTCCTCCTTCTTTCGCCTTCGTTGTGCGGGTGGTACCCTGGTGGTGAAGAAAGTAGGAGGAGTCTCTTAGCGGAACCAGGCACGCTCTGAAGCATCGGGAAACCTGAGGAATCCGAGCCTCCAGTTATCAATAGCTTCTTCCCGGGTAAGCCGATGATAGAAGCATCTAAGGTGTCACCTATCTTTTTTCCTATAAAGGCTGCTGCTCTCGAGCCGTCCACCACTATCTGGAAGTTCTTTGCTCTAAATATCTCAGCTAGAGCTTCACTACTCCCAAGTTTCTCCGAGAGAGGGCCTGCTGGAACATAAACAACCCCTTCAGGAACGCTGGGATCTAGTTCGAGCCTCACTGTCAGACTAAGTTTTTCCTTCTTAGCTCTATCTTTCCATATTCTAATCGTGGCAATCCTGTAAGGAGTTTTGAGATTCTCGACTAACTTAGGGTTAGCTCTCGCTCTCAAGAGCTCTCTCCCTTCTTTCATTGCCTCAGTCAGCTTCAACTCGCTGGATTCAACTACTCTTACGTAAACCTCCTTAGGGTCCTTGGCCTCTGGATCCCCAACCACTACCTTAAATGTTGCCACTCAGCACACCAACCTCTAATAGAGAGACACCTATATTTAAGCAGAACTAAACCCCATAGTTACAGTTGCCTTAACGAGGTTTTTATTAATCCTGCAGGTTACTCTACCTCTAACTGAAATAACCTTTACTCTAGTTCCACTCCTTATTAGCGGGTTTCTGCAGAGCTCACTGTACCGACAGGGCACACCACAATCTCGATGGAGGTACGTTACTATGGCTCCCTCTATAGCAGCTCTGGGGTCTAGAGCTATATCTAATTCAGCTGGTTTAACATCGACTGTAACGACTTCCCCCAGCACTGGACACTTATTGACTACTTGGTGGACTTTGACTACTTCATATGCCACACCCTCCTTAAGGTTGTCTACGCAGGCGCACTTGAACCGACAGCTCAGGCACTCAGTCATAGGACCTGAGAAAAGGAACTTATATCCTTCTTTCGCAACGTATTTACTTATCAAGGTCTTAACCATCATTCCCTATGACACCGGTTTTAAGGGCTACTTCTTCTGCTGCATCCCTAGTTAGACCGCTTTCTCCCAGTATCGTGTACCTATCTGGCCTTATCTTATGTGCTATTGTCAAAGCTTCAACTACGTGCTCTTCTTTGACCCCGAGCTCCCGCGCTGATGTAGGTAGCCCCAACTTTCTAAGGGTCTTCTTGATCCTCCTCCAGTCTATTCCGTGTATGTAGCCCATGATTATAGTCCCGAGACCTACTTGCTCTCCGTGAAGCGCTGGGTAGTTAGCTACTATATCTAGCGCATGGCTAAACAAGTGCTCAGAGCCACTTGCGGGCCTAGTGGACCCAGCTATACACATAGCTGTCGACGAGCTTATTAGTCCCTCAACAAGTATCCTGAGACCGGCAGGAGTATACTTTGCTATAGTCTTACCGAACGTGAGTACGTGCTTAGCAGATAATAGAGCTAGAGATGCTGCGTAATCGCCGTAATACTCGCCCTTGAGTCTATTAGCTAATCTCCAGTCCCTTACGGCAGTCACCTTCGCTACGAGGTCTCCAGCACCAGCGAGAGCCAGTCTCTTAGGGGCTTTTGCGATGATTCTTATATCTGCGACGACTGCTATAGGGGGTGAGGTCTTTACTGAGTAAACGGTCTCCATTCCTCTTAGGGATGCGAAGGGTGAAGCTATACCGTCATGCGAGGTAACTGTAGGAACGCTCACGTAGTGCACACCGGTCTTACGTGAAGCATACTTTGCGATGTCGATGCTCTTACCACCACCGATGGCTATTATTAGGGATGGTTTGAAGGAGTTAATTAAGTCGGCCACGCTCTCAGCAACCTCAACAGAGGGTGAAGGTGCTTCAAATATTTCGACAGCGAAGTTGCTTAAGGCTCTCTCAGCTAGCATTTCGGCGATGGTCTTCCTAACGTTAGGGCCGGTGACTATGGCCAGCCTATCTCTAGCTCCCAGCTCCGAGACCAGCGCTCCAAGCTCCCAACTAACTCCGTTACCTATGACCACCTTCTTGAAAAGGTCAATCGAGTGCTTCAAGTAGTTTCACTAAAACTTATAAGCCGGCAATACTTTTAAGTTTGGGAATCTAGCTCAGAAGGTGTATTAAAAGTGAAGGTTCTGTATGGAACAACAACAGTGGGTCTAGTGACAAAAACGGCAGCAATAGTAGCTGCTGATAGGAGAGCTAGTAGTGGAACATACATAGCTCATAAATTAGTAAGGAAGATAGTCAGAATATCCGACCACGCTGTCCTAACTACAGCGGGTCTAGTAGCTGATACACAGGTACTAGCATCGCTACTGAGAATTAAGGCAGCGGAGTACGTCTTATCTAATAAGGCCAAGATCCCGATAAAGTCTCTGGCGTCCTACCTCTCGATAATACTCAATAGCTATAAGTACTATCCGTTCGTAGTGCAGTTCATACTAGCCGGTTACGATGACAGACCGAGGCTTTACAACATAGAGTTCTTCGGTGACTACTTCGAGGAAACTTACACAGCCACTGGGTCGGGGTCCCCTGTTGCCATAGGAGTACTCGAATCAGAGTATAGAGCTGATATGAGCGACGATGAGGCTGTAGCTCTAGCGGTAAAAGCTGTTAGGTCGTCTATAAGGAGAGATGTTTTTACTGGTGAAGCTGTGGATGTAGCTATAGTTAGACCTAACGGAATCGAAGAGCGGTCTTACTCCGCGGGATGGTAGACTTTATGACGGTAAAGGACTTAAGGTTTATAGACGATATACGTGAGACCATAAGGAGTGAGATATTTACGAAGCTTCCACCAGAAGCTCAGGTAACTAAAGTAGAGTTTGAAGGTCCTGAAGTAGTCGTTTACGTCAGAAACGCCTCGTTCATAGTCGAAAACGAGGAGGCAGTAAGAAGCCTAGCTAAGACAATAAAGAAGAGAGTCGTTGTTAGAGTCGATGGATCGAGGAGAAGTCGGGAGGGTGAGGCCAGAAAACTCATAATATCCAAAGCCAAGCAGTACATCGAGAGCGAATCCGATATAATGTTCGACGATGTGTTAGGTGAAGTCGTTATAAAGACTCCGCAACCTCAAGCTTTTATAGATAACGATAGAAAGCTGTTTAAAGAAATATTTGTAGAGACCGGCTGGAGGCCCAGGATAGTTAGAAAGCCACCACTAAAGTCACTGATACTTGAGTCCGAACTAAACTACGTCATTAGGCAATCAGCTGAGAGGCACGAGTTTTTGAGAGCTGCTGGAGAGAGAATACACAGAGAAGTTATATTCAAGGATAACTATGTTAGAGTAACTGCTCTCGGAGGCTTTATGGAGGTCGGTAGGTCGTCGATACTTGTTGAAACAGCTGAGTCGAAGATACTTCTAGACTTCGGCCTAAACCCTGGAACTAGCCTCCTGAAGAGCTTCGTTCCCAGGATAGATGCTATTGGAATAAAGCCAGAGGAGATAGACGCTGTCGTCGTGACGCATGCCCACCTAGATCACGTGGGGCTAGTACCGTATCTCTTTAAGTATGGATACAAGGGTCCAGTGTACATGACTCAGGCAACTAGAGACCTCATGGTGCTTCTCGAAAAGGACCTACTAGAGCTAACGAAGAGGGAGGGAAGGAGTCTGCCCTTCGAGTCACGCCACGTTCAAGACGCACTACTACACACAATATCACTAAAGTATGGTGAGGTCACAGACATCGCACCAGACGTCAGACTTACACTCTATAACGCGGGACACATTCTTGGGTCAGCTATAGCCCACCTACACATAGGTAATGGACTACACAATATAGTTTACACCGGAGACTTCAAGTACGATAAGACTAGGTTACTTGATAAAGCAAACAATAAGTTCCCGAGAGTGGACACCTTAATAATTGAAGGTACTTACGGTAGCTCTGACCAGCCAAGTCGAGAGGAATCTGCTGAGAAGTTAGTGGAGATAATAAAGAGAACTATGGAGAGAAGTGGAAAGGTACTTATACCATCTCTCGCTGTCGGCAGGTCTCAGGAAGTCTTATTGATAATAGCTGACGCCATGAGGGCTGGTAAGTTGCCGGAGGTCCCGGTGTATATAGACGGGATGATAAACGAGGTTACAGCAATACATACGGCGTACCCGGAACTTCTCTCTAAAGAATTGAGAGACAGAATATATAGCTCTGAAAACCCGTTTATGTACAACACATTTGAAGTAGTTGGTGGTGGTGTAGCGAGATCAGAGATAGTCGAATCTAGAGATCCGTGTGTAATACTGGCAACCTCTGGAATGCTTAATGGAGGCCCGGCTGTCGAGTACTTTAGACTTATGGCTGAAAACCCGAATAACTCTCTTGTATTCGTTAACTACCAAGTAGAGGGAACTCTAGGAAGGAAAATACGAGACGGCGCTAAAGAGGCCCATATCTTAGTAGGTGATAAGATAGAGTTAGTTAAAGTCGCATTAGAAGTACACGCTATTGAAGGCTTCTCAGGGCACTCAGATAGAACGCAAATCCTGAAATACCTAAGGGACGTGGAGACCAAGCCTAGGAGAATAATCATAAACCACGGAGAGCCTACAGCTCTAGAGAGCTTGAAGATCACGCTGTTTAAGAAGACTAAGGAAGTAGGATTACCACCAAACGTAGAGATACTGGTGCCAAGAGTACTAGACTCTCTTGCGCTAGTGATCTAGGAATTTCACTTCCACACTACACAGTCTCCTTGATAGGTGCGAATATCTGTAGCTACCTAAGTGAAACTCCAAGAGCTTTGAGGTCTGAAAGCATTTCGCCTAGCAAGACTGGGGGCTAAATAGATAGAAGGGCGATACTTCTTAGAACGTCTGCTACGTCCTCGCAACGATCTGCGGCATTCTCTATCGAGTCCATGATCTCTTTCGTCAGCATGCACTTAGAGCTCCGGCTACTATCGCAGAACTTCAGAACCTCCCTGAATACTTCGTGTCTGATGTCGTCTACTTCCTCCTCTAGAGACTCTACCTTATTAGCCAAATCCAGCGTGCTCCTCGGATTTTCGGAGAGGACTTCAACTGCCTGCTTGATGTACTTAACGGCTTCATGGACTTTTGACGCCATCGTCGATAAGGCGTCACCTATATTTTGGGGTAATCGGTCCGGTAGGTACAGCATGGCTCTGCGACTCCAGGCTTTAGCGTAAGCTGCTATGTCATCTGTTGTGAGAACCAATCTCACGATCTCTTCTCTATCTATCGGGTGGAAGGTCTCACTAGCTAGTTCAGCTAAAAGCTTCCTCTTAATGTCGTCTGCCTTTCTCTCCGACTCGAATACCTCTCCCCAGAATACAGCCACTAAGTCAGCATTTCCTTTAACTAGCTCGTTAATCACGTTCTTAGATTTCTCGACTACTTTCTCAACTTCCGCTACGTGGACAATGAAAAACTTAAGTAGGTCCCTTCTCCTCCTACCCGACATCCAAACCCAGAAGGACATATCACATCACTAGGAGTCGTAGTGATAAGTAGTTTAAAAGGTAATATATGCTTAAGCCAAGAGCAGCAGTTACGGGCAACGTTAAAACCCAGGCGATCACTATTACGACCACTTGGCGGACTCTAACACCTTTAAACCCTCTATTTTTCGCAATTGAGGCACCCATAATAGCTCCAGCAGCTGCGTAAGTCGTAGATATGGGTAGCCCGTAGCCGAGGAGCAGGTACGGGATAGTAGTGAAGAACCAGACAGTAAAGGCGTTTGCGAATCCTGCTGCTATAGCCATTAGGGTGTCTAGCCTAGTAATTCTATATGCTAAAGTAACTAAGACTCTCTTACCCATTATTATACCACCGAAAGCCATAATTATGGAAGAAAAAAGTGATAGAAGTCTCATAGTGTAGAGATCAGGTGTACCAAAGTACTTAGAGATGGCTCCAACATAGACCCCGGTTGCGTTCGCTACGTCATTAGCTCCAAAGGAGTACGCAGAAAACGCTGTTAAAACGATTACAATGGATCTAGCTATACTATCTCCTATAGATACCGACCTCTTAAACAATTTCTCTACGACTAGATACGATGGAACAGCTAGAGCCGCTGCAGCCAGTGGGGAGGTAATCCAGCTTAAAATTATAGTGTTAAGTATGTGAAGGTTTATTGAACTACTCCCCCCTAAGAGGAGGCGACTTAGAGCTACCCCAACGACAGCACCTGTGATGCTGTGAGACGTTGAAATGGGTAAACCAAGAGATGTCGCAACCATTATCCAAGTAAACGCAGCTAGAGACGACGAGATCGCGCAGTATATGTCCATATCCGACACGACCCCCCGTCCTAAAGTCTTCATCACCATGAAGCCCTGGAGAACTGATCCTAAAGTCAGCATAGATGCGAAAACTAGCATAGCAGTTCTAATTCTCAGAACACCGGAGCCAACAGCTATGCTAGTTGAGTTAGCCATGTCGTTAGCTCCTATAGACCACGCTATACATGCTGAAAGCACTAAGCCAGTGACTATAGCAATCTCACTCAACTACATCACCAGCCCAAGGTAATTAAGAAGTAGGCTAAAAGAGCTTCTAAACGTATGTCGGTAATCTATCGAGATCACTGTCGAGATGAAAACGTTTCGAACATCCTAAGAGTTAAATGGGTTCTGTTTAACTAAAATCCGCTATTTATTTACATTGGTAGCATAGTTTAGTTGGTGGAGATAGATATGGTTGAACCAAGTAGTGAGGGGCTAGTAAAGCACTTTCAGGGACTAGCTGATTTAGAGCTAAAATACGCTTCAGAGCTGAAAGCACTATCCGAAGAGCTGAGGCACCCAGTTCTGAAAGCACTCATCGGGGCTATAGCGGGAGACTCCGTTAAGCATAGTCAGATGTATAAAGCTATTGTTGAATTACTAACTGAAATACAGCCACTCCTAACGGCAGATGATGTTAGGGAGATAGCTAGTAAGATCTCAAATCACATACGCACCGAGCTCATAATGATTGAGGAAACTAAAAGATTACTGAACTTGGTGACAGATCCTAGAGTAATGATCATAGTGTCTGCTATACACGCAGACGAGGTAACTCACCACAGCGTGCTCTCGAGCATAGAGAAAAACATCGCTAGAAAGGAGGTTTTCACTGAAGAAGAATTCTGGACTCAAGTCTGGAAAGATGTCCCATGGCACGGAGCACCTGGTGGCTAGATACAGAGCAAGGTCTACTCTAAGCTACCTTTAGCTCCATGTTCTATTTTAAGAGTTTCCTCGTTGACTAAGCTATTACTTCGACCACAAGCTTCTAGCAGCTCCTTCTCTGAGTCCCCATTCTCTTAATTTAATGTTAAGTCCGTAGCTCCAGTTGCTACTAAACACCTTCTCTAAATCTTAAGTTTCTTAGCACTAGAAAGTGTGGGAGTGTATAGATTTCTTTATAATAGAGTTACCCACTAATTCGTAGACAGCCACTGTGATGGTTCTTGAGCTTGCGGTGAGCTCAGCAAAAGAAGGGATCCCGCTTCCACCACCTCCACCCCAAACACCCGTTACGCTTCCCGGATTAATGTGGAGGACCCCACTCTTATCGTGTACTAGAAACGACATGTGCGTGTGCCCAGACACGAGTACTCTCACTCCAAGAGTATGGGCAAACCTAGTTAGTATAGCTATATTACCCCTAGGATATACTCTATCACCATGAGTTACTCCTAGTTCCACCCCTTCTAATGAAATTTTCACATATCGGGGGAGCTTAAGGTAGTCCATGTTGCCTCTAACGGTATAAACATCTTTAACCACGTTCTCTTTAATAAACCTTATTAATCCCTCATTGATAACGTCGCCCGCGTGTACTACGACATCGAAATTTTCGCTTAGTATGTATTCCTCAATAGGCTTAGGAATCCAAGCAGCTCTCTCAGGTACATGGGAATCCGACAGTATCAGCACACGCATCAAGTTCTCGTGTTTTACCGTCTTAAAAGCGATTTCTCGGTGTGGGCAGTGTGCGTCCCTGTCGTGCCAAGTTTGAGCGTCGTAATCTGTTACCTAGGTTTAGTTCGCTCCTCAACCTCGGCTTTACTCGTAGTTTCAGAAGTCACTGTATGAGCAAGCGACTAAGGGAGCGAAATCTCTTTAGGTCGGGGTCCTGTTCCCAGGTTTAATTAAATCACGGTTTTCCCACTGTATTTGTGTTTACTTAAGTCACTAGCGTCTACAGGCTTTCTGAAAATGTATAGTTTCTCGTGGTATATCAGTAAGAAACCTCCTTCCCTAAACTTGCTCCAAACTTCTCTTGTTGTCTTCATCTTGTGCTGCACCTTAATTACTTCTTCCTTAAGTATGAAACCGGTCTTCAGGAAAACTTGAAGTATATAGTATGATACGGGTACGTAGTGCTTATGGATCCTAGTATCACCAATTAGAATACTTAGATACTTCCCCGGTTTCAGCACTCTGTACAGCTCCCCAGCAACCTCCTTCATTAGCTTCAAATACTCCTCAAGGGTCTTAGCTCTCGAGAGATCCCCCTCACTTTCACCACTAGAGCTGTATTCGATAATGTTCCAGTAGGGTGGGTGCGTTGCTACAAAGTCTATCGAGGCATCTCTAATTAGGGACAGCCTCTTAGCGTCTCCATGGTATATCTTGCTCCACGTACTCAGCAAGTTATTTACCTCCTCAGGCTTTACTAAGCCACTCCACTTCCTAGCAGACTCCTCCAGCCAGTAAAGCCTATGAAGAGTTAAGATTACGGCATTGTAGTTAATATCAACTCCTACACAGTTCCTCCTAAGTAATCTAGATTCAATGCATGTCGTCCCAGAGCCGACCATGGGGTCTAACACTACCTCACCGGGCCCAGTATACATAGAGACTAAGGCTCTGGCCATCTGAGGAGGCCAATTACCCCTGTAGTCGCCCCTGTGCGTAGCCCATGACCCTCTCTTGGGAAAGCTCCAAACGGTTGTAGAAATATCCGTTAACTCCTCTGGTAGTGGCGCAAATCTCTCAATTCTTAGTGGCTCAAGCTTAAACTCCTGGCTCTCTATAACTACAGAACCATGCCTTGAAGCGAACTCGAGGTACTCACTATAGCTTACCTCTCTCAAAAGCACCACCGGGATCTGCGTACCCAGACACTAGCTGACCCACTCTAATTTAACAGCTATTGTTTTAGTTACCACCTTTTTTCTGTCTAACTTCTTAAACCCCTTTACTTGCTTCCTCTTTCTATGGCACCTCGATCTGTATAGTTTTCAGCAAAAGACGTTACTACCTCTACTAGGTCTTCTACAAGCTCTTAGCAGGCGTTTCTCCGTATTCCTCTGAAGATAACTTCTATTGTAGCTCCTTACTGACTAGAGAAGTATTCCAGTTAACTGAAGCTGAATCTCGTGAAACCATTTTAGCAGGTTCTAACTATGTCATCAACTTGCTTAGATACTACTAGCTCAAGCAACTTCCTCAAACTTTTTCGTCTGTCTTCAGTCTGGACACTACGTCAGTTGCGTCTCAACTACTCCATAATCCTAGGAGGCGTAATGCTTTGGGAGGTTCTTGATCTGCCTCTCCAGGTCCCACTTTGGTCGCGAGGCGAGACTCTAGCGTAGACCATGGCTCTAATTTTTTCGTGTGTGCCTCACGCATTCATCTAACTCTCTCTTGGGAACACCCACTTGCCAACAATAGCTCCAATAGCCTAGATACAGCCTACCCCAACCCATCTCTGCAATATAAGTTAGCTAACGCCGGGCTTTTCGCAAACCTCCTTATGCCTCAAAAGTTTCTCGGATACGCAGACTCCAGCGACTATAAAGATTTTTAAGTTTGTAACCTTCCCGAAAACTTAGGAGAAAACGACTCCAAGTAGAGTGGAGTACGTAAATAGCATCAATTGAGGAGCCGCATATCTCTACGTAGAGTTGCGTACTCTATAGTTTCCAACCAGCTCTACCACTTTCTCGACTGGTATCTGATGGACTACGTGATGGTCTCTTCCATCCATCGTAATAGAGTTAAACATGGAGTTCAACACCGCTTCTTCGGTGGCCTCTATAACCCCCCTAAAGAACTCGTTGAGTTCTTCATCGGGTAGTGACCTAAGGTCTACAACCTCCTTAATTCCATGCTTAATTCTATGAGCAGTAGTGAAAGCTACCACAACTTCTCCACTACCATGATAGACGTATCCACCTACTCTAGCTAACCCTGATTGAACTCTTTTCGCAATTCTCTTCAGTTGCCTATAAGTGAGGGGAGCATCAGTAGCTACAATTATGTTGACAGAGCCGGGGAACCTAGCGGGGCCCGAGCCTCTCAGGTATTTACCTACCGGAACGCCTCCTATAGTTAAGTCCTCCATCCTACCGAAGTTAGTCTGAACAAGCACTCCTAGAACGTAAGTTCCCAAAGAGGTCGTTACTACACGAGAAGATGCGCCAATACCTCCCTTAAACCCGAAGGCTACCGTTCCAGTTCCAGCACCAACGGCTCCCTCTATAAGGTCTCTACTAGCATTCTTTACAGCCTCAAGTACGTGATGCTGCTTTACGTGCCTCCCTTGGATATCGTTTAAGTACCCGTCGTTGCATTCTAGAACTACTGGATTAACTGTTGGAGCTATAACCCCAATTTCGGGGTTAGACCGGATCGAGTACTCTATGAGACCATCCGCTACTAACCCTACGTTCAAAGTATTAGTGAGAGCAATAGGGGTTTCAATGACACCGAGCTCCTCTACTTGTATTAAACCAACGGCCTTAGTGAAGCCATTAATTACGTGGGCAGCAGCAACCACTTTCTCCTTGTACAAGTTACCATCGTGGGGTATGAGCACAGTAACTCCCGTTCTAACAGGTCCTCTCCCAGGGATTAAGGAGCCCTTGCCCTCGATTAAGGTCTCGTGACCAACGCGAACACCTTCAACATCCACAATGGAATTCCTGGGTCCAGGTTTCAACTTCCAGTAGGGTATCTCTATAGCTTCTCTCACACGTGGCACGCGCACCACCTCGAGTAAGGACTAAATACCAAGAGATAAGAAGTACATGCGTGTAAATAAAGACCACCAAATACCGAAATCATCAATAAAGACAAGCCATTTTACTTGACTACGCTTTACGATTGCGGCATTTCTTCCTGAAGTGAGTACGTGGGTTAAAACCTCGTGAGGAGGTTTAGAAGGTCAGCTAGTACTCGACGTAACGTAGATCCCGGGTTTAAGTGGAAGTGCTCTACCTTTTCTCCCACCTAGGTCAGGTACCTTAGGATCGCTTGCTCTATAGACAACTAGGTCTTTAAGACCGAGTTTGGTAACTATAAGTCCTCGATACTTAGATAACACGCTGAACTCGTCGAATTCTTTAGCTGCTTCTAGGTACTTAATCAGCTTCTCGGGCCCTAAGTAACTTACTGCCTCGTACACTGATTTGATCACTCTATCTGGTTGCTTAATACCCGACTCGGCTAGCTCACGTGAGAGCCTCCTAATAATGTCACTCATTTCAGTTCCACTAAGCATTTCTTCAGCTACCTTCTTTGCGACCCACGTAAGCTCTTTATCTAGAGTGTAAACGACTACGGTATCTCCACTAACTACTTCGAGAACAGATCTTATGTCCTCAGTAACTAAGTCAACATATCTTTGCTCGACCTCGAAGAGGAGGTCCCCGAAAGCTAGCTCCCTATCTATTACAGCTCTAGCCACGCATCCCTGACCGCCTAGCACACTCCAGAGCTCTTCAGCTATAAAAGGAGTGATCGGGGACATAAGCTTCACCCAAGTAATCAGATACTCTCTAGAGGCCTTCCCTGGAGTACCAGCCCACTTTACGTAAGTCTCTAAGTCCTCCAGCATCTTAGTGTACACTCTAATAGTTGCTGCCCTCAGCTTTACGCTCTCGAGTTCGCTTATATAGCCAGCTACATGGTGAGAGAGGACCTTCCTCAACCACTCATCTGGTGACCTACCGTCTTCACTAGTTGCTTTACTAAGTATTTCGTGGACAGCGTTGTAGATCTTCATGAGCTGTTTTACTGCGGTGAGTATGGTGTCCTCGTTTAAGTCGAGATCTTGGTCCACTTCGGCACTCAGAGCCAGCCCCAAGCGCAGTGCGTCCGGCGAATAAGTGTCTATGAGGTTACCCAATAACTTAACGTTACCCTTAGACTTAGACATCCGCGCTCCTTCAATGAGAACCCAGCCGTTTGCCACTATTTGCTTCGGCCAAAGCTCTCTAGGAAATAGTGCTACGTGATTGAATATGAAGAAAGTCAGGTGGTTAGGTATCAAATCTTTACCGCTATGCCTAGAGTCTAGCGGGTACCAGTAGAGGAACTCTCTCCTAATTGAGACCAGGTCCTCTACAGTAATACCTGCTTTAGATGCTACCTCTTCGGCACTCCCTATACCCAAGAATACGTAGTCCCAGAAGTGCTCGTCCAGCCTATCGACTCGCACACCTAGGCTCCTAATTCTGTGGACTACCGTATAGAAAGCCATGTATATCGTCGAGTCACTTAAGGCTTCAATAACCCATCCAGGCTCCCATGGCAGTTCCGTACCCATACCTCTAGTCCTAGCACAAGCCCTCTCCCTTAACCAGCTTATAGTAGCTTCAATGCCCTTCCTCGCTTCCTCAGGGACTATTCTCATATCGGCAAGAGCTTTTCTAGCTAGGTCCTTCCAGTTCTCGTTTCCATAGTCAATAAACCACTGATTCTCTAAAACCTTTACAATAACCTCCGTACCACAGCGGCAGCGGACTGGCGCATTAATTATCTCATACATAGAGTCCATAGCTCCGATACTCTTCAGTAGGGTCTTGATGTTCTCTCTTGCTTCTCGAACAGTCCTCCCGGCTACGTATTTCTCTAGGTACTCGAGTACTCTAGAGTTCCCACTAACTACGTAGGAGACGACGTCTTGCCTAACAACTCCTCTATCAAACTCATCTCTATACACTCTTTTCGTAGCCTCCTCTAGGCGGCTCACGTCACTCTGACTAGAGATCTTGAACTCCTCTACTACGTCTTTAGCAGGTAGATTGCCATATCCTGACACCTTAATTAGTGGACGAGGAGTGAGGTCCCTCGTCCAAACACCCCCGAGGTCCTTCTCCACAAAGTCGCGAAGGGCTACATAGTCGTATGGCGCATGAGCTGGAACCGACATTACGATGCCAGTAGCGAACCTAGAGTTAACAAATGTTGCTGGAAGTATTTTAACCCTTTCACCTGTGACTGGATTCAGCAGCTCTTTACCTATGAAGGCAGAACCAGTTACTTCCTCTAAGACATCGACTTTCTTTAGCTGGTGCCTTAGCTTACCAACAGCTTCGCAGGAAATAACCCAACTCTCATTCTCTACTCTAGATATGCAGTACTTAGCCTTAGGGTGCACCCAAACGTTCGTAACACCTAGAACTGTCTCGGGCCTTAATGTAGCAGCTGGAAACACTATACCTTGCTCGTCCACAAACTTTATTATGGTTAGATCCCCGACTTCCGGCTCAACATCTCCCTCAGTGTCGTGCATGCTTACAGGCATACCATGCTTTGGACACCATCCTACCGGGTAAGTACCCTTTACTAGTAGGCCTAGCTTGAGAAGTTTATTAAACTGCCAACGTATGAAAGCCTTGTAGTCTGGGTCTATCGTAGTAAACTCTCTCCTCCAGTCTATGCTGAGTCCATACCTCTTCATTACATCCTTAGAGAGCTCGTGAAAGTATCTAGCAAAGCTAACCGGGTCTCTCAGCTTCTTTAAAGTCTCGACATCTACGTTGAAAGACCTCGACATAGCCTCTATTTCTTTAGTGTTGTTATCTAGAATCGCTTCTACCCTCACTAGTACGGGAGTCCCCGTATAATGAAAACCCATCGGAAAGAGAACGTTGTAACCGAGGAGTCTCTTGTATCTAGCTAGTACGTCGGCCACTAAATACGTCCTACCGTGACCTGCGTGAATAGGTGCGTTTGGATACATGTATGCTGCTGTCAGAAAGTACTTTGGAACCCCATCGGACGGGTCGGCTTCGAACACCCTGCTCTCGTAATAGAGACGTGACCATTTCTCCGCCAAGTTCCTCAAGAACGCTATGAACTCGTCTACGGTACTCATAGCTCTAGCACCGCACGTCACAGCTTTATTTTAAAACAAGGTTAATAAGAACCACAGAGTCCACGATCGGCAGAGAGCCCTCAGTAGGCGTTATTAATGTTTAGATAGCCTTAGTGTAGGGAGCAAAATGAGGAAGTGGGAAGTCCCAGTTGCTATGACCATAGCCGGTGTTGACTCCGGCGGTGGAGCAGGCGTTGCTGCCGATTTAAAGACTTTTGCTGCTCTTGGAGTTCACGGAACACTTGCTGTAACAGCTTTAACGGCTCAAAATACTTACTCAGTCATAGGGACCTACGAGGTTCCTGCGGAGTTCGTGGAGTTACAGGTTAAAGCTGTGTGGGAGGATATGGGTATTGACGCAGCTAAAACAGGTATGCTTAGTTCTTCATCGATAGTTAGAGCTGTAGCAAAGTCGGTTAAGAGCTACGGCTTCCCGCTTGTAGTTGATCCCGTTATGGTTGCGAAAAGTGGAGCCAAGCTTCTAGCTGATGAAGCTATAGAGACCCTCAAGAGAGAGTTACTTCCTCTAGCTAAGGTAGTTACACCCAATAAGTTCGAAGCAGAAATTCTCTCAGGTGTCAAGATCGAGAAGCCAGATGATGCCGAGGAAGCTGCTAGAATCATAGCACGCGAACTAGGTATAGAAGCAGTAGTCGTTAAGGGCGGACACCTTCAGCAGGAATCTAACGCCGTTGATGTAGCCTATATAGGAGGCGTCCTCAAGCGCATTGAATCGGCTAGAGTCGATGGCTGCACTCACGGGACAGGCTGCTCTTTTTCAGCGGCTATAGCAGCCAATCTAGCTAAAGGTCTTCCAGTGCTGGATTCCATAGTTGAAGCTAAGAACTTCATTCTCACAGCTATCTCCCGCTCTTACAGAGTCGGTAAGGGGTCTTGCCCAGTCAACCCAACGGCTTTTATTGAGCTGGATGCGGAGCTGTTTAGAGCGGAGAGAGTTCTTACAGAAGTCCTAGATAGAATATCCTCAGAACCTCTAAATAGAGAACTAGCACAGGTAATCCCGGAAGTTCAATCAAACCTTGTCTACTCGGTACCTAGACACCTAGCTCTTAGTACAGCAGATGTCGTCGGGGTTCCAGGTAGGATCGTTAAATACGCAGGCAGGGTTAGGGTCTATGCTTATCCGCAGCCTGGGGCGTCATCTCATGTCGCAAGACTCGTACTCGAGGCTATGAAGTACGACTCCAGCATTAGGTCGGCCATGAACATAATGTACAGTAGTGAACTAGTTGAGGCAGCTAGAAAGCTAGGAATGTCTGTAGCAACAATCGATAGAAGAGAAGAACCCGAGGAAACAAGAAGAATAGAGGGAGCATCGCTCCCCTGGATGCTAAGAAAAGCTATTGAGCAAGTAGGTAGAGTACCAGACATTCTAGCAGACATGGGTGATATCGGTAAAGAGCCTATGATTAGAGTATTAGGGAAGACCCCAAGCGATGTTCTAGACAAAGTAGTCAAACTAGTCAATCAGTGTAAGCACTCATGAGTAACTACCTCTCAAGGTGGTAAGCTCCTCTATACGGGATTGCCGACTTTTCACTAAGCTTTACGTACACTAGTTGAGCTACTTGAGCTCTAACACCTATTTTTATCCCGTGCTTGTTTAGAACGAGCATCAGTCCGTACCCCCTCCCCTCGTAACCCGGATCCCATACAGCAGTAAAGAGAGTCACTCCCGACCTCAGCAGAGAGGAGCGCGGGAATGCTAAAGCCATAGAGTCCTCAGGTACTTTAACGTACTCACAGTACCGAACTAGGTACGCACCTTTCTCTAAAATAAACATCCCACTATCATTTGGCTTTAACTCTAGGTACAATGGAATTCTCTTACTCTCCGGGAGAACCTCACCACTATCGCCAAAGTTGTAGACTTCACATAGAGTCAGCTTGACACCAGCGCAATCGAGCTGTTCCGGTGAAAACCCTAGCCCTAAGAGTAACTGTGGAGGCACTACCAACAGACAGCCCGCTACTTAGCTTACAGCAGCGTCTTAGAAAAACAGCGCTACACATTACTACTTACTGAGGATCTATCTTCCAGCAAGCAGAATCTGCTGCGGGGTCTACAGTCTATAATGGTTTTTAGATGCTTGTAGGTGCGACTGGACTCCATAGACACGTAGACAAGCCTACAGCGTTAGTAATAGATCTTTGGATGCCTTTATCTGCGGCGCGGCGGTTGCCTAGAGAGTGTTTAACTTAGTTAAGGCTCGTTTGGTGAAGTCAGGACCCCGTATCTCAGACTTAAAAACAACCATGAATATCAACCAAACTAAGTCCCGTTGTAGCGATAATATTAGCCGCAGTAGCTCAATACGCGTGAGGAAGTTGATAGATAGCAGGCTATGCGTTCTATGCCGCGGTGGGTCGAGAAGGCTGTGCGGCTTAGAGTATTGTCCAGTCCTTATTAGGACATCTTCTCTATATACCTTAAAACAGGTTTCTCGAGAACTCACAAGTACATCGCCTCCGTCTGTTTATGTGGGTTGGGTAGGCTATCCTCGCGTTACTGTGGCGGCAGGACTCCCACCAGAGGTTGGGGATACTTCGGTATACGACCAACCAGAGAAATGGTTAGAGCTACCGCTAGACGAAATATTAAGGTTTAGGTTGACTCTCATACGTGGAGGGAGAACACTCAGGGTATATGAAGTAAGTAGTAGTTTTGCGGATAAGATAAGAGAGATTGCTCTGTCCTCTAAACCTGTCGATGTCGAAGTCTACTTCGAGAAAAGTGTTAGGCCGAAGGTCTTACTAGATGAGCACATACCACCAATGGGTCCCCTAGCGCCAGTAAAGAAGATAGACCTTGGCTCAAACCCATATGTGGACAAGCACGTTGAGAAGGTTTACGGAGACGGGGAGTTAGATGCTAGAAACGCTATTCTCTACCTATATAGGTCATCTGTACCGGTATCCACGATAATGAGGGTACTATCCGTAGGGTCTCTAGGTAGAGAAAGCAGGAGAAAGCTCGTACCTACTAGGTGGGCTATAACGGCTGTTGACTCAACTATATCCGAGGCTTTAATAAGGAGATTAGTTGATAAGCCGACAATAAACGAGTTCAGGTTGTATTGTCTATCGAGTAGCGGTAATCTATTCATAGCAATCCTACTGCCTACTCGATGGATGTTCGAGTGGATAGAGGCTTGGTTTCCAGGGTCGACCTGGAACCTCTTCGGTGGTGATGTTGTACTAGAGGGAGACTGGGAGGTTACGAGTAGGAGAAGAGAGTACCCTTCGATAGGAGGGTGCTACTATGCTTCAAGGCTGGCCGTAGTTGAGTACTTAAATAGGCTGGGGCGGCAAGCTGGAGCAGTACTCTATAGAGAGATCTATCCGAGCTTCAACGTTCCAGTAGGCGTGTGGTTCGTTAGGGAGATGGTTAGAGCCCTATTTAGCTCTCAATACAAGAGCTACAAAACCTTGAGTGAACTTCTTGAAGATATTAGAGGTCTGACTAGGGTTCCGGTAGAGAACATAGTGGCTCGATCGAGGATACTGAGTCTTCTAACTAGAGGTAGGAGGCTCTTTGACTAAGTGCCCTAGGATTAGGGTTAGGACGGCTCTATCTAGGTCCGGGCTACCAGACCTAGACTACTCGCTCAATCCATACATCGGCTGCTTACACGGTTGCCTGTACTGTTACGCGAGAGACTACACTAGGCAGGCAGAAGTTGTTGAAAAATGGGGGTCTCTCGTATACGTTAAGGAGGATCTCCTTAGTATATTGAAGAGGGAGACCAGGAAGCTTAAGCCGGGTACCGTAGGTATCTCAACTATTACAGACCCATACCAACCAGTAGAGTCAGTCGAGAAACTAACGCGTAGGTCCATAGAGGTACTACTAAGGCGAGGCTTTAAGGTAAGTGTTCAGACGAAGTCTCCCCTAGTCTTAAGAGATCTCGATATCCTTAAGAGCTTTAGGGGGATGGTAGACGTCGGCTTCACGATTATAACTCTAGACCCTGGAGTAGCTTCTCTATTAGAGCCAGGTGCCCCTATACCTGCGCAGAGAGCTAAAGCTTTAACTCAGGTATCAGGAGAGGGATTAAGAACGTGGCTTTTCTACGGACCTGTGATCCCAGGTTTAAACGATGACAAAAACTCATTTACTAAAGTTCTTGAGGCTGTTCATGGGTGCGCGAGCACAGTTCTCATAGACAAACTGAGGGTCACCCCGAGAGTGCGCAGCTCTCTCAGCTCAGTTGTTAAAGACATCGAGAAGATAGAGTCTCTTGCGAGGAGCAGGACTTGGTGGTCATCCGTAGTCAAAGCCTTTATGGAGGTATGCGCACAGCTAGGGGTAAAGTGCGCAGCTTCTCTAGCGGAACCACCTGCTGAGAGTGTAAAGAAGTTAGAGATGTTCCATAGGAAATAGAAGAACGATTACTTTATGTGCATCGGTCTCCCTAAGGCTAGATTCGCTACTTCACTTATTACCTCGGAGTACGTAGGATGCGTATAGACGACGTCAGCGACGTCCTTAATACTCAAATTCTTAGCTATAGCTAAGCAGAAGACGTGGATCAGCTCCGATGCTTCGTTGCCCACTATTTGAGCACCTAGTATTCTACCATCGTTAGCTACTAGAACCTTAGCAAAGCCCTCACTACTCTTAACTAGCGCGGTAGTATTTCTCCCAAGGGCTACATAGGGGAATTTGAAGACTTTGTAGCTTACACCTGCTACTACAGCGTCCTGCTCTGTTAGTCCTACAAGAGCTACCTGTGGATGGGAAAACACGACCTGGGGGATTGGAGTCCTCGGTAACGAATTCCTGTACCCCACAATGAAGTCTGAAGCAATTACAGCTTCCCTCAAGGCTTTGTGAGCTAGTTGAGGAGGTCCAGTCACATCACCAGCCGCCAGGATGCTTGACACGCTTGTGACCATACTCTCATCTACCTTTATACCGGATTTAGTATCGTACTCCACTCCCACATCCTCAAGCCCTATGTTTTCTACGTTAGGTTTTCTCCCTACGGCCACCAGCACCTTCTCGGACTTCAAGACCTTCGCCGACCCGTCACCTAGAGAAATAGTCGTAGTAGTAGCTCCATTCACTCTGTCGACACTCTTAGTGATAGCTCTAAAAAACATTTTAATGCCTAGCCTCCTGAGATTCCTCTCGACTACAGCTGAGACGTCCGGGTCAGTAAAGTAGAGAGGTCTTTCAAGCAGCTCAACTAAGTAGACCTCCTTACCCAACATAGCTAGCGCCGTAGCTATCTCTACTCCGATGGCTCCAGCACCGATCACGGTTATAGAATCCGGGAGCCTCTTTAACTCGAAGAACTCTCTATTCGTAATTACGTATTCACCGTCTACTCTGGCGGATGGAAGGTCTTTGGGGTCCGAACCAGTAGCTACTAGAATATACTTAGACTCTAGGTCTCTAGTAGATCCACCAACTTCTACTCTAACCTTCCTGGGACTAGCAAGTCTACCAAAACCCTCAATTATCTCGACATCGCTGAGAAGTGTCTTGATACCCTCCCGAGATCGCCAAGCCGCTCTAGATATATAATCTGCGAGCTGATCCCACGCTATTGACTTGACATCAAAAGAAAAACCTGCTTGCTGCATAAGCTTCATCCTGTAATAGCTCTCAGATACTTCTATTAGAGTCTTAGTAGGTATACAGCCCCAGTTTGTACATTCACCACCGAGTAATCTTTTCTCGACTAGAGCAACCCGAAGCCCTTGGGAGCTAGCTCTAGCAGCAGCCAAGTAGCCTGCCGGACCACCACCCAACACCACTAAGTCATACAAGGAAGTCCCACCTACATCTTACTCCAGACTCGTGATTAGTGGGATACTTTATAAAATCTTTACGATCTTCAGTTTTTCTTACTAGGTGTTCTCGAGTTAGTCTCATTCTTTTGAGGTATTCATACCTTACTCGATCTATTCCCGCAACTCGGTGGGCTGGAGTGTAGGGTTGCGGGAACTCAAGCTAGCTCGGTAGAGCAATTGCGGTGAGCAACTCTAAGGAGATAGCTGAGAAGTAGATAGTGCTGAAGCTTTATACCGGCAAAATTAAATACCAAGGGCAGCCTTTAGTTTAGTGATAAAGATCTCTCAATATACGTCTTTGCGGACGAATGCTAGTGCAACTTAAAAATAAGTATACTGAGTAGTTTTAATGCCGTATACGAATCTAGAGTTTGGTGCTGAGAATTGATAAGAGAAGCCGTCAGTAGAGCTCAAAGTAGGTTGATGATAGCCATAGACAACCCTAAACTAGACTTAGGCTTTGCAGCAGAACTCGTGTCTAGCACGAAGAACATCGTCGCAGGCTTTAAGATAGGAACGCCGTTTATATTAAGTAAGGGATTGAAGACTCTTAAGAACCTCATAGACTCATCGCCGAGCACGTACTTCATTGCCGACTTAAAGCTTGGAGACATAGCTCAAATAATCGAGTACACCGTAGAGCTAGTAAGAGACACCGGGTTTAACGGGGTCGTAGTTAACGCCTTCATGGGGTATGAAGGAGTGTTAGATAGAGTGTCAAGGAAGTGTGAAAGCGTAGGGGTCGAGCTACTTCTTCAGATAACGTTCGACCACCCGGCTTCCTTTATGATCGACAGTAAGTACCCAGATATCAAGAAGATGATACCTCAAGTAGACCCGGACGGGTTGATTGTTCCGGCAAGCAAGACCACGATTATCCGTGACTTAAGAGAGACCTTTAGAAACAGGTACGTCATTCTCTCACCAGGGATTTTCGCGGCTGGAGCAGAACCAGGTGAGGCTCTATGCTACGGAGCTGATGTGGAAATTGTTGGCAGTAGGGTTGTTGCGGCCCCATCTCCCAGGGAAGCGCTTGAGAGTGTCGTTAGGGCTCAAGGAAGATTTTTAAGTGAAAATAAAGGAAGATGTTTGGAGTGGTGATCTCGGTGAAGGCTAAGGTCCTACTGGCTCTATCTCTGCTCTCTATAGCGGTCGTGACACTACTCGCCATCCAGTTACTCCTTCACTACTTCGCACCAGGGTTCATAGCTCCTATCGGTATCTTTAGGTTCATGTGGTTGTGGTGGCTCGTAGACGTCTTAGGGTACGTCATAGCCATAGTGACACTAGTTCTCTCTGGTGTAATCCTGGGTAGGTTTATAGAAAAAAGAGTTCCCGCAGACATAGATGCTTTAAGAGCTTCAATGATATCTACGGCGGCTGCTGTAATTGGTGGTGTAGTTCTAATAATCGGACTAGTGTCTTACCTCTTGGGTGAGGAGCTGACGGTTAGTCTAGCATCAATAGCGTTCTTATTTGCGGTTGTACCTTCAGTGGTTACATGGCTTTTCTCTCCATATCTAGTTAACGTATTCTACGGCTGCAGGTACGACCCCGAGCTCCAGAAGCTGGTTAATGAGGTAGCTAGAAAAGCCGGTATGAAACCTCCTAAGGCGATGAAGTCGTCCATGACAGTGCCAAACGCATTTGCGTATTCTTCCCCTATAGCTGGAAGGTTTGTTGCTATTACTGATGGCTTACTTAGAACTCTCAGAAGCGATGAGGAGCTAAAGGCTGTTATAGGCCACGAGCTTGGCCACCATAGGCATAGAGACAACTCAGTAATGATGGTCTTCGGGATTCTTCCCACGGCTATATACTACATGGGCAGGTTACTTCTCTTTATTGGACTCTACTCAGGTAGGTACGCAGACGGCAGCAGAAGGCGTAACGGTAGCTCGGGGCTTCTATTGGTTGCTGTAGGGGGAGTCATAATGGCCCTGAGTATACTAATTCAGTTTGCCGTGCTAGCTCTATCGAGGTTGAGGGAGTTCTATGCTGATGCGCATGGAGCTAAAGTAACGTCTCCATACGCCATGATCGGGGCTCTGCGGTCCCTAGACGGATTCTATAAGCGCTTTGGCAAGTCGACTGTAGCAAACAGTAGGCTTAAGACTCTATTCATCTACGCTTTTACTGAGCCATTTATCGGGCTAGAGGAACTTCTATCAACTCACCCACCCATATGGAAGAGAATAGCGTTTCTTGAAACACTGCTTGGGCGAGAGATAAAGGCTTAGGGTGTTTGAACACGGTAGCCACATACCTACTAGCGTTTCTCAGTGCCTTAGTAGCAGTTTACGGGTACAGTGCTAGAAGAGTGGTTTCTGCTATATCACTCACTGTCACTGCGTTACTCATAGCGGGCTCTACTCTATGTACGCAACTAGGGATCGGCTACATCATTGTAGCTATTCCTATATCCGCAGTATCATTCGTCATAGGGCTATTCCTTCACAGAGTCGCTATATCAGTTTCTGCTTCAGTTGCTCTCTCACATGCCTTCTTCCAGCTAACTGAGTTGCGCTTAGATTACGGGCACGCTGTAGCGGTCTCACTAGTATTAGTGTTCGCCTTGTATGTGCTGTCATGGAAGCGAGGGTACTTGCCGTACGCGGTACTCGGTAGTTCATCATTCGCGCTCTTCATGAGCTACTCAACACATGCTGTGATAGCAGTGTCGCTAGCTATAGCTCTTGGTACCGCTAGCTACGCTATCCAAGAGAGGTCATGGAGAGCTAAGACCAAGTACAATAAGATGCGATATAGCTTAAAGAGGCACCGCAGTTGCATATCCACTGGAGGGTCTAGGCTGTCACGCAAGTCCGATGGAGACTCTAAAGTAGAGTCTTTTTGAATCTCTCCTCTAGGAGTACGTTACCCCTCTCGTGGTAACCTAGAGCTTCCCAGTACCCGTCCATGTACTTATCAATAAACTCTATTCGATAAACCCACTTCACGCTCTTCCAGCCGTATAAATGCGGGATGAAGATCCTGGCTGGAAATCCCTGCTCTATTGTGAGTGGTCTATCATTTATCTTGAGAACCAGTAGTGCATCTTCCGAAGCGAAATCTTCTAAGGGAACTATAGACGAGTACCCGTCTAGACCCGTGATGAACACCCACCTGGCTTTCTCGCTCGGTACTGCTTTGTCGGCTATTATCTTCAGCTTGACTCCCTCCCACTTAACTGACTTGACCGACCAGCCCGTAACGCAGTGAAAGTCTCTAACTAGAGATACCATAGGTAGCCTCTCTATATCGCTTAAAGATAGTTCTAATGCATTTTTCACCATACCTAGAACTCTGAGTCTCCAGGAGTTTACGTCTACATTCGGAGTACCTAGGACCCTGTAGATAATGAAGTGATCTATGTAGAACTGACCTGGGGCTAGACCGCTGGTGCTGTATCTATCAGCTGGAGGTAGCCTAGGATCTCCGGTCTCGCGAAAAGCGCTCCCCCGAACACTAGCTAGTCTAGATGCGTCGAACGTACATAACACTTCTTCAAGCACTCTCCTCCTTACTACCGCTCTACAAGATGTAATGAAGCCTTCTTTATCGAATACATGGTACTTAAAGATCACGTAGCTCGTTCCTATAGGTTCGTTCTCGGTGAACTCTATCCTCACCCTACCAATGCTTACGTACTCGCTAACTAGGTCGGTTAAGAAGGTTTTAATATCGTCAATTGGGTTTGTAAGACTCACACCCACATCTAAGCACTCTAACACCATTCCAATACCTCTCACAAGAAGAGATGGTGGAGTCTTCAAGCTACACCTCATCGCGGTCTCCAAGTTTGTTAGCGCGGAACCTTAAATCCTCAAATTAATGCTCTAATAGCGAGGCAGCAGGTTACTTAAAGCAGAAGTAACAGACTAGTGACTTAACTTTAAGCACTGTCGCTTCAGAATTCAGGGGATCTAGTTGAAGGCTGCTGTACTACGTGAAGCTGTAGAAATAAGAGTTGATGGGTTACCTCGGAGGTATCCAGAACTACCGTGGTGTGAGGATCCACTAGCTATCGAGGACTACCCAGACCCCACCCCAGGTCCCGGGCAAGTCATGCTAGAGGTTCTAGCTTGTGGTGTGTGCTATACGGACATAGACATAATTGAGGGAAGAGTTCAATGCAGAATTCCAGTAGTCCCCGGGCACCAGATAGTGGGGAGAGTAGTCGAAGTAGGTCCTGAAGCTGGGATTAATTACCCAGTAATAGGTGAAACCGTGGGCGTAGCTTGGGTTGGAAAGACTTGCGGGAGATGTAGCTATTGCTCTATTGGGTCAGAAAACCTCTGTACCGAATTTATGGCAACTGGGTGCCACCACAACGGAGGCTACGCTGAGTACGCAATAGCTTACGCAGACTTCGTTTACAGAATCCCTAGCAGTGCGGATCATGTTAATATAGCGCCTCTACTCTGTGCTGGCGCGGTTGGCTATAGAGCCCTTAAGCTCGCAAATCTCAAGGATGGGTTGAGGCTCGGCCTTTTCGGTTTCGGTGCTAGTGCACACATCATACTGCAAGTAGTTAAGAAGCTCTTTCCCAGTGTAGAGGTATACGCATTCAGTAGAAGCTTAGAGCACAGAGAGCTGGCGGAGAAGCTGGGAGCGGACTGGGCTGGACTCCCTAGTGACGCGCCACCCAGGAGACTCGATAGAGCCATAGACTTTACACCGGTCGGGGAGATAACGGTGAGAGCTCTAGAGCTTCTAGACAGAGGAGGTATTTTAGTGATGAACGTGATCCGAAAGCAGACACCAATTACCTTAGACTACACCAGTCATTTATGGCTCGAGAAGACGGTTAGAAGCGTTGCTAACGTTACACGGAGTGACGTCGCAGAGCTACTGAGTATAGCATCAAAATACGGCTTGAAAACAGAGGTTCAGGTTTACGCTCTTGAGGAAGTTAATAGAGCTCTCAGAGACTTAAAAATGGCTAAAGTTAGGGGGTCAGCAGTACTAAAGTTAAAGTAGTAGCGTAGAAACCTATGGAGTCAAGCCTTCTAATCATAGGATGAATACCTAAAGCCTATCGGCTGTTGCGATAAGGCCAGCTGGCGGAGTCTTTTGTCTAAGTCATGATAGCTTCTTGAGCTTGATTACTCCTAAGGCTTCCGCTATCTCGAGAGTCCAGCCAGCTAGTTGCGTTGCCACTAATTGGGATGCGTGGTCTTCGGTCAGCTCCATACTCAGCACTTCTTTAGAAGCTCTGACGGAGCAGGCTGGATCAACTCTCTGTTTGAACCTCCTAACTAGCTCCTCAAGGAACCTATCTAGGGAGGCAGGTCCTCTGCTAGCGATATACTTTACGAACTCTATGTCGGATGAATTCGGCAGGGACTCAACCTTCTTTTCTTGGCAGACCTCGAGGTACTTTTCAAGTAGTGAGTAATTTCCGAAGATCTTACCACTCGAGAGCATCAGCTTTTTACTCAAGGAGACGCCTTCCTCGTAGCTAGCTTTCTTGAACCAACTCCGTAGAAATAGCGTCCGCTAGCGTGAAGTGGTAGGTTTGTCTTGTCTGATATTATAAACCCGAATTTGTCTGCGACACCGCTGCGGACTCTGACTTTCTTGACTTCGAATACGTAAAGAACTGATTCACCGATAAGGTACCTACCTACTACTTTAGACTCTAGTACTGCTAGAGATCGTAGGAGCCCTGGAGGCCTGATCGTTAAGCTCTCTAACAGCTCCAGCCTGAACCTTGAGACCTTATCGATATCTCTACCAGACACGGAACCCAGGTCGTAGAGTAGTTGGACATCATCTAGGCCGAGGATGTTGAGGCTTGCTTCACCGCAGAAGTCGAGGCAATCCCTAGTGTACGCACTAGAATCTACAGCTACTGCTACAGTGGGGGGTTCCTCGCTAACTGGAGTATTCCAGCTAGCGGGCATGAAGTTGGTGCGGCCGTTTGGACACAGAGTTCCTATGACTAGTGTGGGCCTTGGGTGTAGTAAGTAGTAGAATCTGCTAGTGAACTCCTCAAACAATTCACCACCCAGTCTACATTTTTAGCTAGGTTAATTAACCTATACTAGAGATAAAGTATGAGGAGTGTGGGTGCCGTAGTTCTAGTTGGTGACTTGAGGTACTCTGAGCTACCTCCACCACCCACTAGAGAGGATGAAGCTCTAGTCAAAGTCCTCTCAGCAGCTCTAACACCTCTTGATGTTGCTGCTGTTAGAGGTTACACTCCTTATACCTACGGAAAGATTATTGGATCAGCAGGATTAGTTAGAGTTATAGACTTAGGCTATAGAGTAGCCAACCTAGTAGTCGGAGAAAATGCCGTAATATCTCCAAAGTGCTTTACCAAGTTAGCTCTAGTAAAAAATGGTATTATGGCAGACCAAGCCAGTGTTGACTTAAGCTGCCTGGAGCCGGTGCCTCAGTCTATCACTGGTTCGATGGGTCTACATGTATCACTATTAGCTCACCTACCCACAGCCCTATCAAGTCTATCCGGGTCTTCGATACTAGTAGCTGGCTGCGGCTATGAAGCACTAATACTCGTTAAGCTAGTTAAAGACGAGATTAGAACGGAGGCTATTTGCTCTAGTGAGTCTGGTTTACGAAGAATTTCTAGGCTTGGAGTAAGAGCTCACTTACGCGATATAGTGGGAGGAGAATTTGACATAGTCTACATAACGTCCCTAGACCCGTACGTAAACAGTGTAGCTGTGGGGAAATGTGTAGACTCTCTCTACTTATCACCCTCAGTTCCCGAATACCTCGCGCCCCTAGGAAGCAATCTAAAGAGGGTAATGGTATTGTCGAAAGCTAAGCTCAACATAGCTGAAGCGCTGGGGATAGCCCGGAGAGTAAGCCACGAGATCGGGAACTTGTTCAAAATAGTGGATAACCTTAGAGCTGTAGCTGAGCTTGTTAAGTACTCAACACACGTAGCTTACGTAGCACCTGACGAAGCCAGTAATGTATAACTCGAGTAAACGTAATTTGAGCTCAAGGTCGGGCTTCTTATATGTAGCAATTCTTCAATAAATTCTTCAGGTTGAAGTAAAGTAACACATGTGTTACTTCAGTAGTAACTCGAGAAACGTTAAGTCGAGGAAAGCAGGTATTAACAAAAATCTATGCTTTCCCCATCTTTTTCTTAACTAATCTTCCCAGGATCTCTACTCCAGTTTTTATTTCGTCAACGCTCGGGTAGCTAAAGTTTAGCCTCATAGTGTTCTTACCGCTCTCGTCAACAAAGAACGACGCTCCAGGCACATACACTACACCTTCGTTCACTGCCTCGGGAAGCATCGCCTTAGTGTCTATCCCAGGTGGCAGCCACACCATTAGGAAGAGTCCGCCTACAGGTTTAGCCCACCAAGAGTCTTCTACCATGTTCTCTGATAACGCGCTCAGCATTGCATCACGCTTTACTCGGTACACTCTCTTAGCTTTGTCTATGGTTTCACCAACGACACCTCTCTCTAATGCTTCCTTAGCTATATACTGAGATAGGGTCGATGTGTGTAGGTCCATGCTCTGCTTAGCTCTCTCGAACACGTCAACGAGTTGGCGGGGACCCAGTATCCACCCGATTCTAAGACCAGGAGACAGTATCTTGCTTAGAGTACTCATGTAGATAACTCTCCCTTCTTGGTCTAGAGTCTTCAACCTAGTTACATCAGCTTCATCGTATACAAAGAAAGAGTACGGGTCGTCCTCAATAACGATGAAGTCGTACTGAGATGCTAACTCAAGGAGGTACTTCTTTCTCTCGGGACTCATAGTGGTTCCTGCTGGGTTATGTGCTATAGGGATCGTGTACACGAATTTAACTCTTTTTCCAGAGGACATTAGTTCCTTAAGTCTTTCCTCGAGTACCTCGGTCTTCATTCCACTACCGTCTATAGGTACCCCGATGATGTTGGGTTTAGCTGTCCTAAAGGCAGTTAGTGCTGCTAAGTACGTCGGATTCTCCGTAACAATGTAGTCGCCCGGGTCTATGAGGGTCCTAGATACTAGGTCTAACCCCTGCTGAGAACCGGTCGTAATTATGACGTCATCTTCGCTTGCTACTTTCACTTCACTGCTCCTTAAGTACCTAACTAAGGTCTCCCTAAAGGCAGTAACTCCCTTAGTTGGAGAATACTGAAGAGCTTTATCTCCATAGTTTAGTACGACCTCATAGGCTATCTTAGCTAGAGACTCCCGTGGAAAAGTTTGAGGGTCTGGATAACCCCCCGCAAAGCTGATGACTTTGCGGGCTTCGACAACTTTGAGTAGCTCGCGGATTTCGGAAGCTTTGAAAACCTCAGATGCTTTAGCTATGAACCTAGTGTAGTCCACATGAACACCGTGGGTATAGTATATAGCAAAAAATAAGCTTTTTTAGTACTTTATAGCAGTGTTTAGTGAGTTAAAACAGGTTTAAACTTTATACCATAGTATATAACCCCGTATGGGTCGTCCGACAAATACCTCCTCAAGACAGCCTCGACCTTCGCGTTCTCCCTAAGCTCATCTTCCCTTACTCCAACGATCTCACCAATCAATCTTACGCCCTCACTCAATCTAACTGCTCCAACTAATTCAGGCAGCCTATCTTCACTGGAGTTCGTCTTGTAGTAGACTTTAGTAAAGCTCTCTAGTACCCCCATTCCTGAAGATTCAACATACTCGACCTTACCAGATCCGCAGTGAGGGCATACAGGCCTCTTAAATATAGTCTTTTTACCGCACTCGCTACAAACCGTTATGACTAGCTTATACTGGTTCTCTTTGACTCTCCAAAACTGGGGAACAGATAGCTTCAAGAACATCACCTCTTTAGAACAAGCACTCGAGACAAGTTATCGGGACCGCTCATTGAGTGAACTAAGCCGTACTCGGATAGGGCTCTCTTACCACCTAAGCCATCTGTTAGAACCTTGAAGACTTCGTAAGCTTGGTATATACCAGTAGCACCTATTGGGTGACCTCTAGCCTTTAGTCCACCACTCGTATTCAAGAACTCAAACTCAGTAAGATCACACCTATCGTCTACGTACCCAAGACTTCTGAGGATAGCTATAGGGTATGTCGTGTAGCTATCGTGAAGCTCGACAGCCGTTTTCCTTAAGTCTAGCTTAAACCTTTCGGAAACCTCCTTTAGGAGCTTTGTGGACGCTATAAAGTCTGATATACTGTCTCTAGCGTATGCCGGTAGACCGACTTCAGTCTTACTTAAGACTAATTCAACAGAAGAACCGTTCCTATCCGGTGTAGATGATACTACTATAGCGGCAGCTCCATCACCAAAAGCAAAGCTGTCGTAGAGTGTTAGCGGATCCGATAGAACCTGAGCATCCTTAAAGGACTCGTACGTTATTTTGAATTTAAGCATTGCGTGAGGTACTGATATGGCGTTTTCATGCATTCTGATCGCCCAGTTGCTAAAGCAGTCTCTCCGGACACCAGACTTAATGAGTTCCTTCATGGCTAGAGCGGCGTAAACGGGTGGGGAAACACCCCTTAGGACTTCATATTCGTAGTCTAGGGTTAAAGAGTAGAAGTAATTAGCTATATACGTTGGGTACTCAGTGACTTTCTCGGCCCCTATGACCATGACCCGCCTGTACGCACCGGAAGCCACTAGTGATGCAGCAAGCTCTACAGCAGCTAGACCGGACGATTCACCAGACTCTACTCTAGCTACAGGAACCTTTCTACCGATCCACTGAACTATGTGAGTACCTAAGTCTACTTGGTGTGCGGATAGCTCTGGGAGGGCTGATGAAACTATTACGTAATCTACGTCAGAACACTCGAGGCAGTCTCGAGCCACTTTATAGGCTAAGTCTCTATAGCCTAGCTCGAAGTGCCTATCTACCTTGACAACCGAACCTCCAACAATATGAGCCCTCACGTCAATCACCTACGTTCCTTAAGAGAAGACCTCTAAACTTACTGTACTCCCCGTAGGATATCTGGATCCTCGAATTCATCATATCAGTGACTCTCGGACCTTTATTTACTGCCTCGAGTACGGCTTCATTAACGACTATACTGAAAGCATCACTTCCAGCACCACTCCCGAAGGTAGCTACGAGAACCCTGCTACCT
This sequence comes from Sulfolobales archaeon, assembly GCA_038841535.1. GTDB lineage: Archaea > Thermoproteota > Thermoprotei_A > Sulfolobales > NBVN01 > DRZP01. The sequence goes on along the minus strand of JAWBTQ010000001.1, from coordinate 84,662 downwards.
GGGCGCGCTTCCTCGAGAACTTTAGCTAACCCTATGAGGGCGGAGGCGTTATAAGTATTACCTATGTACGGAGTGACAAGTCCAGGTGCGACCTTCTCCTGCGGGATCCCGAGTTGTCTAGCTACTTGAAGGGGGAACCTGCCGTTGGGTTGATGGAATACAGCGTAGTCGAAGTCGGTGACCTTTAGACCTGTTTCCTCGAGTAAGAGCTTGACCGCACTAACTATGTGGTGGAAGTACGCTGGTTCTCCTGTGAATATCTCTGCGTGCTCTGGGTACGGAGATCTGTCCCTCCTCCAGAAATCTGGAGTGTCCGTAACATAGGTTACGCTAGCTTCTATTGTAGCTACTGAACTAGTAGATGAACCTATTACGTATGCTACAGCTCCAGATGACGCAGTGAAGTCTAATAAGTCTCCCGGGTTAGCTTGAGCCGTATCTGAGCCTATGACTAGAGTGTTTTGCGCAAGGCCACTCTTTACAAGTCCTATAGAGATCCTTATCCCTTCGCCGGCAGCCCTACACGCAAACTCTAAGTCTGTTGCGAGCTTCCTCTTTTTTACCCCTAAAGCATCAGCCACTATCGTTGCGGAAGGCTTTACAGCGTAAGGCTTGGATTCAGTACCGAAGAACACCGCATCTATTTCTTCACTACTTACTCCAGCTCGCCGTATAGCTACTTTAGCGGCGTACCAACCCATAGTAACAGAATCTTCGTCTTCTTCCGCAACAGCCTTCTCGATCATACCTAAAGCCTTAGGTAATCTACTATCATAGCCCCAAAGGATGGCTACATCGTGCGCACTCAGCCGAAACCTCGGTATGTATACCCCCCACCCTCTAATACCGGCTTCCAATGGAGTTACCACATATGTGTTAGACTACAGTATATAAGTTTTAATAAGTTGACTAAGAAAACCTTATATAAACTGTACGAATTATCTCTTTGCGTAGAGCCAGCAAGAAACTGTGCGTCCTTTCTCTACTTCTATTTCTGGGGGTTCTTCAGACCTGCAGACGTCCATTGCGTACGGGCACCTCGGGTGGAACCTACAACCAGGAGGTATGTTGGCGGCACTAGGTATTTCTCCCTTTATCGGAACCTCCCTAATTTTGAACCTATTTCTAGGGTCGGGCTCTGGGACTGCCGCTATCAACGCCTTAGAGTACGGGTGGAGTGGGTTGTTAACTATACTGGATATAGAGCCTTTTTCGACTATGGCACCTAAGTACATTATGGCTAACTTGTCGCAGATGTAAGCAGCTACTGCTAGGTCGTGAGTAATGAATACGTACGTAAGGTTTCTCATAGCCTTCAAGTCCAGCATAAGTTGGAGTATCTCAGCTCTTATGGAAACGTCCAACATGCTCACGGGTTCATCAGCTACTACGAGAGACGGGTTGAGTATTAGAGCTCTCGCTATAGCTATTCTCTGCCTCTGACCACCGGATAACATGTGGGGATATCTCTCGGCGAACTCCTCCGGAGGCGTCATCTTTACTTCTTCTAAGGCCTTAAAGACTAATTCTCTTCTTTCGTCTTCAGTAGATCCCACTCCATGTATGTCTAAAGGCTCCTTTAAGATGTCGTAAATCCTCATCCTGGGGTTAAGGGACCCGTACGGGTCCTGGAATATTATCTGGATGTCTCTTCTCAATAGCTTATCTACGTATCTCGGTAGCTTCTCCGTTAAGTCCACGTACTTGCCGTCAACTAAGAATGTCGAGGGTATCTCAGAGAGTAGCTCCTTCCTCGGCATGTAGAGAGCTCTACCTCCAGTAAAGTCTATTAACCTGACTACGAGCCTCCCAGTAGTCGTCTTTCCACAGCCAGACTCACCAGCCAGGCAGTAAATCTCTCCTTCATCGACTGCGAAGCTTATCCCGTCCACAGCTCTAACGTATCTAGGCTTCCTCAGCGTTAATATTTCGACTAGAGACCTCCTTAACGGGAAGTACTTATACGCTTTCTCTAATATAAGCTTGGAGCTCACAGCTCATCACCTCTTTGCGTAGAGCCAGCAAGAAACTGTGCGTCCTTTCTCTACTTCTATTTCTGGGGGTTCTTCAGACCTGCAGACGTCCATTGCGTACGGGCACCTCGGGTGGAACCTACAACCAGGAGGAGGCATTCTGAGGTCTGGAGGAACCCCGGGAATCCAAGTGATCTTCTCCTTCCCCTTCAGCCTTGGAATGCTCCTAAGAAGTCCCTGGGTATACGGGTGAAGTGGGTTGCCAAAGACTGACTCAGAAGACCCTATTTCGACCATCTTTCCAGCGTACATAACACCCGTCTTATCTGCTATCTCAGCAATTAAGCTGAGGTCGTGGGTTATGAAGATCATAGCGTTTCTCTCCGCCTGCCTGATCTCTTTAAATAGATTCATTATTTGTGCTTGAATCACTACATCGAGGGCCGTAGTAGGCTCATCGGCAATAACTAACCTGGGCTTTAGAAGGAGAGCCATAGCTATCATAACTCTCTGCTTCATACCTCCACTTAACTCGTGAGGGTATCTCTTGAGGACTTCTGGTGTTAGACCGACTCTTTTAACCATTTCAGAAGCTACATCTAGGGATTCCTTCACGCTCAAGCCTTTGTGGAGGACTAGTGGCTCAGCTAGCTGATGACCTACCGTGTATACAGGGTTTAGAGCGTTCATAGCTCCCTGAAAGACCATACTGACCTTAGCCCACCTCACCTTTCTCAATTCAGCTGGCTTGAGCTTGGCAATGTCTATACCATCTAAAACAATAGACCCACGCACGATCCTACCTGGAGGTGGGATTAGTCCCAGAAGACCGTAGCCTAGTGTAGACTTCCCGCAACCCGACTCTCCAGCGATGCCTAGAACCTCTCCTTCCGCTAACTGAAAGCTTACACCATCAACAGCTCTAACTATCCCGGTAAGCGTGTAGTAGTATATCCTCACATCGCTTACACTAAGTAAAGCAGACGACATTCACGACACCGTCTTATTCACACTAATTTAGTAAATACGGTATAAAAATAAATTTAATAGTAACAAAACCAACTGCAACATAGATGATGAAGTGGGCAGCCTTAGATAGGTGAAGACACTAGTTCACACTGACTCGCACTAGCTACTCCTACATTCGATAATTTTTCAGCAATTGAAAACATCCCCCCTCCCTATAGTAATGTAGTTGATTAGCTGTGGTACGAGGCTTGAACTACTTCAGCCTCGTTTAGCCTCCTTAGGTTTTGTATTGGTTGATAATATAATCTACTTGTCCTGCGTACCTAAAGCGTTTAGTGCTCCAGGTAGGTCACACTGAAAGCCACCAGTGGTCATGCGGTTACAAGACCTGTACTGGTGAAGCGGAAACGAGGAGATAAAGCAACCAGCATAAACCACCGCGATACCTGGAATCCCACTCGAAACAGCTGCTTAAACTCTCCTGCTTTATCTAGCGAAGTGTAGCGAGTTTTGAGGAGTATATGTTGGATAGAGAAGTGGTTTCTATATTATTATGTCATAAAGTTCTCTGAGGGTTGGAAACTCAAGGACTCCTATATCAGTACCAACGACTATAGGCTTGATGGTTTCAACGTCTACATGTTCCTTAACTACTGGTGAGAGATACGTCTCACGCATTAGAGTTACTTTAGACCCTGTCTGGTATGCTCCAACGGCCGGCAGTATGACTATGTTCTTCTTTATGGCGGGCATGGCTCCAACGAGGAAGCACGAGAACTTTCCGACTATGCCGATAGGGTCCCTGAGCGCTATGCTAGGGTGTTCGTGCCCTATGATTAAGTACTCCCATTGCTGATAGTGTAGCTCCTCCCTTAGAGGTTTGTGTCCGTGTAGTATCAGGTACGGTGGCAAAGAGTAGCTATCTACCATATCGAACTCTATCCACTTCCTCATTGCTGGTAAGAAGTTGTCGTGATTACCGCGCACGACTACCACACTACCTACGTGCTTCTTGACGTACGTCAGTAGCTCCATTAGCTCCACTCTCTCCAACCGACCTAGCGCATCAAACAAGTGCTTTAGGTCTCCAGCGAACACTACTCTCTCAGCACTCACTCTATTGAAAGCGTCCTCCAATATCCTGATAGTGTTCTTGAGCTGAAAGCGGGGTATGAACCCACCTCTCGATAGCACCTCTTCCTCGAACCCTATGTGGACGTCAGCAAGAATAAGTGTTCTATGCCTTCTAGAGTAAGCTACTGGGAGCTCACCCACTATCTCTAGCCCAGGCACTAGCTCCAGCTCTCTCACTCCAACAAGTTTCATTTAGATAGCTTATAACGAGATGGTGAGTAGAGAAGCGGTAAATCCGCGGCATCATCTGGTCCCTAATCTTGATGTTAGCTACTGCGGGACGTACCTCGGGTTTATAAACTTTATAAGCCTTATTAGTCTCCTACATAGGGTGTAATGTGAGTAGAGTTACTCCTCTAATTAAGATTGAGAACATTGTTGCTACAGTTACGCTGGAGCAAGGACTCGACTTAGGAGCTATAGCTAGATCCATACCTAACGTCGAGTACGACCCGGAAGAGTTTCCGGGGCTTGTTTTAAGACTCGATAACCCCAAGCTCACCGCCCTAGTCTTTGGAACGGGTAAGATGGTGATTACTGGTGCTAAAAAGACTGAGATGCTCATTAAGGGGTTTAAGAGGATACTTAGGCTATTCTACAAGCACGGGATTCTCGTAACTGGGAAGCCGAGGATACAGATACAAAACGTTGTAGCTTCAGCCAACTTAAACACCGAGGTTAACTTAGAGATAGCGGCAGAGTACTTAGATAACGTAATGTATGAACCAGAGCAGTTTCCCGGGCTAATACACAAGATGAGTAATCCACGAGTTGTTCTCTTAATATTCAGTAGTGGTAAGATGGTCATAACTGGAGCTAAGAGTGAGGAGGAAGTAGTTTTAGCTGTACAAAACATCTACAGGAAACTGGATGAGATAGGTGCGTTAAGAGAGATTACTGAGGAGTTCTCGACTGAGGAAATTTTGTAATTGAAACTACTTAAAGTACCTTACCTGATGGTAGCTGGTAGTATAGGTTGCTGAACCTCAGTGGAACTAGGAACTTACTTATTCACTAGATATCTTACTCAGCAAAGCCGGGTTTCTAGATATAGCTGATGCTATAATGTCTGACGCTCTAAGGGGTTCTGGAATAGATGAAACGAGCTGAGTGTAGGAGACTAGCCTGTCGACTCCCATACCTGTATCCCCGAATACAGCTATCCTCATAGTTTTCCATTTAGTTCTCACGAGGCTGGACCTCGAGTAGGCTCTAAGTATTATGTCGTACCTAAACCTCCAGTCACTGAAGTGGTGTTTGAGCGCTCTCTCTATTCTATCTATGTCAGGTTCAAACTTGTAGATTACCACTACAGACTTACTGAGCTTAAGGAGGGCCTCCGGGTCTACTACGTTGAACCCAGCTACAGTAACACCGTCTAGAAAAACAGCGTCAGACTCTCCCAAGCTACCGAGTATTTCAACAGCTTTCTCAGTGCCGTCAGTACCATCTACTGTTATAGTTCTTAACTTGACGTCAACTGGTTTCCTGCCTCTATATAGAGTTCCTACCAAGATAGTCCTTAGCTTCAGCTCTTTGTAGTCGGGTGGGAAAAACCCGTCATCTATTCCCACTAATCTTAACTGACTTAACATACTCACCAATCCTACTGTCTGAGCTAAGTACTTTCAGTACTGTAGCGGGGTCTACCCCCAAGCTCACCTCCTTAGTCTTGCCGTAGCGACCCTTATTGACTACTTTAGAAGTTAGAACTCCGAGCATATCAAGCTCGTTAATTATGTCGCTAACTCTCCTCTGAGTTAAGGGCTCTACTCCGAGAGCCTCACATACCCTCCTGTATGCAAGGTAGAGACTGCCAGTGCTTTCCGCAAAGCCTTTCATGACTGCTAGAGACAGGAGCACCAGCTTGCTGTGATAGGGTAGAGTTCGAACGACTTCCGTGGCTGCGTTTACCTCTAGCTCTTCACGAGCTTTTCTAGCGTGCGCTATGCTCACCCTAGCTACTCCCTCGCGCTCCGCGATTTCACCAGCAAACCTCAGGAGATCTAGAGCTCTTCTGGCATCTCCATGCTCTCTAGCTGCCGCAGACGCGCAGTACTCTATAACACCCTCCTCGAGCACGCCTTCCTTAAACGCTAATGCTGCCCTCTCTCTCAGTATGTCTGCGAGCTGGAGCGCGTCATAAGGTGGAAAAACTACCTCAACTTCTCCAAGGCTTGATCTAACGCGGGGATCTAGAGTCTCCACAAATTTGACGTCGTTGGTTACACCTACTATACTGACCTTACTTCGCGTAAGCTCGTCGTTGATTCTAGTTAGTCTATACAGAAGGTCGTCACCCACCTTCTTTACAAGAAAGTCTATTTCGTCTAGAACGATAGTTACAGAAAGCTTTCTAGAGTCTACGTAGTCGCGTAGCCTATTGTGAAGCTCGGCTACTGATAGACCTGTGAACGGGATCTTAACACCGAGATCCGAACCTATCTTAAATAAAACCCTGTAATTAGTGTCTTCATTGCGGCAGTTTACGTAAGAAAACTTAAACAGCTCTATACCTACTTTCTCAGCATGCTCTTCGAAGCGCTTCATAACGTACTTTACGACGGCCGTCTTACCGGTCCCGGTGAGACCGTATATGAGTATGTTGCTAGGCTTCTCACCTCTTAGGGCAGGCGATAGTAACTCAGCGATCCTCTTAATGTATTCCTCTCTATGTGGGAGCTTGTCAGGCACATAATCGCTTGCGAGAGCTTCTCTATTCCTAAAGACCTTACTCTCACCCAGGGCCTTCCTAATCACTTCAGTAACTACATCTTCCACTAGCTCAATCCCATATCTTGTTCTGCTGACTGAAATAACCTTAATATCGCAGGTCCTTAAGTGGGGAGCTCTAATCCCACACCGACTGGTTCGAAATGGCTTCACTATGTTATAAAGCCTACAGCAACTCAGTGTGTGGACTTAGAGAGTAGGTAGTGACGTGATGAGTCTTACAAGGGTTGAGTGGTGATATCTGAACCCGCGGCTGAACCTTAATTTATATTCCCCCACTTATCGTTAGGAACACCCCATTAAGACTTGGAGAACCTGCTGCGAGCTCTATAAGTCGGTAAACCTCTTCAGGGTTTACGAAAGTCTTAGTAGGAATGGACTTAATGGCTAACTCTCTCAGCTCTCTGCTTGCTCTAGGATTATCTACCCAGCCTACAGCGATCCCGACTACTCTAACTCTAGGTGCTAGCTCCTTAGATAAGTACCTAACCACATGGTGAAGACTGCCTCTAGATGCTACGTAAGGTAGTGAGGGCTTTAAACCGACATATACTTCGTGACCAGACGTTGCTATCATGTCTGTTAGAAAAACTATGAGCCCCTCCTCCATCATCATTCCCAATTTTAGAGCTATGTATGTAGGTGCTACTAGGTTTACTCTAACTAGGTAATCAAATAGTTCCTCACTTACTCTACTTAGAGGTGTTGAATCGAAGTGTGATGCGGAGAGGATTACTAAGCTGGGTATACCTACCTCAACGACTTCATCTATAAACCCTCCCACACTCTCCTCACTAAAGTCCCACTTTATTGCTTTAGCCAGCGAGTTTCTGACTACTGGATCGCATAGGAGCGCGCTGAAGACTTCTTCAGAGCTTCTATAGTGGAGTACCAGCCTATAGCTCTTTGCTAGATAGGGAACGAGCTTTCTCCCTAAAACACCTGTCGAGCCTGTTAGGAGAGCTAGCTTCATCCTATCTCCCCGATGCTGTGTAGTAGAGCAGGAGTAGTGCGTATAGAGGTGCTGTGAGGGGGTCTGTTCTCAGTCTAACCTCGTTTATCGTACCACCCTTCTCGACTATCTTATTGAAGTAGTACCTAATGGTGTATACCTCAACGTCACTCGTGAAAGCTAGTACCTTACTGGAGAACTTGCCTACATAGAGGTGGGAAATGGGGATTCCAACAGTGACAGCAATACTCTTACTGAGTACTAGTGAAGCCAGTTCGGCAGCGGGCTCAAGAGTAGGCGTGTACGTAATCAAGTAGGGCTCTGAAAGAGCTTCTCTAATAGACTTTAGCTCTCTATCGTACCTCTCCACCAAGTCGTCGGCAACCTCGGCGAGAGATAGGCACTCTTCCTTAATCTTCCTAGTTCTCACCTGTATCTCCTTTCTACCCAGGCTTGACGCGGTGTAGGCCAGTAAGCAGAGTAGCTTAAGTAAGCCCATTCGGTTCCAGGCTACCTCAGCTCTCTCCACCCAGTCGAACCTATGCTTAACAGCCTCCGGTAGAGGCTCAGTGATGAGTGCTACTCTGTGTCCCGTAAGAGTCAGCTGGTCGAGCAGTATGTAGAGATCGTTAACACCTTCTGGAGTAGTCACGACTAGCACGTCAGTCTCTCTACCCTCATCGTACGGTGCGACGTAGTACGTCAACTCGTGTGGTTCTAAATAGAAAGCATTCACGCCGGTTAGAGAGTTCAATAAGTGAGTAAAGTACCTGCCAACACTCTTAAAGAGCCCAACAGAGCTGACGATAACGTACTTTCTCCCATCAATAACTCTCCTAACGAGCTCTAAAACTACATCCTTGTCCAAGTCTAGCTTCAGCGACTCCCTAACTAGCCTACTCCACTCACTTACCAAACTAGTTTACCAAGGAGTAAAACACACGCACGTATATAGACATAACTAAACGCCTACCCCATCAACTTGGTGCGAATAAGACATAGAAACAACTTCATTAAACTAAAGCTTATTACGCTTTTATTGTAGGTTTCTGTGGGCGGGGGTGCCCGAGCCAGGTCGAAGGGGTCGGGCTTAGGCCCCGATGGCGTAGGCCTGCGTGGGTTCAAATCCCACCCCCCGCACTCATTGAAGGCCGCACCTCACCTACTAAAATCTCGAGAGGGACTTCGGAAAATGCTATTAATGGTATAATTTAAGTTAGGTTATTAGGTCGTCTTATTCCTAAGAGCGCGCTTCCAGTATTCGATTTTCATACATTCAAGCTGGTCCCTTCTATGGGGAGTTCTCACAGACACAGGTAGGGCTACTCTCAGAGAGTTCTTCAATAGAGGTGGTAACTACATAGGTGTTTGCCGTTCAGGAGTAGACCTGGCTACTAGATACGGGTTACTAGATGTTAGCTATATGACCGGTTTATCAGATGACAATGGAATCATAAAGATCGAGATCTCGACGGCAGATCCGATTACAGCGCAATACCCGGAGAACGACTACGCCGTCGTCTATGGACCTGTTTGGTTTACACGAGTTGGTGTAGGTGTAAAGGTATCCGCTCGTATATTTACAGGCGAATTCTTCGTCTCTGGCATGTGGAGTCGCTGGAAGGAAAGCGGTGCCGCAAGTATGCCGGTTATAGTTCACGGAACTAGCAGTACAGGTTCCATAGTCGTTTTAATTGGGATAGACCCGACATTTAGAGCTCATCCAGAGAACACTTTCCGTATATTAGCTAATGCTATATACCTTACTCTAGGTTACGGTTAGTCAAGAAAGCTTAGATAAAAGGTCTTTTTCACTTAAGTGGACATTCTTGTAGTCTCTAAGTGAGACTCATTCTACGAGTTGGGTTTCATGCATAACGATCTAGATACTAGTGTCCTTTCGTATGTTTTCGTTTTAACTCAAGTGTTGTTAATATACTATTCTAGTTCCGACGAATTCTTCTCCATTGACAGCTCTCCGTATGTTTTCAGTGTTGTATATGCTAAGAAAGACTAGCGGGATCTTGCTTCTCTTTACTATGTTTAGCCCTACGCGGTCAAATAGCTCGTAGTATCCCGCTAGCTCCTTATCTGAGAGCATTTCCTCTAGTTCCCCAATGTGTACTTCTTTTAAGAGCCTAGCTTGAGGGTTCATCTTTGGGTTAGAGTCGTATATGCCATCGACATCGGTAGCGTTCAGTATGAGATCTGCGTTGGTCATTTCTGCTACAATTGCTGCTACGGCATTAGTAGACTGCCCAGGCTGCAGACCTCCAAGGACAACGACTTTACCGGAAGTCCACGCCCTCAGGAACTCGTCTATGCTTCTAGGTATGGGTAGGTAGGCTCTTGGACCTAGGGCAAAAGCTAGTAGTGCTGCATTTACTCTACTAACTTCGATACCTACAGCATCTAGCTGCCCCTCGCTTAACCCGAGCCTTCTCCCTAGCTCGATGTAATCTCTTGCTCTCCTTCCTCCACCAACTACTACAGCAAATCTATATCCTTCATCTGCCTTACTACTAATAAGGCTAGAAAGACCTGCTAGAACGTTAGCACCGTTCTCATTATCAAACACCTTACCAGTTACTTTAACTACTACCTTCCGTATCTTTAGTACACCACGTGACTCTGCTTGACAGTACTTAAAAAACTTGCTTTATGTTTGCTATTTAGTTCTAGCTGCTGTTTTAATTATAGTCGGTAGAGGTTTTGTGGCTGGATCTAGATGGAGGAACTTACTGTAAAGGTGTTGATCACTGGTAGACCTGGAGTGGGGAAGTCGACGGTGTTCATGAAGGTTGTAGAAGGTTTGAGGACTAGAGGTTATAAAGTATGCGGGTTTTACTGCCCTGAGATAAGGGTTGGCAGAGTGAGGAAAGGCTTTAAGATAGTCTCTATCGGGCTCCCACTAGAGGGGGTTCTCTCGTACGTGTGCGGGGAAATGAGTGGTCTGAGTAGTATATCTGTAGGAAAGTACTGCGTTAAAGCAGATGACGCAGTTTTAGTTGGAGTGAGGTCTCTGGAGTACGCAGAGCGAGAGTGCGACTTCGTTGCCATAGATGAAGTAGGCCCTATGGAGCTCAAGGTAGTGGAGCTAAGAGAAAAGATATGGAGTACGCTATACGGACCTAAGCCAGCGATAGCCGTAGTACACGCAAGGCTAGCTGAAGAAGTGAAGAAGCTCTTCGCATCGAAGTCCTTCAGAACCCTGTACTTCATGGTTACTGAAGTTAATAGAGATAGACTCCCTCAAACTGTACTTAGCAGCGTCTTCAGTCCCCCGCAACCGTGACTCCAGAGAGCCCCACCCTACTCCATTCAGTCCTAAAGAGCGGTGGCTTCAACTCTGACCTCCCCCTGCCCTGACAAGCGAGGTTTTCAGTTGTAAGCACGACTTAGGCTTCTCTAGTAACTAATAAACTCCAGTGATGGTATTAGTGGGTGGATAAAAACCTAGGGTGGTAGGCCCTGTTAAGGTATACTGTAGTAGAGGTCTTAGTGCTCGTTGCTGTCGTAATCGCTTACGGGTATTACCAGGTAAGTTACGCTCTATCCATAGAGGACTACATATCGGACGAGATATGGTACGTTAGTTCTGCTAGAAACTATCTCAACAAAGTCTTCGGTGTCTACCCTAGAGCCTCTAATCTGGGGCATAGAGTGACACTAGAGCTAGTAGTAGTTGGGAGGAGTGATTACGTAAGCATGGCTCAGAAAATGGGTGAGGAAGTTGAGAGACTAGGGGGGAGGATCATCAAGTCTTCAGAGTACTACGGTAGTGGTGATAACCCTCTCTACGCTATCTGCGTCGACGTACCCGAAGAAGCTCTTCTATCTATAGTCTCTCATCAGTACGTTAAGGGCTATGGTGTCGGGTATTGCTACCCTAATGCCGGAAACATACTGAACTACATGAACCTAGAGCACCCACCACTAGGTAAGTACTTCGTAGCTTTAGCTATGGTAGCGTGTGGAGATAGACCACTGTGCTGGAGGCTGCCATCAATCGCCTCGGGAGCTGGGTTACTGCTGGCTCAATACGTTCTCCTTAGAACCATTCTCAGAGGGTTTTGGGGAGGTGTCCTGTCGCTAGTAGTGCCTGTCGTGACGACACTAGATAGGACCTTTAGGTCTATGACGCTTGTCGCCATGCTTGACGCACCTCTAGCCCTCTTTACGTTCTTAGCATTCTTCTTCTCGATATATGGTAAGGTCTTCAAGTCCTCGACTTTTCTCTCACTAGCTTTTACAACTAAGTTCAGTGGGGCCTTTGCTGTTCCAGCTCTCTACTCCAATTACTCTAAGAAGACGTCACCAGCTCTAGCGATTCTACTACTAGTATATTTTCCACTAGCGGTATTCATAGTGTTGTCGGTTCCGCTAATTACTTTCAAGGGGAGCTTCTTTCGGTGGTGGTCTGAAGCAGTTGAAGGTGCTGTCAGGTGGCATACGGCTACTAAGATAGAGCCCGGCAAGGGACCTCCCTCTGCTTCACCCTGGGATTGGTTGCTGGGATCAAACTCGTTCATACTTCACTACAAGTATGAGATGGGGGTAGGTTTCGTAGCAGACTTAGTGGCTTCAGGGAACCCAGTACTCTATGTAGCTACAGCCTTACTTAGTATCTACATCATACCACACGTGAGGAAGTTACCAGGTGAAGGCAAACTTTGGGCTTACACGTGGATAACTTGGTTGATGTACGTCTTCCTCTGGCTCATCGGTAATAAGAGTCAGTACAGCTTCTACATGATTCAAATAACTCCACTGCTCTACGCAACACTCGGCACACTAGCGTATTACCTCTCTGACGTCGGCAACATACGGAACTTATCGAGAGCCTGGCTAGAGGCACTCAGGAACTTAGTTAAGTACCTACGTGGCGAAGTCAAAATAAAGCTAAAAATAGAAGTAGAGACCGCGAGCACTGAAGTAAAGAGCTCTTTCCAGCCTGTGACCAATTCGAGCACACATAACAGCGAAGTAGCTTACTACACAAAGTGTAAGACACCTAGAGTTGCTTTTAGCTCTAGAGTAAGGTAGTGACATCAAAAACTATTAGACCATGAGAGCCTATCTACCACTTAACTTGCTTTACTGACTCATAGAGACTACTAACCCAGTTTCCTACTCAACAGCGGGTTCATCCATGTACACCAAGCCCTCGTCAGCATCGATGGTGACTGTAGAACCGATAGCAAGTGGGTAGACGTAATGTCCATGCTCATCCCCACCGTGGCAGCAGGGGAAGTTGAGGAAGGACGGGGTCTTGATGTATCTTTTAGCTCTATCGGTGATAACTTCTTCAATGCTAGGTGAGGGTGTCTTCACTTCGGGCTCGGGAAACTCGCCAAACACTACTCCAGAAGCTCTCTGGAGGTGGTCTCCCAAAGCTAGTGACGTGAGATAGTTGTCCATCCTCCACGCATCCTCTCTAATATCCTCTAGGAAAACTATTCTCCCCTCGATATTGACTCCGTATGGTGTTCCCTGAATTAGTGTGAATTAAGTTGCCTCCAACAACTTCTCCAGAGGCCTTTCCAGAGTTTATGGTCTTGGGGAAAGGTCCATCTTCGGGAGGCCTTAACTCGAGTACCTCCTCCTGAAGTATTCTCAAGACCATCTCCAGGTTCCTCTCGTGCCTTACAGCACCTATCTCGTCACCAAGTTTAGGTATTGTTGCGACCATCTCACCGTGTATGCTCGCGAGCCCTGTCTTTGAGTATAGTGCGTTCTGTAGGACCGTTATATCGCTAAACCCGATAAGTGGCTTAGGACTACTAGCGATAAGATCGTAGTCTATCGAGTCTAGAAGCCTTACGCTTCCAGCACCTCCTCTAACACACCATACAGCATCTACATCCTCCATCCTAAAACCCTCAGCGAGGTCCATCACCTTAACTTCCTCAGGTGCGGCGAGGTACCACCGCCTCATAGCGTACTTAACGCTATCTCCTAAGACTAGGCTAAACCCGTATTTCCTCAGCGTCTCAATACCCATGCTGAGGTTCATATCTGGATACTCTGGGTAGCTTGATGGTGCTACAAGGAGTATCCTAGCTCCATGCTTGATCTTAGGAGGTTTGATCTTCACTCTCATACTAACTACCACGTAACGGCTTAGGAAAGTGAGTTAAATAACCGATATAGAGATAAATCAGCTAACATCAACGTAGACCTCGGGAGAAAGTCCCTCTAAGTCCTCAGTGGAGTCCGGCTCATCACGAGTCAGATAGGATGCCTCTCTTCATTTAATTCAATGGTTTTCCATTTCGTCCAAGCTTTTCTTATCGAACTCGCTTAAAACCTCCAATGACTGAGTCTGTATGGTATGCCAAGAGCTAAGATAGTTAGAGTAGAACCTCTAAGACCAAGCGAGGAGGTGATAAGAGAGGCAGCTGAAGTGCTAAAGAGTGGAGGTCTAGTAGCGTTTCCAACCGAAACCGTGTACGGCATCGGGGCTGACGCCTTCAACTCCGAGGCGGTACTTAAGGTTTTTAAAGTTAAGAGGAGGCCTCTAGACAACCCTCTAATAGTCCACGTAAGCTCTCTCGACATGCTTCATCAAGTAGCAGTAGAAGTACCCGATAGAGTTGTAAGGGCTCTCTCGATCGCTTGGCCGGGTCCTCTGACCGTCGTAGTCAAGAGGAAGCAAACTCTACCAGCAGTTGTTAGTGGGGGTCTAGACACCGTCGCGGTTAGGTCCCCAGCACATCCTGTAGCACTAAAGCTTATCGAGGCTGTGGGTAAGCCCCTAGCAGCACCATCGGCCAACATTGCTGGAAGACCCTCACCTACTAGAGCTGAGCACGTCGATGAAGACCTAGGTAACGAGGTAGACATGATCTTAGACGCTGGTGAAACTTTCTTCGGCGTCGAGTCAACAGTAGTAGATCTAGTATCGCCTAAACCCCAGATCCTGAGACCCGGACCTCTAGGTCCGGAAGAGCTAGAGAAGATCTTCGAGGTTAGGTTTAGTCTGCCAGCCTACGCCCGAGGGCTATCGAGTTACGAGGAAAAACCTCCTTCTCCGGGAATGAAGTACAGACACTACGCTCCCAACAAGAAGCTAGTGCTAGTAGAGAGAGGTTCATGCGACACCACCTCCTACTTAGAGTTCCTAGTAGAGCAGCTTAAGCACTCTCTCAATGAGTCCCCAGCACTCATCGCATCTAGAGAGACTGTCAGGGAAGTCAGGAGTAGGTTCGGGGATGCCTTAACTTACTTCACACTTGGTTCGAGGGAAAACCTATTTGAAGTAGCTAAGAACTTGTTTAGTATCCTGCGAAGTCTGGATAAGTGCGGGAAGGTCTCTATAGCCTTCTCGGAGAGTGTAGATGAAAGAGGGATCGGTTTAGCAGTAATGAATAGACTGAGGAAAGCTTCGTCGGATAGAATTACTTGTAAAGAGAAGTAGCCTCAATATATTTACTTAACTTTTAGCACAGTGGTCGACCATATATAGCTAAGGAGAGGTACTAGTAGTGGTGTTAGACTTGAATAATCGTGAGAGGTACGTCTTATTGCCGGATAGGTTATTCGATGGTAAGGGAAACTTTCTGAGTAAACCAGCAGTTGTCGTAGAGGGAAAGTATATAGTTGATGTGGCAACCACGGGTTCGATTGACATCGGGAAGCAGTCTACTGCGATAGAGCTGAGGGGTGTTACCCTACTGCCCGGGCTGATAGATGCTCATGTACACTTCACAGGCTTGAGAACCTATAATCCAGCGGAAGTTGCGGTAGTTCCTCAAGACCTGAGAGTACTTAGGGCAGCACAGGATGCTCAGAAGGCTCTACTATCCGGTTTCACTACTCTAAGAGACTGCGGTGGGACTATAGCTCTATCTCTAAAGAGAGCTACTGCTGAAGGGTCTGTTCTAGGTCCCCGAATCGTGGCTTCTGGGAGACCTATATGTCAGACCGGAGGTCACTGCGACACGCACTACATGCCACTTGAAGACGTTATTAAGAGGGCTTCAGCCCTATTGTGCGATAACCCTTGGGAGTGTAAGAAGGCTGCTAGGATTGTGCTAAGGGATGGAGCTGACTTCATTAAGGTCATGACGTCGGGTGGAGTAGGGTCTGAAAAAGATGATCCTAAGCACCCGCAGATGAGCGTTGAAGAAGTTAGAGCTGTTGTTGAAGAAGCGCGCAGAGTGGGTAAGAAGGTTGCTTCACACGCGCAGGGAGCTGAAGGCGTTAAGATAGCTGTCTTGGGAGGTGTTGACTCAGTAGAGCACGGCTACTTCCTAGATGAGGAGTCCGTAGAGCTCATGATAGAGAAAGGAGTTTACTACGTGCCAACACTGTGCCTTGTCGAGGTCTATAAGAAGACTCTGGAGAACCCTCCTCCAGGGATCCCTGAATGGAGGCTGAAGAAGCAGGGAGAGTGCGTGGAGTACATGCCCCAGAGCTTTAGGGCAGCGTATAAAGCTGGAGTAAAGATCGCTACTGGAACAGACTACTACGGCCCTCCGCTTAGGGCTTTCGGTAGTAACGCAGATGAGCCTATAGCTATGGTCAAGTACGGCATGAAGCCTGTTGATGCGCTTATAGCATCAACTAGAAACGCTGCTGAGTGCTTAGGCTTAAGCAATATAGGCGTAGTCGAGAAGGGCATGGTAGCAGACTTAGTGGGTGTACTGGGAGATCCCGAAGCAGAAATAGAGGCTCTCAGGAAGGTAGTCTTCGTTATGAAAGAGGGGTCCGTAATCCTCAAAAGATGATTTAAATGTCTGTGAGGAGAGTTAGGGTACTGCGAGTAGATATTGAAGGTGGGGACTTAGTCCTAATCGGCTCAACGGGGATGGACAGAGTACCTATGCCTTCTGTACGTAGAGTAGGTACTATGAGAAAGTACAGTAGGATTCTCGTCGTTCTCGTTATAGCTATGGCCGCAGTCTCTATATACACGCAAGACTTCCTACATACAGTACTCACACTGGTAATGCTGGGTGTCACACTAGCCACTAAGGAGGAAGTACTTATCGTAGAAATGGTCGATGGGGGCACGATCGAAGTCAGCGCCAAAGACAGGAAGTCCATAAAGAAGGCTGCTGAGGAACTGAGGAAGTTGCTTACTCACTGATTATCTCTACATTAGCTCTAGGGATCAGCACTTCTCTTCCGTCTTGGAGGCGTACTCTAACTACCCTCACTGGGGATTCGGTCTCGATCTTATGTAGCTCCACGGGGAGCTCGACTACAGTCCCTATTTCACCAAAGTGCGGGTACCTTATGATTCTAACAGTGCTTCCAACTCTCATCTTACCCTCGCCCAAGGGCTCCAGAATTCCCGCAAAGCTCTCATCGTCTCTGGGAATTATTACCTCTGGTCTTATTACACCGGCTCTAACCTGAGTAGCACCGTTGATCGCAGCCTCCCTTCCCTCATTTTCTTTAAATATATCAAACGCTCTCTTAGACATAGGTAGCTTTCCAAAGCCCTCCGTAAGAACTATCGTGAACCCGACGCTCTCCCTTCCAGTAATAGCTACTCCAATTCTATAGCCTAAGACCCTCTCCAAGTCCGTGATTTTAGCTCCACCAATTACTATACCAGCAACTCCGACTTTTCTGGCTTTCTCGAGGGCTTCATAAGTTATGAGAGACCCTCCCACTATGATCTTACCAGCGTGGTGTTCGCCTATCTGGTCTGGACCCAATACGTCCTGGTTGCTAGACGATACTAGCTCTATTACTCCATATCTCTCGCCACCGAACCCTATGATCCCTTGAATAAATGCGGCTGGTGTTCCGACTGTGACGGATTCCCCTGGGACTACTTTCAGAACTGTTCCACGGATGTATGCTCGCAACTCTATTACGCGTGGAGGAGCCCTTATAGTGAGGTGTCCAGTAATCTCACTAAAGCTCTCAACAACACCTTCGATCGGTGACTCAACAGCTTTCTTCAAAAGACCCAGGAAGGCGGTGTAGCTGGCTAGATTAGTACCCTTAGAAACGCTATCTCCCACCCTAACTCTTAGGTACTTGACTACTTCCTCAGGTTCTACTCCTAGAAGCTCTGCTACCTTGACTATGTACGGGGGCCCCTCTAGATAGCACCTACTGACGATCGTATCGAAGTTTACTTTACTTCCCTGACCTACCAGAGTTTCTCCCCTAATCGGCAGACTTCTCTCCCGAGTTATGTAGGTGAGGGGTGTAACCGCCAGACCGGGGGTATACGCAAAGCTTTCCTCACTCACTTAAACCACCTAGCCTAGTTTCACAACGAAATCTTCCGGGTATAGCTCAAGGGCTTTAAACCACGAGACAAGCAGCTTTCTCCTTTCTCTTGAGTCTTGCGGTATATAAAGCGGTCTACCCCTTCCATCAAATACCACTCCCACAACTCCACCGCGTACTTTCTTCCTAACTCTCTTGCCAAATCCTTGCCCGAAGTCGAACCTCTTAGTCGGCTCTACGGCTATAACTACCTCTTTGTACTGGGGTATAGGCATCCTCACTATACTTCCAAACGCTAGCTCTATCTGGTCTTTCTCTTGCTCAGAGTACTCTACAGTGATATCGGCAACTTTTTCCCCAGGAGTCCCAATACCTGCAGCTGCAACTAGAGTGCCAAGCGGTACAAGGCATTCTTTCTCGAATATCTCGAGGGCTATCTCTCTATATATCCTTGAGAGCACCCCTAGGTGGGGTATCATGAATACGCTGTCCTGCATTATGTACGTAAAGCCTATCGGCTGAAAGGCGTCTGCTAGTATGATCATGGATTGAGCCCTCCTGGGAGCTCGAGAGAGGAGGCCCCCCGTCCCTATGATGTAGTCTACCCTCCTCATGTCTATATACGTCTCCTCGGCTTTAACTTCCTCGAATATATCAGATATAGTTCTCTCCTTCTTAACTCCCTTGAGCTCTCTAGCCAAGTACTTGTGATGGTTGAAGGCCATCCTTATGCTTTCACGGGCTACAGCGTGCTCGACTACAAGGTCCTCTAGAGACATAGGTATTGTTGTAGGTCTAATCATTTTGTTGTAGACTATACCCATTATCTCGTCGTCCGTTAAGTCGAGCGGTATCCACCTCTTAACGCTCTCTAAGCCTGCCTCCTTCAGTACGTTCCCTATGCTGTAGCTCATCCCGAGGTTAGCGCTAACGGTTCTCAGAAATCTCCCGTCGAAGACCGAATACACGTTCGTCGTAGCACCGCCCATACCTACCCCGATAGCGTTGACTTCCTTCATCTCGGCGAAGGTTCTTATCATGAGGCCCTCAGCAGCCGGCGTCGGCATGATGTCTGTAGAAACAAGCTTCATTAACTTCTCGTATCCTGGCGCGTGGGCCATCACGTGCTCCATGAATAGCTCCAGGATAGCGTTTCTCGCAGGCTCAACTTTCTCCACCTCTATCTGAGGTCTTATGTTGTCCACGATTCTAACGTCGAAGAAGTCGTCTGGCAGTATCCTCTTCACATCCTCTCTAGCGTCCCTATTCCCAGCGTAGACCACTGGGAGCCTAAACGTAGCCCCGAACCTCGGCCGAGGCTTGGCTACTGCTATTACCTCACTCATCTCTAGTACGTGGGTTTTATCACCACCATCAGTTCCTCCAGCTAGAAGGATCATGTCAGGCCTTAGAAACCTCAGTGTATTTATTTTCTCGTGCACCTCCCTACCATCGTCTACCGATAGAACGTCCATCACTATGGCTCCAGCACCTAGAGCAGCTCTCTGGGCGCTCTCAGCAGTAATGCTCTTGACAACGCCGGCCACAAGCATCTGGAGACCTCCACCGGCACTACTGGTCGATACGTAGACGTCTATACCTACTTTACCTCCCCTATGGGGCATGACGAACTTGAGCTCCTCGGACGAGTCGTCGAGTATCTTGTGCCCCGTCAGCTCTTCGACTTCTCTTACTGCGTTTCTAACACCCTTAGTAACGTCTTCTACAGGCTTCTCGACAGTCGTTGGTGCCTCACCACTGGCTAAAAACCTCCACTCACCGTCTATCTTACCGAAGAACCTCGCTTTAGTAGTAGTACTTCCTACATCTGTTGCGAGAATAAATCTCGGTTCTTTAGTGTAAGTCCCTACGTCCATCACCCAGACTGGTTTTAAGTAAACTAAAATAAGTACCCAGACATGACTACCTGAACCAGATACCGCAAACTCCTCATTAGAGAGCAACACGATAAGTATTTGAAGGATCTGGAGTTACATTACAGATACCCAAATTCCGCAAGAGTCCATAAATAATTACTGAAAGCATGACTAAGGAGTGTTGAGTTAAGACCTCAGAGAACACGCTAAGAGGTTGACTCATGGGCAAGCCCTAAAGAGCAGGTAGCGGGTGTCAATGTCTGAGCTGTGTTTGAGTCCAGGCGATAGAAAGCGATGGGTTTGTCAGCGCTACAGTGGTTCATCAACATCAGGCCGCCCGTCGTTCGCATCATCCAAGCAAAGAACGTGTTAGGAGCTAATATTTCTAGGACTCAGCCATCACACCCCGCTTCTTAGTAAAAGATGCCTCTAAACTCGTGTTTCACACCATTGTCTTAATCTCCTTACTTCGCTTCAAGCCCTAAGGATTTGTAGGCCCCCGGAGCAAATCGAGCTTCCATTCCGTGGCTCATCGTAGCTACAAGCCGCTCCACGCAGGAGTCACGAGTATCCCTCTGAGTCTAACGGCACAGGACCTCATCAATCCCCCGAGTCGCTCCGGGTTAGGTCCGCATCACCACCCGAAGTCGACGACATTACTAAACTCATCGCCGACTGGAAGATGTTGCCAGTAACCTCAACAAACCTTGCGTAGCGAAACAGCTAGGAAGCTCTACTTTCGCTATTGAAAGCTAGTTTACCCGATAGCTTCAGGTTCTATAAGTCTCCAGGTTAGGCCGAGTGAGGGACTGTTTGCCATGGTTTGTCAGTCTACATCACTCATCCTCCACTTCTCTCGACAAGAGTGTAAATCCGTGAGTTACTATAAATGCTCACTACCATGCTCTGAATAGATAAGTAAGCTAAGAAAAACGTTATCTACATCAGGTTGGTCTAGCCGAATCCTTCTGCTTTACCTACAGCCTTCACGCTCTTCAGCTTAAGTGCCATGTTGAAGTAGTGTCCTACAGCTTCCGATATAGGCTTGAGACTCTGAAGCTCGTCGTTAACTCCTCCAACTACCTCTATCTCACCTTTTCCACGCCACGCTCTCACATCGACTTCTCCAATAAGCTCTACCAGCTCGTTAACTGTTGTTAGAGTCTTTGACACTCCCGCAAAGTATCTGAATAGGATGAACGGGTGCTCTGTGAGTAGTGGTAAGAACTTGTCTTCTCTATCGTCCTCTATCTCAACTCTTACTCTATATAGAGTTGAGCCAGCTCTAGCAACGTAGCCACCAAGCTTTAAGCCCTTCCTAGGCCTGTCAAGACCTGGAACCATCGGGTGGATCTTGGTGAGAGCAACTCTAGCCAGCTTCTTAGGCCAGCCGACTAGTAGGCCTCTCAAAAGTGAGATGTCTGAGTCAACCCACATAAACGGGCAGTAGGTATATATTCTGCCATCATACTCAACCCTAACGAAAAACGCTCCTTCGTGGTAGTACAGCTGATCTGGCGCTTCAGTAGAAAGCTCTCCAACATTCGGACTCCAGGTAACTATCTCAGTTACGTAAGCGAATACTGACCCATCAGACACTCTGAGAGGTCTGGGTACTATATCGGCTAAAGAACTAGGGTCTGATTTATAGCTAATACCTAAACCTGTGAACCCGTAAACCCAGGGGCCTCTAGGCACTAATGCCGACTTTCCAGTTTTAGTTATAGGACCAGACCAAAAGCCCTCCGGTGAGACAGCAACCAACCCACAACACCCGCGAACATGCTGCAACATAGAGCTAAATAAGGTTAGTTTCCCCCGAACTTAAGCTAAGAAGGAAACCCTCGGGTTTCAGTAGTTCTCTCTCGATATCTGCGAGCTAGTGCTTTAGCGCTTGTCTATACTATGGGCCTGCACCACTTACCAACGGCTATCCATGTTGCTGAAGCTATTCCTGCCACAATGTTTCCTAAAGATAAAGAGATCCACAGCCCGCTAGTACCCATACCCAAGATAGTCGATAGAATGTACGCTAAAGTGATCCTCATGCCCCACATCCTCACTAGTGTGATAATCAGAGGCACCACCGTGCTTCCCGAACCTCGACCTACCGCTATACCTATGAAGAGTAGGGTTAGAAAAGGCAGCGTCGGTAGGAACATGCTGAGGAAGTACATGGACTCTCCAATGACTACTGAATCGCTCGTGAAGACCATAGCTAGCTCTCTCCTAACTAAGAACAAGACCGAGGATACTGTTGCTGTTATGCTTCCGAGAGTTAAACACGACTTTATACCTACTTCTCTAGAGCGACTTAGGTTTCCAGCACCTAGGCTCTGACCTACCATAACGGCTATCGGAGTTGTAGACCCCCTTACTACGGCTTCAGCTATGTCCATGAATAGAAAACCTATCGTGTAAGTCTGTGTTGCTACGATACCGAATGAGTTGACTATCGAGTGCTGAAACATTATTCCAATACTGTTTAATGCCTGCCTCAAGGACATCGGCCCTCCCACAGTAATAACTCTAACAAACCAAAACCTACTAAAGCTCTTAGTAAGCCTAATACCTACTTCAGGAAGCTTCTTCACAAAGATGTAGGCTAGTGAAGCAACCTTAATTAATCTCGTGACTACTGTAGCGATAGCAGCACCAGCAGGTCCTAAGCTCGGTAGCCCACCTAGACCCAGTATGAGCACAGGGTCTAAGATGAAGTTCAGTGAAGCAGAAACTATTCCAGCCATAGCCGGGACCCTAGTGTTTCCTATAGACTGAAAAGCGTTCGTGAAAGCTGAGTCAAACCCATAGAGAAGTATGTCTAAAGCTATAATGTTTGCGTAGGTTAGGGTTGGTTCAGCTAGTTCAGAAGGAACCCGGACAACGTACTTTATCAGAAAGTCGTTTACCTCAATGTATACTAAGGTAAGAAGTAATCCTAGGACTAAGTTCGCAGTCAGAAACTGCGAGAAAGTTTTAGCAGCTTCTTCATACCTCCTCCCACCAACGTACTGAGACATCATCGCGAGGTTAGCCGTTCCTAAACCCATGAACACGGCCTCGAAGAACATGTAGGTAGGCCTGGTGAGCCTGGGGACGGTAAACGCAGCCCCTCCCCAGAATCCCAGCCAATACGCGTCCACTAAGTTATAAGATACGTTCACTGCCTCAAATACTATCATAGGAAGCGCTAGAATCAGGAGGGTCCTATAGAACGATCCGTAGACAACCATAGACCTGTAGCTATCGAGAGCGCTTTCTTCATTTGGCAACAGCTACAGCCTTAAAACAAATGGTCGCGCCAAAATAAGCTTAGACCAAGACTTGAAGGAACCAACCTAACTTACTGGGGTGTATTACTAACGCCAGCAGGAATCTTGAAGTAAAGGGAGAGAATTTCTGCTGAGCATACCTTTCTGCACCTAGATTTCAAGATAGTAGTGTTTATACCCGGCATCGACGGGTTGAGTGCAAATGGCTCCATGTCTCTGCGGGCAGCTGGCCACATTGAACTGAAACTATTTGGCTTGATAGAGCAAATCGTGGGCTAGGAAACTGGAGTTCGTTCATGTACGTAAACACATCTTCGTATAAAGCTATCATAAAACTCACTGCATACTTAGCATGGCACGGTAACTATCTCGGCAGCTAGCATTAAGATTCTACTAAGCTATTAGTGAAGCACTTAGTAGTTTAGTGACGAAACTCATAGTAGAGCCTCGAGAATTAACTTATATAAACAGTCTATAAAGTATTTATATTGAGGTGTATAAAGTGGTCGAAGTGAGGTTTACGAATAGGATAGAGTTCATGCTTGAGAGAGCTTCCGCCATACTAGAGAGCATGCTGGGCAGAAGACCTAGTTCTGAGGAGGTAGTCGAACTCGCTCTAGAGAGGTTATTACAGGAGTTCGACTCTAGGTACGAGTACCCAAATCTGTAACTATATATGTAGAAACATCGGGCGGTTACCATAGCGGTGGAGAGTAGGGGGTGGTGTAGTACCTAATCACACTTTTTAGAGTCGTTCTGATAGCTCTATTTCCTAGTGGAGTCTAACCCACTAGTTACACTACTAAGTCAAGTAGGTTCTCTTTATCTAAAGTCTCGAGCAATTTATTTGGAGCATCCGGAGAACCATTAACGATCGCGGTAACGTTCCTCTCCGCTTCCTCTTTCTACCTGAACAACTATATCTTTACTATTCTCAAGCATCAATTCAATTGCGGCGGCGATCATTACAGCAATGGCTGTAAGCATGAACGTAAACAGGAGACCCTCTAGGTAACCGAACCGACTGGGTTCAGCTCTCGTTTTGGTTTATTTTGGTTTATATCGGTTGACTTCGTTGCCTTGTCCTCTTTCCCCCGCATTCCGCTCGGGTTCTCATCGGGCTCGGGGGCGTTCGGGGTGACCCCTAGCACCCCACATCTTGAGTATCTCGGGGAGAGCCATCATCTAGATCATCGAGTGGCTCTCGACCCCTCATCTATGTACATCCACGCATATCACCATGAGGTGCTTATAAACGTTTCGATCAATATCGACAGACATGAGCAGATATGAAAACCGAAACAGTTAAACAAGGCTGCGGAAGGGAACCCTTTTTAGCGAGTATGGTTATTGCCACTCTCGTGGCTTTACGGGCATATCTGTATTCACTAGGGCTACGATATGGAGGTAGGCTGCGATAATTTCGAGAGACTAGTCCAATTGTTTCCAGCTATATCACTCTCCACGCATTCCGTAGATAGGTTCAAAGAGCTCGCAAGACAGCGTGAGTAGTTCATAGTGAATGCCTTAGTCTGTTTGATCGCCAACAAAGCTCAGTGTTTATTGAAGAAGCTTGCGCTAAAACTTGTCTATCCATTTCTTAAGAGATTAACGCATTTTTCTTCAAGTATAAGGCTATGCTAGGTGGTCTTGCTGGCTACTGCCAGTATAGAGGTCCAAGGCAGGCTTAAAGAAGCGCTCAAAAAATTCATATTCACCGTCTCTACGAGGCTCCCGGATGACGTCATAGAGGCCTTGAGGAGGGCTTCCGATGTCGAGGTCGGGGAACACGCGAAGCTCGTCTACCAAGCAGTCTTCAGGAACCTTGAGCTAGCTATATCTAGGTCTATACCTCTATGCCAAGATACTGGTGTGCTAGAGTTCTTTGTCGAGCTTGGTAATTCGTTTCCCTTCCCTCTAGAGCTACTTAAGGTAATCGAGGAGGCTGTTACTGAAACTACTGTAGAGGGGTTCTTAAGACCTAACGTGGTGGATCCAGCTACTGGGAGAAATACTGGCAACAATCTAGGGCCTAGAATTCCTTGGGTTGAGACTACTCTAGTTCCCGGAGATTATGCTGACGTGTACCTGTATATGGCGGGTGGTGGTTCGAGTAGGCCAGGCTCTGCTAGGGTACTCGACCCAGCGCAAGGTCTTGAGGGCTTAATAGAGTACGTAGTAGATACCGTTGTAGAGTACGGCATTCACGCATGCCCTCCGCTAGTAATTGGTGTAGGCATAGGCCCTACAGCTGAAGTGGCTGCCTCACTATCTAAGAGAGCTCTACTGAGGCCTGTGGGTTTTAGAAGCTCTAGCCCCAGAATGGCTGAGCTAGAGGAAGAACTCGAAAGGTTGCTCAACGAGCTCGGCATAGGCCCCCAAGGACTGGGTGGTAGGAAGACCGTGCTAGCAGTTCACGTAGAGTACGCTGGCAGGCATCCAGCAACACTTGCTGTTGGAGTAAGCACTTCGTGCTGGGCCCTTAGGCGCGGACATCTAAGGATATTTTCTGACCTTACCCATAGGGTACTGAGCCACGGAGGTGTGACTCTTGGGTAGGGTAATCTACTTACCTATCTCGGAAGAGGAAGTTGCATCACTTAAGGCAGGGGAGGTAGTCTACGTAACTGGCACATTAGTGACAGCTAGAGACGCTGTTCACGCTAGGTTCTTAGTCGATGGAGTACCTCTACCATTCGACCTCAGGGGTCTAGCTATATTCCACGCAGGCCCGGTCATGGTGAAGTCGGGGAGTAAGTGGATCTGCAGGTCTATAGGGCCTACTACGAGCATGAGGATGGAGTACTACGAGTACGAGTTCATAGAGAGAACGGGTGTTAGATTGGTAATAGGTAAGGGAGGCATGGGAAACCGAACAACTGAGGCGTGCAGGAAGTTTAAAGCAGTCTACGCTATTTTTCCGGGGGGCTGCGGGGCTCTGGGAGCAGAGGCAGTTGAGGAAGTCGTAGGTGTCGGGTGGCTAGACCTGGGCATACCTGAAGCGCTCTGGGTTCTCAGAGTCAAGGAGCTGGGACCGTTAATAGTAACGATAGATACTTTGGGGAATAACCTCACCGAGTCAGTAAAGAGTTTTGCTAGAGCTAGATCTAGGTACATAATGAAGAAGCTAGAAATATCGACATGACGGCACCGAAGTCTAGACCTAAACCTCTAGTAGTGTCTGCGGCAGGTAAGTGCTCTGGAATTAGCTGAGAGCTTAAGTACAGAGGTAAGTACCAGCTGGCGTCACAGCCTTTCAATTTTCTCAAGCGCGAGCCCCTAATTAGCAGCTATTTCTAATACTCGTTTCATCTTATAGGTATTTACGTACTCCGCATATAGCTACCGCCCTCATCGTCGGTGGTGGGTCTCTGCGTATGTGAAGTACTAGGCTGGGTATTACGAGGTTCGCAAAGTACTCTCCAAGAGTTCTGCGAATAGATACTTTGAGGCAGAGCGTGTTAATGGTGTAAATCACCTCGGCCCTCTCGATACCTTTCTCCACCACTCTTCGAGCTTCTTCTAGTGTTACTCTATATACTTTTGCTGCAGCGCTGAGCAGGTGCTCCGGACTCGACGACTCGGCGTATCGGAGGTCTGCTGCGTGCTCCCGTATCCATCCAACCGTACTGGCTATAATTGTTGTTGCGGCTGCATTTAAGTAAGCACTAGCGTGGAGTCCTGGAATGCAGGCAGATAGCAGGGCGAACAGGAGTACTGCTAAGCACCATGATAGAGTACTCACAGCGTCCATTACGCTGAGAAACCTATCTTCACTGTGAAAAGTCTCACGGAGCAAAGCGCTCTTTAGCTCTTCTCTATTAAGAACCTCTACTAGTTTAGTGTGTACGTAGAACCTGTTATCCGTGAAGGATGTGAAGACACCAATAGGGCATCGAGAGCATAGCCAGAACTTGTAGCCCTCTACCTCACCTTCACTAAGGACTCTAAGTACCTTCCTCATAACGCCGGAACCGAGTACGCTTAGCGCACTACATACAGCTCTAGACCCCAATAGCACACCAGCGACTAGAGCTAGAGCTAGAATAGCTACAGTGTACAGCACTACGTCGGGCATACATCCATAGAGGAAGTTACTATACATCAATAGCAGGCTGAGAGAAGAATGAATAGTGATGTACACGGCTAGCGCGAGAGTAAACCTGAGGAAAACTGAGGGAAAATCTTCTTCCAGAACTCTGCGCGCTCGAGCCAGGAAGTACGAGTAAAGAGCAGAGGAAATTACTACTACAATAGAGTAGTATGCGACGCTCTCAGCTAAGTCCTCCAACAACACACAAACCCAAGCAATCCCCACTAGACAACATATATAACAAGCCTCTTTCCGAACCCTGTGGCTAGTGGAGTGAGAAATCTTCGTAAAGGCGGTAAACGGGTGAGGCGATGTGCCGACTCATACGAACTGATATAAGAACTAAACCCCTCAGTAACCAGGACTTACTTTATGCATTGGGCTTTTTAGCAGACCCGCATTGTCGTAGTGGTGCTTAGCGTGTCAGGGTTCGACCTCATTATAAAGAACGGGATCGTTATCGATGGTTCAGGCTCTCCTCTGTTTAAGGCCGATGTGGGTGTAGTGGGAGACTCGATTAGGTCTATAGGAGACCTTTCGGGTTTGAGTGCTGAGAAGGTTATTGATGCTAGTGGCTTGTTTGTGGCTCCTGGGTTTATAGATATACATAATCACAGCGACATATCGATCTTTGAGTTGCCGACAGCTGATAACTACGTGCTCCAGGGTGTTACCACAGTAGTTGTCGGTAACTGTGGTAGCTCACCAGCACCACTGACAGATATCAACAGGCGTGAGTATGAAAGCATGATGAAGTCCGTTCGGCCTGATGTAGCTGTTACGTGGTCCAGCTTCGGTGAATACCTAAGCTCTCTTGAAAATCTTAGGCCATCTATAAACATAGCTACTCTAGTCGGAAACGGAACTGTTAGAGCGGCCGTGTTAGGCTACGAAGACATTAGACCGTCGGATAGGGATCTCGTGGTTATGAAAGACTTAGTTAGGGAGGCTATGGAGGCTGGGGCTTTCGGTATGAGCAGTGGTCTCAGGTATGTGCCAAGCATGTTTGCCGATAATAAGGAGGTAGTGGAGCTTGCTAAAGTCGTAGCTAGGTACGGTGGGTTTTACGCAACGCATATGAGGAACCAGGGTTTAGGACTTGTTGACTCAGTACTGGAGTCCATCGAAGTGGGGCTTGAGTCCGGGGCCGGAGTTCAGATATCCCACTTGAAGGCGAGTGGGAGAGCAAGCTGGGGTAAAACCAGCAGAGCTCTATCACTTATCTCAGACTACGCTAGTAGAGGGTATGATGTAAGCGCGGATGCCTATCCCTACGAGGCATACTCCATGGGGCTTCTCGCTCTGCTCCCACCCGAGTACAGGTCAGGAAGCAGGGAAGAGATTCTGAAGAAGCTTAGGAACTCAGACGTAGTCGAGAAGCTTAGAAAAGAATTCACTACTGAAATAAACTGGGAAGACGTGCAGATAGCTCGCTCACCCAGCAACGAGAAGCTTGAGGGAATGCGAGTATCGAGAGTGGCTCAGGAACTTGGGATAGACCCTGTAGAGGCCGTAGTTAGGCTACTGATCAATGACAACCTAGCAACTAGGATCGTCGGGTTCACTATGAATCCCGAGGAAGTAGATGAGGTAATATCCCACCCCCTAGTGGCTATAGGTAGCGACGGCAGTGTAACGAGGTTAGGTGTCGGTAAGCCGCACCCGAGAAGCTACGGGACCTTCCCTAGGATCATCGCTAGGTATGTGAGAGAAAGGAGATCGCTTTCACTCCCCGAAGCTGTTAGAAAGATGACATCACTACCCGCTAGGAAGCTAGGCGTTTGGGATAGAGGCCTCATCAGGCCGGGACTGAAGGCGGACATAGTAATATTTGACTACTACGCTATTGAAGATACTGCTACATACGTAGACCCCCATAGGTACCCGAAAGGCATAAAACACGTAATTATCAACGGAAGAGTAGTTGTTGAAGACGGCGCGATCGACTGCAAGCAAAGAGTGGGAGTGGTACTCAGGAAAACACTTCACTAAGCTACGCACTTCTCAACATCAAAAGTCGTGTGCACTCACCCCCTCCCAGCAGATACACTGTAGCATACTCTAATAGCAGAATCAGCAGCAGTGAGTTTATCGATAATCATTGAGTGTTTCTTCAATCTCCAACTTATTCTCTCTCAATACTCGCGGAGATCGTCTTCCATAGTGTTAGTACCAACCATAGTACACCCCTAGGAGTTGAGGCAATCTCACGATGTCTACGTATTAGAGTCTAGAATCTCGAGGGATAAGCATCGATACTCCATCAACTCCCTATATAGAGTGGGGCAATACCAGGGCCAAGCATAATGAAAGACGACTCACTAACACTTAGCTAAACAATAGAGTACTGAAAAACATTTTAGCTTTAATGAGCTTAGGTTGAGATACGGCTAATGCTATATCTAAATCTTCAAGTAGGCCCTTAGTGTGTATACTATGAAAGACACTATTGCGGAGCCTCCGACCGCCCCAGCTCCGCCTACATAGAATATGTCTCTAAGCCTCTCTGCTCCTAGGGCCTTCAGTAGTGCGAGCCTAGCCGCTACCGTAACTAATACTGCTATGCCTGCGGGCGGGTTAGATATCATGAGTCCCGTAGCCAGCAGTATCCCTATCTGCCTCTCTGGCCCTCCGAGTATCTGTAGTACGAAGCCTGCTGGTGCCCACATGAGTAACCACCTCGCTAATTCAGGGTCTGCTGCTGCCTTAGCTGTAGCAGCTAGGGTCTTAGCTGCCGGTGGGAAAAGGTTGAGACCCGCGAAGTAGGCTCTATAGAACACTGCGATCATTATTAAGGAGACTGCTAGAGAGAGCACTTTGGCGTAGAACTGCCACTTCCTCCCTATTCTCTCGAAGTTAGGGTCTCTTCCCTCGCCTCTGAGGATCCACCCGGTCTTTAGGTCATAGGATAGGTCGGCCATTCCAGGTCCTGTAGCAGCGACGTAGGCTACACCTATACCCGCGGCAAGTGGTGGAAATCCGAAGACGAGGCTTATGACTAGTGCGGCTAGTGCGGTAGCGAAAGCAGGGAACCAGCCAGCGTACATCCCTGAGAGCGCGCAGATTAGAGTAGTAAACCAAGCCTGGAAGCCGAAGTAGACTACCCACAGGAGGAACATTCCCGGACTTATCATCCCGTTTATTCCCGTTATTAAACCAGCAACTAGAGCACCGGCTATGAAGAGACCTAGTGCTAAACCTAACTTCCTCAGAGCCTCACTAGCACCGACTACTGTCGGTGGGAGACTTGACTCAGAGCTCTGAGCCGACTGAGAACTATGCTTTCTCCTAACCCTGGTGTAGAGTAGAACGAACTGTATTAGTGCCGCGATTCCAGCACCGACCATAATGCCTTGAGGCGCGTATATCTTATAGAAGTCTATGCCAACGAGTGTCGGACCGTAGGCTCTCAGTATCAGTCCTATACCGAAGGACGTTATAGCTATTATCTGCGTTATGAGCGTTATACCTACTACATCGCCTGGGTAGCCCAGGTAAGTGAGGGCACCCCCGAAGATCATGCCGTACAGCAGAATTAGAGCTCTCTTACCCCTACCTAGAGCAGCTTTAATGGCTTCAGCTGTTGCTATTCCAGGAGGCCATGGATTTCTTGCTGGATAAAATGGGGAGTCGAAGATCCAGTAGGAAAGCAGTATATCTATAAATCCAGCGATTACGACACCTATAACTACACCGGCGAAATACGTTCCTTCAGTAAGCCCGAGTAGGTACGGTACCGCTATCGTCAGCAAGAACACGTTCCCGGCTTGAAAGGTAGCACCAGAGATTACCGTCTGCATGAGGTTAACCCTGTGTACATTGCGCATTGTTCTAGCTATCTGGACAGGAATGGCCGAAAACGCTATAGCTATGAGGGCACCAATTATGGACGTGTTAGGATTGATCCCAACCCTGCAGATTAGCTCCATACCGATTATAGCACCAAATAGTGCCAAGATGAGCCCAATGACCAAGACTATGGGCTCATATAACTTGGGGTGGTATTCAGATGATGTTGTCAATACTATACCACCATACCAAGGTGTTTAATCACATATATAAGCACGCAGGATGCTTCACATTTCTAAATAATGTGTAGGCATGTACTCTACGAGAGTTTTCCCACCAAATTTTAAAGCTACTCCATTAAACACAGGTTTAACAGGTAAGACTTAAAAAGAGTGTGGTGTAGTTCTAGTTGTGGATATACATGTCTACATTAAAACACGTACTGGAATTAATAGACCTTTTAGACGATCCTAAGGTTAGCGGTGAGTCAGTTAAGAAGTTCTTCGTCGGTAGAGGCTTTACAGATATAGGGATCGAAGTAGAGACCGTGCGCGGAGATAGAGGTTCTACGGACTTCGTAACCATAACTATCCCGGGCAGAGCGGGTAAGAGCTCTGGGGGTACGTCTCCTACTTTAGGTGTTGTCGGCAGGCTGGGGGGGATCGGTGCTAGACCGACCTACATAGGTATGGTCTCAGATGCCGATGGAGCCATAGTCGCTCTCGCCACTGCGTACAAGCTTGCCGAGATGAGGGCTCGCGGTGACGAAGTTCCCGGGGATGTAGTAATAACTACTCATATATGCCCAAACGCACCGACTAGACCTCATAAGCCGGTCCCGATGATGGACTCTCCAGTAGACATCTTTACACTGCTCAAGAGGGAGGTTAGAGAGGATATGGACGCTGTTCTCTCCGTCGATGCCACTAAGGCGAATTGGGTAATCAAGCACACGGGTTTCGCTATAACTCCCACAGTCAAGGAAGGCTGGGTACTCAGAGTGAGCCCGGACCTAACGGACATCTACGTTAGAGTCACCGGTGAGCCACCGGTGGTGGTCCCGATAACTATGCAGGACATACTCCCCTACTCGACACCCGTTTACCACATAAACAGCATGATGCAGCCCTGGCTATACACTAAGGCACCAGTGGTAGGCGTAGCCATAACGGCGCGAATGGCTCTGCCTGGTTCAGGGACCGGACCCACGAACTTCGTGGCGCTAGAGCAGGCAACTAGGTTCGTGGTCGAGGTAGCTAAGGACTTCACCATGGGTAGAGCAAGATTCTACGATCCTGAGGAGTGGGAGACTATAATGAGGATTCACGGACCTATAGCTGACTTACTCAGAAGAGGCATACCCAAGTAGTGGAATCCATGAGACATGTCGTCGGGCTAATTAGGGTCATCACGCTAAAAGACGACGAGGCACTGAATCAGCACGGTAGGATCATAGAGTCAGCATTCCCCGAGCTGAAAGTAGTCAGTAAGTGCATTGAGAACCAGCCGATGGGTATATACGACCGAGAGTCCGAGGAGGTGGCTAAGCCGAAGATACTGAGGGTAGCTAGAGAACTAGAGAAGGAGGGAGCTGAGGCAGTAGTTGTGAGCTGCGCAGCCGACCCGGCAGTTAGTGAAGCTAGAAAGCAGTTAAAGATCCCAGTTGTAGGTGCGGGATCTGCGGCTGCTTCAGTAGCATTAGCGTGCGGTGAGAGAGTTGGTGTTCTGAACCTTACTGAAGAAACACCTGAGGTAGTGAGGAGGGTCCTGGGGATTCACCTTGTAGCTGAGGAGAAACCTGAGGGTGTGAGAACTACTCTAGACTTATTGACTGACAGGGGTAGGGAGGCAGCTCTAATTGCTCTGAAGAGGCTTGCTGGGAAGGGTGTTGACGTTGTCGTACTAGCCTGTACTGGGTACTCTACTATAGGCTTCGCTAAAATTGCGGAGACCGTTTCTGGAGTTAGGGTGGTTGACCCAGTTGTAGCTGCTGGTGCTATAACTCTGAGTATTTTAAGGCAGGGAGCTATAGGTGGTGCTAGGTGAGGATCAAGTTAGATGAGAAGATAGCTGAAGCAGCAATA
The DNA here is from genome assembly GCA_038841535.1 of Sulfolobales archaeon. GTDB lineage: Archaea > Thermoproteota > Thermoprotei_A > Sulfolobales > NBVN01 > DRZP01. Next base: position 51,589 of record JAWBTQ010000001.1, on the reverse strand, counting down.
CTAGGGGGCTCATTTTTCGGTGGAGGCGGTGGGGGAGACTTAAAGACCGGGTTAGCTGCTGCTAGGCTAGCCGTAGAGCTTGGAGACCTCTACGTAGTTGATGTAAGTGATATACCTAGGGATAGCTTCGTAGTTACTGCCTCACTAGTTGGAGCTCCAGCGGCTAGAGAGAGGTATGTTAGACCTACTCACATGGTTAAGTCCGCGGAGCTCTTGAGGGACTATGCGCGAATACAGATAGGGGGCTTTATATCCTCTGAGAACGGGGGTGCTTCAACAGCTAACGGCTGGGTTCCCGCAGCAGCCCTCGAGGTTCCCGTAGTGGACGCACCTGCTGACGGCAGAGCTCACCCAACGGGTGTTATGGGGTCCATGGGTTTACATAGAGTTAGAGGTTATGTATCTATTCAAGCAGCTGTCGGTGGGAGCAAGGAGGCTGGAACGTACGTTGAGCTGGTCGCTTGCGGGTCTTTAGCTAGAGTTGATAGGTTAGTTAGAGAAGCCTCTGTTCAGGCGGGCGGTATGGTTGCTGTAGCACGTAACCCGGTTAGCCCCGAGTACGTTAAAGAGAACGCAGCTGTGGGAGGGCTAAGTAAGGCTATCGAGGTGGGGAAGATAATGCAGAAGCACTACGGTGATGCGGAGGCAGTAGCCTTAGACGTTATAAAGTACCTCGGTAGTGGGGAAGTAGTCGATAGGGGTGTTGTAGAGACAGTAGTCCTGGAGACGCGCGGTGGTTACGATATCGGGAGAGTAGTAGTGAGGGGGGCTTCAAAGCGTTACGAGATAACTTTTTGGAACGAGTATATGACTCTAGAAGACTCCAATGGCATGAGACTAGCTACTTTTCCTGATCTCATAGTTACGTTGAGCATTAAGACCTCTCTACCCCTGACTTCAGCAGAAATTAGGGAGGGTGACGAAACTCTAGTCATAGCGATACCGAAGGGCTTCGTGCCGCTAGGTGCGGGCGTTAAAGACCCAGAGCTGTTGAAGCAAGTCGAGAGTGTAATAGGTAAGAAGCTGTGGTGAAGTCTACGAGGAGAGTTGGTTTAGTCACTATAGGTCAGTCGCCTAGAGTGGACGTAGTAACAGAAGTCGTTAGAGTTCTAGGTGATGTAAGTGTAGAGATTGTTGAGTGTGGAGCACTAGACGGACTGAGTAGGGAAGAAATAGCAGCACTAGCCCCTAGGGAGGGTGAATACCTACTAGTCACTAGGCTCCGGGACGGCACCGAGGTTAAGGTATCGAGAGAGAGAATAATCGAGCGAATGCAGAGCTGCATAGATAAACTAGAGCAGCAGGTAGACGTGATAGGGCTCCTATGTACTGGTGAATTCCCAGAGCTTAAGTCGAGGAAGGTACTTATAGAACCCTCCGACTTACTGCTAAAGGTGGTGGAGTCGCTTAAAGTTAGTAAGCTAGGTGTTGTAATTCCGAGTCCAGCACAAGTAGAGCTAACTAGGAGAAAGTGGAGTTCGGTAACTCCGGAAGTAATGGTTGCGAGCGCGTCACCCTATACCAGCACCGTAGAAGACATAGTGAGAACTTCAGAAAGACTAGGAGAATGTGATCTGGTAGTACTGGACTGCATAGGGTTCACTACTGAGGTTAAGAAAGCTGTAGCTAGGGCTACCGGGAAACCCGTGATACTACCGAGAACTTTACTAGCAAGAGTTATGAGAGAGCTACTAGAGGCATAGTCTAGAGGTAGCTATCCTGCTGCACTAGTACGGATTCAAATTCTTTAAACGAAGTGAGACAGCTACAGCTTGTACTTTGGTTCCCTCGGGGTCGTTCCACCCCTTAGGTACCAGCCTAAATCAAATACCGTACGTACTACAACATCTTTTTTTCTAAGCATAGCTACTTCCTCGCAACTCGAGACTTTTGAGAGACCTACAGCGTACACGTATCCATCTGGTCCGACAACCGAGATTACCTCACCAAACTCTACAGGCTCGAAACACAGTGCTACTGACTCGGCAAGGAGGTCCCTACCGTAGAGAGCTACTTTAATACCCTGCTCTAGAGCCTTTACTGCTCTAACCGGGTGCCCAAGGAACTCGTATACTCTCTCTACGAGCATGTGTGAGGGGATGAACCCAGGTTTAGTAGGTCTTAACCTTCCTCCGTACATTCCCGCGAAGTAGGGTATCCTACCACTCCTAAGTACCGCTTCAACTACCTCCACTAACTGGTCTTTAACTAAGTAGACCTCGGTAAACGACCCAAAGCAGTACAATGGCGTGTAGCCTCTTATAGCTCCAGTAGCCTCTGATCCGTACAGCCTGCTGATGTGCTTTAATACTTCGTCTCCCCCAAGCCAGCACTTCATTTCCTCTCTTTTTCGAGTACGCATACGAAGAACCCCTCGAAACCCTGCTTGTGTGGGTAAGTTCTACCACACAACTTGAGTTGGTCTGATAGTCTAATCCCAAAGTACTCGGTAACCCCGGGCTCGAGGTCTAAACTGATTGAAGGACTCACTATTCTCACGCCACCCAAGCTCTCAAGGACTTCTGCTATAGTGAACTCGTTCTCCTCAGGAGCTATCGAGCAGGTAGAGTACACCACCCTACCACCGGGGGCTGTCGAGTGTACAGTTGCTGTAAGTAGCTCTACCTGTTTTTTGTGGGCTCTAACGAGGTCTTCGAAGGAAGTCTTAGTCTTTCTAGATGGGTCGAGCTGGATAATGCCTTCACCAGTACAGGGAGCATCTAGTAGGGACTTAGTGAAGTACTCCCCGAAGATCTCGGGAATCCTTCTGCTGTCTATCCTTATAGCCACTACGTTCTCTACTCCCATTCTCTCTAGGTTAGTCCGGAGAGCTCTAAACCTCTCTCTACTGACGTCAGTTGCCAGTATGAGGCCGCTGTTCCCCATTAGCTGGGCTAGGTGCGTTGTCTTACCTCCCGGTGCTGCCGCACTATCTAGGACTCTATCCAGCTCCCGCGGTTCTAGAGCAAGTGGTGGAATGAGGGAGGCAAGGCCTCTGTACGGGTAATAGCCTCCCAGGAGGAACTCGTGTGTAGCTCCTAGAGAAACCCTGCCAGCTCTAACAACGGTATAGGAATGCCTATCCCAAGGTATCTTAGAGAACTCGTACCCGAGTTTTTCAAGTCTTTCCACTACTTCCGCAACTGATTTAAACCTTAGTGTATTGACTCTAATCGCCTTAACGAGGGGTTTCTCGAATGCTCTCAGTAACTCAACAACCTCACTCCAATCTCCGAGTATCTCGTGATACCTCACAATCATGTATTCTAAATAGCCGAACTTTGAGGCGATAGCTCTGACTCCCCCGTTTACTGCCTCAGCTACCTTCCTCTCTACGTCCTCTAGTAGCTTAGTATAGCTTCGCAGCATTCCGCATCACTAGATGTTAAGTTAGCCACAGAGATTAGCTCAAGCTAGAATAAGTTTGGTGTCTACAAACTACGCATGTAAACATCTCAGCTCTTAACTTCGGAACACCTAGCTATCTAGGGGTTAGTACCGTGCGGAGTGCTGAGTACGAGGTTAAAGTAAGGATCGATGAGGTCGACTTTGAGAGTATAGTCAGTAAACTAACTTCGCTCGGCTTCACGAAGGAGGGAGATGTGCTAGAGGAAGATCACTACTTCGACCTAAGGGGTTGTCCGGGATATAAGCATGGCACCGTTCTTAGGTTTAGGAAGGTAATCACCGGCTCTACTGTCGAACATAGACTGACGTACAAGGGAGTAATAGCGTTCGAGAAAGTTAAAGCGCGGGACGAGCTTGAGGTGCCTTTACCTGACGACAGAGTCCTGGAGGTCCTGAAGCTAGCCGGATTTAGTGGCGTAATCATAAGGAAGAAGAGGACCTACTTCAGTAGTGCCGACCTCAAGGTCTCACTAGACGAGGTGGAGTGCCTCGGGAGGTTTTTGGAATTTGAGGAAGTAAACCCTCCATCGGCAGAGAGCTTTCTAGCTAAAGTCAGGGAGACACTCAGTTCATTGGGGATCTCGGCAAACGAGTTAATAACAGAGTCGTACCTGGAGCTCTACTTAAGGCAAGACTGCTACACACGAGATAGCTAGGGGTCGAGCTCAACACGAAGTCATACTGCCTAACTCTGTTGAGCACTCTCTCGAAAGTTCTGACTCCCACGGCTTTAAGAACATCAAACCGGCCTTCTAAAGCATGACGAGAACAGGGAATGGTTGGAGAGTGGGGAAATGAGGTAGTAGCAACAACTCATATGAGCACATATATGAGCACACGTCGGAGCCAAGCCCCACGAGTGTAACGGCTTGGTGCCGATATTTTCATGCGTATTGGTCTTTCACGATCGTCTCCAGTAGTTCTAAGTAGTCTAATACTCCTTCCTCTTTGGACCTCTTCTTGAGGTAGTTTAAGTCCACTCTGTCCTTCCACGTAATGTAGAGCCAGAGTGCTTTATCTCGATCTTCTGTCGCACTCCAGTACTTCCAGCCAGCTAGATAAGTAACTATGAGCTCCTCAACAGGCTCTATGTAAACGTAAAGGTTTTCTACAAGTAGCTTTGTCGGCAGTGCTTCCTTTCCGTATACTGAGGAAACTACATCTATAGACTTTAATTGCAGGACTTCGTACCTAGGTAGGTAGCCCCGACCAATTTTCTCCGAGAATTTTGTGAGAAACATTTCGATGACTCTAGCTGCTCTCGAATCCTCAACGACTATGTCTACATCCATGGTTCTGTAGACTCTCCCCGTATACACCTCAATAGCGAATCCACCAGTTACCACGATTCTGCCTAAACCCCTCTCTTCAAGCTCTCTGTTTAACCAAGATACGAAGTAGAGGTACCTCTTAGTCTCCTCGTGGATCTCGAGAAGTCTAGGTAAGATACGACTCTTAAACGTGCTATAAAGGTCCTCCACTAAGTCCTCTAAGCTCTCAGTGCTACTACTCTCCGCCACCCACACCACTCAACCACCTCTAAGTACGTACTACTAAGCTCTCTCGCTAAGCTCGCTAACTTTAGTGAGCTACGCAGGTCTCTCCTAGTCGTCCTAAACCTCCCCCTAGTGAGGTATACAGCTCTAAAAGCCTCTCTAGATCTATCAATACTGGAGCTCACACTCTCACCCCAACTGCTATACTATGCTGACTAGCATCCATTTAAACAACTTACTCGAGACCTCCTAGATCAGCTATCAAATAGTAGAGAGTAAAGAGGTAAAAATGGAAATAGACTTAAACTTGAGATTGCATGAAGCCCTCAACTCGATTGGAGAACAATCTCTTAAAGACCTTGAATTAATCGAGGGTTACATACTCTACGATTTTGTCACACCCAGTATTTTGACTCTCAGAACCCGGAGGTAGCCACGAACTACGGCGAAAGAGTGCAGTCGCTAGAACGATTTCTCTTTATTAAATGTTTTCCATTCGACTCAAGCTCTCTTAGGGTACTTTAGTGCACTTAAGGCCCGTATCGATAGCGCCAGCCTTTCCTCTACAGTCTTCGTAGGCAATGTCGCCACTCGCGATCCCAGCCATCTCTACCATCCTATCCGTTAGGTGCCGTCGACTACTAGTATGTTATTGCAGCCTCCATTCTTGAGCTCACTCAAAACCACCCGGTTGCTTCTTTTTCAATGCAGGTATTAGTGCAGTGATCTCCTCCTTCGATACGGGCATAGCGCTAACCGAGAACTCGAATAGTAGCGGATACTAGTGTAAAAGATCCCGCCGATTAAGAGGCTCTACAGAGCCTAAACTGTGTGACCCCTACTCGAGGCTCGAACTCCATTGATTAGAGTTCCATCACTAAAGGTCTCGATGTCTATTAGCAGAAGAATCTCTCTATTAATTCTACTCCTAGTTGAGGCAGCCCTTAAGTTTAAGTCTTGGACTTAAGCCTAAAGACTATAGGTAGCCCGACTCCAGAGACCTTCTTAGCGTAAGCTTTAACTACGAACTCACAAATCTTGAGCGGTAGTGAGAGTCTAACAGTATATTACATCATCCCTACTCTACTCACTCAGTAAGTAAGAGGAAGGTCTGGACATCCCGGTAACCACAACAAAGATGTCCATTGGGAGGGAAAATAAGCTTTCAAAAACGATAAGCCAACAGCTTGATGCCTTAGCTGAGCCTTAAACCTCCCGCTTTATAGAGGATTCCTGCCCCAGGGAGAAGGTTGGAGTAGTATTGTCTTGGTTTATATGCTTTTTGAGTAATGTGGTTTGGAGGGGTAAGTGGTCTGGAGTGACGTAATTAGAGCAGTCTATCCGGGTAGGTTTCAACCCGTCCACCTAGGTCATGTTGAGGTAATTAAGTGGGCTCTAGATAGGGTTGACGAGCTCATCGTTGCTGTTGGTACGGCTCAAGAGTCTCATACCGTTGTTAATCCGTTTACTGCTGGTGAGAGGGTTTTGATGCTTAAACTCGCGGTAGCTGAGTTCGGGTTGGACTTGAGTAGGGTCTACATCATACCAGTTCCCGATATACTGATGAACTTTGTGTGGCCTTCTTACGTTCAGCTATACGTACCTAAGTTTAAGTATGGAGTAGCTAGAAACCCGCTAGTAGTTAGGCTTTTTAGAGAGGCTGGCTATGACGTGCTCATACCGCCTCCCTACGAGAGGGGGAGGTACTCGTCTACTAAGATCAGGAGGCTCATGGTTACTGGTGACGAGAGCTGGAGGTCTTACGTACCGTCTTCAGTAGCTAGGTTCATTGACGAAATAGACGGAGTTAGGAGGATGAAGGAGGTTCTAGGTTCGGACTAGGGGTCGCTATTGCTCGTTATAGACGGTTCTTTTGGTGAAGGTGGTGGCCAGATACTTAGAACTGCCGTAGCTCTATCGGCAATAACTGGTGTAGACATAAGAGTCGTAAACATAAGAGCTAAGAGGCCCGAACCCGGGCTTAAGAGGCAGCACTTAACCGGCATACTGGCGGCAGCAAAGATATGTAGTGCTACGGTAGAGGGGGCTTCAGTAGGGTCTACTGAGGTAGTGTTTAAGCCGGGCACCATACGTGGGGGTAGCTACACTTTCGATGTAGGAACTGCCGGCTCTGTTACTCTAGTACTGCAGACCCTACTACCTATAGTCGCCTTTGCGGACTCCCCGACCTCCATAGAGGTAAGAGGAGGTACTGATGTACCGTGGTCACCACCGATCGACTACTTTAGGTACGTAGTAAGACCTCACCTCAAGGGAGTAGGCTACGACTTCGTAGTCGAGTTAGTGAGGAGGGGGCACTACCCTAGGGGAGGTGGGTTAGTTAGAGTCAGAGTTGATAAGCCCCCGAAGTCCTTCAAACCCGTAAACAGGGTAAAGTCCGGTAGGGTCCTCAGTATAGGTGGAGTTTCACACTGCGTTAAGCTGCCTAAGCACGTTGCTGAGAGACAAGCAAGAGCAGCTGAAGAAGAGCTCTCCAAGTCCGGCATTAGATCTAGCGTAAACATAGAGGTAGAGTGGTACGACCCAGAGAGAGACCCTCACTTAGGTCCGGGTTCTGGAGTAGTTCTGTGGGCTACAGCTGAGAACAGCATCTTGGGTGGTGACTCTCTAGGTGAGAGAGGGAAGCCGGCTGAAGCAGTCGGTAGAGAGGCCGCATCTAAACTCCTCGAGGACCTCTCAACCGGAATGGCCTACGATAGACACATGGCCGATATTATCATACCCTACCTAGCTCTAGCCGAAGGACCGAGCACTATCGGGATCTCTAAGCTAACACTTCATGCGTACACAAACATGTGGCTAGTAAAGAACATGCTTGGAGTGAACGTAGAGCACGGCAACGAGTTAAGCACACCTACGACAGTAAAGATGATGCCTAGAGCCCGGACATAAAGAGATTTAAAGCCCGACAGTAAAGCTTAAGAGGAGTAATGGGCCCGTGGCCCAGCCAGGATAGGGTGCCGGCCTTCTAAGCCGGTGGTCCCGGGTTCAAATCCCGGCGGGCCCGCCACACCCCATGGGGGCTGATTACTCATAAAGCCATCGTTTCACGGTTTCCCTCGCAACCATGAGATGTTTTATGTAGAGCAGTAACTCTTCATAGGTATGATAACGGTCGGTGTAGTTCGAGAGCCTAAACCCGTGGAAGGTCTCGTAGGAGAATAGGGAGAAGCTACTCCTCTGCTTACTAGAGAAGCTAGGTAGAGCTAGGGATCTCTAGGGATCCCTCGGAGACGATTATGAGAGCTTTTCAATACTAAGGGAGCCTTTAGAGAAGTGTTAGGAGACGAATAGATATTGAAGTAGCAAAAGATGCCCTTAAGCGAGTTCATTCTGGAGAAACAGGAGTGAGAGCTTAGTGTGGGAGCGTACCAAGCCTATCCGCAAAACGTTGACTACAGGAATATAGCGATGTAGTGTTGATGAGGAATAGGGAGAGCTTCTAAAGAAGTTCTACGAAGAAGATATAATGTCCACTTTAAATAGTTCCTGACGTGGTACATGTAATTTATTTATGATGAAATGCTCATTTTTAGTGTTTTTTAGCTTAAAAGATTTATAAACAACAACTATACATCATATTTGGTGTAATATTGAAAATACCTTTATTTTTGGTTGTGGCTGTAGTAACTATAGTATCTGTTGCTGTAATCTATGGCTTAATGTCAGCTTTACAGCCTGGAGGTCCAGCTACTTCTACTACGTATACCCCCTACACAACTCCTACCTCTCCACATGCAACAACACCGATGACTACTCCACTTACTTCTACTACGTATACCCCCTACACAACTACACCACCACCTGAAGAGAAGTATATTGAGGCCTTTGAGGAATTCATAAACTTAGTACGTTATATGAAGTGGAGGTTAAAGGATTACGACCGCGTTGACAATGAATTAAAGATAGAGATCTTCTATTACCATAATAAGGGAGTTGAAGTAGTAGGAGGAGTGGAATACACGAGGATAGAATTTATAATTGAAGAAGAAAGCGGTAACACAACAGTCATTATATGGCTTCCAAAACAGACTGGAATTACGCCTAGGGTAATGTTCAATGGAAAAGAAATACCTCCATATATGGCAGAATACGTCGTAGCAGAGACTGTAGGCTTATTTATGAACTTCTTCGTCATCCCCCATCAATTCTTGGCTGCAATGATACTATGGCCTTATACACCTCCAGAAATAGGTACATTAACTCATGTATCATCAGCTTCAATATCATACGGAAGCACTACCTTAAACGTCGATAAGTTTGTGTTTACACCTAACCCCAATAATCCACACTTTGCTAATATAACTAAGGCAGATATATGGGTGTCTCATTATAAGGAGTATACACTATGCGTATACTTCATGATGGAAACTAAGACATCTGAATTGACGTATGAGTTATTGGAAATAGTATAAAAAATATAAAAATATTTTTGATTTAGCAAAGACTGTTTCCATCAGCTTATCTCACTCTAAGTGTCGTCGGCCCATCTCTCCCAGCTACATCTGTCGTAGAAGCCTCCTCGGAGACCTCATACAGTACGGGATATACTGTTTATCTTCATCTGGGTTGAAGAGTATCTTCGCTCTTAGCTGCCCCCGATATGAGTCCTACTGCCACACCTCACCTTAATACATCTAACTACTCCTAGGTCCTTGAGTACTATGGAATCCCCGTTTCCCGCCCCAGGTTTTTGTAGGTTTTTCTAGGACGGGTTGTACCTCTTGCCCGCGGTTCACGGTGGCTACCAGCCACTTCACGAGGAGGTCGTGGCACTCTTCGAGCCAACGGCACGGGGCTCTCGACTCTTCATCAAGTTACTTCCACATATCACTACGTATAGAGATACTTACAAGAGTTTCAATCCACATCAACCAATACGAAAAGATATGAAACCCGAAGTAGCTACTCAAGGCTGCCCGGAATTGCTAAAGAGCTCCTCAAAGAGCAGAGTCTAGAGAGGCTTCTCTGACGTACAAGCTTTTTCAGCTCTTCGAGGAAGCTAGGGTCGAGACTATTCGCCTAAGCGGCATGCTCTCGAAGCGCAGAACGCTGGGCGGGGATGCGAAGAAGTATACAGAATCCTTAAAACGCTGTTTAAGAAGTACCTAGGCTTGAGTTTGAGTGAGTAGAAAACTTCAACTCATTTATGCTTTGTAGACACCCTCTCAACTCTATTTACTCTCTCGACCACCCACTAACGCTTCCACAAACCTTTCCTAGAGGCTTCTCTCGAACTAGAGTTGGTTGGGAAGGCATGGACCAGGGCTATTATGTTAACAGAAATCGAAGCAGTACGTGATGCATCTGCTAGGCTGAAGTCCTTCCTCAAGCTGAAGAAGGGTCTTGCTTTCACGGACAAGCCGGAGGTTAAGCAGTGGAATGTCGGTTGCGATAACCAGATGTGGAAGCTTGCTCTCCAGGGAGTCTCGGTAGAAACCCACGTGAGGTGGGTGAACATACCTTTGCTTCTCCACAAGCAGTTCTACATGTACTACAACACTGGGTGGGTTCTCAGAAGCTCTTGTAGGTGGAAGCTTGAGAATGGGAAGCTCAAGCTCTACGTAGTGTTCTCCAGGAGTGCTGAGCAAGGGGAGAAGTACAGCAAGGTTATCGGTGTGGATATTAACGAGAACAACGTAACTCTCTTCATACTCCCCGGCAACAAAGCAATAACAATAGTAACCAACCACAGCAAAATAGTTCTAGGCTATGCCTACAGGAGAAGAGCTATCCAGGAGAGGTACGGAAACAACACGAGGTCTCTCAGGATAGCTTTGAGGAAGCTACGAGAGGAGCATGCCAAAAGAGACTTGAGGAGCAAGGTTGCATCTTTCCTGGTTAAGGTAGCTAAGGAGGAAAGAGCTGTTGTTGTTCTGGAGAAGCTTCCCAAGAGGTTCCAGGATAGAGCACTGGAGAAGAATGGATTAAGATTAAGACCACTAGATGCCCATAGACTCAAACAATCAGTCATCAGAGGGATCCAGAAGCAGTTAGTAGAGAAAGCAGTAGAACACGGTGTAAGAGTAGAGTTCGTAGATCCGAGGAACACATCCAGGAAGTGTCCTGTACGGCTCCAGCCTGTCTCCAATGACGGGCAATGCCCAGAGGAGAGGCTGGAGCCCCAGACCCGTAAAATGCGGCAAATGCGGATTCACACACGACAGAGACGTAATAGGAGCATGGAACATAGCCCTAAAACTGGATGTGAGCCCCGTGCCGTTGGGCTCGAACGGTGCCCATGACCCCCGCGTAGAGTGGCTAGTAGCCACAGTGAACCGCAGGGCTGAGGCACAACCCGTCCTAGAAAAACCTACAAAAACTTGGGGCTGGAAACGGTTCTCAGAAGGGGACCTTAGAAAAGTAGCATACGAAAACGTTATTAGAGTTCTCAAGGCGAACTTCGAGTAAACCCAAGTTCTCTTCTCTACTAAATCCCTGCCCACAGATTACATAGCACCTCATACATCCTTTGCTTTAACGACTAACCTATTATTGTGGAAAGATATTGCGGAAAGCACGTTCAGCAACTTTTTGTATAGTTGGTTTAGAGAGGAATACACATAATAGATCGAGTGTCCTTTGATCTAGGAAGCTCCTTAAGTACATACTCTCTATAGTTCTAGTTGAAGAGATCAAGTGATCTTAGTAACCTGCCTCAGCTTCAGGGCAGTAGGTGGATGGCTATAACAGTGAGTATTACAGGCCCCATGAGGTCTACAAACGTAGTCATTACTGGAAAGACTAAGTTATCAGGGTCCCAGCCGTGGTGGAACGATACCACTGTCAGTAAGTACGTTATTAGAGTTGATACCAAATACAGTATTAAGCAGGATAGAGCTACACCGAGGGCGATGGTTAGAGCCCTCGATAGAGCGCTTTTGGAGAAGATAGTGACAGCAGCTAACGCCGTTAGTACTGATGCGTGTGTCGCCATAAGTCCCGCAACAGAGTTTCTGTAGTAAGTATTCCTATATCTGTCTGTACCTATGTGTAAGTCTACGTTAAGGGAGTTGCTGAGGTAGCCCATTGCGGCCCCTATTACTGCGTTAAAGGCTGGTATTACTCCCAGAATCTCCGGGTTCTCGGCGATGAAACCCACCGACAGAGCTAGGTAGAAGCCTCCGAGACTACTCCCAGTAGACGCTAGTGTCGACGAAACGAGGTTCTCGATGAGGTTCTTTAACTCTCCGACTCTAACCATGTATGCTGTTAGTGCTACCGTCAAACCTAGGGAGGCCAGTACGAATAGAGCTTTGAGGAAGTAGGGGAACAGCTCGTGCATGTAGGCAACACCTATCAAGACTACAGGAGTCATAACGTCTCCGATACCTGTAACAACCGTTGCCACGAAGGGTGAGGGGTCGTGACCGAGCTTAAACATGTAGGCGATTACAGCCAGTATAACTGGTGTCAGTACAACGAATACTGAGACAGTTGAGAATGAGGCTATGAAGATTAGGGATAGGAAGTCCGGCATGCTCAACTTACTCACTAGAGATAGCCCCACACCGATTAAGCACAGGAGGAACGTCACTACAATCGAGTTTACGTAGCCTGTCGAAGCGTTAATTAAGTTGAACCTATTCAGTAACTTCGGTTGAGTGAGGCCTAAGTGAAGCCCTTTAGTGAAGCGGTAACCTATAGCACCGTAAACATCCCCCCTTAAGTCCATGAGCCCCGGTATTAGGATCAGTACGACAGAGTATGCGACAAGTAGCTCGACATTGAACTTTAGTGATAGCCCGGCGAAAACCTCGATGAGCGCCAGCGTAACCAGAGATACTATGAATTCTCTCAACCTGGCAATTTTCCTCCACCTACTCCTTCTATCGAGTAAGTGAATAGTTAAATAAGCTCACTCACTACGTTTAAAACCTGTAACACTAGTTATTAATGAGGATGGTGTATTGTCCAGACTCACTCCCGAAGTACACAGAAGATTCCACCGGAGTCCTCCTGTCGTCAGGTACAGACCTGACACGGTTAGAAACGTACTCGAAGGTATCTGGAAGATGACGAACATAGCTATAGATCTAGCCTTCTATGCCTACTTCGCGAGAGACTACGAACTAGCTATGAAGATACTCGACCTCGACAGACTCGTCAGCGAGAGCGTAGGTCACTTCGTGATGCACAACGCAATGGCTTTCGGGAAGTCTAGGAAAGGAGGGTACGCTAGCTTACTCTCGTTTTACTACGGTTCTTCGGTAGACACGATCTCGGACTCGGTGAAAGACATAGTCTATACACTCTTAGTCGGTAGGTCTCCCGGGATTAGCTACAACCAGGTTATACACTACGCAGACGGAGAAGTCGTTGCTAGGCTACCGGCTAAGGAAGACTTTAAAGTACTAGACTTAACGGATAAGTACCCAGTGGACGTCCTAGCAGTAATTGAAGGCGGTGAGTACAGGTTCATGCCTAAGCAAACCGAGGTGATTAAAAAAGGCTCCTTGATGTACTTAAGGGGATTTAAAGAGAACGTTCTACACCTACTTAACGACTACGGTGTAGAGTACAGGTTGGAGATCATCGGTGTTAGAGAGCTAGAGGACGTAGTTAAGAGCTTAGTGAACATTAAGGACTGTACTGTTCTGATGCTAGACCTAGCTCACTACGTACTAGTAGAGCACACTCCAGAGCTAAAGGAGGAGATAAACGATCTTGAGATATACATAGACTGGAAGCATATGGAGACCATGGACTTACTAAAGAATACTGCTGGCTCTATAGACCCAGATACCTTTATAGGGTTAGCTACTCTCTTAAAGGAACTCGAGGACATAGCTGACGCCAGTACTACCATAGGCAGCATACCGAGCCTTCAAGAAGAGTTCCCCAAGGACTATAGAGAGCTCTTCAGCAATGTATTCGAGAGCCTGGGGGAGAGGGTTAGAACTGTCACAATCACAAAGCAGCTGAACATAACCGAGCTGGGTCAGCACTTAAGGAAGTACGGCGGGAGTGTGCTAGCAGTTAGGTCGGGTGATGCCTGGATTGCCTACCCACTAGCGAGAGGAATGACTTTAAACCCTGGAGATAGAGCGATAATTACGTACCAAGAAGAGTTCTCTGATGAGGTGGACTCAACACTGAAGCAGGTAGTTTAAGCTGAGTATGCGTAGCTCTTTGAGACATCAAGTAGCGTCGGGTATCAGCTAAGGTAGCTCTTTGGGGTTCAGCTCTTATGTTAGTTTATATTGGTTGAATTCATTGCATTATCCTGGTTCCCCCGCACTCCGCTCGGGTCTTCATAGGGCTTAGGGGGTTTAGGGCGACCACGGGCGCCCCGCATCTTGAGTATCTCGGGGAGAGCCCCTAGGGAGCTCTCAACCCCTCATCGGGGAGTCTCCACTCACTAACCTATGTAGAGATACTTATGAACGTTTCCGCTAGACCGCGGAAAAGAGGTTTACGCATTAATCGTAGGAGGAATAGCACCAACCGATATGAACCGATAAGAAACACAAACAGTTGCGAGAGGCCCGGACTCTTGTTAATCGATATGTGCGGTAGCGGTTGATTTAAGTACTCTTTTTCTTATTCTGGTACAGTTCAGCGAGCTCTTTTTCTTATAACACCGTCCTTACTCGGTGTTTAAGTGTGGCTGGAAAACTACCGCCTAGGATGCTGTTGAAGTACGTTATTAGTAGAGTCGGTGTTAGGGATCCTTCCGTCCTCGTCGGTCCCTCAATTGGTGAAGACGCCGCTATCGTTGACATCGGTGGTGGGCGGGTTTTAGTAACACACGTAGACCCTATTACAGGAGCTGTTGAGTTCCTTGGCTGGCTAGCTGTTCATATTTCCTGCAATGATATCGCGGTAAGGGGAGTAAAGCCTCGATGGCTTCTCTCTGTTCTCTACTTGCCTGAGAATACTACTGAGGAGTTAGTAGACGAGATAACTAGCCAGATAGACAAAGCAGCTAAGGAAGTCGGTGTAGCTATTATCGGAGGGCACTCAGAGGTTACACCAGGCCTCTCTAGACCCCTGATATCGATGACTGCTATAGGAATAGCTGAGAAGGGTAGATACGTAACTACTGGAGGCGCTAGAGTAGGTGACGCTATAATCATGACTAAGACAGCTGCTATCGAAGGTACTGCCATACTATCTTCAGACTTTCGAGAGGTCCTCCTAGATTTAGGTGTTCCTAGAAGCGTTATTCAGCGAGGTATCGAGTTCATTAGGAGAGTGAGTGTTGTTAGAGAAGCTCTACTTCTTGCTGAAGCCGGACTAGTTACCTCAATGCACGATCCAACTGAAGGTGGATTACTCGGTGGGCTTGCTGAGATAGCTTACGCATCTGGTAAGACCCTGTACGTTCAAGAGGAGAAAGTGAGTGTAGGGGAAGAAACTCTGGCTATAGTGTCGGCCCTGAGGCTCGATCCGATGAAGCTCATAAGTTCTGGGACACTCATAGCTACAGTCCCGCCTCAAGCAGCTGAAGAAGCAGTTGAAATATTGAAAAAAGCTGGTATAGAAGCTAGTGTAATAGGCTACGTAGGAGATAGATCTGAGAGCCTAGTTGTAGTGAATAGAGAGAACGGGTTCATAGAAAAACTCGGCGACGTATACGTTGAAGACGAGCTCTATAGAGCGTGGAGAACTTGGGAAAAGAAGCTTATGGGGTATAAAGGAAAGTAGAGACTTTACTCAACCCTCAGTAACTTCATAATGCCGACAGCCCTTGGTAGCTCTTTGAAGTAAAACATCTATGCGCGATTCCGTAAACTTTAGAGACTCAATGCGTCTAAAGGAGTTAAGAACACCGCTTGAGCACGTATAGCTTTAACGACTTGCCTACCAGAGTGGAACCGAGATTGTTGCTTAAGTATAATAGCTAAAATAGATTAATTGGGAGAGCCTCAGGATGCTTACTGAGAGACCTTTAGGACCAGCCTCAAGCGTATTACGTGCTCACACCGCATACAGGACTCTCAGGTTGATAAGTGCTGGGAAATACGCCGAGGAGCTTGCGGATAAATCTGTAGCATGTTTAGTAGAACTGGTCCTAGAGTACATGTAAGTATCGGGTGAGAATTCTTCGTGAATTTCCGGAGATTAAAGTATGTCTTTGGACCTGTCCGCTCTAGGAGATTAGGCATTAGCTTAGGAGTAAACAACGTTCCCTATAAGACCTGCAGCTATTCCTGTATATACTGCCAGCTGGGGAGGACTACAGACCTAACTATAGAGAGAAGACCCTTCTTCGAGGTAAGGCACGTCGTTAACGAAGTACGCACGTTTATCGATAGATTCACTAATGAAGTAGACTACGTTACCTTCGTTCCGGACGGAGAGCCACTGCTCGATATGCGTATTGGGGAGATTATCGGTGGAATAAAGGAAGTAACTAGTAAGCCTGTAGCAGTAATTACGAACTCGTCCCTGCTCCATCTAGAGGAAGCCAGAGTGGATATAGCTTATGCGGACTTGGTGTCAATCAAGATTGACAGTGTACTCTGTAGAACCTGGAGAGTAGTGAACAGGCCGCATCCTAATTTAAAGCTAGAGAACGTTCTGGCTGGAATAGAGGAGTTCGCGAAGAGCTTTAAGGGGAGGCTTGTGACTGAGACTATGCTCATAGAGGGATTTAACACGAACGCGGAAGAGCTAGAGCAAGTCTCGAGTTACATTAAGAAGATCAACCCTGTAAAGGCCTACATAGCGGTACCAGTGAGACCTCCCGCCGAGGATTACGCTAGACCTCCACAACTGAATAAGATAGTAGAGGCATATGAGATATTTACTAAAACACTCGGTGAGGATAGGGTGGAACTACTAAATCTCCCAGAGCCCTCCGGGTACAGAGTTTACGGAGACCCTGAGATGTGGCTGTTAAACCTTGTCTCAGTACATCCATTAAGACTTAGTTACGCAGTTAAAGCTTTAGAGAGAACCGTTGAGAACCCGCTGGCATTAATAGAAAAGCTGAGAAAAGAGGGAGAAATCCGCATAGTTACTTACGGAAACGAAGATTTTATCATCAGGGACTTCCACAACTAGCTCTACTTAAAACTTCAGCGAATCACGAAAAGTAGAGACAAGTTAAACCTCTATAGACCGTTTTAGTGTGACGCAGTTATAAAGTAAGCTTTGATTTCGAAGTCTGTAGTCTGTAATTCGTGCTCATACATTCTTTACATGTAGAATTTAAGTGACATTGCTCTAGATAACTTTACTCGGACTTCTAGACTACTTCACACTACGGCAGGATTTTTAAAAGAGATAGTGGTCTATGGTGCTGTATAGCGAGTTCCCACCCTTACAGCCTCAACTTAAAGTAGTTGCTAACGTAAATGACTGCTAGGGGATTGTGTCCTGTTACTATATCCTTAACTGCTAGGTATGTTACTGGTGCTTTTGAGTACTTTATGAACAGCGTGTCGTGACCTACGCAAAGCCCTAGGACTATGTTCAGCTCTGTACCTACAAAGTTTAGAATTTCTGCTTGAACTACTGGGTTACACATGGACTCGTGTGACCCGGGAGTTAGCTTATCTTCTTCCCTCAACTCCATCCACGTCTTGTCCACACCACCGCATTTACAGCAAACTGAGTATACCTTGAATCCTCTACTCTCGAGGTAGTTAACAACGTACTCGGCTTCACTACTTAACCCGATACAGAACGCCACCCCGAGCCTCTCTACGTCAAGCTTGCGGGCAAACTCCACGACCTCGCGGAGCCGTGGCCAAACACAGTAGCCCTCTCTTTCTACTAGAGAAGCAGCTCTATGGACTCTCCTCACTTCATCACTATACATACTCATACTACGCTCAACTAGACCCCGATAACGTATCATAGGACAAAAACTCGGTTTAGGTGTCTCAGGGTTCTTGTAGCAGGACTTAAGTCTACATCTAGCGCAGTTAGGTGCCTCAATGCCCTCATTCAACCCCGATATCAAAAACTTACTAGTAAAGCACTGTAATAAGGAGTTAAGCTCAAGCTCTACCCTCCTCCGAAGGTCTGAGTCACAGTTAGAGAAAGTATGAGCTCAACTTTCGTACTAAGCTCTTCCGGGGCTCTGCGAGGAGTTATCTGCTACTTTAATGGTGGCGTAAGCCTCTAGAACGCACTTCTCTAGCTCGTTTAACGATACGATGTGTGGGTCCCCGCCCTTACTCCAAAGGTATACAGTCAGCACCGGCTTACCGTTCAAAACTTCGTAGTCAAGCTTCATAACGATATCAGCCATGCTCGACTCTAATCTGTAGGTAGTTTCATCTATGTAGCTTATTAACCTCGCGACGAGTATGCCCCTATTCTTTAAGTAATTAGTCTCGTTGAACAGTTCTCTCACGTACGTATTTAAATCAGATGCTGCTCTCGCTATCTCAGGTCCATGAAATATTACTACATCAGGACTCTCACTGTTTATTAATTCCATCTCCTTGATAGCGAGCTGGCTAGTGCTATAGCTAAACGGATTAATGCTTACTACTTTAACATACTTTCTAAGTAAGTTTCTTATATTGTCTGTACTCACTCCACGACTAATAAGGGATGCGAGAAGGGTGTCCTCGAGGGTTTGCGGTGAATACCTGTAGCTAATGACTAACGTTTTGAGCCTAGAGATCAGAGCTGGTAGAAGTATTGGGAAAGCCATGGCAGGGTGTCTACAGTCCGGGGGATAGAATATGTTGATAACTTGCCCTTTCCTAATGTTCCCCCACGCTTTCCTTAAAAGGTCGCACACTAGCTCTACTGGCTCTCTTTCTGGAGATACCTCACTTAGTACCGGAGGGACCCAGACACGGATACCCTCACCCGCATTAATCGAGAACGGTACTTCTGCTAGAGATATACTTGACCCCCTGGCTTTCCTGATCTCCATAAATCTAACTAAGAACCTATCCTCGATTTTCTGCTTCAACACCACGATGGCATCAGTTATAAATTCGAGTACCCCAGACGCCGTCGTCTCAGAACCGTGAGGAAGCTCGCTTACTAGTATCAGAAATCCTTGAATAGTTTGCGCTATGTTGTAGAAGAAGTTAGTGAGCCAGGCCCTACCGCTTTGAGGTCCAAAACTCTCGAGTAGTGGATTAATCGAGTCGATCACTATAACATCGTATCGCTCCTCCGACAACAACGAAGTAAAGACCTCAATGAAAGCATCGATACTTGATGGGATCGAAAGCCTAGTAAACCTCAGTAACCCTTTGGATTCCGCATCTGCGAGGTCCAGACCTAGGTTCGACATGTACTTAAATAACTTCTCTTTCTGTTCATAGAATGTTATATAGAGACACCTTTTACCGGATAGAGCGTTTTTATAGCAAATCGTGGAAGCAAGCGTTGTCTTCCCGGCACCGGGGTTGCCGGCAACAAGCAAGACATAAGGACTTTCGACTACTCCGATGAGCTCACTTAGTCCCTCAACACCAAGTGTAATACCCTTAGTGGTCACTAAGCGTACCCTCTTCATCTTAGTACTTGCTAATAATAAGCACATTAGCTGTTTACGGGAGTAAAGCGGGGACGCGAACACTACTTGTTACCACATACTATCATAAGGTTTAGCTAGCGAAGTTCTAGGTGCGGCATGAAACGCGTTGACCAGGACTTCACTGGAACCTCTCAAAGACTTAAGTAAATACGTGGACTTTTACAAACCCCCATGTAACTCAACTGAATTCATTGAAAGCTCGTAAGTGCTTGAATTACTACATAACTGATACCTCCAGAAAAGGTAAGGTTCTCAGGAACTTGTAGCTTTAAACCTTACTACGCGACTTCTTTGGATTTCCCTATGTATGGGTGGAGGTGTAGGATAGGGCTCATAGTCCCGTCGTTTAACACCACGATGGAGCCGAGTTCTGGAGGATGGCTCCTGAGGGAGTCAGTGTTCACGCGTTGAGAGTTAAGTTAATCGAGGTGGCCACGAGTGCCCTCAGGTATTTGGCTTCTGAAGCTGTTAGAGCCGCCGAAGAGCTTACTACTGCTGAAGTCAGCGTAATAGTTTATGACTGTACTTAGGGGTCTTTCCTAGAATGAGTTGAGTGGGAGGAGAAGTTGCGGAGGGAAGGAGGAGCAGGATAGGCGTAGAAACATTGACGACAAAGCAAGCAGTAATTGTAGCATTCAACGTTCCTGGGGTAAGGAAGGTAGCTGCTCCATACATAGAGGAAATAAATGTCGAAGAGAAGACGTTTCTTGAGAGCGGCGGGTTTGTTGTGGTTAAAATTCGGGACTCGGGATAGTAAGAACACGAAGATAGGGAGGCAGCCTGCTTGGGTATCGTATAGGCTAGCCAGAGAAGTCGCTAGAGAAGCTGGACCAACAGTAGATGGAGTCTTCAACAACTGTACGAACTTTAGAACCCTAGAAGTAATCGAAGTACTAGAGAGAACTACAGATCCCAGTAGTACCCAGCAATGCGGTGTCTATATGGCTAAGCCTTAGAACTTTGGGTATTAGAGATAGGTTAAGCTTTGGTCGCCTCCTCATAGAGCACTAAAGCTACTTGCTTCAGCAACCGCTATCTACTGTAAGCTGAGAGATTTAACTGCTAGAGACGTATTTACCTATCGGTTACACTTAGTCAAGAGAAAAGACATCTCACGCACTTAGTGAGTTCTAGACACATTCACAACTATTTTTCTAACAACTTGGTTTACTACTCGTGCTTGCGACACTTGCCCTAGGTTAAGTAATGGTGAATCATGCTTGTTGCTGATGTAGAGAAGGCTTCCACATGAGACCTACTATACCTCCGACTACAGAGAGCAATAGACCTGCGAGAAGTAGTCGGGGATATATACCTGTACCTCTCATTACTAAGAGGCTCAACGTGCCGAATACTAATCCTAATGTCGCTCCTGCTTTTACTCTACTTAGTTCACTGCTGTTTGCCACGACTGCTCCTACTATAACCAAAGCCCCGAATGACACAGGTAGTACTCCGAATGTGAGAGTAACTAATTGATGCATTACTCCGGCCCCGTTCCCTAAAATACCGAGCTCTATACTCACTAATAACCCGATAGCTCCCGCTAAAACTATAAGTGTTCCCCCAACAAGCAGGAGAACTAAAGCCACAGTAGGTTTCTCGGACATACGTCTACGCCAGCCTGTAATTCCACGTACGCATAAAAGCTTTCTCGACTCCCAAGACAGATCTCTAACTTTTTCTATCATTAATGATGGGTGTCTCCACATATCCATAACCAAGACTTTCTTAAACCTCATTTCCATTACAGTAGGTTCCCTACTTATATAGATTACTCCGATAGGAGAGTGCGAGCTGGGATCGATGAGAGGGGTTCAGCTCTGATATAGGTTTGTATTTGTTGGTTTCATTGCCTCATCTCTTTTCCCCTGCATCAGTCTTGGGTCTGCACCACCCTTAGGGGCGTTCGGGGAAACCCCTGGCACCCCACATCTTGAGTATCTCGGGGAGAGCCCCTAGGGAGCTCTCAACCCCTCATCGAACTATCCCCACACACTACTACACATAGAGTACTTAAGAGTTTCCATCCACATAAACAAATATGAAGAGATGTGAAACCCGAAACAGTTGCTTTAGGCATATATTACACAATATTACATAGAAAAGGTATCTTGAGGCGATCTAATGTGTTGATAGATGCCGAAGATTTCAGCGGTCTCATCTATATCCTCAAACTTGTAAGAGGGACTAAATTAGCTCCTTAATAGACCATAGCTACTAGAAGGTTAATTTAGTGGTATAACACTGAGACAGACTTCGATGGTACGTGAATACAGACATGTGTTGCGACTCAATTAGTGGCTTTAACGTGTATACTTATGCCTTTTCTACAATTATAGTTTTGGTGGAGTGTTTTGTATAGGTGGTCCTCTAAGTTCTGGTTTGTTAGCCCACTTAACTTCGATGAAGAGGTTAGGAGGAGATTCGAGCTACCCGAAAAAGTGGTTATACACGATACCACGCTGCGAGACGGCGAGCAGCAGGCGGGTGTAGTGTTTAGAAGAGATGAGAAAGTCAAGATAGCCGTAGCTCTCGACGAGGCAGGTGTGGACAGGATCGAGGCTGGAATGCCCATGGTTTCGCAAGACGATTTCGAGGCCATTAAGGAGATCGCTAAGCTGGGACTCAGAGCGAGAGTAATGGCTTTCTCAAGGTGTTTAAAGCAAGACGTAGACCTAGTGATTAAGGCTGAAGCACCTGGGGTCGTGATGGAGCTTCCTTCTAGTAAGCACATCATAGAGTATGGATACAGTATTCCGGAGGACAAAGCTATCAGAATGGTTATTGAGGCAGCTGAGTACGCCAAGAAACACGGACTCTTCGTTACTCTCCTCGCAATAGACTCGACGAGAGCTGACTACGGGTTCCTAAAGAAGGTGATAGACTCGGTGCAGGACTTCATGGATTCTCTCACTATCGCGGATACCTTCGGAGTAGCCAGCCCGTTCGCTATGGAGTACTTGACTAAGCAGGTGAAGTCCCTCACGAAGAAGCCTATAGAAGTCCACCCACACAACGACTTCGGTCTAGCTGTAGCTAATGCACTAGCTGCTGTAGCCTCAGGTGCGTCAGCCGTTCACGTAACCGTCAACGGTATCGGTGAGAGAGCTGGTAATGCTGCCCTCGAGGAGACTGTACTAGCATTAGAGCTACTACTGGGAGTAAGAACTAACGTGAAACTCGGTAAGCTGTACGAACTATCTAAGCTAGTCGAGCAATTCTCAAGCATTAAGCTACCCCCCCATAAACCCGTAGTTGGGGAGTCTCCCTTCAAGGTCGAATCCGGAATGATCGCTGACTGGTGGATTCAAGCTAGAGAAGTAAGACCAACTGA
The DNA here is from genome assembly GCA_038841535.1 of Sulfolobales archaeon. Classification (GTDB taxonomy): domain Archaea; phylum Thermoproteota; class Thermoprotei_A; order Sulfolobales; family NBVN01; genus DRZP01. The sequence continues at coordinate 28,866 of JAWBTQ010000001.1, read as the reverse complement.
GGTATTCCCAATACTACCCGAACTCGTAGGTAGAAAGGGAGGAATAGAGATAGTACTAGGGAAGAAGTCGGGTAAGTCCAACGTAGTCGAGGTTCTAAAGGAGATCGGGGTCGACCCAAGCAGGATGAGTGTAGAGGACTTAGTAAAGATCTTACTAGAAACAAAGTTCTACTCTACGCTAAAAAAAGGTCTAGTCACAAGAGAAGAATTCAGTATGATAGTTAAGAAATTCATTAGCACCTAAGCTGGCATTCTATCCTGGTTGAGCTCGTGGCTTAGTATCTGTTTTACTCTCCTTTAATTTTGCGTTCGGTTAACTCATTAGTAGTAGATGTAGAGAGAGTTGAAGAATGTTTTAAATGTTCCGTGTGTTTGTGCTCTGAAGATAGGCCTGTACGAGTAGGCTACTGCTTTTCCTTTCCCTACCTCTGCTTCTAGTAGGGCTGGCTTTCTGCTCAATACGTTTTCCCCTATTAGCCACCCGCTCTGCAGTACATCTCTCTCGGGATACCTCGCTACAACCTTGAACTTCTCGTTCATGTGTGACGGCACTATCTCGAGAACCGGTCTGTCTACGAACACCACTAGAGCCTGCCTAGGCATTCCAAAGCCCAGTGGGTGTGCTATGTCGACTTGCACCTTGAGTGTAGAGCCGGGACAGAAGAACTGTCTCGGGTCCTTTATGTCCTCGCTCACGTCTCTCAGTGGGAGGTTGAAGCCTTTAGTGAGTAGCTCTACCGAGTCCCCCATAGTCACGACTATACCACCGCTCTCCACGAAGCTTTTTAGCTTCTCTACACCCTCCTTTCCGAATCCGCTCTTGTATTCTAGTGGATAAGGTGGGAGTTTAACAGGTCTACCCCACCTCTTCGCTAGCTCTTCCTCGATGTTCTCACCAGTTAGGAATGGTAGGGGGTCTGATGGAAATACGACTACGTCAACCACTTCCTGTAGCTTTCCAGACTTTATAGGCTCGTCTCTTAGCTCGACGTACGGAAAGCCGTACGTGTCTAAGACGTACTTAACCCAGCCTCCCTCCATGTTACCTCCGTAGTATCTCTCGTAAACACCTATTCTTCCGATCTTTACTCTAAGTAACCTAACCTGAGGTAGGTCGTCGAGCCCATATACAGGCACTCCCCTCGCGCTAGCAGCTTCAAGAAGTACATTAGCGGCACCGCCCGTAAACACTACGAAAGCCCCAGGAGGTAAGCGTAGGCTACCTAGCTCAATAGCCTCGAAGGCCCTATACACCTCTCCACCACTACTCAGAACTCTATTTACGGCGTAGTACGAGTCGTTAAGCCTTGGGTCGAGTAGGTAGTACCTGTACTCTCCTAGACTCGGTGCTGTTCTAGCTACTTCTCTAACTGGCTTTAAGTCAGCAAAGACGGGTTCATCCACTCTCACAGCCGACACACCCATGAACTCGACTAGAGTGTCTGTAGCTGTATCGTACGGCTTGAGGGGCTTACCCTCTCGATCACGCGTTGTCTCATCGTCAGGGTAGAGGAACTTATCAACAAGCTTCCTAACTAGGGCTCTCCTGGGTTGAGCCAGCGGAATAACGTAAGTCCCCACCGGATAGGTTACTGCCCCCACTTTAATAGGGCTGGATGATTCATAAACTTTCACGCCAAGTTTCAGTAGTATATCAATAAACTTGAGCGCAGTGAGGTAATCGTGCTGTTCTCTCGGAATGAGGAACGCGTGGGGAGGTTCCGCCGTACCTCTCTCGACGCTTCTCTTAGCTTTAACGTACATGTTCCTCAAGAACTCGCGCCTATACTTAGCTACAGCAGAAAGTATGGCCATAGAGGCGATAAGCTGTTGTCTGACTATGTCTGACAGCCTCCACCAGCCTCCCCTCCACGGATTAGGGTAGTTCATGTAGGGCTTATCTGACATTCTACCCCTTCCGTAGCCCCTCAGCTGGTGCGGATCTACGAAGATCGGAGTTGCGATCTTTGCTGAAGCAGACTCGGTGAGTATACCGACAATGTTCATAGTATACGCTAGAGTCTGGAACGCAGATATGAAGTCGGGCGTGAAAGGTGCGCCAGTCTCGACACCGCTAACTCCCTCCCTCTCGAGCCTCATGGCTGCGAGCATCCCTAGGAACTGAGTCTCCCTCCAAACTAGCGGGTCTACCTCCGGGTAGATCGGGTCCATCTCAGGTGAGAGGAAGAATCTAGCACCGTAGGGACCCATTTGGTGGTGGTCTAAGTAGACCTGCGGACACCACTCTCTGTACACTATTTTAGCCATGTACTGGCTCTCAAGTAGGTTTAGCGCATATGCGTCTCTGTTATTGTCGTGACCGCAGTACTTGTGATAGAGCCAGGGAAGGCTGGTGCCCTCATACTCTGTCCCAAGAGTCTTGGCGTACCAATCTACTACAGCTATCTGACCGTCCGGGTTTTGAGACGGTATCAGTATTATGACGACCTCCCTCAAGATCTCTAGTACCTCTGAGTCATCCGAAGAAGCCAACTTGTAGAGTAGCTCAATAGACATCTGAGTACCTCCAACCTCCGTCGAATGCATGCTGTTGGTTACTACGACAACTGCCCTCCCCGATTCGACGAGATTCTCGACTTCATCAGAGCTCGGTAGTGAGTCCGGATTTGCGAGAGCACACGATATTCTGCGTAGCTCTTCAAGCCTAGCCAGGTTCTCTGGAGACGATACGTAAGCCACTATAAAGGAGTTGCCTTCAGTCGTCTTACCGATTTCTTCTACTTTAACCCTACTCGACTCAGACGCAACGAGCTTGAAGTACTCTACGATCTTATCCCAGCGAGCTAGCTTTCTGTCATCCCCTATCTTAAACCCAAAGAATTCCTCCGGGGGTGTAACCCGCACCACTTAGAACACCTCCTCAATTACATGCTCAACAAAATAAGCATATTGATTACTAAAAAACTCCTAATTCAGAGAAAAACGCTATCGCGAGTAAGCAGTAAATCTAGGTAAAATTAGATAAAGTTTTTATCAACTTAACGTGGGAGGCTAGGTGCTGATTAGAGCGTCTATAGGGACTCTGATAGCTGCTGGTGAATTAGATGCTAAGACGTTAGTTAGACCTGGGGTTGCCTACCTTCTTCAGTACAGTGACGGTGGCTGTTCTGGTGGGTGCTTATTTTGTGCTCAATCCTCTCGGTCAGTAGCAAGCAAGGAATTTCTCTCGAGAGTGGTTTGGCCTGCGATGAGTTTAGAGGATATAGCACCAAAAATAGCTAGAGTCTTTAGAAGAGCCTGCGTGCAGTCCATCATTAAGCCGAACTTCGTAGAGGAGCTCCATGAGGTAGTAAAAACCCTCTCTCAGTATGGTCTCAAAGTGTCCCTCTCTACTTCACCTATGCCTGATGAGGACTTAAAGCTCTTTAAACGAGAAGGAGTCGATTACTTAGGTATAGGTCTCGATGCGGCAACTCCGAGTGTAGCTACTAAAGTAAACAAGCCCTACCCTTACAGTGTCTATTTGGACTTCATTGATAGAGCTATCAGTGTTTTTGGTCGAGGTAAGGTAGTGGTGCACTTAATTATAGGAATCGGTGAGACTCTCATGGATGCTCTAGAAACCATCAAGCAAGTCTATAGCATGGGTGGTAGAGTGTCCCTCTTTGCGTTTACGCCCGTGAAAGGTACTCCAGCCGAGAGTTGGTCTAGACCCTCCTTAAGATACTATAGAATGGTTCAAGTAATCAACTACATGATCTCTAACGGCCTACCAGTCGAGGAACTCGTAGACCTCAACAGAGTGTGTGTTTATGTGGATAAGCTGAGAGGCCTGGGCGAGATTTCTAAGGCTCTATTAACTAGTGGATGCCCAGAGTGCAATAGGCCCTACTATACTGAGTCCCCCAGGGAAGAACCCTATAACTTCCCAGCGGCTGACTTACTTCCAATCGGTCAGGAGTTGCTAAGAAAACTCTCCTGCGATGTTAGCTAGGCAGATCTTTACACACTCGTTAACACAGTCGAAGAAGCTGTCACCAGTGCCAGAACACGCCGACCTGCACTGTTCTTCGCACTTCATGAACTTACTCAGCACTTACACCAAGTATGCAAAGTTAAGATAATACTTTTATACTCTCAGTAAACAACGCCTACTCTAGGATCGAGTGGTCGAGGCCTATCTATACCTTAGGGGGAGGCTTCTCCCATATAGGTCTTCCCTGAGTAGTGGGGGGAGCTAGCCAGTCAACTAGCTCATCTATTTTATCAGAGACCACTAGAACGCGTATAGGACCTAGAGGAGACTCTTCATCATACGTCACTAGGGATATACGACCTGCGAAAGCTGCTTGCTTATGTAGCTTGAGCTCGAGGCTGTTACCCTTGCGGTTCTTAAGCATATAGGCTCTGGCTGAGTCCAGTATCCTATGCTGCCTAAGGGCTTGGTGGAGCTTTCTAAGAGACTCAAGACTGTTTGACTCACCAACTAAGAGCCTGTAGCCCTCGGAGAGCTCTACTTCTACGAGCTCGACGTCAAGCACGTTCTTGATGGCCTTGGAGACTTTATCTAAGCTCTCCGTAGGCCTTACTTCAGTTTCTACTCTAAGTATGAACACTCCCCAAAACCTCTCGAACTCTTCTAAGAGCCTCTAAACAGACTTCGCGAGCATCTCTATTCTCGTTGACTACCATGACGTCTGCGAGAGCTATAACGGACCCTAGACCCAGATCAAGCTCTTTAGAATCTCTCTCCAAAAACTTACTGAACTCTTTGGGGTCGTCCTCTCTACTTCTTCTTCTTAACCTCTCATACCTTGTCTTAGGTGAAGCGTGGACAGCGACTACAATAGTGGAAGCAATGCTAGAGAAGAACCTTACTTCATCAAGACTCCTAACACCGTCTATGACTACAACATCGCTTGAAGTCGGAAAGCTCTTCACGGCTTCCCTAGCGACGGCATCCATCCCGAGAGACTTCCTGAGCTCTACTGCGAGCTTCATCAGGTTATCTGATGTTGGCTCAATGCCTAGCTCAGCTGCCCTAGACCTAACTATGTCCCCCATGTTTATGTAAGCACCTAAGCTATTCGAGAGGAATCTAGCTACTAGAGTCTTTCCAGATCCGGGCATCCCTGTAACGCAAACTATGGCTCTAACCAATAGCCTTACCTCCTAAGTAATTTAAACTTAATTACTTTAACCTCAGTAGAGTCAGTGAACTTTCTTCCATAGATGTTCTTCAGTTCTCTAACTAACTCATCCCTACTTCTAAAACCGTCGAGCCTAGCATCGTCGTCTGTAAGCTGGGAGGCCTTCTTCACTTCTACCCCAGTTATTACCGCACTACCCAAGTAGCTCCTGCCAGCAAAGACCTCTACAACCTCACCTACTCTCAAACTACTATTTAGTCTAACCGTAGCTACCTTAACTCCTAGAGTGATACTGTCACCATACGCCTCCTTGAATACCAGCCTCTTCCTCTTAGTCATCAAGTAGTTGTATCCCCCGAGAAAAATAAGCTCGTATCCTAAACTGCTACGTCACAAGCTAGTTAACTTTCGACCTAGCTGTACGAAGGAAGCCTTAATTACCTCTAGACCTTAAGCACCGACTCGCGCTATTGGTTCCTAGGAAAGCTCGTGTATTTCGATTACAACTTTAACGTTTAAAAAGCTTAAATTCAACTCTATTGGGGTGATACGCTGAAAGCCCCTATTAAGATAGTTACATTTCTACTGGCAGTAGCTATAGTTTTAGGCTTAATGCAGTCAGCAAGTGCTACAGGCCTCCCACCCCCACCGCCCGACGAGGCTCACCTAGGGGATTACTGGTTTAGGTATGGTCCACACGTAGACAAGCTGGCGATGCCCTTGATGAAGGACTATACTATGAGGTTGCTAGCATTCGAAGCAGGAGAGATTTCTATTACTGGTGTTACTGCTGCTGACTTAGATAGAGTTAGGCGAAATAGACCGGATGCTCACATAATTTTCACTGCCGGAACGACGTCTAGTGGACATCTAAGGTTTAACACCCAACTCTGGCCAGTAAAGTACCTTGAACTGAGGCAGGCTCTCGCGCACTTGTGGGACAGAAACAGAATGATTTCTGAGTCCCCACTAAGGGGGATAGCGATTAAGTGCACAACCCTCGTTCCCCCAACGCACGGGCGCTTTATGAACCCGAACGCAGACTTCGAGAAGCTGTATCCATACGACCCCGAGAAAGCGAAGGAGCTACTAGCAAAGGTGTTTGTCCCGTGTACGGCACCTGACGGCAAACCCGCTTGGTGCGACCCACGCGAGGGTAACAGAGTAGTTGAGTGGGAGATATGGGTACTTCCTGAAGCCACTTCACCGACGTACTGGTGGATAGCCCAGTACATTAAGTCGGAAGCAGAAAAGGTAGGCTTGAGGGTAAGAGTTAAACCTGTTAGCACTATCGAGCTGGATGCTGCTAGAGCAGCTGGAACCGTCCCGTCGTGGGTATCAGGATGGAGCTTCGCCAGATACCCAACATTTCTCTACTACTTCTTCCACAGCAGAGAGTTGAGGCCAGGAGGCTGGAACGAGTACAAAGTTAACAACAGTAGGTTAGACGAAATACTGGATAAGTACATCTTTGCCGACACTATTGATGAAGCTATTAAGTGGGCTTGGGATGCTCAAGAGATACTCGTTAGAGAGGTTATACCATGGATACCTACGTATACTTCAGTAGGTATATCAGCATTCGACGGAAAGCTCGATAGGTCAACCATTATACTCGTGTACGCACCTCCCGCCGATCTCCCAACAGATACTTCGTGGTTCTGGTGGAGCTCCGTTAGGTTTAAGGACAAGAAGTTCGGGGGTACTCTCGTATATTACCACTCAGCTGATGTTGGAACATACCACCCAGCAACCTACCGGTGGACCACCGAAGGAGATGCTATAGCACGCGTTTACCCGGCCTTGTCGTACTCTTATCCACCGAATATGTACGACGAGGATATGAAGGTTTCAGTGTTCTTTAAGTACTATAAAGCTGAGAAAGTAGAGTACCCAGGAGCTTCAGATGGGGAGGCGGTAAGAATCACCATCAAGCTCTTTGAGGGCATTAGATGGCAAGACGGTGTCGAAATGACTGTGGACGACATAGAGTACACACTCATTAAGTTCGGTAAGGAACTAAAGACGAGGAGATACTATGGACCCGATATAGACATGCTTCTAGAGATTAGGAAGATAAACAAGACGACTGTAGAGCTGTACTTTGACGAACTGGGTTGGGCAGATAGGTATTACTACAAAGACCTCAGGATACTGCCAAAGCACATATTCGAGAGACTCCCAGACCCGCTTATGGATCCTGCCAAAGCCTTACACCCGTTCGTTCCAGGACTAACTGCTATGATAGGTGCTGGACCTTGGGTATTAGTCAAGAGAGAGCCTGCCTATACGGAATTCGTCTGGAATCCATGGTATTACTGGAGGCACCCAGATAGAACTGTTAAGTTCGCTGAAGTCAGTATCCCGAGCACTGTTGATGAGGGTAAGCCGTTTAAGTTGAGCATTACCCTAACAGATTACTTAGGTAGTAGAGCTACTAACGCTTCTGTCGAAGTAAGGATCGCGGGTCCAATGACTTTAACTCTCTCAGCTACTCACGTCGGTGCTGGAGTCTACGAGGCCGCTGTACCAGGTCTTAGGGCTGGGACGTATACCGTCGAATTATTCGCGGAGCAGCCAATAATGCAGTGGTCCGTAGACAGCAAGTACACAACAAAAATAACGGTCAGCGCTGTAGCGGGTCCAGGACCGGTGGGACCGACTATCGAGAGACCTCCAACTGTCGTCATTGAGATTCCGGGTATTCCACCAGTAGAGATATCACCACCACCAATTATTTCGTTCTCACCACCCGAAGTGAAAATAGCTACTCCAGTAGTAACGATAGCATCCTCGGAGGCGGTGTCTAAAATGATGGAGGTTGTTACGGGGGTTTCTGCAGCTACGATGTCTTACGGTGCAGTAGCTCTTTCAGTAGTAGCACTAGGTATCGCTATAGCAGTTAAGAAGAAGTAAGCTTAAGCATATAAATTCTTTTTCTCAGTTCTACTCACTACTACCCAATCTTTTCATTACGGACCGCGCTGTGATTAGCTGGAACTGTTTAATAGCTACAAAGGTTATATAGGTTTGTTCCACTTCAAACGGGGTGCCTAGTCTTGGGTGCCGGTAGGTTTATAGCTAAAACAGGTGTTAGACTCCTAGCTACATACCTAGCGGTTATAATTCTCTACTTCATAGTCGTCAGAGTGTTGCCTGTCTTAGCAGCTGGAGGAGACATGCATGCGGACCCTCTCTTAGCAGCTCTGAGAAGGACGGGAGAAGACCCGAGGTTTACGTTCTGGATCGATGAAGCCATAAGGACGTATGGACTCGACAGACCCCTCATTCCTGATCAGCTCTTCAGGTACTTGAGGAGCGTTATAATATTTCAATTCGGTGTTTCTGTCTATACTCAGCAACCGGTTTTAAACGAGATAGCCGTTAGGCTTCCCTACACGCTGTCTTTCTACACAATATCGACTATACTACCAATAGTAATCGGTTACTACCTCGGGATCATATCAGCGAAGTATAGAGGTAAAACCCTAGATTCCGTAATCGTTCAGACGTCGGTGATCTCTAGAATACTACCGGGTTGGTTAGTGCTACTCCTCATATACTACGGACTAGCCTACCTACCCAGGATCTACTGGAATTTACAGATCTTCCCACTGCCGGTTAGAGCTCCTGAGATAGGTATTAGAGACTGGGAGCAGTTTAGGTACTTACTCTGGTATATGTCACCAATGCTACTAGCAGCACTAATCGCCTGGTCTGGTGGCTGGATATACTACATAAGACAGCTAGTAGTATCAGAAATGGGTCAAGACTACTACGTAACCGCAGTAGCTAAAGGCCTTGATGAGAGAACTGCGTTAAGTAGGCACGTTATTCCTAACGTAAGACCCCCCTTAGTTATGTCGCTAGCTTACACTATACCGGACATATTTGGTGGTTCAATAATATTCGAAATAATATGCAATTGGCCGGGAATAGCTAGCTTTTCGTATGTTGCTCTACAAACTTGGGACTTCCCAGTAATGTCGGCGTTCTTCACTATCTCAGCACTTCTAAACGTGGTGTCTCTATTTGTTGCTGAGGTTATTCTAGTAGTTGTTGACCCGAGAATAAGAACAGGTGGGTAGAATGAGTAAGCGCGAACCATCGAAGTCTACACAGCTTACAGCTAGAGGCTCAAGCTACAGTGAGACACTCTTAAGGCTCGTCTTAAAGAAGAAGTCATTTTTAGGGGGAGTCGCTCTCATCGCTATTCTAGCAATCCCCGGCATTTTAGCGTCGGTTTTGACGCCGTACTCCCCGCTTTCCAGAGAAGTTGTAGCTGCGGACTTCGCTATTCCGGAATGGGCAGCTCCTCCAGACGTCCCTAGGAACATAATCAAGAGCTTTACCGAGTTCAGCGTCGCCGGTGAGAAGGTCTCCGGAGATGTATCTGTTACGACAAGCGCTGGTGGAGTTACTAAGATAGAAATTCGGGGTGAAGGCAAAGCCAGCGTCCTACTGGTTTCTAACGACTACGTATACTACCCCTATAGACCTGCTAAGCAGGCACAAGTCGACATAGTGTTTAATGCAACGTATCCCGCTGGAGCAGGTGAAGCTTGGTACAATGTCGAGGTCATCATAGTAAACGAAGACCTTCTAGCGAGGGGAGACAAATACGTCGTAAAACTCGCGTTATCTCCTGAGCGTGAGTACTCTCTTGAAGTACCTAAGGGTGTGTACTCACTATACGATTTAGTAACAACGAAAGTAGCAGCTATTTACCCGTATCATAAGGGTCCTACTACGTGTAGAACCTTAGTTACTCTCCCTAACTTAATTAGGAATATCCAACAAGGATACATAACTGAGATCAGTGACCCGTGGGTTAAGGACGCTATATCACAAGAGTTTAGCATGGTAAACGCTTTACGCGACCTCATTCTCGAGAAAGACACAAAGATACGCGTTTTAGTGAATGTTACGTATTACTGCAACCCTAGCGACTTTCTAATGCAGTGTAGCAAAGGGGCCTTAGAGGTTAAACTCAACCAGGTCAAGCTGTGGATCAAGGGTGAGGCGTTCGGAGTTTTAGGAACGAACGCTGCGGGTAATGATGTGTGGACTCAGTACCTCTACGGGTCTAGATCGGCAATAGCTGTAGGCATTACTGTAGCTACACTCGCTAATCTCATATCGCTCGTTGTGGGACTAATAGCAGGCTATAGAGCTGATACAAGCCTTGACCATGCAATAACTTTCCTAATAGACGTCATGAACTTCATACCTACAATACCCCTCATAATAGTTGTTGGCTTAACGTTCGGAAGAAACCTATGGACGATCTATACTGTTATCGTGCTACTCTCTTGGCAGGGAGGTGCTAGGATCATTAGGCAGTGGACTATGACCTTACGAGCAAGCACCTTTGTTGAAGCCGCTAGAGCTCTTGGAGCAAGTGAGTGGAGGATAATGATGAAACACCTAGCTCCACAGCTACTACCTTACTTAGTATATAGAATTGTGACGCGAGCGCCTGCGGCAGTCTACCTAGAAGCATCAATACAGCTACTCGGCTTCGGAGACCCTGAGGCACCTACCTGGGGAAGGATGATAAATGAAGCATATTATAGAGGTGCTCTACTACACAACGCTTGGTGGTGGATAATGCCCCCTATGCTGGGGCTCATACTGTTTGGAATAGGCTTCGTAATGATAGGTATGGCACTCGACGAGATAGCTAACCCGAGACTCAAAAGGTGACCTCAGCCTGATTCCCTCATAGCCGGGTATCTAAGGGTTAAATGCCAGTTTTCTTAGATTACTAGGAGAGAAGCGTGAGGAGGATAATCCTTATTTTGGTTTGCTCTTCGATAATGGTCTTAGGGTCGATGCTGTCCACACTCGTAGTTCCTAAAATGGCAGCAACAGCTATCGGAAGCGTGATTGCTTCAATCATTCTGACTAAGGCCTCCCTCAATAGAGGGACATCCTTCGGAGAGCTTTTCTCGAATGGAACCGCAGTGGCCGTTCTCGGATCGTTCCTCCTAAATATTATGTACTACCTTATATGGAGTTACATCAGAGAGCTATACGGAGTTAGAGCAACTATTGAAACACTCGCTATGATCCTGAAGTCAGGCGTATTCTTCTATATGTTTATAGTGGACCTCCTTATAGGATTTACTTCCATTTTATTAGTCATCTCTATAGTGTCTCTAATGTATATTGGTGAATGAGTAGAGAGAATAAAGTGTCTTTTCCTCGTTAAAGGTGTTATCCTTCGCGTAGAAGTATGTAGTATTTTTCTATAGGCTGAGGCCGAACTCGAAAGCTTTAAGAGAGCTTTCGAGCCATTTAGGAGGAACTACTTCCGCTATAGCTTTCCTTATGGAGGCGTCTGTGATAAAGTTCTGGGACTTGTGGAAGACTCCGAGCACTACCATGTTAGCGGCCCTCGGGTTTCCGGCTTTGGTAGCCAGCTCTTGCGCGGGGACTACTAGAGTTTCTGCGTAACTCCTGATATAATCCAGTAGTTTGTTTTTGTCGTAGACTTCGCGGTTTAAGCTAGCTGATATAGGTGGTCTAATAGTATCTGATACTATAACTAACCCACCAAGTTTTAGGAGTCTTAGAGCCCTAGCAGTCTCCAAAAGCTCTAGCCCCAGTAGGTAGTCTCCCTCGCCATCCGAGAAAGTCGGTGAGAGCACACTCCTCCCTATTCTCACATAACTAACCACGGACCCATACCTCTGCGCCATCCCCAGAGTCTCACCAGTTCTTACCGAGAGACCGTCAAGTACTGCTGCGACTGCTAGCACTCTAGATAGAGTCAGTCCCCCCTGCCCTCCCACTGACACGATAGCTACATTCACTGTTCTAACCAAGCTCTACCACCTCTATTGCCTTATAGGGGCAGAACTTCGCACAGAGGCCGCAGCCTAGACAGTCTTCTTCAACGATCCTCACCTTACCTCCATAGAAGAACATTGCTGGACAGCCTGTAGCTCTAATACACGCTAAGCACCCAGTACACCTATCATCAACCACGCGATACCTTCGATGGACACCCCTAAGTCTAGCCTCCATGAGGGCACACGGATGCTTGCTTACGAGTACCTTAACGCCCGGCTTCTTCAGCAAAGCCTCGAACGCCGCAATCGAGCTATCGATGTCGTAGGGGTCGACGACTTCTACGTAGTCCACACCCACGGCCCTCACTATGCTCTCTATCGATACCGGTCTAGACCTCCTTCCAGACTCAAGCTGAGACCACGCGGGCGTTGACTGGTGTCCAGTCATAGCTACGACGGAGTTATCAGCAATTACTACCAGCATATCAACTCGCTTATGTACTGCCTCAATGAGAGATTGAATTCCCGCATGATAAAACGTCGAGTCACCTATGACTGCTACAACGGGTTTATCGTAGCCAGCTACCTTCAGACCCATGGCCATAGATATTGACGCCCCCATAGAGTGCTCAGTCCATATAGCCTCTAGAGGGGGTTGCACACCGAGAGCGTAGCACCCTATGTCACCAAAAACAGGGACCTCGTCCCTCCTGTAGCCAGCTCTAGCAATACCCAATAAGAGAGCTATATACATATTCCTGTGGGGACAGCCAGGACACATAGGGGGAGGCCTCGGGGCTATTCTAGCGGTCTGGTGAACTCCACTATAACTCCGAGCGTTTACTACTGACTTGCCAGTAAGCAGTGCTGTAAGTAGCGCATCGCGAACAATCTTTTTACTTAGCTCTCCCTCCATTGGCAGGTGACCTGTGCTCTTACCGTAGATGTCAACCTTAACATTTAGCTCAGTGAGAAGACTCTTAACGACTAACTCTAGGTACGGGTCGAGTTCCTCGACGACGAGAACCTTCTCACAGCCGTCTAAAGCTCTCGACATGAACTTCTTGGGTATGGGATATAGGAGAGTTAACTTAATCACTCTGACATCGGCACCTAGCTCACTGACTGTTTCGGCGACGTAGTTGTAAGCTGATCCCTCAGTAATAACACAGAACCTGCTTAAACCTTCTACAGTGTTGCGAACTGCTGAAACTTTTTCGAATACTTCCTCTACAATACCGAGCTGCTGATTCAGCCACCTATGTCTCTCTAGGTTCCACGACATGCCAGCTCTAACAAATCGCGGGATATCTTTCCTAAATGACGATGCTCTCTTCAAAGGTCTGAGAGGTCCTAGCTGGACTTCACCGACACTGTGGTTGACCCTCGTCGTAGTTCTGAGTACTACGGGTAGCTTGGTTTGCTCACTCAGGTCGAAAGACGAGACCGCGAGGTCCTTAGCCTCCTGAGGACTTGATGGAGACAGCACCGGTAGCTTCGCTATAAACCCAAGCCACCTATTGTCCTGTTCGGTCTGAGTTGTGTGAGGTCCGGGGTCATCTGCTACTAAAACCATGAGCCCTCCCTCAACACCTCCATAAGCTGACGAGATGATTGGGTCAAGAGCTACAGATGCTCCCGGGGCCTTCATCGTTACAGCTGCTCTAGCTCCCCCAATAGACGCACCGTAAGCTACCTCGAATGCCACCCTCTCGTTGACTGCCCACTCAACATAAACCTCACTACCGACACCGAACTCGTGGAGCGTCATAATGACTTCGCTTGATGGTGTACCAGGGTACCCAGTAACGACAGACGCACCAGCTTCAATTAAACCTCTAGCGATGGCCTCGTTACCCATTAGAGCAAGCCTAGTACCCTCCGGAGCTTTCAGTATGTTTATCACAGCTAAACTCCAATTAGAAATCCCTCTAGTGGAAATAAGTGAATGCGCAGACAGATAGCACATCACTATGATTAGCGGTAGAGGTCCTAAAGTTCTCAGGATCAGCGAAGCTCAGCTTAATCACGAATCATTGCCATCGCCACTCATCACTTCCGCTAAATTTAGCGCAATCAAACTTATTTACGCTCAGACCACTCCAGGCTGAGCTGACAACCAATAGGAATAGTAATTAAAATTGCGGGAATCCTCCGCCTACTAAACACCAAGTAAAACCCCTATAGGCTGCGAGTAGCCCGCTATAATAGTCGTCAATGGTTCTCCCCGGTCTTTGTAATTAAGCAAAGTACTTATGATTTACACTAGTATAGCTACTTGACATCTAGAATACCAGGTTGTCCCTCAGTAGCTCTCTTAGGTATACAGTGGCGTAAGAACCTCTACCAAGTTTAAAACTTAGCTTGATTACTCCATCTGTCAAGGTATTAGTCCGCAGGTTGTTAACTCTAAAGACCGCCTCCCTAATGCTCTTTATAAAGAGAGCTTTATTCACTGACTTAAGTTGAGCTCCCAAGTCTTCCGCCAAAGACTCGTATGAGTATCTTGCGCATCCTTGCGCTTTAATTCCCGGTCTTGGTAGTTCAAGTACCTCGCACTCTCTTTCAACATCTTCGATGCTTCCAGCTGTAGTTGCCAGTAAGCTGAGTGCCTTATTGAAGAGGTATGACTGGTAGGATTCTACGAAAAACTTTAGCAGGTTTAGTGGGAGACCCCTAGCTATGGCCTCTCTAGGATTTCTGGTCTCGATGTACTTTTTGAGGACTGACCTCTCAATAGCGAAAGAACTCGGAAACGAACGTAGTGAGTCTCTATAGTGACCTTCAGTAAACAGTTTCCTAGCAGCTCTGACTCTAGGGGATTCTGCGCTCGATGAATACCCTACTAGGTAGTTTAATGCGCCATCGTAGTCTCCAACTGCTATAGCTCTACCGACAACGTGCGTGATCGGCCTCACTGTCCCAAACCTCTGGTATCCGAAGTAGTTGAGGTAGTTGAGACCCGCAGATGACTCTATAGTGCTTATAATCCTCTCAGGACTCGATGTAGTGTAGCTCAGTAGGACCTCGAAGAAGTTTCCTGCTAACTGATACTTTCTCGGAGTAGACTCCGGGTCTAGAGGCTTCAAAACATACAGCTTTATACCTCTAACTAAGCTAGAGGAAACCACCATATCCCGTAGACACCTTAGGACCACGAACTGACACGTCTCAGCGTCAGCGTCCTTAATCCCCCAGTACTCAAGCTTTACACCTACCCTCCTAAGAAGCCATACAGCTTCTAGAGTACTTATCCCCTTCTTACACATAACTGCTAGCAGTTTTCTCCGTTTAAAGCACTTGACTTCATCTTGAGGTCTCTCAGGTGCCGCAGCAGTCCCGAGACCGAAGACCTCCTCATACACCTTGAAAGTACTAGGTGAGAGCTTAACACTCACTTCAGTCCCTAAGAAGACCTCTGGTCTAGAGTAGTACTCCATCCCCAATGTAATATCAAGCGTACTCCAAGACCTGATCAACCACGACACACCCACACCAGAGTCCTTCCATGTACCACCTTACAGCAAGTAAGCATTTAACAGCTAGACCCAGATATGGGAATGCTCTATTGCCTGCTAAACTAATTGGGACATTGTGCGACGAATGCAGGCTAAAGCCTTAATTTAATGACTAACTGAATTAACTGGGATAGTGAATCATAAGGGTATGAACATGTCATCGAAACATGGATGTATTTACGTAGAGCTTAGTAGTAATCCCTCGTTGGTAGATTTATGTGAAGAAGTTTACAGAGTATTTCTAAGCTTCCTTAACAAGGGTTTGAGGAGGGTAAGGCTTTACGTTAGAGCGAGTAAGGCCTCGGATTGGGTTAGAGTTTCTAGTTGTATCCTCACACGAAACCTGATAGCTACCGTAGAGGTATACACGGTCGAAGAGCTCGATAGGAACACCGCAGTAAGTGAGTGTGCTGAGATAGTCGAGGTCCCAGTCGCTCCACCGACATCACTTATCAGAGAGCGTCGTCAGGTCATCCCGTAATTACACACTGGTTTGAGGTTTATATCTTTGAGCTTGTGCGAGGTCTGCTGGACTTCTGAAGCCGTGTATGAGTGCAACCTCTGTCACAGAAGGGTGTGTAGAGCCCACTACATAGGCGATAGAGGAATTTGCGCTATATGCTACGAGAATCTCTGCGCAGTTTGTAATCAGAAATTAGCTGTAGACAGCTGCCTTATTTGTGGGAAACTGGTCTGTAGACAGTGCTCGAAAGAACTTCAGCCAGGACTAAGGGTGTGCGTGGATTGTTATACTCACATACATGACTACATAAGGCAGAATGAGAGGTTAAGCTATATCTGGAGGTACCTAAAAGGTAGAAAGTCTCCTAGCACATAATCTAGTACATAAATAGGTGAAAAAAGCTCTTACTGGGAGCCGAATTGCGCTCAATACCTCTACTCGATCTGCACAAAAGTCTAGGTGGAAACCTTGGGGAGTTTGGGGGTTGGCTTACTTCACTCGATTTTGGAGACCCTGTTGTAGAGCACACCTCTGTGAGGACATTAGTAGCCTTCTTTGACGTTAGCCATATGGGTCGCTTTGTTCTTAGGGGTGGCCGAGTAGCTGAGTTCCTCCAGAAGGTAGTCAGTAGAGATGTATCTAGAGTGAGTAAGGGTTCTATGAGTGGCCCCGTATTACTACTAAACGAGAATGGCGGTATTATTGACGACATAATGCTCTATCACGTAAGTGACGACACGTGGTTTGCCGTCGTTAATGCTCCGAATATCGAGAAGGATTTCCGCTGGCTCAATCTATGGAGGGATAAGCTAGGGTACGAAGACGTAGAGATAGAGGATGTTACGGAGAAAAGCGTCCTCATAGCTATTCAGGGACCTAAGTCACTCGAAGTCATGGAGTCTCTCGGCTTAGAGGGCTTAAGTAGGCTGAAGATACTTCAGTTTATCACTAACGTTAGTGTGCTAGGTGGGGAGGCAGTTCTCGCGAGTAGGTCTGGCTGGACGGGTGAGGAAGTCAGGTCTTATGGGTACGAGCTGTGGTGCTCTATAGAACTAGGTGAGAAAGTCATCAAGAGGTTAGTTGAAGTTGGGGTAAGACCCGCTGGTCTGATTGCTAGAGATATACTGCGGTTAGAGGCGGGATACTTACTCTCTGGAGTAGACTTTGACGAGAGTGTTACTCCTGTTGAAGCTAGGTACTGGATGGCTTACGACATAGAGAAGGAGGATTACGTAGGGTCGAAAGCTGTGAGGAAGAGGTATCTCGAGGGTATAGATAGAGTTAGAGTGGGTTTGAGGTTCAAGAAAGGTGAGAGGTTCGTCCCGAGGCGTGGTGACTCAGTCTTAGTGAGAGATAGGGAGATAGGCTACGTAACTAGTGGGGGGTACTCAAACTACTTGAGTAGAGCTATTGCTATGGCCTACGTTTTCATTAGGTATGCTTACATCGGTGGAACAGTATATGTTAGGAGCCGCGGGAGAGTCTTCGAAGCTAAAATAGTTGAACCACCATTCATATAGTGGTGGTACACTTGAAGACTGTTAAGACTAAGATAGGAGAATACCTAGTTAGAGAAGACCTTACGTACACAGACACGGACGAGTGGATCCAGGTAGTTGGAGATACTGCTGTAATCGGTATAACGGATTACGCGCAGAAGAAGCTCAGACACATAGTCAACGTAGAGCTTCCAGAGCTTGGCAGAGAGTTGAGGAAAGGTGAGGTAGTAGCTACTCTCGAATCAGTTAAGGCTATCGCAGACGTCTACTCCCCATTCGATGGAGTCGTAGTGGAGGTTAATGAGGAGCTTAAGTCCTCCCCGGATGCTATAAATAAAGACCCCTATGGTAGGGGCTGGATTGTTAAGCTAAGGATAGCTGGGGCTTTACCGAAGTTAATGAGTTCTGAAGACTATCTAGAGTACATAAAGAAAAGAGAGGGAGTAGGCTAGGCTTCATGGCTTTAACAAAGCTCTCTCTGCCTCCGAAAATAAAGGTTTTGGAGGCGATGGGCGCTCTAGCTGATGGTAGAATTGAGAGAGTGGGAGGTAGCTCATTTAGAGTCGTTTCATCGGATGGAACCAGAGTTTACCAAGTCTATGTCGAGATGGTCGAACAAGGTAGGTTCCGGGTCTGTAGCACCGATAACGGCACGGTTTATAGAGGGTATGCTGGGTACCCAATACTATCGGTTCTAATGGTTCTGGGGTATTTACGCAGAGACGTAGATGTTGAGAGAGCTCTTGCCGGCATCCCCTGGAGAAAGCTCAATGAGTCGTTAAAGCGGTATGCGCTCGTAGAGTCCGAAGTATTAAAGCTAGCTACCTCTAGGGGAGTTAGCTCTAGTAGGGTAAATGCTGTTGTTGCGAAAGTTATGGATGAGCTCAAGAACCTAACCCTACTTCTCGACTCATCTGCTTGCAGTGGTGCTGACTATGAGAAGGAAGGTACTGATTAGAAGCGGCTTAAGCTATCTACTCGACTTATACACACAGTTCAAACTCGAGCTACTGGAGTACAATGAGAGGATAAGGGAAACGGGATATTACGTGAAGCCCATGCACGTTACCTACAAAAGCGATAATGGAGTCAAGCTGAAGTATGTTTATTTCGGGAGGTACTGGTACAGAGTAAACAAGAGAAAGAAGAGATTGGGGTGGGTATACCTAGGGAAAGAAAAACCCGATCCATCACTACCCGATCCACCACTTAACCCGTTCGAAGGAGTCTCAGCAATAGTACTTAACGACGAGGATATCGAGGTAGGGGTAGAGACTCTACAACTTCTAGCAAGAATAGAGCAGTCAATCAACCAACCGGGAGTATTCACTAAGCTATTAAAAGAGAACCTTAGTAAAGGTAAAGGCCAGTAGCCTAATCAACCTAGGAGCTAGCGGAAGGAATTAGTCGCATAACACCTCAACCTAACCTCCCCTTTGAAATACAGGGTCTTCAGCTTTAACGTCCGGCTTAAGGAGCTACTCATAGCCATAAACTCTCTACATGGTATATAGCCGAAATAGTATCACCTACGTAGTATACTAGTACTCTCCCGAAGGCGAATAAGTAGATTCATAATAGAGCCCTTTCCCCTAGCTAAGGCGTGAAGTTAGAGGTTAGCGTAGCTCTGCTGGTCTAGTTCGCGAGATACGTTATCTGAAGAATCTAGGGGGATGTAGGCTAGCCCGCGGCTCTCTATTCTCAGAACCAGCTTTTTGACCGTTCGAGATACGTCATTTCGTTGCTTTACTTCACTAAGAGAGAACCAGTCGACATCTGATGCATCGCCACTAGCCCTGGGGACTCCATGAATCGTTCGACCGTCGAAGAGTATGTCTATTATGAGGTAGTGGTACTTAACTTTTCCACTAGCGTCTAACACGATATTGTTGAGTACCCACAGAACCCCTAGGGGCTCGGCTTCTAGTCCCGTTTCTTCTTTGAGTTCTCTACGTGCAGCGTCCACAAGACCCTCCCCAGGCTCTATGACTCCTCCAGGTAAAGACCACTTTCCCACGGCCGGAGGGTACTTCCTCTTTATCAAGAGGATTCTATCATCTAACATTAAAACCGCTGCTACAGCTGCTATTGCGTACTTAGGGTACTCACGCATACACCTTCGTACCAAGGTAGGTAGCAATCTAGAATAAAAACCAGCAGCTACCCGTTCCCCATAGTGAATAAGGATTTCATTAAATCCCTTAAACAACTCAAGCAACCAAAGGAACAAAAGCAGTTAACTAGTAAAAACGTTTCAAGCTTCCAGTAGTAGCCGAGCCTCTAGGTGACTAGTGCCTTATCCCGTTACTTGCCTTAGTGAGGTTCACTTAGAACCACAACACCCATACTGTTTTTAATTCTAACGGCTAATGTCTCCCACGCTCTGTACACGTAGAACCCGTTCTCAGGTCCTATAAGCTCAATTTCGGCGTCAGCACCTACAACTAAGTCTAGTACTGATGGGTTAGATGCTACTACTAGTGCTACATTATCGGGTAGTTCAGGTACCGCAACAACTTCTTTTACTATAGCCTTGACCCTAGTGAGCTCCATTACACCCGTTTTCTCGTGTACTGCGACTAACTTAGAGTATCTAGACGGGCTAACTATGAGGATGAAAGGAGGAGTAGCCCCCGCCTTCAGTAGCTCAGCAGTAGCTCTCGTGATATCACTAACAGGGTTTCCTGGGATTCCCCAGTCACTCAGATCAATCTTGATCCCGCCCGAGCTCACTAGAGACCCTGTTATGTAGTCGTTCTCTCTTCTAGCAGTTTCATAGGCAGCTACCTGCACTGGGCCGAGGTAGACAGGTGACTTAAGTCTCCTGGACGTTTCTATATCGTGTAGCGTTATCTTGAACTTGGTGCTTACCTCCTCCAGCTTTATGAGTGTGGGTGTTCCGGTACCTAGAGGGACGGCCGGCACACCCTTCCCTATGTGCACTACTGGAAGATGCTTTCTGTAGACTCTCGCTACCTCTAAGATTTCTCGAAAGGCTTTCTTTAGAGTAGCCCACTCTTCTTCGCTTAGTGGTTCCATACCACCGCTCCGAGTGTCATCTTTATCTGAGTTACCTTCAGCTTTAAGCCCTGTGAGCTCTTCTACTTCTCTAGCTCCAGCCGCTATCTCCTTGATCTGCTCTTCATCGAGTGTCTTGAGTAGCTCTAAGAACTCCCCAAAGTGAGTCTTTTCTTCTTTAGCTATATCCTCAAACACCTTTCTATACCTCTCATCTTCTACTCTCTCAGCTATCTGAAGGTATAGGTTTATAGCGTCTAGCTCAGCTATCATAGAGAGCCTTAGAGCTTCAGCTAACTCCTTCTTCGTTAGCTTTCCTTCTTTAAGAACTTCTACTGGGTGCTTACTCAGCATAGTCAACACCATCTAAATTCTCGTATAACCGTAATAAAATTACTTTTTTCTTAGCGCTTTACATATTATGGGGTCTTATGTGTCGCTAGATCCGTTTGATGAATTCGAGAACATCAACGACCCTAAGGTAGTGAACTGGGCATTATCTGAAAGCAGTAAGTGCGTTAGCAGCCTAGAGCCTCTAAGCAGTTACGTCTATAGAAAAGCCCTCGCTTACTACACTATACCGGTATTATATAACGTCAAAAAGAACCCTGCCGGAGTCTTCTATATGAAGAGAAACGCAACGTACTCAATAAACCTAGAAAGAGGTAGTGAAGTCCTCAAGCTAATAGACAGCCAGGACCTTGGAGAAAGCGCTGTAATCCACAACTACTACGTCGACGGTGGTGGAAGGCTCTTTGCTTATTTCTACACTGAAAGGGGATCAGATGTTGGAGAGCTCGTCGTTGTAGACCTCCTGGACCTATCAATCGTAGAGAAAGTGAGGGGAAGTATATCAGATGTAGTGCTTCTTGGAGACGGAAGGTTTTACTACACTATGCTATATAGAGAAGGGAAGTGTCCTGACGGAGTTGAGCCTCCGTGTGAGAGAGTATTTCTTAGAGAGAGCGAAAGAGACGAGTTAGTTTTCGGGAGTGGTTTGCCACGCAACTACTTCATATCTCTAACTGAGTCAGCCGATAGACGAAAGGCACTAGTCAGTATTAGCTATGGTTGGGTAAAGAACTCTCTTTACGCGGGTCCACTAGAAGACCCTAGTAAGTGGGTTAATGTGCTAGAGGGGGACTTCAGGTCGTCGTTTATAGATTCCGTGGGTAGCCGGTACTTTATTGCTGCTTACGACCTTCGGGGTTTCGGTAGGATCTTGAGTATTGATGAAGGAGGAAGCGTAGTCGAACTAGTTCCCGAACAGAACACCGCACTACAGGACGCGATACTCGTAGGAGAGCACATAGTTGCTTCGTATCTTCTAGACGCTTCCTCGAGAGTCAGGGTGTACGATCTGAGGGGTCGAATAGTTGATGAGCTATCTTTCGAGGAGCCGGCAAGTGTTGCAAGAATGTATTCCTACGGAAGCGGTGGATTTTTAGAGATAAGGTACTTTACTAAGCCCTACCAGGTCCTCGAGGTCGCAGAGCACGAAAATAGACCGGTGTTCACGAAGTTCGCTGAACACGAAGACCTAGTATATGCTCAAGTTGTTGAAGGTTTTGCTGAGTCTCACGACGGTGTTAGAGTACACTACTTCTGGATTAGAAGCCCTAAAGGCAGTAAAAGTGCTGTAGTTTACGGCTACGGTGGTTTCGGTATAGCTCTCACACCTACGTTTAGCTCTTGGATTCCTCTACTTTTGGAACTGGGAGTGGACGTTGTTGTCGCTAACCTCAGGGGTGGCTCGGAGTACGGTGAGGAATGGCATAAAGCTGGAATGCGCGACAAGAAGACTAACGTCTTCTATGACTACATAGCTGTAGCCGAGAAGTTCAAGTCTATGGGTTACAGCGTCGCTGGCTTGGGTAGAAGCAATGGCGGCCTACTAATAGGTGCTGTAATCACAATAAGGCCGGACTTATTGAGTGCGGCAGCCATAGGCTACCCAGTGCTAGATATGCTCAAGTTCCACAAGCTGTACATAGGCGCAGCATGGACTACTGAATACGGGAACCCAGATGTCCCTACCGACAGAGAGTACCTAGAGAAGTACTCCCCGTACCATAACGTAAAGAAGGGAGTGAGGTACCCGCCAACAATAGTTTTCACTGGTATATACGATGACCGAGTTCACCCAGCGCACGCGCTCAAGTTCTACGCAAAGTTGCTGAGTTATGGGAATGAAGTGTGCCTCAGACTAGAGACTTCGTCCGGCCACGCGGGATCTTCTCCTAAAGTACTCGCTAAAGAGATGGCGGACGTAGTTGCTTTCCTATTAAAGCACCTAGGTGTTACCGAATTTCGCTAGTGGCGTAGATGAAGTTGGTAGGACTACCAAGGGATAGCTAATTACTGTAACTCAAAACATTTATTTCATGCCAGCTGTCTACTTTGGGACAGAGCTTGAGGTTTAGACTAATAGTTGATGAAGGTAGTGGATATTACCATATGGCTATGGACGAGGCTCTTCTCTTTTCCGCAGCTATGGGTGGTGTCCCTACTGTACGGCTCTACGTCTTCAATAAACCTACTGTTACTCTAGGGTACTTCCAGAAGATCGAGGAAGTGGTTGACCTAGAATTCACTCGCAGGGAGGGAGTAGATGTTGTTAGGCGGGTTACTGGAGGTGGGGCAGTATATCACGATCCGAAAGGTGAGATTACTTACTCAATAGTTGTGCCAGAGCAGAGTGTTCCCGAAGATATAGCAGAGTCTTTTAAGTACCTGGCTTCAGGTGTTATTGAGGCTGCCAGGGTTTTAGGAGCGCCAGCTGAGTTCGTACCACTGAACGATGGTGTGATAGCCGGCAGGAAGTTTTCGGGTCAAGCCCAGATTAGGAGGTTTGGTTTCGTGCTACAGCACGGTACGTTCATGTACGCTACAGACTTAGACGCTCTTTCTGAGGTCATCAAGGTCCAGGGAGTTAAGCTCTCATCGAGGGGACCAGTTAGAGCAAGAGTAACAACCCTATCAGAATACTTGGGGAGGAATATAGAGAAGAAGGAGGCTATCGAGGCCTTGATTGAGGGGTTTAGGAGAGGCCTGGGAGTAGAGCTTCAAGAGGGCGCCTACACCGAGATCGAATTGAGGTTAGCGTCCGAGTTAGAGTGGAAATATAGGTCACGTGAATGGGTGTTCATGAGGTGAGCGTCCTATTCGTTAGGAAAGAAGTTAAAGAAGAAGGTGGAAAGGTTTTTACGGTTGAACTGAATGCTGACTTTAAGTGTAGAGTGCTCGGGTTGAGGGTTTCAGGAGACTTCTTTGCGTATCCTCCTGAGTACGTAGACCATCTAGAGCGCGAAGCTACTGGTAGACATGTACTAGAGTTAGCAGACCTAGTCTCCCGCTTGCTAAGCAGGTTAGTCTTAGCTGGAGTCAGTAGAGAAGCTATAGAGTCTCTATTTAAAAGCATTATAGAGGAGGTAGCGGCTCGATGTCGGGAAAGCTGAAGCTAGCTGTTTTCGACCTAGATGGGGTTCTAGTCTTAGAGAGGTCTTCGTGGGGTTACTTACACAAGGTCTTCGGTACATACGAGCTAATCAACAAAGCAAGCTACTCAAAGGACTTTGAGCGCGGTTTAATAACGTACTCAGACTGGATGAAGCTAGATCTAGAGAGCATAATAAGAGCCCGCGGTACCGTGCTTTGCCGAGAGGTTGCTGAAGCCTTTGAGAAAGTAGAGATCGCTGAAGGTGCTCGAGAGGTTGTAGCCTACCTTAAGATCAGGGGAGTGAGAACAGCTATAGTAAGTGCTGGAATTGAGTACCTTGCTACTAGAGTAGCTAGCAACTTAGGTATAGACGAGGTTTACGCAAACAAACTGCTTTGCGATGAAGAAGGCAGGCTGCTACCCCAGGGTATAGAGGTAGTTAATCCCCTCAAGAAGGGTGAGGTAATCAAGGAAATAACTAGAAAGCATAGTATTAGTCTACTTGAGACTATGTACGTGGGAGATAGTGAGTGGGATTGCAGTGCTTTTGAAGTAGTCGGGTACCCGGTAGCCTTAAGTAGTACTCTAATCGAGTGCAGTAAGTTGCTAAACAGCACTAACCTTGTTTATGTTTCGAACATGAAGGAGCTGGAGTCGCTCATTAAGAGCATCGTACCTTAAGCTCTACTCGACGTAGTACTTGCGGTACCTGGGAAGATCGAGTAGCGCCCTAATAACCTTCCCACTAATGAACTTCGTAGTGACCCCCCTAACCTTAAGCGTTCTGTCTACTTCATCCTCAGTGATCTCGCTAAGTCCCTTAGTCTTAGATGCTACTATGAAGTTACAGGAGTAACCAAATGACGGTATCCAGACAGAAAATGATGCAACTTTCTTGAAAGCTTTTGATAGAGTCCGGTGTAATTCATCGTACTCTTCTGGGTAGAAGAAGGAGGTCCCCGCCTGCGTCGATAGAACTCCATCATCAGTGAGAACCTCATGTAGTCTCTCGATAAACTCTTCTCGGTATAGAGCTTGAGCTATCTCGGGTCCGTAGGGGTCCGTGAGATCCATTACAATCACGTCGAACCTTTCCTTCAATCCCTCGACGAAGGTTCTTCCGTCCTCTATGACTATAGTAGATCTTGGATTGTCGAACGCACCTGAATGCCAGCTAGTAAGGTAATCTCGCGATACTTTAACGACTTCTTCATCTATATCCACCATAACTGCTCTCTCAACAGTGTTGTGCTTTAGAACCTCGCGGAGGGTGGCACCCTCGCCACCCCCGAGTATTAAAACCTTTTGAGGGTTAGGGTGGAGAATCATTGCTGGATGTACGAGTGATTCGTGGTAGTAGAACTCATCGACTTCGGCACTCTGCACGAGACCATCTAATACGAGAACCCTCCCGAACTCCTCCGTATCAACCACATCGATCTGTTGGTATCTAGACTTCTTGCTTACAAGGACACCCTTAACTCTTATCAACATATACGTCGACCTGCCGATAGCCTGGACTACGTTAACACCGAGCACCATGATGCCCCCAAGACGTTTACTATACAGTAAATAAGCTACTGCAAAGCCTCATGAGGAAGCTTTATTACTTTACCATAGTATAAGTACTTGGTGGAGAACTTGATTATTAGGTGGCACGGCCACGCATGTTTTGAGCTTATAGACCACGACGGGTTTACTATAGCTATCGACCCGCACGACGGGTACAGTCTTGGCATAAAGCCACCCAGCTTCAAAGCCGATGCCGTCCTCATAACCCACGAACACTTCGACCACAACGCGTATAATATAGTGGCGAAGCCTGCTGCTGAAAAATACTCCATGAGAGAGGGTGAGTTCTTGGTGGGTGGGCGGCATAAGGCTAGAGGCATCAAGCTCTACCACGACAAGGTCAAAGGTAAGAGGCGGGGTGAGGTAGTAGTTTATAAAGTCGAAGTTGATGGAGTAAGAGTACTTCACTTAGGTGACTTAGGGCACGTTTTCGACGAGGGCACGGCCTTAGAGCTTAAGCCAGTAGACGTCTTATTTGTTCCAGTAGGTGGAACATTCACTATAGACCCTAGAGAGGCTTTCGAAGTAGTGAAGATTGTTGAGCCTAAGGTTACTGTACCCATGCACTACTGGGTTAAGGGTATGAATCTACCACTTCAGCCAGTAGATATATTCGTAGACATCGTGAGGGACGTATATGAAGTAGTGAGCATGCAAACCAACGAGCTAGTGGTAACTCCTGAAGACCTTCAGCCAATAGTGAAGACTAAAGTCTACCTGTTAAGCATGACTTAACCTATCTCGTAACTGCGACACCTATTTTTCTGAGTAACTCCTCTCGATCCGGTCTCATAGCGTAGCTCCGTAGCGGCCCTATGACTTTCTTTGCTAAGTACTCAGCCACAGAGCTCTTTAGGTCCACTGGATGGATCTTGCCATCGACGTAGTCTCTTTCTAGCTCCTCATACCTCCAGTACGTAGCCGGCCCCCCATACTTACTCGGTCTCTCAATTCGAAACTCCACTTCACTACCTCTAAACACTATGTGCTTCGCTATCCCCAGCACTGGGTTTCCTTCAGCTTCTCTGGGAGGACAATACGCTCTCATTATCTTCGCCTTGATTTCTTCGTCTGAGTCTATAACGAATATCGCTGACTCCGGCTTAGACTTGCTCATCTTAATCTCTGACATCATCTCGTCCCTTGGTAGGGTCTTTACTTCCATTTTAGAGACCCCCTGAAGTGATGGCAGAAGTGGAGTGTGGACTGCGACCACCTTTTTCCTACTGAGCTTCTCTGCTACATCTCTCGCTAGCATGTGGGCCTTCCTCTGGTCAATCCCACCTAGGGCCACGTCTACGTCTAGTTCGAATATGTCTGTAACCTGCATGAGTGGGTATACTAGCTTCGAGAAGTCTGACTCTGCTTCATCCGCTCTTCTACCCATGATAGTGAGTGCCCTCCTAACTCTAGCGATAGAAGTAGACTTAGCTACCTTAAGCAACATCGCCCAGTACTCTCTGCTATCAACTAAGTCTTCAGCATACACTACCTCAAACCGCCCCTCCAAGCCTATCGCATTAAGAATGTCTACTACGTGATTAGCCGCTGCTCTTATTAGGTCTAGGTCACCTCCGAGTTTGTCGTTTATCCAAGCATGCCAAGTCGCAGCCAGTAAAACCATTCTAAAACCTGCGTCCACGAGCTCTTTGAACTTATAGGCCCAGATAAGCCACCCTACATGAAACAAACCACTAGGCTCAAAGCCTAAGTACCCCTTACCGCCACCAGCCTCTAGCAGGTCTTTAAGCTCATCTACAGTTACAACTTCTTCAGTATCCCTAAGTACTAACCTCAACCTAGACTCAACATCCACGGGAATCGTCCACTATAATTGGGTGGACAATCATATAAAATCTAGACACTCTACAGACCTGGGATAGACAGAGGAAAGCAGTAGTGTATCCAGTTTAAACCAACACACAGCTTGAAGCACTATTCAGCCACCTATTATCGATTTTTCCTAGATCTTCGTTCTTTTGGTATTCTTTCGTGCTATGGGACTTCTATTTCTCCTGCGCGGACCTATGTATCTACGTAGTTCATAAGTGGTTGTCGAACCCAGTGAAACAAAGCTCATACCTAGGTCTGCTATTTAGTCATTCTCAGGTAGCTAGAGCAGTACTCACATCACTACCAGAGTCACACAACAAACCAACACATCACTACGAATAGAATCAGAGCAAAAAGATTATGAACATTCCGCAGAGATATAGAGAAGACAGCTGCCCTAGCTTTGAGTCTTGCTATGAAACCTTAAGAAGAGAGTAGGTAAAGAAAAGGGCCGGGGGTGGCCCTTCCTACTTCATCGAACCCCGCGACTCGGGGCACTTAGTAGGACCAAAACTAAGTTATCTACCTAGTTATTTAAGTTTACCTCCAGTTCTCTTTAAAACCGCTGACGGTATGGGGGATTCCAGTTCCCTAACTCTTTCCTCGACTTCTTGAAGCTTTCTCAAGGTTTCTCTGAGGGTTTCATCTAATAAAGCCAGCTTACCCTCTATGTAAACGAGTCTATTAGATATCTCCCTGGTGCTATCTGAGTACAGCATACGGTGCTCAGACATGAGGGAATCTTGAAGTCCCAACCTTATATACATTTTAATGAGGTCCGTTATCTGAATTCCCATGCTTGTAGCCACTCTCCTAAGTTCCTCATACACACCTTCGGGGAGCGATATGTGGACTGTCGGAATGTACGAACCCTCCAAGAGTAGTACTAATAGAGGTTTATAAAATTATCTGTCTATATGTACTAATCTCAAAGCACTCGTACATATCAACTAAAAACTTCCCGTGATTATAAGCTACCGTTCTCAGGGAATATTGGTGAGTCAAGCTGAAAGTTATATCATTGAAGATTGATGATTCTCTCTTAAATGCTTTAGACTCGGCAGCTAAGAACTCGGGTCTCAGTAGATCGGAAATCATAAGACGCGCTTTACTTAGATACCTAGAAGAAAACGGTCTAAAGACGAGTAAAGTAAGAGTAAGACATATCGTTCTAGCTTAACCTTCTCTCAGTAGTATACAAGCTTAACCCTTCTAGGGGCTAGCTTCCGCAGCTAAAGAGTATACTAGCTGACTCCCTGCTAGCACACACTTTTACTCTCAGCACAGCGCTCGTATTGGTGTGCCTAAAGCAACTGTTTCGGGTTTCACATCTCTTCATATTTGTTTATGTGGATGGAAACTCTTAAGTACTCTATGTGTAGTAGTGTGTGGGGATAGTTCGATGAGGGGTTGAGAGCTCCCTAGGGGCTCTC
Source organism: Sulfolobales archaeon (assembly GCA_038841535.1). Taxonomy (GTDB): domain Archaea; phylum Thermoproteota; class Thermoprotei_A; order Sulfolobales; family NBVN01; genus DRZP01. The sequence continues at coordinate 183 of JAWBTQ010000001.1, read as the reverse complement.
CCCGAGATACTCAAGATGTGGGGGTCTAGGGGTGCCCCTGAAAGCCCCTAAGGGTGGTGCAGACCCAAGACTGATGCAGGGGAAAAGAGATGAGGCAACGAAACCAACAAATACAAACCTATATCAGAGCTGAACCCCGTACATAAGTACCTCCATGATAACTGCTGAAGGGGTGATAGCGCG